>NZ_CP132353.1:3600000-4200000 GCF_030758455.1 Erwinia pyri
GGGGACTTTGTCTGTCACGTAGAAACTCCTGCTACTAATGTTGTCGTAGAGTATCGCATGATTGCGCGTAAGGTGAGAACGGCAGTTTGAATGACTTTGATTGATTTAGCCATCTGGATGCCTTAACATCCACTCGCCTTTGCCCCGAGCGAGGCACTCAATACACGCCACGGATAACTGCACTACGATAATAAAATGATAAAACTTAACTCTATCACCAAAGTGTTCCAGCAGGGGACGCGCACGATCACCGCGCTGTCTGATGTCAGCCTGCACGTGCCTGCCGGACAAATTTATGGCGTTATTGGCGCATCGGGTGCCGGGAAAAGTACCCTGATCCGCTGCGTTAACCTGCTTGAGCGACCAACCTCTGGCAACGTTCTGGTTGACGACCAGGAGTTGACCAGCCTGTCAGAAAGCCAGCTGACTCAGGCTCGCCGCCAGATTGGCATGATATTCCAACATTTTAACCTGATGAATTCACGCACCGTGGCCGGCAACGTTGCCCTGCCGCTGGAGCTGGGAAAACTGTCACGCGGCGAGATTAGCGCACGGGTAAAAGAGCTGCTTGAGCTGGTTGGTCTGGCCGACAAGCACGATTCCTGGCCCGCTAACCTCTCCGGCGGACAAAAGCAGCGCGTGGCCATTGCCCGTGCGCTGGCAACCAACCCTAAAGTCCTGCTGTGTGATGAAGCCACCAGCGCGCTCGATCCCGCTACCACACGTTCAATCCTTGAACTGCTGAAAGACATTAACCGTCGCCTGGGCATCACCATTTTACTGATCACGCATGAGATGGACGTGGTGAAACGCATTTGTGATCAGGTTGCCGTCATCAGCAACGGTCAGCTCATTGAGCAGGACACGGTTAGCGAAGTGTTCTCCCATCCCAAGACGCCTCTGGCGCAGAAGTTTATCCAGTCCACGCTGCATCTGGATATTCCGGAAGATTACAGCCTGCGTCTCTCTGCGGAGAATAAGTCCGGCAGCGTACCTTTATTGCGCCTGGAATTTACCGGTCAGTCTGTGGATGCTCCGCTCCTCTCCGAGTCGGCTCGTCGTTTCAACGTGAATAACAATATTATCAGTGCCCAGATGGATTACGCCGGTGGCGTGAAGTTCGGCATCATGCTTACCGAAATGCATGGTACCGACGCCGACACCCAGGCGGCGATTACGTTCCTGAAAGAGCATCATGTAAAGGTTGAGGTATTAGGTTATGTCTGAGGCAATGATCCTTCTTCTCTGCCGGGGTGTCTGGGAGACGCTGGTCATGACCTTTGTCTCTGGCTTCTTCGGCTTCGTGCTGGGTTTACCGCTTGGCGTCCTGCTTTATGTCACCCGTCCGGGACAGATTATTGAGAGCCGCTCTCTTTATCGCTTTCTCTCTGCGGTGGTGAATATCTTCCGCGCTATCCCTTTTATTATTCTGCTGGTCTGGATGATTCCATTCACGCGCATGATTGTCGGGACATCGATTGGTCTGCAGGCCGCTATCGTGCCGCTGACCATCGGCGCTGCGCCATTTATTGCCCGCATGGTGGAGAATACGCTGCTGGAACTGCCAACCGGCCTGATTGAGGCTTCGCGCGCAATGGGCGCCACGCCGCTGCAAATAGTGAAGAAAGTCCTGCTGCCTGAAGCGCTGCCGGGCCTGATTAACGCCGCGACTATTACCCTGATTACGCTTGTCGGCTACTCTGCGATGGGCGGTGCTGTAGGCGCCGGTGGTCTGGGGCAGATCGGTATTCAGTATGGTTATATCGGATATAACGCAACGGTGATGAATACGGTATTAGTGTTGTTAGTTGTTTTAGTGTATTTGATTCAATTCTGTGGCGACCGCATTGCACGTGCTGTCACACATAAATAACAGCTCATTGAAATTAAGGAAGGGATATGTCTTTTAACTTTAAAACATTTGCCGCTGTGGGCGCGCTGATTGGTACTCTGGCGCTGGTAGGTTGCGATCAGAAAGAGAAAGATCCAAACCATATTAAAGTCGGTGTGATTGTGGGTGCCGAGCAGCAGGTTGCTGAAGTGGCTAAGCAGGTCGCCAAAGATAAGTATGGTCTGGACGTTGAGCTGGTCACCTTTAACGATTACGTTCTGCCGAATGAAGCGCTGAGCAAAGGCGATATCGACGTTAACGCCTTCCAGCACAAGCCTTATCTCGATCAGCAGATCAAGGATCGGGGCTACAAGCTGGTGTCGGTCGGCAACACCTTCGTTTACCCGATTGCAGGTTACTCGAAAAAAATCAAATCGCTGGATGAGCTGCAGAACGGCGCGCAGGTTGCTATTCCTAACGATCCAACCAACCTGGGCCGTTCACTGCTGCTGCTGCAGAAAGTGGGCCTGATCAAGCTGAAAGAGGGTACCGGCCTGCTGCCAACCTCTCTGGATGTGGTTGAGAATCCCAAGAACATCAAGCTGGTTGAGCTGGAAGCCCCTCAGCTGCCACGTTCACTGGATGACCAGCAGATCGCGCTGGCTGTTATCAACACCACCTATGCCAGCCAGATCAATCTGACGCCGGCAAAAGACGGTATTTTTGTTGAAGATAAAGATTCGCCTTACGTGAATATGATTGTGGCGCGTGAAGAGAACAAAGATGCAGAAAACGTGAAGAAATTCGTTCAGGCCTACCAGTCTGACGAAGTGAACGATGCGGCTAACAAGATTTTCAATGGCGGTGCCGTTAAAGGCTGGTAAGCGGGCCTTTCTGCGGTTACGACTGCAGCCCCTGCTCTCCACAGTGCAAAAGCGGGCTTATGCCCGCTTTTGCCTTCTTAAGCGCTTGTTATTTCCCCGAAGGCTTGTTTCAATAACGCCCACTTTATCCGAACCAGAGGATTGTCCCATGCGTGTTTTACCGCTCTGTTTGTTAGCCCTCTCGCTGACAGGGTGTTCGTTGCTGCATAAGCCTTATAAGCCTGTCGAACCCTTTAAGAAGACGACGCAAACTCAGTCCGGAGCCAGTAAACCGCAGCCACGCCCTGTTCCGGTAAAATTGTATACGGATGCCAGCGATCTGGTCAGCAAGCCGTTCCGCGATCTGGGCGAAGTATACGGTGATGATTGTCAGGCAACGGCACAGAGTTCGCCGCCCAATCTCAATACCGCCCGTAAAAGAATGCAGATCCGCGCATCAGCCATGAAAGCGAATGCGGTGCTGGTCCATCAGTGTGAAGTCGTCAGCAATGCTCAGGGCTGCTACCGTCAGGCCGTATGCCAGGGCTCTGCACTGAAAGTTTCCAGTCAATGAGTGCGTTTTCCTTCCAGCAAATCGGCACCATACACTCGCCCTGGAAGGAGAAGTTTGCCGTTCCCCGTCAGCCCGGCCTGATTCAGGATGGCGGCGGAGAACTCCATCTGTGCGCCCCCTATAATCAGCCCGAAGCCGTTCGTGGACTGGAAACGTTCAGCCACCTGTGGCTGCTGTTTGTTTTTCATCAGACCATGGAAGGCGGCTGGCGGCCGACCGTTCGCCCTCCCAGACTGGGCGGCAATGCCCGAATGGGCGTTTTTGCCACGCGCTCTACCTTCCGGCCAAATCCCATTGGTATGTCGCTGGTCGAGTTGAAAGGCGTCCGTACGGAAAAAGGGGAGGTGGTGCTGGAGCTGGGGAGTCTGGACCTGGTGGACGGCACGCCGGTCGTCGACATCAAGCCTTACCTACCTTTTGCCGAAGCCATACCGGATGCGCAGGCAGGCTTTGCTCAACAGGCTCCGGCAGCCGCTATGCCGGTAACGTTTTCTCCCCTGGCTCAGCAACAGCTTGCGCTGCATAGCAGGCAATACCTGCATCTGGAACGCTTTATCACTCAGGTTCTGGCACAGGATCCGCGCCCCGCTTACCGGAAAGGCGAAGAGCCGGAGCGTGAGTACGCTGCCTGGCTGCTCGATTTCAACGTGCGCTGGTGCGTTAACGCCACGGGAACCGTAGTGATCGCTCTCGATCCCCGTTAATTTGTTACCCTGCATCTTTTGACTCTTTGGACACGCTGGTACACTAGCCGCCAGAATTTTTTTGGCCCTGCTGTCTTCGTATAGCTTTCCGCTTAAATGGAATCGTAACTCATGCGTACTACTCAATATCTGCTCTCCACCCAAAAGGAGACGCCTGCCGATGCAGAAGTGATCAGCCACCAGCTGATGCTGCGTGCCGGGATGATCCGTAAGCTGGCCTCAGGATTGTATACCTGGTTGCCAACCGGCCTGCGCGTTCTGAAAAAAGTTGAAAACATCGTGCGTGAAGAGATGAACAACGCCGGTGCGATTGAGATCTCCATGCCGGTGGTACAGCCAGCCGATCTCTGGCAGGAAAGTGGACGCTGGGAACAGTATGGCCCGGAGCTGCTGCGCTTCGTGGACCGTAGCGAGCGCCCTTTCGTTCTGGGGCCAACGCATGAAGAGGTGGTGACCGATCTGATCCGTAACGAGCTGAGCTCTTACAAACAGTTGCCGCTGAAGGTGTTCCAGATCCAGACTAAATTCCGTGATGAAGTCCGCCCGCGTTTTGGCGTGATGCGTTCACGTGAATTCATTATGAAAGATGCCTACTCGTTCCACACGTCGCAGGAGTCTTTACAGGCTACCTACGATGATATGTACCGCGCCTACAGCCAGAGCTTCAAACGGATGGGATTAGATTTCCGTGCAGTGCAGGCTGATACCGGCTCTATCGGCGGCAGCGCCTCACATGAGTTCCAGGTGCTGGCACAGAGCGGTGAAGACGATGTGATTTTCTCTACTGAATCTGACTACGCAGCCAACATTGAGTTGGCCGAAGCGGTTGCGCCTGCGGGCGGGCGTGCCGATGCCAGGCAGGAGATGCAGCAGATTGATACGCCAGATGCGAAAACCATCGCGGCGCTGGTCGAGCAGTTCAACCTGCCGATTGAGAAAACGGTGAAGACGCTGATGGTGAAAGCGACCAAAGAGAGCGGCCATTCGCTGGTTGCCCTGCTGGTTCGTGGCGATCATGAACTCAACGAAATCAAAGCTGAAAAGCTCGATCTGGTTGCGGCGCCGCTCACCTTCGCCACCGAAGAGGAGATCCGCGCTATCGTGGGTGCCGGTCCGGGTTCACTGGGTCCGGTTGGCCTGACGATGCCGATCGTGGTGGACCGCACCGTGGCGGTAATGAGTGACTTCTGCGCAGGCGCCAACATTGACGGCAAGCATTTTACCGGCATCAACTGGCAGCGTGATTTACCTTTGCCGCACGTGGCGGATATTCGTAACGTGGTGGAAGGCGATGCCAGCCCGGATGGGAAAGGGACATTGCAGATCAAACGCGGCATCGAAGTCGGCCATATCTTCCAGCTGGGTGCCAAGTACTCTGAAGCGATGAAGGCCTCGGTGCAGGGTGAAGATGGGCGCAATCAAACCCTGATGATGGGCTGCTACGGTATCGGCATTACCCGCATCGTGGCGGCGGCGATCGAACAGAATCACGACGATCGCGGCATTATCTGGCCTGCTGCCCTGGCACCGTTCCAGGTCGCGATTTTGCCTATGAACATGCACAAATCTTTCCGCGTGAAGGAGCTGGCAGAAGAGCTTTATGCTCAGCTGCGCGCCAAAGGGATTGAGGTAATCTTAGACGATCGTAAAGAGCGTCCTGGCGTGATGTTTGCGGATATGGAACTGATTGGCGTGCCGCACACCATCGTGATTGGCGACCGCAATCTCGACAGCGAAGAGATTGAGTATAAATCGCGTCGTGAAGGCGAGAAGCGAATGATTAAAACCAGCGAAATCCTTGATTTCCTGTTGGCTGAAATCAACGGCTAAAACGCTCACTCCCTCGCACTGGGGAGTATAAAGCAGAGAGTAAAACGGGGCGGCTGATACTTTAGCCTCCCCGTTTTTTTCAGGCTGATTGCAGCTTATACGGTACCCGGCCGGATGCAGTGTGGGCTGATATTTTAGCCATCCTGTTTCTTTACGGCTAATTACAGCTGATACGGTTACCCGGCCGGGTGCAGCGTGAGCTGATATTTTAGCCACCCTGTTTCTTTACGGCTGATTAAATCTGATACGGTTATCTGGCCGGATGCAGCGTGTTATGCCCTACCACTTTCACCAGTCACCAGTCACCAGTCACCAGTCACATCTTACCTGTCACCAGAACCTGCTCATTAACGCCGCGATTAAATTTGTACCGGCGCCAGTCGGTAGCTGTTAGCGGTCTCAATGGGTTTCCCCTGGGTATCCATCATCTCCAGCCCATTATCCACCGGGCGGAAATAGCGTTTCTCTCCCTGGTCTGAAACCAGCACCAATTTTTCAGCGGTTCTGCTCCAGCGTCCCTGCTGCCGGGTCTGAACATTATCAGAACCGAGGTATTTCTCGTTCAGGCTGTAACGCCCACCCTGCTGAAGCAGCAATGACACCTCAATACCTTCGCAATCGGCACAGGGGATCACCCCTTTAAACTGTTGTACCGTTGTTTCTGGCTTCTGGCTGGCAGAGACAGAGTCGTGGTTCTGGCAGCCGAGAAGTGAGCCAAAAGAGAGCGTTACCAGCATCGTTATCACAAGTTTTTTCACACAGCCTCTCCGTTTATCAGGGTTATTCCGGCGTGCCGCGCATTTTGCCGCGCAGTGACTTGGTTGAGGCCTTACGCGCCTTTCCTTCAAGCCGGCGTTTTTTAGATGCCAGCGTCGGGCGCGTGGCCCGCCGCGTTTTCTCAACGACGGTCAGCTCCTGGATCAAATTCTCCAGCCGCTTCAGCGCCGCTTCACGGTTCATCTCCTGGCTGCGGTACTCCTGCGCTTTGATAATCACCACCCCTTCCGGGGTTATCAGGTGATGGCTGGCCGCCAGCAGTTTCTCTTTATAGAACTCCGGCAGGCTGGAAGCGCGGATATCGAAGCGCAGATGAATGGCGGTCGAGCTTTTATTGACGTTTTGTCCGCCGTTGCCCTGCGCCCTGATAGCCGTCAGCTCAAGCTCACCGTCTGGAATAGTGACGTTGCGTGACAAAATAATCATGCCAGCTTGCCGTTATTCAGCCAATCCGTAAAGCGCAGCTCCAGATGGTTTTGATCGTCGGAGAGCCAGATCGTACCGTCCTGAATGGTCGCCTGTAAGGTCATCGAGCGTGAAGCCAGCTGCGTCAACGCTTTAAGCTGCTCATCATCCAGGAACCGTACCGTCAGATTATCCTGCTGAGCGAGTTTGCTCTGGTTCTGCTGCCACCAGATCTGCGCTGCACGTCCATTATAGGTATATAACACTACGCTGGCTGAGCGATTACAGGCTCTTTTCACCCTTCTCTCTTCCGGCAGGCCCAGCTCAACCCAGACCTCAATCCCGTTATGATCGTTCAGCAGCCAGATTTCCGGCTCATCTTCCGCGCTTAAGCCTCGGGTAAAGGTGAGTCGTTCATGGGCATTAACCAGCCACGCCAGCAGCCGCAACATCAGCCGCTCCTCGGTTTCTGAAGGGTGCCGGGCCAGAGTCAGACTGCTGTCGAGAAAAACATTTCGGTCCATATCTGCAACGTTTACCGTCGCTTTATAAATGGTCGCTTTAAGTGCCATGGGGATCCTTATCATCAATACCTGCCATTGTAACCCGTTGCGGGAGCAAATCACTCGCCGGTGGGCTGATTTCCCGCAAAAGCCTGTGTTATAGTCGTTAAAGAGCAACCCTGAGTGAGGTGCACATGCAAAAGTATTGTGAATTAGTTCGCCGTAAGTACGCTGAAATCGGCAGCGGCGATCTGGGATACGTGCCGGACGCGTTAGGTTGCGTCCTGAAAGCACTTGATGAGGTAGCGGCAAATTCCGAGCTACACTCTTCCATCAGGGAACAGGCAGCGTTTGCTGCTGCAAACTTATTGGTGAGCGATTATGTTGATGAATGAAGCCTACAAACCGATAAACTGCGATGATTATGACAACCTGGAACTCGCCTGCCAGAACAGCTGGATGCTGGCGCTGGAACTGAAAGATGGTGAAAAATTGAAGGCGAAAGCGACTGACATGGTGTCACGCAAAAATGTGGAATATCTCGCCATCGATCTTTCCGGTGAAGTCCGCGAGCTGCGGCTGGACCATATCGTCAGCTTCAGCCATCCCGACTTAGGCACCGTCGTCGTCAGCGAATCTGACTAATCTCCCGGGCGGAATAGATTCCGCCCCTGCCCTTCTCAGGGTTGCAGCGTGGCGTAATATGCCGCTAAATCGTCAATATCTTCGTCACTCAGTCCCGCGACAAACGCCTTCATCACCTCTGCCTGCCCGCCGTTACGCTCCCCTTTCTTGTAAGCCTGTAAAGCATGCGCCAGATAGGCAGCATTCTGCCCGGCCAGATGCGGATAAAGCGGCACGCTGGCCTTTCCGGCGGCGCCATGGCAGGCCTGACAGGCGCTGGCTTTTTGCTGCCCCGCCTGTACATCGCCCGCGGCCCAGCATACGCCAGGCATAATTAACGCCATCATTAACACGACTCTTTTCATTTATTGCTGTTCCTTTTTCCAGCTAAGGTGCCTGCAGGAGTAGTTTTCCGGATCGCCTTCCCGGGTCACAAACACGCCTGCTGCGGCGATCAACGTGTCGCCATAAAAAAGTAAGGGGGTACGGTCTCGCTGCCAGGGTGGGATCCCTTTCTCCTGCCAGATTTTTTTCAGCGACCGGCCACCCGCCCGGTCGGTCAGATGGAACTTTCCCTGTGCCTGAAAGCGTACGCTGACCTCTTCCTCTTTGAACGGTGCGCGGACCTTCATGCCCTCTTCATCCCACTGCAGCCAGCCTGATTTCTGGGGAAGAGCGAGCGTTTTCTCTTCCTGTGGCCAGGGCAGCACCAGCCCGGCCAGCGGCTGATGCAGGGGCAGCCAGTAAAGCCTGTCGCGAAAGCGGCGGACTTCGAACTGACCCAGGCGCACGCAGGGTTCTGCATCTTGCCGACTACAGGCCACTTCCCGCCAGATACGCACCAGCGCCTCACGCGAGGGCATCAGGCCGTGCTGTAACGCTATCCAGCGCCGGATCAGCGCAGCACGCCGGGCCTCACTCATCGCCAGCAGAGGCGGCCAGGCCAGACCATTTTCCCTGTCCACCAGCTCGTGCAGCGAATCTGCCAGTAACTCATCTAACAGCTGCTCCTGTTCTGCGCAAAGCGCCGCGCTGCGTGCTGCGGCCTGGGAGAAATGGGGCCAGCGGCTGGCCAGCTGTGGGATCACGGTTTGCCGCAAAAAGTTCCGGTCAAAACGGGTATCCTGATTGCTGTCATCCTCTATCCAGCTCAGCGCATGCTCTGCGGCCCAGGCTTCCAGCTGCTGACGGGTATGAGAGAGCAGCGGCCTTAGCAACCTTTGGCCACGGGCAAAGGATTCAGCCGGCATGCCGGATAAGCCCGCTGGCCCGCTGCCGCGTTTCAGCGCCAACAGCAAAGTTTCACACTGATCGTCCTGATGTTGCGCGGTCAGCAAACACTCCGCAGGCTGCAGATGCTGCCTGAAAGCGTGATAGCGTGCAGCCCGTGCCGCTGCCTCGATCCCTTTCCCTTGCGGATCCAGCGTTACGTGAACCACCAGCAGCTCCACCTGCCAGCGGCTGCACTGCTGCCGACAATGCTCCACCCAGCTGTCTGCCAGAGGATTAAGGCCGTGATGAATGTGAATCGCCCGGATCTGCAGCTCAGGATGCTGCTCACGCAGCGTCACCAGCTGGTGCAGCAATACGGTGGAATCCAGCCCACCGCTGTACCCAACCAGCAGCTGCTGGTGGCCATTAAGATGGTGGGCAAGAGAGTGCAGTGACATGAAGGTTCCGTAAAAATTGGCGACCCGGCCAGAGCTGACCGGATCAGAATGGCCCTATCTTACGCCTGATAGAGCTCCAGCGGCAAACCGTCCGGATCGGAGAAGAAGGTATAGCGCTTGTCGGTGACAGGATCGATGCGCACCGGCTCGCATACCACGCCGTGTGCTTCCAGATGCTGTTTCGCCGCGTCAACGTCATCCACGCTGAAGGCCAGGTGGCGCAGGCCGCAGGCTTCAGGCTGCGTAGGACGCGCTGGCGGAAACGGAAAGGAGAAGAGCTCAATAGTGTAATCGCCATTCAGGGCCAAATCCCCTTTCCAGGAGTCCCGCGCTTCACGGTACACTTCGCCCATCAGGGTGAACCCCAGGATGTCACAATAGAAGGCCTTACTGACCTGATACTGATCGGTAATAATGGCGATATGGTGAACCTTTTTAATACCTAACATAATAATTCCTTGATAATGGCTTCCATGCCTTACCTTACGTAGCCGCTGCGGCGCCCACAATGGCACAATTCTGGATTTAGCCCGCTTTGAGTACCCGCACCAGATACTGCCCTTCTTCGGTCAGAGTTGCGCCGTGAATATCCGTCTCGAAACCAGGGTAATGTCGGCCAATGGTGCACAGCATCAGTAGGAAATCGAGCACGGCCCGGCTCTCTTCGGTGATCATCTCTCCCGGCATCACTACCGGAACGCCGGGTGGATAAGGCAGGATCATATTGGCAGAGACGCGTCCCACCATCCTGGCGATATCGACCGTTTCAACGTTACCCTTTACCTGCTGCTGAAACATCTGATGCGGCGTCATTTTCATCTCTGGCAGCGTGGCAAAAGCCTGTAGCATCAGCCGCGGCAGATCGTGCTGGCGGATCAGCGTATGGATCCCCTGCGCCAGATCCTGAATGCGCATATTACGGTAGAAATCAGGATCCTCGGCGTAGAGATCCGGCAGCATATTTTTGACCCGCAGATTAAGATCGTAAGCGCGCTTGAATTCGGTCAGTCCGCGCAGCACGCTCATGGCTTTGGTTTTATCAATGCCAATACTGAACAGGAACAGCAGGTTATAGGGACCGGTTTTTTCCACCACCACCCCGCGCTCGTCCAGAAATTTAGCCACCAGTGCAGCAGGAATCCCCTCGTCCGCCATCACCCCCTGCTCGCTCATGCCAGGGGTCAGGATCGTCACTTTGATCGGATCGAGATACATATGATCAGCATCAGCTTCCGTAAAGCCGTGCCACGCCTCGTCTCCCGGCTGGATCGGCCAGCATTCCGGCTCATCCACCCCTTCCGGCTGCCAGATATCAAAGAACCAGCCGTCGGACTCTTCCCGCAGCCGCTGCACTTCACGACGGAAATGCAGCGCGCGCTCAACCGAGCGGTTAATGAGTCGTTTCCCTGGATTTCCGCGCAGCATAGCCGCAGCTGTCTCAATCGAAGCCACGATAGCGTAGTTGGGTGAGGTGGTGGTGTGCATCATGTAGGCTTCATTAAAGGTTTGCTCGTCATACTCCCCTTTAATATGGATCAGCGAAGCCTGAGAAAAAGCAGCCAGCAGTTTGTGGGTCGACTGCGTTTCATAAATGACTTTTCCCGGCGTGCGCTCGCCGCTCATTCCACTCAGGCCTGCATAGATAGGATGGAAATTGGTATAGGGAACCCAGGCTGAATCAAAATGGATGGAAGGAACCTCCAGCGTCTCTTTAATATATTGGGTTTTATAGAGCAGCCCGTCATAGGTGGAGTTGGTGATCACCGCATGCACCGGCCAGGTTGCCCGTTCCGTCTGCGCCACCTTCAGCGCGATGTTCTCTTTCGTGAATTCACGCTTGGGAATGCCGCCAAGAATACCCAGCGCATTGCGCGTAGGCTTCAGCCAGATGGGGATAATGTCGCTCATCATCAACAGATGGGTCAGAGACTTGTGGCAGTTACGGTCAATCAGCACGGTGCTGCCTGCCGCTGCTGCGTACATCCCGACAATTTTGTTGGAGGTAGAGGTGCCATTAGTGACCATGTAGCTCTGCTCTGCGCCAAACGTGCGCGCCACATACTCTTCGGCATCCAGGTGCGGGCCGGTATGGTCGAGCAGTGACCCCAGCTCGGTGACCGAAATAGAAACGTCAGCCTTCAGGGTATTCGCGCCAAAAAAATCATAAAACAGCGTGCCAACCGGGCTTTTCTGAAAGGCCGTACCCGCCATATGCCCCGGCGTACAGAAGGTGTACTTCCCCTCTTTCACATAGGTAAACAGCGCTTTGGTCAGCGGAGGCGTAATCGTATCAATGTATTCGTCGGTGTACTGGCGGATACGCTGGCCAATCTCTTCCGCTGCCCCCAGGCCATATTCAAAGAACCAGATAGCCATGCGCAATTCATTGACGCTTACATCCATCGTGGAATGGGTATTGATAAACGCATAGAGCGGCAGGTATTCATTCAGCAGCTGAACCTCGCTGCATAAATCCATTCCGTGTTCATCCCAGTCGAAGATGACGCCACAGATGCGGGGATTATGCTCAATCAGCTTCAGCAGATCGTTGGCATCTTTTGGGTAGATGGTCTGGAATCCCTGGCTGTTCAGCGCTCCGTCCAGTTCACGGATGGGTTCATCTTTGTAGAATGCGTTATGCGGTCCCATGATCGCGATAATATTCAATGCTTACCTCCTGGTAAAAATGCTGCAGCGGTAAGCATAGCGAAGATTGCTGCCTTGCAGATGCAAAGCGTTCCAAAGATTGGCCTTATCTCATCACGTTGCCGCAGGGGTAACCAGTAGCCACCAGCCAGAGAGCGCCAGGCAGGGGCCGAACGGTAGCGGTTCACCCCGCTGGCTTCGCCCTGTCAGGCGTAACAGCAGAACAGCCACTATCCCCATTAACGCAGCGCAGAGCAGCAGTGCTGGCAAACGCTGCCAGCCGCACCAGGCCCCCAACGCAGCCAGCAGCTTGATATCGCCATAGCCCACGCCTTCTTTTCCGGTTACCAGCTTAAATCCCCAACAGACAAACCACAGGGAGAGATAGCCCGCCGCGGCGCCAGTTACGGCATCGCTTAGCGGTACCAGCGCTCCCTCCAGATTCGCCAGCAGGCCCAGCCAGAGTAGCGGCAAGGTCAGGAGATCGGGCAACTGCATGTGCTGGATATCGATCGCTGCCAGCGCTATCAGCAGCCAGGCACAGAGCGCGAGAGCAAACGCCGTTTCTCCCGGCGGCCAACAGAGCGCAATCCAGCCGCTGCACAGAGCGGCCAGCAGTTCCACCAGCGGATAACGCCAGCTGATACGCTGCCGGCAACTGTGACAGCGGCCCAGCAGCAGGAGCCAGCTCAGCAGGGGAATATTATGATAAAAAGCCAGCGGGCTGCGACAGCGGGGGCAGCAGGAACGGGGCAGAAACAGGTTAAAGCGCACCGGCTCCTTAGCTTCCTCCGGCGGCAGAGCGCAGAGCTGATGCAGTTCTCTCTGCGCCTGTTGTTGCTGCATCACCGGCAGGCGCCAGATCACGCAGTTCACTACGCTGCCAGCCACTACACCCACTCCGCACATCATTATCAGCCATAGTGACAGCGTCATTGCCTCTACTCCCTGTGAGATTTACCGGTCATCCTAATCCTTCTCAGGGAAGAGAAAATAAGCGGGGTAAAAAACTGGAAGGCGTATTCCAGAGTGATGGCATCCTGGGGTTGTTTGATAAAAAAGGAGGAGTAAAGAGGAAAAAGTGGTGAGCCTGGCAGAGGCATTAGCAGCAGGCAGGCTGCTGTAGTTGGTACAGGATCCGCAGAACGGCTGTTTCCATTCACCGCAGAAGAGCGAACTCAGGCAATAAAAAAAGCGGGTTCTGAACAGGCTCTGGCGGAGATCGTTCCTCTCCGCCGTTCACCCTTCAGAACCCGCTTTTGGCGGTTACACCCTGTCAGGCGTAGCCGTAGTTCATCAGACGCTGGTAACGGCGATCTAACAGCTCTTCTTTACTCAGCATATCAAGTTCAGCCAAATCAGCCAGCAGCTGCGCTTTCATCGATTCGCCAATAGCCAGCGGATTGCGATGCGCCCCGCCTAACGGCTCCGGAATAACCGTATCGATCAGCTTCAGCTCTTTCAGGCGCGGTGCAACAATGCCCATCGCCTCTGCAGCCAGCGGCGCTTTATCGGCGCTTTTCCACAGAATAGAAGCACAGCCTTCCGGCGAAATGACCGAGTAGGTGCTGTACTGCAGCATGTTGACTTTGTCGCCCACGCCGATAGCCAACGCCCCGCCCGAACCACCTTCACCGATAACGGTACAGATGACCGGCACTTTCAACCCTGACATCTCACGCAGATTGCGTGCGATAGCCTCAGATTGTCCGCGCTCTTCAGCACCCACGCCCGGATAGGCGCCAGGTGTGTCAATAAAGGTGACGATCGGCATATTAAAACGCTCGGCCATCTCCATCAGACGCAGGGCCTTACGGTAGCCTTCTGGTGCCGGCATGCCGAAGTTACGACGAATTTTCTCTTTGGTTTCGCGACCTTTCTGGTGACCAATGATCATCACCGGGCGACCTTCCAGACGAGCAATACCGCCAACAATGGCTTTATCATCCGCATAGGCGCGATCGCCAGCCAGCTCGTCAAAATCAGTAAATACGTTGCGGACATAGTCCAGCGTGTAAGGGCGCAAAGGATGGCGCGCCAGCTGCGCGATCTGCCAGGCACCCAAATCGGAGAAGATCTTGCGGGTCAGCTCTACGCTTTTTTCACGCAGCCGCTGCACCTCTTCATCCAGATTAATATCCAGTTTTTCATCCTGACGGCCAACCGACTTGAGTGAATCAATCTTCGCTTCAAGTTCTGCGATTGGCTGTTCGAAATCCAGGTAATTAAGACTCATAATATTCCTGTTTTAGTCAAACTCCAGTTCCACCTGCTCCGACCCTATCAGCGACCGCAATTCATTTAATAAACGATCGCTGGGCGACACGCGCCACGCTGCGCCAAAGCGCAGCTTCGCCCGCGCATCCTCTCTCTGATAGTAGAGATGTACCGGAATGGTCCCAGAACGATGGGGTTCCAGGGATTGACGGAGACGGTTCAAAAGCTGGTCATCAATTTGCCTGTCCGTCAGCGAGATAGCAAGCCCGCGTGCATATTTTTCACGGGCTTCATCAATGTCCATCACATCGCGGGCGGTCATTTTGAGCCCCCCGCTGAAGTCATCGAAGCTGACCTGTCCGCTGACGATCAGGATACGGTCTTTTTCCAGCAGATGCTGGAACTTGTCTAACGCATCTGTAAATAACATCACTTCAAGCCGACCAGAGCGGTCGTCCAGCGTACAGATGCCAATCCGGTTACCGCGTTTTGTTACCATCACGCGGGCCGCCACCACCAAACCGACAGCCATGGTCATTTTGCCACGGTCGGTTGGGTGCATGTCTTTCAGGCGCATTCCACCCACGTAGCGCTCGATCTCTTTCAGATACTGATTGATCGGGTGCCCGGTTAAGTAAAGCCCTAATGTTTCTCTCTCGCCATCAAGCTGAACCTGTTCAGGCCACGGCGTGACGTCGGCATACGACTTTTCAATGTGTTCCGGCTCTTCCGCCAGTACGCCAAACATATCTGCCTGGCCAATCGCCTCTGCTTTGGCATGCTGATCCGCAGCCTTGAGCGCTTCTGGCAGCGCGCTCATCAGCGCGGCGCGATGCGGCCCCAGGCGGTCAAACGCGCCAGACATGATCAGTTTCTCTAACACGCGGCGGTTAAGCTTTTTGGTATCAGTGCGTGCGCAGAGATCGAACAGCTCGCGGAAATAGCCATCCTGATTACGGGCTTCGATAATGGCTTCAATCGGCCCTTCACCCACGCCTTTAATCGCCCCGATACCGTACACGATTTCACCGTCGTCATTAACGTGAAACTGATACAGGCCGGAGTTGATATCCGGCGGCAGCACTTTCAGCCCCATGCGCCAGCACTCATCTACCAGCCCCACCACCTTCTCGGTGTTATCCATATCGGCGGTCATTACCGCCGCCATAAACTCGGCAGGATAGTGGGCCTTCAGCCACAGCGTCTGGTAGGAAACCAGCGCATAGGCGGCAGAGTGGGATTTGTTAAAACCGTAACCGGCAAACTTTTCTACCAGATCGAAGATTTTAATCGCCAGTTCGCCATCTATTCCGCGAGATTTGGCACCATCTTCAAAGCCCCCGCGCTGCTTGGCCATCTCCACCGGGTTCTTTTTACCCATGGCGCGACGGAGCATATCTGCGCCGCCCAGGCTGTATCCTGCCAGCACCTGAGCAATCTGCATGACCTGTTCCTGATAGAGGATGATGCCATACGTCGGCTCCAGCACCGGCTTCAGCGACTCATGCTGCCACTGAATATCGGGATAGGAGATCGCCTCACGGCCATGCTTACGGTCGATAAAGTTATCTACCATGCCGGACTGCAGCGGGCCGGGACGGAACAGCGCCACCAGGGCGATCATATCCTCAAAGCAGTCGGGCTTAAGACGCTTAATCAGATCTTTCATGCCGCGCGATTCAAGCTGGAATACCGCTGTGGTTTCCGAGCGCTGCAGCATATCGAAACTTTTTTTATCTTCAAGCGGAATGGCCGCGATATCGATCGGCGGCTCGCCCTGCTTCTTACGCCGGGCGTTAATCATCTCCAGCGCCCAGTCGATGATGGTCAGCGTACGCAAGCCCAGGAAGTCAAACTTCACCAGCCCGGCATATTCCACATCATTCTTGTCAAACTGGGTAACCGGATGATTACCGTTTTCATCACAATAGAGCGGCGCGAAATCGGTAATTTGCGTGGGGGCAATAACCACCCCTCCGGCGTGCTTACCGGCGTTACGCGTAACCCCTTCCAGCTTACGCGCCATATCAATCAGCGCTTTAACTTCTTCATCAGCTTCGTAAATTTCCGGCAGCTGAGGCTCGGCCGCGAACGCTTTTTCCAGCGTCATCCCCGGATCCGGCGGGATCAGCTTGGAGATGCGATCGACAAAGCCATAGGGGTGACCCAGCACGCGGCCAACGTCACGGATAACCGCTTTAGCCGCCATGGTACCGAAAGTAATGATCTGCGATACCGCTTTACGTCCGTACATCTCCGCAACGTGCTCAATCACCAGATCGCGCTTCTCCATGCAGAAGTCGACGTCGAAGTCGGGCATCGAGACGCGTTCCGGGTTCAGGAAACGTTCAAACAGCAGGTCAAACTCCAGCGGATCGAGGTCGGTGATTTTCAGCGCGTAGGCCACCAGCGACCCGGCACCAGAACCACGGCCCGGCCCTACCGGCACGTCGTTATCCTTGGACCACTGGATAAACTCCATCACGATCAGGAAGTAGCCGGGGAAGCCCATCTGGTTGATAACGTTAAGCTCAAGCTCAAGGCGCTCATCATATTCCGGCCGTTTTTCCGCGCGAACGGTTTCATCCGGGAACAGGAACTCAAGACGCTCTTCCAGGCCTTCACGCGACTTCATAACCAGGAAATCTTCCGTGCTCATATCCCCCGTAGGGAACTGCGGCAGGAAGTATTCACCCAGGCGGATGGTCACGTTACAACGCTTAGCAATCTCTACGCTGTTTTGCAGCGCTTCAGGGATGTCTGAGAAGAGCTCGCACATCTCCTCTTCAGTACGCAGATATTGCTGAGGACTGTAGTTTTTCGGCCGTTTAGGATCGTCCAGCGTAAAGCCGTCGTGGATCGCCACGCGAATTTCGTGCGCGTCGTAATCCCCCTCTTCCAGGAAACAGACCTCATTGGTGGCCACCACGGGAATACCGTGAGCAATGGCCAGATCCACCGCAGCATGCACCCAGGTCTCTTCATCCGGACGCCCGGTACGGATCAATTCCAGATAGTAGCTCTCCGGGAAATGCTCCTGATAGAAGGCCAGGCACTCCCCTACCTGCGCATGGTTGCCGCGCAGCAGCATCTGGCCGACGTCGCCGCGTCTGCCGCCTGAAAGCAGGATTAGCCCCTCTTTCAGCTCAATCAGCCAGTCACGATCGATGATCGGCCCGGCCGCGCCATAGCCACGCTGGTACGCTTTGGAAATCAGCAGCGTCAGATTCTGGTAACCCGTGTTATTCGCAGCGAGCACCGTGAGCTGCGCCAGCTCGTCGCCCATCGCCTCAGAACTGACTTTGAAATCTGCGCCAATAATCGGTTTCACGCCCTGCGCGTGCGCGCCACCGTAGAATTTCACCAGGCCGCACAGGTTAAGGTAATCGGTAATCCCGATCGCGGGCATGCCCATAGAGGCAGCTTTTTTCACCAACGGACCGGTTTTAGCTAATCCATCTACCATGGAGTAGTCGCTGTGCACGCGTAAATGAATAAAACGAGGTTCGGCCATATCGGGATCCCACTTAAGACTGAGGGGTGAAAATTACAGAATCTGTCCGGCTGATGCCGCTACTTCCGCATCCAGTATCGCATTTCTCACCGGCGCAAAACTGCGACGGTGGTGCGGGGTGACGCCATGAAGCGCCAGTCTCTCCATATGCAGCGCAGTCGGATAACCTTTATGCCGGGCAAAACCGTACTCCGGGAATTGCAGGTCCAGCTCGGCCATCTCCCTGTCGCGCGTCACTTTCGCAATAATTGAGGCCGCGCTGATTTCACGCACCAGGCTGTCGCCTTTTACCACGGCCTGAGCAGGCATGGCCAGCGCCGGGCAGCGATTGCCGTCAATCAGGACGAAATCAGGTGTGATATGCAGACCGGCTACCGCCCGCTGCATCGCCAGCATGGTGGCATGCAGAATATTAAGCTGGTCGATCTCTTCCGGCTCGGCGCGCCCCAGGCTCCAGCTTAACGCTTTTTCGGTGATCTCATCAAACAGTGCCAGACGACGCTTTTCCGAGAGTTTTTTGGAGTCGGCCAGGCCAACAATCGGTCTGGCAGGATCGAGGATCACCGCAGCGGTAACGACTGCGCCAACCAGCGGTCCGCGCCCTACTTCGTCTACGCCCGCAATGCAGGTGGCCACAGGATAGATAAAGTCACTCATGGACAGAGCTCCAGTACGGCTGCCGCGGCCTGCTCATCGGCATTCCAGCGGATTTGATGGTGAAGCTCGGTAAAGGTAGCCAGCAACTGGTCACGGGTTTCGCCTTCGGCCAGCAACGGCTCCAGCGCCGCGGCAAGCTGCTCAGGCTGACACTCATCCTGCAACAGTTCTTTCACCAGCTCGCGCCCTGCCAGCAGGTTAGGCAGCGACACATAATCCGTTTTCACCAGACGCTTTGCCAGCCAGAAGGTAAAGGGCTTCATGCGGTAACCCACCACCATCGGACATTTGGCAAGCATACACTCCAGCGCGGCGGTACCTGATGCCAGCAAGGCTGCATCGCTGGCGATCATCGCCTGGCGACCTTTGCCATCCAGTAAATGCATGGGCAGATCGGGTGCGACCTCAGCCTTAATGCGTTCAAACTGTTCACGACGGCGTGGGTTTACCAACGGCACCACGATCTCCAGATCCGGCCATTTTTTCCGCAGGATCACCGCCGTTCTCAGGAAGTCCGCGCTGAGCATCTCAACTTCAGCATTGCGGCTGCCGGGCAGCAGAGCAAGGCAAGGTGTGCCCTCGGCAATCCCCAGCTCCCGCCGCGCTGCCTGTTTATCTGGCTGGACAGGCATCGCATCGGCCATGGTATGCCCGATGAAACGGCACGGCACGTTGAAGCGATCGTAGAAGGCTTTTTCAAACGGCAAAAAGGCCAGCACCAGATCGGTTGAGCGGCCAATTTTAAATACGCGCTTCTGTCGCCAGGCCCAGACAGAGGGGCTGACGTAATGAATAGTGCGAATGCCCTTCTGCTTGAGGCGCCCTTCAAGCGTGATATTGAAATCAGGTGCATCAATGCCGACGAACACATCGGGTTGCAGCTCGGTGAAACGCTGCGTCAAATCGCGGCGAATTTTCAGCAGCCGGGGCAGACGTTCAACCACCTCGACAATGCCCATCACTGCCAGCTCTTCCATCTCATACCAGGCTTCACAGCCTTCGGCCTGCATCAGCGGCCCCGCGACGCCTACAAATCGGGTGTCGGGGTGCTTCTCTTTCAGCGCGCGAATAAGACCGGCACCAAGAATATCGCCGGAGGTTTCTCCGGCGACAAGGGCAATCGTTAAAGGATGCTTTGGCATGAGTTAACGAATCAGACCCCGCGTGGAGCGCGTGAAGAAGTCGTAGAAAGGCTGCACTTCCGGATGCTGCCGCGCAATCTCTTCGATTTCAGGCTTGGCTTCATCCAGCGTTTTGCCGCTGCGGTAAAGAACCTTATACGCGTTACGGATCGCGTGTAGCGCTTCCTTACTGTATCCACGACGCTGCAGGCCCACCAGGTTGATGCCAAATGGTGTAGCGTGGTTGCCCTGGGCGATCACAAATGGCGGCACATCCTGAGCAACGCCAGAGCAGCCGCCGACCATGACGTGCGCGCCGATAATGCAGAACTGATGAACGGCTGTCATCCCACCAATAATGGCAAAATCATCCACTACCACATGCCCGCCCAGCGTTGCGTTGTTGGCGAGGATACAGCGATCGCCAATGATGCAGTCGTGGGCAACATGAGCATTGACCATCAACAGGTTATCGCTGCCGACTTTGGTCAGTCCTTCAGCCTGAGCGGTACCACGATGAATGGTGACGCTCTCACGAATGCTGTTGCGGTCGCCCACCTCAACGCGAGTAGGCTCACCAGCATATTTCAAATCCTGGTTAGCTTCACCGATGGTGGCGAACTGATAGATGGTATTGTCTTTGCCAATACGGGTATGACCATTGATCACCACATGAGACTTGAGAACGGTACCTTCCCCAATCTCAACGTTCGCCCCAATAAAGCAGAAGGGACCGATGTGGACACGAGCGCCAATAGTGGCGCCCTCTTCAATGACGGAACTTGGATGGATTACAGCAGTTTCATCAATCACGGATTATGACTCCCGGCTGCGGGCACACATCATCGTTGCTTCGCAGACAATTTTACCGTCTACGGTCGCCACGCCTTTAAAGCGCGTCAGACCACGGCGGGTTTTCTCGAAGGTGACTTCCATGATCATCTGATCGCCAGGCACCACTGGACGCTTAAAGCGTGCATCGTCAATACCGGCAAAATAGTACAGCTCACCCGGTTCCAGTTTACCCACGCTTTTAAACGCAAGGATGCCGGTTGCCTGAGCCATAGCTTCTAAAATCAGTACGCCTGGGAAAATCGGTTTACCAGGGAAATGGCCCTGGAAAAACGGTTCGTTAACCGATACGTTTTTTACCGCGCGAAGGAACTTGTGCTCTTCAAACTCGAGTACGCGATCGACCAGCAGAAACGGATAGCGGTGCGGCAGCAGTTCAATAATCTCTTCAATTTTCAGAGTATGAGTTTCAGTAGTCAAAATACTCTTCCTGTCCTAAAAATTCTGATGGCATCAATAACACGGCCTGCAAAGATCGTAAGATCACTCGCAGGCCGCAAATCAGTTTCCGTGCGCAAGCCTTCCCTGCTTAGCTTTCTAATTCTACCCTAAGGGTACTGAAGGCTGCTCAGGCTGCTGGCAAGGCGTTTAGTCTTTGTCGACTTTACGCTCGATGGCTTTTAAGCGTTTGCTTATTTCATCGATATTCATGACCAGCGCGGCCGTTTTGCGCCAGGCTTTGTTGGGTTGCAGCGGAATCCCGGAGGAGTATACCCCAGGTTCGGTAATTGGTCGCATGACCATTCCCATTCCGGTGACCGTCACTTTGTCACAAATTTCCATGTGGCCATTAATGACGCTTGCACCGCCAATCATGCAGTAGCGGCCGATTTTCAGGCTACCAGCCATGATGACGCCACCCGCAACCGCGGTATTGTCGCCAATCACAACGTTATGTGCAATCTGGCACTGGTTATCAATGATAACACCATTCCCGATCTGAGTGTTATCCAACGCACCGCGATCGATAGTGGTACAGGCACCGATTTCTACCCGATCGCCAATGATTACGGTACCCAACTGCGGGATCTTCACCCAGTTGCCGCGATCGTTGGCGTAACCAAAACCGTCCGCGCCGATCACCGTGCCGGACTGGATCAGGCAGTATTCGCCAATCTGAATTTCATGGTACACAGAGACATTCGCCCACAGACGGCTGCCTTTACCAATGCGGGTATTCTTCCCGATAAAACAGCCGGCGCCAATGACCACGTTATCGCCCAGCTCTACGCCAGATTCGATAACGGCATTCGCCCCGACAGAAACATGCTGACCCAGCTTAGCGCTGGCATCGATCACCGCGCTGGGCGCGATGTTAGTGGCCGGCTGCGGGGTAGTGTCCAGAATCTGCGCCATGCGGGCATAGGTCAGATAAGGATCTTTTACCACCAGCGCAGCACCCTGAGCGCATTCCAGATCCGCAGCCAAAAGCACCACGGCAGAGGCCTTACAGGTGACGAGCTGCTCGCGGTAACGGCTGTTAGAGAGAAAAGTGATTTGACCGGATTGGGCGGATTGCATAGAAGCAATGCCGGAGATGACGAGGTCGCCATCTCCGTGCAATTCTGCATCCAACTGCTGGGCTAAATCAGCCAGTCGAATTGATGACATCGATTATTTAACCTGTTTCAGAACATCAGCAGTGATGTCTTTAGATTTAGCTGCATACGCCACGGCGTTAGCATCAACAACGACATCGTAGCCTTCATCATCTGCAACTTTCTGCACGGCATCCTGAATACGGCTCAGGATTTTATTGCGCTCTTCTGCCTGACGACGACGGTTATCCTGCTCGAAAGCCTGAGCTTTAGAAGAGAAGGCTTCACGCTGCGCCATCACGTCTTTTTCCATGCGGCTGCGTTCGCTGGCCTTCATGGTAGAGCCGTCACGCTGCAGACGCTGCATCTTGGTTTGCAGATCGCGCTCCATACCCTGCAGTTCAGTTGCACGGCCTTTGAACTCGTTTTCAAGCTGTTTCGCAACTGTCGCACGCGCCGGTAACTGTTGGAAAATGCTGGAAACGTTCACCACTGCAATCTTATCTGCAGCCTGAGCACCAGCGGAAACCGCCAGAGCAATTGAGAGGCCTGCGGCACACAACAACTTTTTCACTATAAACTCCTTACCATCAACGTTTGTGTCTGAGACACATGTGTTGCGCGTTAAGGCAACCGCACAGGTTGCCTTTAAACGGCGCGATACTCACTTAGAAGCTTCCTTGCTGAACCGCGTTACCAGGTTTTACCAATGTTAAACTGGAACTGTTCGGCTTTATCTCCATCATACTTTTTGAACGGCTGGGCGTAAGAGAAGACCAGCGGCCCCAGCGGAGACATCCACTGCAGCGCCAGACCAGCCGACATACGGATATTACCTGGGTCACTGTAGTCAGGAATGCCGGCTGCACGCGTATCAGCGGTGTTTTCCCACTTGGTGTCCCACACTGTACCGGCATCAACAAACAGCGATGTCCGCACAGAGTTTGCATATTTCTCGCTCAGGAACGGCGTCGGGGTGATCAGCTCTGCACTGGCTGTAGCCATGGCGTTACCGCCAACCGCATCGTTAGAATCACACAGTACGCCGGTTGAGCAGGTGTCTGAGTTATTGTTGTAGTAAGCCGCTTTTGGACCAATGGTATTTGAGCGGAAACCACGTACGGTGCTGGAACCACCGGCATAGAAGTTCTCATAGAACGGCAGTTCTTTGCCGCTCAGGCCCTCGCCGTATCCGACTTTACCGCGACCCAACAGCACCCAGGTACGATCCTGATTCAGCGGCACATACTGCTGCGTGTCCAGCGTCGCTTTGTAGAAGGCGTTATCGGAGCCAGGGATAGTCACTTTACCGTTCAGGTTGGTACGGTTACCGGCCGTTGGGAAGAATCCGCGGTCCAGGTTGTTGTATGTCCAACCGTAGTTAAAGGTAAAGTCATCGGCAGCATAATCAGCATCGCTGTTGCGATCCGGGTTCTGACCCACAGAGTTCAGATAGCGGAACATCGCCACCTGCGGCTGCATGTTGGAGAGGTCGTTATGAACATAGCCCAGACCCACACGCAACGTGTTGTTTTCGTTTACCGGGAAGCCCAGCGTACCGTCTAAACCATAACTTTTGTTGGTATAGTCAGAGAGGTCAGCGTCATCCGCTTTAAAGTCGTTATAGAAGACGCGTCCGCCGAGGCTCACACCATCGACCGTGAAGTACGGGTCGGTCAGTGAGAATTCAGCATAGGTCTGATAATCATTTTTCGTGCCGCTGATGCCGACGGTATTACCGGTGCCGAGCCAGTTTTCCTGGGTCACGCCAACCTGGAAGCTCACGCCACTTTCCGTGCCGTAGCCGACGCCAAAGTTGAAGGTACCGGTGTTACGCTCTTTCACCTTATAGACCACGTCAACCTGATCCGGCGAACCCGGCACGCGCTGCGTATCGGTATCTACCGTTTCAAAATAGCCGGTACGGTTCAGACGCTCTTTGCCCTGATCGACCAGGTCGCTGCCCAGCCAGGCGCCTTCCATCTGGCGCATTTCGCGGCGCAGGACGGAATCTTTCGAGGTGTCATTCCCTTCAAAGCGCACTTTACGCACGTAGTAGCGGTTGCCCGCATCGACGTTGACGTGCAGCTTCACGGTTTTATCGGCATCGTTGATTTCTGGCTGCGTCACTACGCGTGGATACGCATAGCCGTAACGGCCCAGCATCTTCTTGATGTCATCTTCCATTTTGGTCACTTTGGCGCCGTTATAGAGCTCGCCTGGCTTAACCTTAGTCAGCGTTTCCACTTCCGCTGAGTGGCCCGCCATGCTGCCGTTAACCACAACGCCGGAAAGCTTGTACTGATCGCCTTCGGTGATATTGATGGTGATGTAGATGCCTTTTTTATCCGGCGTCAGGCTGACCTGCGTCGAATCGATATTGAAACGGGCATAGCCGCGGTCCAGGTAGAAGCTGCGCAGGGTTTCAAGGTCACCGGCCAGCTTTTGCTTCTGGTACTTACGATCGCCTACCACGTTCCACCACGGTACTTCATCACGCAGCTGGAAGCGGGAGATCAGCTCATCAGACGAGAAAGCCTTGTTGCCCACTACGTTGATTTGCTGGATCTTGGCAGAGACGCCTTCGGTAAAGACCAGCTTCAGGTCTACGCGGTTACGCGGCAGAGGAGTAACCACCGCCTTTACGCTGGCGCTGTATTTACCCACGCTGTAGTAGAAGTCCTCCAGCCCCTTCTCAATGGAAGAGATGGTGGTGCGGTCCAGGGCTTCGCCCACGCGCACGCCAGAGGCTTCCAGATTCTGCTTCAGCATGTCATCTTTCACCGCTTTGTTACCGGAGAAGGTGATGCTGGCAATCGTCGGGCGCTCTTTGACCTGAACGATCAGCGTATCGCCGTCGCGCAGGACCTGTACGTCTTCGAAGTTTCCGGTCGCGAAGAGAGCACGAATAGTATTACTGATATCATCATCGGAGACGGTGTCTCCCACGCGGACAGGCATACTCAGCAATGCCGCGCCGACGGCGACTCGCTGCAGGCCTTCGAAATGAATATCCTTCACTACGAAGCCGTCTGCCGCGTATACGGTAGCGCTGCTAAACAGCAGCGACGCTATGAGCAACTTTTTCATCGCCATCGTTGTTATGCATTCTTCCTAACTGGTTCTCACGGTCAGCGGGCACCAGGCCTGCTAAAGACGTGAGAAATCATTGAATAGTGCAAGCCCCATTAACAGCACCAGCAATATAGAGCCAATGCGATAACTGAAGTCCTGAACTCGCTCAGACACCGGCCCACCTTTGATCTTTTCGATCGCCAGGAACAGCAAATGTCCACCATCTAATACCGGCAACGGGAACAGATTGATTATCCCGAGGTTCACGCTGATCAAAGCCAGAAACATCAGGTAGTAGATCAAACCATATTCCGCCGACATCCCAGCACCCTGGGCGATTGAAATCGGCCCGCTGAGATTGTTTAACTTCACTTCGCCGACAATCAGTTTGCCCAGCATGTTTACCGTCAGCTTCATCAGCTGCCAGGTTTTGGCACTCGCCTCACCCACTGCGGCAAACGGGCCATACTGCCTTACCGTTTTAAATTCATCCGGCAGAGGAATAATGCGCGGGATAACCCCAGCGAACCCTTCTGCTTTGTTGCCAGGCTTCACGTCGGGCGTCAGGGTTAAGCGAACAGGGGAACCCTCTCGTTCAACCTCTACAACCAGCGCCTGCCCCGGATTATCACGAACCAGCGCAACAAACCGCTGCCACTGCTCCACCGGCTGACCATCGACTTTAACGATCCTGTCGCCCGCTTGCAAACCCGCCTTACTTGCTGCCGAGTTCGCCTGCACTTCTGCCAGCACCGTTTCGATCTGGGGGCCGCGAGGCTGAATACCCAGCGACGCTACCGGATCCTGCTTATCCGGTTCGAACTGCCAGTTGCGCAGATCGAGCCGCTTTTCTGTGACCAGAGAAGAGCCAAATGGCGCCACGCTCAGCGTCGTTTGCTGGTCGCCAATTTTCGCCACCAGCGCCATACGCACAGCATCCCAGTCAGGCGTTTCGATACCGTCGACGGCTTTAAGTTCCATCCCAGGCGTAATTTGAGCCTCTGCTGCCTGCGATCCGCTTACTATTTCACCAACTACCGGGCGCACGCCGGGGACGCCGATGATAAACACCAGCCAGTAAGCGAAGATGGCAAACAGGAAATTGGCGATGGGCCCGGCACTGATGATGGCCGCGCGCTGCAGGACGGTTTTGTTATTGAAAGCGTGATGGCGGAGTTCTGGCGGCACGCTTTCAACACGCTCATCGAGCATTTTGACGTAGCCGCCCAGCGGGATCAGCGCAATGACGTATTCGGTTCCCTGCTTGTCGCGGCGGCGCCACAACGCCTTACCAAATCCCACAGAGAAACGTTCAACTTTGACACCACAGCGACGGGCCACCCAGAAGTGGCCAAACTCGTGCACGGTGATCAATACGCCAAGGGCAACAATAAATGCCCCCAGGCTCCAGAGAATGCTCAGCATAACGTCCCTTATAGCGTCCTGAAGACCAGCAACAGCAGACAGGCAAAGACCGGCACGGCGGCGGTCAGGCTGTCGATACGGTCAAGGATCCCGCCATGACCGGGGATAAGATTTCCGCTGTCTTTTATACCCGCTTCACGTTTGAACATACTCTCGGTTAAATCGCCCAGCACAGAAGCGAGCGCGGCAACCAGCGAGCAGATCAACAGCGTAGTGATGGGCACGCTCAGCGGCGCCCAGAGGCTGAAGAGCCAGGCGATAATGGCCGAGGTCACCAGCCCTCCAAAGAAGCCTTCCCAGGTTTTACCCGGTGAAACTTTTGGCGAGAGCTTATGCTTACCAAACAGGCGGCCAAACATATATGCCCCTGAATCCGCGCCCCACACCAGCAGCATCACATACAGCAGCCACCAGGCACCGGCAAAATGATCGGTATCGTAGTGATACTGGCGCAGCGTGAGCATGCCCCAGAAAAACGGCACGATGGTCAGGATACCGAACAGCAGACGAAGAGGTTTAGAGGAGCGCCACAGAGCGGCAGAGCCGGGATAGCGCAGCACCAGCAGCAGCGCCACCCCCCACCAGCACAGCGCCGCCCAGAGCGAGCCAGCCACCTGAGGCAGATGCACGGAGTGCTGATAAGCAGGAAGGGTGAACATCATGAAGGCGAGAAGCAGCCCGCACAGGACCGCCAGCCAGATGCGTTGCGATTTGGCGGCGAAGCCCGCAAACTGCCCCCACTCCCAGGCGGCAAGCATGCATACCGCCAGGGTGACAATGGCAAATCCAGGAGGCGGCAGCAAAAACAGCGCTGCAATCACAATCGGGATAAGTATAAACGCGGTAATCAGGCGTGACTTCAGCAAAGATTACCCCCAGTGCGCTCAGGCGCCGCCGGGTGCTGCACCGCCAAAGCGACGCTCTCGTTGTGCAAACGCATTCAGTGCACCTTCAAAGACTTGTTCATCAAAATCAGGCCAGAGAACATCGGTAAAAAAGAACTCTGCGTAGGCGACCTGCCACAGCAAAAAGTTACTGATTCGATGCTCTCCCCCTGTCCTTATTACCAGATCCACGGGAGCCAGTTCATTGAGGCAGAGATAGTCACCGAGGGTTTCTTCCTCGATCTGATCGGGACGGAGTAGACCTTCCTGAACCTGTTCTGCAATTTTTCTGACACCATGAATGATATCCCAACGTCCGCCATAATTCGCGGCAATGTTGAGGGTTAGTCCATTATTTTGTTGAGTAAGTTCCTCGGCGCGGCGAATGCGCTCCTGCAGACGGGCATTAAAACGACCGGTGTCGCCAATAATCCGCAGACGAACGTTATGCTTATGCAGACTTTTTACTTCGCTGTCGAGCGCCCAGACGAAGAGCTCCATCAACGCCAGCACTTCCTGCGGCGGACGGTTCCAGTTCTCACTGCTGAATGCATAAAGCGTCAGCGCATCAAGCTTGTTGCTCACAGCAAAGCTCACCGCCCGACGAACTGACTTCACACCGGCTTTATGGCCCGAGATGCGCAGCTTGCCACGGTTTTTAGCCCAACGGCCATTGCCATCCATAATGATGGCCACGTGACGGGGATTCTCCCCTTGCAGGTCATCGGTTTTTAATTGATTTTCGGACGACATAACGCGTAATGATTTCCTTTAATCAGAAATACAACGGCTTCTGAAATATCTTACCCGCTCGACGTAAAAAAGCCGTGTCTCGCACGGCCTGCGTTACCGCTTCATCGCAACGTGATACTCAAACAGCGGCGGAAGACTATACCATCTCCGCCCCCGCCTCACAAATGGCCGCACGCTAATTGGCTGAATTACCGGGCTTCAGAGAAGCGTGACAGCATGGCGCCTGCCGAGGCGCGCGCCTGCCTGTCAATCTCCAGTACCGCCTCAACGCTGTCAGGTTCCGCACAGGATAACGTCTCCAGCACGGCCGTATTCACTGCGGCTATATCGGTGAAGCGAATTTGCGAATCCAGGAAAGCGGCAACCGCAATCTCATTGGCTGCATTCAGCGTCGTGGTCGCGGCCTGCCCGGCAGAGCAGGCATCGATCGCCAGCTTCAGGCAGGGATAGCGAGCAAAATCTGGCTCGGCGAAGGTCATCGCCCCCATGCGGGTGAAATCCAGTGGCGTAGCCCCAGACGGCACTCGCTGCGGCCAGGCCATCACATGTGCGATAGGCGTCCGCATATCAGGTGAACCTAACTGAGCCAGTACGCTGCCATCACGGTAACGCACCATAGAGTGGATTACCGACTGGGGATGCAGGATAACTTCCATCTGAGCATCGGTCGCATTAAACAGCCAGCGGGCTTCAATATATTCCAAACCTTTGTTCATCATGGTGGCAGAATCAACGGAGATTTTTCGCCCCATTGACCAGTTCGGATGCGCACAGGCCTGATCTGGCGTCATGCGCTCAAGCAGGTGTAACGGCGTCTCGCGAAACGGGCCACCAGACCCCGTGAGGATAATGCTGTCAATGCCATTATCTTCCAGAGAAGCGTACCCTAACTGTTGCTGGAGGGAAGCAGGCAAACTCTGAAAAATGGCGTTGTGCTCGCTGTCCACGGGCAGCAGCTGCGCTTTTGACGCGCTCACCGCCTCCAGAAAAAGCTGGCCGCAGGTCACCAGAGACTCTTTATTAGCGAGAAGCACCTGTTTTCCTGCCCGAATTGCGGATAACGTAGGCATTAATCCTGCGGCACCGACAATTGCCGCCATAACCTGATCAACCTCATCCAGCGCCGCCAGGTCGCAGGCAGCCTGCTCCCCGCTCAATACCTCGGTTGCTACATTCAAACTTTTCAGACGTATTCGCAGGGCCGCGGCGGACCGTTCATCAGACATTGAGGCATAGGCCGGGCGAAACGCCAGACACTGTTCAGCCATCCGCTCAACGTTGTGACCGGCGACCAGCGCCTTCACGGCAAACAGATGCGGATTAGCGCGAACTACCGCCAGCGTGCTGGTCCCGATTGAACCCGTTGAACCGAGGATCGTCAATTGCTTCATGAGGGTGCTCTGTGTGATCACCGACGGCCTGGCTCTCCCGGCCATCAGCTAAGCGAATAAATGCAAAACGCCGTAAGACTGACCACTCAATAGAACGGCAATCTGTACGGCGTTTCATCGGAAAATGACGAACTCAGAAGTCCATCAGCTCCGCTTCTTTTTCTGCCAGCGCTGTATCAACTTTCTTGATAAAGACGTCGGTCATTTTCTGGATATCATCCTGAGAACGACGCTCTTCATCTTCGCTGATCTCTTTGTCTTTCAGCAAAGCTTTGACTTTGTCGTTCGCGTCACGGCGGACGTTACGCACGGAGACGCGGCCCTGCTCTGCTTCGCCACGGACGATTTTAATCAGGTCTTTACGACGCTCTTCCGTCAGAGCAGGCAGCGGAACGCGAATATCTGTGCCAGCTGAGCTTGGGTTCAGTCCCAGGTCAGAGGTCATGATCGCTTTTTCAACAGCGGCGCTGATAGAGCGGTCAAACACGTTGATTTTCAGCGTGCGGGAATCTTCAACGGTGACGCTGGCCAGCTGGCGCAGCGGCGTGGAAGAGCCGTAGTAGTCGACCATGATGCCATCAAGAATGGTTGGCGAGGCGCGGCCAGTACGGATCTTGCTGATAGTATTTTTAAATGCTTCCACGCATTTATCCATGCGCGTTTCAGCATCTTTTCTGATTTCGTTAATCACGTTGGAACCCTTGGATTCTGGTTAGCACGGGTCTTACAGCACCCGTGTCAACATAGTCTTGGTGAATCTGATTATAGTGCGCAACACACTACAAAGGCAGAATATACCTTATTTTACGCAGCGGCGGATATTATTGCGTAATCAGGGTGCCTTCTTTTTCGCCCATTACCACGCGACGCAGTGCGCCTGGCTTATTCATGTTGAAGACACGAATCGGCAGTTTGTGATCGCGAGCCAGCGTAAAGGCTGCCAGATCCATTACCTTCAGCTCTTTATCCAGCACGTCAGTGTAACTGATCTGATCGTACAGGGTCGCATCCGGGTTTTTCACCGGATCGGCTGAATAGACACCATCTACTTTGGTGGCTTTCAGCACCACATCTGCTTCAATTTCGATGCCACGCAGGCAGGCGGCGGAGTCGGTAGTAAAGAACGGGTTACCCGTACCGGCGGAGAAGATCACCACGCGGTTGTTGCGCAGCAGGCTAATCGCTTCTGCCCAGCTGTAGTTATCGCACACGCCGTTCAGCGGGATCGCGGACATCAGGCGGGCGTTCACATAGGCACGATGCAGAGCATCACGCATTGCCAGACCGTTCATCACGGTCGCCAGCATGCCCATATGGTCGCCAACGACGCGATTCATTCCAGCCTGCGCCAGACCAGCGCCACGGAACAGATTACCACCACCGATAACCACACCCACCTGAATGCCCAGTTCTACCAGTTCTTTCACTTCCTGAGCCATACGATCCAGTACGCTTGCGTCGATGCCGAAGCCCTCCGCACCTTGCAGCGCTTCGCCACTCAGTTTAAGCAGAATACGTTGATATACAGGTTTTGCATTGGTCGCCATGGTGTTTTTTCCTGGATGGTTTGGTCGATGTGAGGAGTTAAATCTGATCTATCATCCTCTTAGCACCGGAGAAATGCTATTGGGATGAGACTGAAAATGCGTGGTGCTTACGGCAGACAAAAAAGAACCGCCGATTGGCGGTTCTTATCAATCATTAAGACTGCTTGGACATCGCTGCAACTTCTGCGGCGAAATCGGTTTCAGCTTTCTCAATGCCTTCGCCCACTTCAAAGCGGATGAAGTTAACCACGTCTGCATTTTTCTCTTTCAGCAGCTGGCCCACAGTTTTTGATGGGTCCATCACGAAAGGCTGACCAGTCAGAGAGACTTCGCCGGTGAATTTCTTCATGCGGCCTTCAACCATCTTCTCTGCGATCTCTTTCGGCTTACCAGACTGCATGGCGATGTCCAGCTGAACCTGGAACTCTTTCTCAACCACGTCAGCAGAAACGTCTTCTGGCTTAACGAATTCTGGCTTGCTTGCCGCAACGTGCATCGCCAGCTGCTTAACCAGCTCTTCGTCAGCACCTGTTGCAGAAATCAGAACGCCGATACGCGCGCCGTGCAGGTAGCTGCCCAGTGCATCGCCTTCCAGTGAAGATACGCGGCGAATATTGATGTTTTCACCAATTTTTGCCACCAGCGCAACGCGCTCTTCTTCGAACTGCGCTTTCAACGCTTCAACATCGGTGATTTTGCCGGCAACAGCAGCATCCAGCACTTTGTCAGCAAAGGCCTGGAAACCGCTATCTTTAGCCACGAAGTCAGTCTGGCAGTTTACTTCCAGAATCACACCGTAGTTGCCTTCAATCTTGGTTTTGATCACGCCGTCAGCAGCAACGTTGCCTGCTTTCTTGGCTGCTTTGATCGCGCCAGATTTACGCATGTTCTCGATTGCCAGCTCGATGTCGCCATTGGCTTCGGTCAGCGCTTTCTTACAGTCCATCATGCCAGCGCCAGTGCGCTCACGCAGTTCTTTTACCAGAGCCGCAGTAATATCAGCCATTCTCTAATCCTCGGTTATTCAGCATTTGTTGGCATCCCGCCGGAACGGGGGATACAAATGTCTCTTCTCGGGAGAAACATTCTGCCCCGCCGATTGTGACAATCGGCAAAGCGAATTCGAATAAAATAAAGGGGCCATCCGGCCCCTTACAGATTTACATCTGATCAATAAGGGCTCTCTGAGGAGCGATCCTTATTACTCAGCTTCGGCGAAGGTTTCTTCAGCCTGCTGAGCCAGGTCCTGAGAGCGACCTTCACGCACAGTGGTAGCCACTGCGGTCAGGTACAGGCTCACAGCACGGATTGCATCGTCATTACCAGGAATGATGAAGTCAACGCCGTCTGGATCAGAGTTAGTATCAACGATAGCAAAGACTGGGATACCCAGGTTGTTTGCTTCTTTGATTGCGATGTGCTCGTGGTCTGCATCAACAACGAACAGAGCGTCAGGCAGGCCGCCCATGTCCTTGATTCCGCCCAGGCTGTTTTCCAGCTTGCCCAGTTCACGGGTGCGCATCAGCGCTTCTTTCTTGGTCAGTTTATCGAAGGTACCGTCCTGAGACTGGGTTTCCAGATCTTTCAGACGTTTGATGGACTGACGAACGGTTTTCCAGTTAGTCAGCATGCCACCCAACCAGCGATGGTTTACGAAGAACTGGTCACAGCTCAGCGCAGACTCTTTTACCGCTTCGCTTGCAGCGCGCTTGGTACCGACCATCAGGATCTTTCCTTTGCGGGAAGCGATCTTGTTCAGTTCAGCCAGAGCTTCGTTGAACATTGGTACGGTTTTTTCAAGGTTGATGATGTGAACTTTGTTACGAGCGCCGAAGATGAATGGCTTCATTTTCGGGTTCCAGTAACGGGTCTGGTGACCGAAGTGTACACCGGCCTTGAGCATGTCGCGCATGGAAACAGTTGCCATGATTACCTCTATAGAGTGATTTGGGGTTAAGCCTCCATGTATCCCATACAACCGACCCGTCAGACTGCTTGCGCAGGCTTTAAGGCACCCCGGCGTATGTGTCGATACATGTGTGTTATTTACACATAATGAGAGTTATGCGTTTCCCTGCGAAAACTTCCTCGCAGAGAATCGTCGGCGCGCTTTATACCACAAAGCGGCCTGTGAAGCCAAATTTTGTTAGCAACGCTTTCTCCTGCCACAAACTGCAATTGGCAGAGCAAAGGTGGGCTGCTACCATTGCTGCACTTCCTTTATTATTGTCGAAAATAGCGGCAACTGCGGACAAAATTAATGGCGATTACAATTAAAACCCCTGAAGAAATCGAAAAAATGCGCGTGGCGGGCCGTCTGGCTGCTGAAGTGCTCGAAATGATTGAAGAACATGTTAAGCCCGGTATCAGCACTGGCGAGCTGGATCGCATTTGTAACGATTACATCGTTAATACCCAGAAAGCGGTTTCTGCCAGCCTGGGCTATCACGGTTTTCCGAAATCGGTCTGCATCTCCATCAACGAAGTGGTTTGCCACGGTATCCCAAGCGATGAGCGCATCCTGAAGGATGGCGACATCGTGAATATCGATGTCACCGTGATCAAAGATGAATACCACGGCGATACCTCAAAAATGTTCATCGCTGGCAAACCCACCATTCTGGGCGAGCGTCTGTGCCGTATCACCCAGGAGAGCCTTTATCTGGCTCTGCGGATGGTGAAGCCAGGCATCCGCCTGCGCACTATAGGCCGTGAAATCCAGAAGTTTGTTGAAGCGCAGGACTTCTCTGTGGTGCGCGAATATTGCGGACACGGCATCGGCAAAGGTTTCCATGAGGAGCCGCAGGTTCTGCATTACGATGCGGATGATGGCGGCGTGGTGCTGCAGGCTGGCATGGCCTTTACCATTGAACCGATGGTCAACGCCGGTGATTACCGCATTCGCAGCATGAAAGATGGCTGGACGGTAAAAACCAAAGATCGCAGCCTCTCCGCTCAATATGAGCACACCATTGTGGTAACAGAAAACGGTTGCGAAATTATGACGCTGCGTAAGGATGACACTATTCCGGCCATCCTGACCCACGACGCATAATGCGATTGAAATAAAAAAACCGGCTCCGGCCGGTTTTTTTTGATCTCAGGCTGCTGCTGGCGCTATTGTCGATGTTCTATTCTGACCCGCAGAGCATTGAGCAGGAGCACTGGCGTGACCAAAACCCTTAAGGATTATAAGAAGTCTGGCTCCCCTGCCCACTGGGCAGATGCGGAACTGACGCGCGACTCCCTGAAGCAACACCTTGAGCAGTTCAATCTGCTGCTGGCAAACGCCTTTGACCAGGGCGAAAATGTTGAAACATTGATTGATGCCCGCACGCTGTTTATCGATCGTTTGCTGCGACGCCTCTGGCGCTTTTACGGCTTCCCGGAAAAAGAGGGCATTGCTCTTGTGGCGGTGGGCGGCTATGGCCGCGGTGAGCTGCATCCGCTTTCCGATATTGACGTGCTGATCCTCAGCCGTCGCACCCTCTCTGAACAGGATGCCCAGCGCACCAGCGAGCTGCTGACGCTGATGTGGGATCTAAAACTGGAAGTGGGGCATAGCGTCCGCACGCTGGAAGAGTGCCTGCTTGAAGGGCTGTCTGACCTGACCGTCGCCACCAACCTGATTGAATCGCGTATGTTAACCGGTGACGTGGCGCTGTTTCTGGAGCTGCAAAAGAACGTATTCAGCGACGGATTCTGGCCTTCAGACCAGTTCTTCGCAGCAAAGATTGAGGAGCAGCAGGAGCGTCACAGTCGTTACCACGGCACCAGCTACAATCTGGAGCCGGATATCAAAAGCAGCCCCGGCGGCCTTCGCGATATTCATACGCTGTTGTGGGTTGCCCGCCGCCATTTCGGGGCGACCTCGCTGGATGAGATGGTTGGATTTGGCTTTCTGACGGAAGTGGAGCGCAACGAGCTGAACGAGTGCCAGAGCTTCCTGTGGCGCATCCGGTTTGCCCTGCACCTTACCCTGCCCCGCTACGATAACCGCCTGCTGTTCGATCGTCAGCTTACCGTGGCCCAGCGCCTGAACTACCAGGGTGAAGTTAACGAGCCGGTTGAGCGGATGATGAAGGATTTCTATCGGGTGACCGCGCGTATCAGCGAGCTTAATCATATGCTGCTGCAGCTGTTTGATGAGGCGATCCTGGCGCTCGGCGAAGATGAGAAGCCGCGTCCCATTGATGAAGAATTCCAGCTGCGCGGTTCGCTGATCGATTTGATCGATGAAACGCTGTTCTCACGCCAGCCGGAAGCGATTATGCGGATGTTCTATACCATGGTGCGCATGCAGAACATCAGCGGTATCTACTCCACCACGCTACGCCAGTTACGCCATGCCCGCCGTCATCTTGCACAGCCGCTTTGCACCATTCCGGAAGCGCGCCGCCTGTTTATGTCGATCCTGCGTCATCCGGGCGCCGTCAGCCGGGCGCTGCTACCCATGCATCGCCATAACGTGCTCTGGGCCTATATGCCGCAGTGGGGCAATATTGTCGGGCAGATGCAGTTCGATCTGTTTCACGCTTATACGGTGGATGAACACACCATCAGGGTGCTGCAGAAGCTGGAGAGCTTCGCCAACGAGGCGACGCGCCCGCGCCATCCTCTCTGCGTGGAAATCTGGCCACGCCTGCCGCAGGTGGAGCTGCTGTTGATGGCCGCGCTGTTCCATGACATTGCGAAAGGACGCGGCGGCGACCACTCTGTTCTCGGGGCGCAGGATGTGCTGGAGTTTGCAGAGCTGCACGGGCTGAACTCGCGTGAAACCCAGCTGGTTGCCTGGCTGGTGCGCCATCATCTGCTGATGTCGGTCACGGCGCAGCGGCGTGATATTCAGGACCCGACAGAGATCCAGCAGTTTGCCGAAGTGATGCAAAACGAGAACCGGCTGCGTTACCTGGTCTGCCTGACGGTGGCGGATATCTGCGCCACTAACGAGAATTTATGGAACAGCTGGAAGCAGAGTCTGCTGCGGGAACTCTTCTTCGCCACAGAGAAGCAGCTGCGTCGCGGCATGGAAAACAGCCCGGATCTGCGCGAGCGGGTCCGCCACCATCGCCTGCAGGCGCTGGCGTTATTGCGGATGGATAATATTGATGAGCGCGCGTTGCACCCTATCTGGAGCCGCTGCCGCGCTGACTATTTCCTTCGCCATACGCCAAATCAGCTCGCCTGGCATGCCCGCCATTTGCTGCAGCATGACTTAACGCAGCCGCTGGTGCTGGTCAGCCCGCAGGCAACGCGCGGCGGCACGGAGATTTTTATCTGGAGTCCGGATCGTCCTTATCTCTTCGCCACCGTGGTGGGAGAGCTGGATCGCCGTAATCTCAGCGTGCATGACGCGCAGATCTTCACCAGCCGCGACGGCATGGCGATGGATACCTTTATCGTGCTGGAGCCGGATGGCAGCCCGCTGGCCGCCGATCGCCATGAAATGATCCGCCAGGCGCTGGAACAGGCGATCGGCCAGACCAGCTGGCAGTCTCCGCGCACCCGGCGACAGTCCGCCAGGCTTAAACATTTCAGCGTGGACACCCAGGCGAAGTTTTTACCGGGCCACACAGATCGCCGCACCTATATGGAGCTGATCGCGCTGGATCAGCCAGGCCTGCTGGCCCGCGTGGGGGAGGTCTTCGCCGACTTAGGTATTTCGCTACACGGTGCACGTATCAGCACCATCGGCGAACGCGTGGAGGATCTCTTTATCCTTGCGAACAGTGAGCGACGAGCCCTGGAGCCGGAATTGCGCGAACAGTTACAACAACGGTTGACAGACGCCCTTAATCCAAACGATAAAGTGTGACCCAGATTTAATTTTTAATACCCGTGTGGGCCAACGTGGCGGGGCTGAAACCCGCCTTCCCGCATCGGGAATATGAGTGAAACAGGAAGAAATAATGCAACAATTACAGAATGTTATTGAGAGCGCTTTCGAGCGTCGCGCTGAGATCACCCCGGCTAATGCAGATACCGTTACCCGCGAAGCGGTTAGTCAGGTTATTAGCCTGCTTGACAGCGGTGCCCTGCGCGTCGCTGAAAAGATTGACGGTGAGTGGGTAACGCATCAGTGGCTGAAAAAGGCCGTACTCCTCTCCTTCCGCATCAATGACAATCAGGTGATTGAGGGTGCAGAAAGCCGCTTCTACGACAAAGTGCCGATGAAGTTTGCCGACTATGACGACGCGCGCTTTAAAAAAGAGGGCTTCCGCGTAGTGCCGCCAGCCGCCGTTCGTCAGGGCGCGTACATCGCCCGTAACACCGTGCTGATGCCTTCTTACGTCAACATCGGCGCCTATGTGGATGAAGGGTCGATGGTAGATACCTGGGCAACCGTGGGCTCCTGTGCGCAGATTGGTAAAAACGTGCACCTTTCTGGCGGCGTGGGTATCGGCGGCGTTCTTGAGCCTCTGCAGGCTAATCCAACCATTATCGAAGATAACTGCTTTATCGGCGCACGCTCAGAGATTGTGGAAGGAGTGATCGTTGAAGAGGGCGCGGTTATCTCGATGGGCGTCTATATCGGTCAGAGCACCAAAATTTACGATCGTGAAACGGGCGAAGTGCATTATGGCCGCGTACCAGCCGGTTCTGTAGTGGTTTCAGGTAACCTGCCTTCAAAAGATGGCAGCTACAGCCTCTACTGTGCGGTGATCGTGAAGAAAGTTGACGCGAAAACGCGTGGTAAAGTAGGCATCAACGAACTGCTGCGCACCATCGACTGATCCTCTGCGGGTCACGCCCTGTGGCCCGTAATCTTTTCTTTACAGTCAGCCCACCAATAACCTCTTTCGCGTAACGAAATAACGGATGCTATTGCGCAACAACTGAGCGATAATCCGCGCCGTTGATTCAGAACATTAACCAATATCGCGATCCGGACTGCTATTTCCAACGTTTATCGCTGGAGAACGGGACGAGCGAGCTAAGTGAAGACGAGGCGTAAGCGCGGGCCGCTCGGGGGATTATCTCCATGAGCTTGGCGAGCACTGCACAACGCAGTATTCACGACGCGCAGCCGGAACGACACCAACTTCATTTAGGAGCAAAACTTATGTATGACAATCTGAAAGGCCTTGGTATCTCTTCTCCTGACGACATCGACCGTTACAGCCTGCGTCAGGAAGCAAACAACGACATCCTGAAAATCTATTTCCGCAAAGACAAAGGCGAATTTTTTGCCAAAAGCGTGAAATTTAAATATCCGCGCCAGCGTAAAACCGTGGTGGCTGATAACGCCAGCCAGGGATATAAAGAGATTCAGGAAATCAGCCCGAACCTGCGTTATGTGATCGATGAGCTGGACCAGATTTGCCAGCGTGACCAGGTTGAAGTGGATCTGAAACGTAAAATTCTGGAAGACCTGCGCCATCTGGAGCATGTGGTTTCTAACAAAATCAGCGAGATTGAATCCGATCTTGAAAAGCTGACCCGCAACGGCCGTTAATTTACGGTAAGTTGGCAAAAAGGGCGGAGTGCGAACTCCGCCCTTTTTTATTTAAGGCTGTTCATCCAGCTGCAGCGCAACATAGAGCAGCAGCCTGTCGTCGAAATTACTCAGATTGAGTCCGGTCAGTTCAGAAATCCGGTTGAGCCGATATTCCAGCGTATTGCGGTGGATATAGAGCGCTTTCGCCGTTGCCGAGGGCTGGACGTTATTGCTGAACCACGAGGTCAGCGTTCTGCGTAACAGCCCGTTATTATCCATCGACTTTAGCCTGGCCAGCGGGCGAGAGAGTTCGCCAGCCTGCCAGCCGCCGCGCAGGCTGTCGAGCAATACGGGCAGCACTAAATCCTGATAGAAATAGCTACGCTGTTCAGGCATCCGCTGCTTGCCAACCAGCATCGTAGTGTGGGCGGTACGGTAGGAGCGCGCAATGCTGCCCGGCCCGGTGAAAAAATTCCCCAGTGCAATACGCATCCGCAGATGCCCGCTCTCCTTCATGCGCGACTGCAGCAGCTCCACTCGTTTGCGGTGGTCGTCCGCGTCATACCGACCATGCGCGTTAAACGCCGGTTTTAATACCACCATCTCCGTCAGCGAAACAATCGCAATCAGGTTATCTCTCTCCGGCGTGGTAAGCAGCGTTTGCAGCTGCTGCAGCTCAGACATCGCGCTGTCCACCCCCAGCTGGCCGCTGTCCACTTCTACCACCGCCACTACTCTGGGCTGATTAAGATCGATACGCAGACGCTGAGCCCATTCCACTAATGCGGGTGAAAGCGTATCGCTGCGGATCAGGTTAAGCACCAGCTCTTCACGAAGACGGCTATCCTGCGCCAGCATATGCAGCAGACGCGCCTGCTCCAGCATCATCTCCGCCGTCATGCAGACCAGTTCCCCATAATGCCGCAGCGTTTCCGGCTCGCCAGTCAGGCCAATAACGCCCACGATGTCGCCATCAATGCGCATCGGCAGATTAATCCCCGGCCGCACACCGTGCAGGTGCTTAGCCACGCCCTCATCAATGTCCACAACCCGTGCCTGAGAGAGCGCCAGCAGCGCCCCTTCGTGCATTTCACCAATACGCTCATGGTCGCCGCTGCCGATGATGCGGCCGCGCGCGTCCATCACGTTGACATTGCTGTCAATAATTTGCATCGTGCGGGCAACAATTTCCTGCGCCAGCCGGGCATCCAGATGATAGGTAGCCATTTACCTCTCCAGCAAAGCATCATTCTTTCAGCATACCTGTGGCGCCAGAGCGAAACATTGTGCAACTGCACTAAGCGCGGTGCGGACTGTGAAAATTGCGGGGAGTATCACAAAGAGAAGGGGTAATAACCGGGATTGCAAAACAGCAGTGCCGACGACGAGCGTCGGCACTGAGGAGATTACTGCATCAACAGATAGATGGAGCTGTCGCCACGCTGGATATTCAGAGCCAGTACGGAAGGCTTGGTATCCAGAATTTTACGCAGTTCGCCCAGATTAGCGATCGCCTGCTGATTAACGCCCAGGATCACATCATCTTTCTTCAGGCCAATGCGCGCAGCGGCAGAGCCCGCCTTCACATTATCAACCTTGACCCCTTTAACGCCCTTCTCGTCAAAGTTACTCAGGTCAGCACCTTCAATACCGGTATAAATCGTGGCAGATTCAACCTTGGTCTGAGTGCTTTGCTGCAGCTCGACATTTACGGTCAGAGGCTTGCCGTCGCGGATCAGGCCAAGCGCCATTTTGGTGCCAACCGGCAGCGAGCCAACCTGAGCACGCAGCGCGGCAAAGCTGGAGATCTGCTTACCGTTGATGGAGGTGACCACATCGCCCGCCTTCACGCCCGCTTTGGCAGCAGAGGAGTTAGGCAGAACCTGGCTGACAAACGCGCCACGCTGCGCATCCACTTTCATCGCTTTCGCCAGCTCAGAGTTCAGCTCGGTGCCCATGATGCCCAGCTCGCCGCGTTTCACCTGGCCATATTCCACCATCTGCGCCGTCAGGTTTTTCACCATGGTACTTGGAATGGCGAAGCCGATACCAATGTTGCCGCCGTCCGGTGCCAGGATCGCGGTGTTGATCCCAATCAGCTCGCCGTTAAGATTAACCAGCGCGCCACCGGAGTTGCCGCGGTTGATGGCGGCATCGGTCTGAATAAAGTTTTCGTAGTTTTCAACGTTCAGGCCGCTGCGGCCAAGCGCCGAGACAATCCCGGAGGTGACCGTTTCACCCAGACCATACGGGTTACCGATGGCTACGGTGTAATCACCGACGCGCAGATCGTCAGAATCCGCAATTTTGATGGCCGTCAGGTTTTTCGCATCCTTCAGCTGGATCAGAGCGATATCGGAACGCGGATCTTTTCCGATCACTTTCGCGTCGTACTTGCGGCCGTCGCTGAGCTGCACCTGAATTTTAGTAGCGTTATCAACCACATGATTATTGGTGACGACATACCCTTTAGCGGCATCAATCACCACACCCGATCCCAGCGCGCGGAATTTCTCCTGCTGAGTGTCGGCTCCACCCTGATCCTGCCCCTGTCCACCGCCGCCCTGACACATAGGGGAGCTCTGGAAAGGCGAGCCGTCCTGGCAGAATGGCGAGTTGTCGCCAAAGAACTGCTGGAACTGCTGTGGCATCCGTGGCGTTTTCACCGTGGTACTGCCTTCAACATTGATACTCACTACCGAAGGCATCACTTTTTCTAACATAGGGGCCAGGCTCGGAAGCTGCTGGCTGGAGGAAGAAGCGGTTTCTGCGGCCGAAGCAGTAAGGGGGGTCATCGCCATTCCCAGGCTCAGAGCCAACGCGCCAGCTAAAAGTGTTTTTTTCATGCGTCTGTTTCTCTATATGTCCAATTATGCAACCATTGCTGTGGTCGTGATGATGAGAGTGAAGTTTTAGCGCTAAGTTCATGAAAAAGATTGCGCTAAAGGTAAATATTTATTCTTCATCTTTACAATTCAAGGGGGCAACGTTATTCCACCGCCATCAGACGGCGATACTCATCCCAGGCAAACAGATCTGTCATGCCGCTAACATAATCCTGTAGCATTCTCGCCCGGTAATAATATTCCCAGATGGCGATATCGCCCGCGCGATTATCCAGCCGCCCCATCGCTTCACTATAAGCCAGGCGAAAGCGCGTGGAAAGTTTGTGAAAGAGGCGCGTTTCTATCGGATACCCTTTTAAATAATCTTTTTCAATCAGCTCGCCAAATTCCTGCTGAGTCAGCGCTAATAAAGGCTGATAAATATCTAATAAACCGCTGATAACGCGGTATCCCTGCAGCTCCAGTTGCTCAACGTCCGGATGGTTAAACACATGACGGAAAGCGACTTTTTTGAAAATTTCCAGCAGCTGATTTTGTGCTGTGCCATCCTCCAGCAGCGCCTGATTGAATTTGCCATCAAAAACTTCCGCTAAATTATCGATAAACCGGTTAGCGGCATGCGGTACCAGGCGGGCAACGGTATTCACCCGCAAATACATAAAGAACTGATCTTCACTGCTGCGGCTGGTTTGTGAACTTCTGGATTTATCCAGCGCGTTTGTGACAACCAGGCTAAATAGGTCGCCCGGCTGATGGGCAGGCCACAGCGCAAATAAGTGTTCATAAAGTTGCTCGACGGTGAAAATATTTTTCTCAACCGCATCTTCCAAATCGGCCACACAATAGGAGATGTCATCCGCCGCTTCCATAATATAGGTCAAAGGAAAACGACAATGCGGCTGAAGATCCAGCTCTTTGCATAACCGGGCGACATATTCCGCTTCAGCCAGATAATAGCCCGGCTTTTTCATCAGGTAATCGTGGCCCGGCGGGATGTTTCCTTTGTGCCAGGCGGGACGAGTATATTTCAGGATACAGCCCACCTGCGCCCAGGTCAGGTTCATCCTCAGCAGCGAATGCACCATGCGGATAGCCTGCGCATTACCCTCGAAGTGGGATAAATCTTGACGAATCTTTGCACGAAGATCGTTAAAACCATCCGTCTGATAACGCAGCGCTTCCGGTTCACAGCGATCGGTACGTGCATTTTCGGGCTGATAATCGTTATCCAGCCGCTGGCGGAACCAGTCGTTGATCGCCGATTCGCCAAAATGACCAAAAGGCGGATTGCCGATGTCGTGCATCAGGCAGGCCATCTCGACGATACTCTCAAAAGGCCCGGTTAACTGAGCAAGGCCATAATTTTCCAGCTGTCCCAGCTCTTTCAGCCGGGTCAGGATCTCTTTGGCGATATAGCGCCCCACCTGCTGAACTTCCAGCGAATGGGTCAGCCTTGAGCGGACGGCGGCATTGCGCTCCAGCGGGAAAACCTGGGTTTTCTGTTGCAGACGGCGAATGGCCGCTGAATTGATAATGCGTCCGCGATCGCTCTCGAAGATCCGCAATATTTCATGCTCGCTTTTCACCCCCTGCAGAGGACGATAACGGCGCTGGTAATTGATTTTTTTCCTGAAGTCGATGTCGGTCATGCCTGCTTCCCATTCTGCGGCACCAGATCCATGCCTGTACGCCTCTTGCGGATTATGTCCTTCATCCTGCCATGATAGACTATGCGCCGAAAGCACAGTTTACTTCCACAACATTAGCGAGTATCCCTATGAAAGCAGGCATTATTGGTGCAATGGAGCAGGAAATTACCCTGCTGCGCGACAAAATCGAAAATCGTCAAACGCTGGCCCTGGCAGGCTGTGAAATTTACACCGGCACGCTGAACGGTGTTGAGGTCGCTCTGCTGAAATCGGGCATTGGCAAAGTCTCTGCCGCGCTGGGCACCACTCTGCTGTTACAGTTGTGCAAGCCTGACTTTATTATCAATACCGGCTCCGCTGGCGGTCTGGCTTCTTCGCTGAAGGTTGGCGATATCGTGGTGTCAGATGAAGTGCGTTATCACGATGCCGACGTCACCGCGTTTGGCTATGAGCCTGGCCAGATGGCGGGCTGCCCTGCCGCCTTCACCGCCGATACCGCCCTGATTGAAGCCGCAGAAACCTGCATTAAACAGCTTGGCCTGCATGCCGTGCGCGGTCTGGTAGTGAGTGGCGATGCCTTTATCAACGGCGCAGAGCCGCTGGCACGCATTCGCTCAACCTTCCCGCAGGCCATTGGCGTGGAGATGGAAGCCACGGCTATCGCGCACGTTTGTCACCAGTTTGGGGTGCCGTTTGTGGTGATCAGAGCCATTTCTGACGTGGCCGATCGGGAATCGCACCTGAGTTTTGATGAATTCCTGGTGGTGGCGGCGAAGCAATCCTCTCTGATGGTTGAGACGCTGCTGACCAACCTGTCGCGTGGCTAGGTTCCTTGTTGCCCTGCTGCTGCTGACCTGCTTCAGCGCAGCCGCCGCGCCCAGGGTAATTACCCTGGCTCCGGCCCTGACGGAGCTGGCCTTTGCCGCAGGCATCAGGCCTGTGGCCGTCAGTGCTTACTCAGACTATCCGCCTGAAGCTAACCAGCTGGAGCAGGTCGCCAACTGGCAGGGTATCAACGTGGAACGCATTCTGGCGCTCAAGCCTGATCTGGTGCTCGCCTGGCGTGAAGGCAATCCTCAGCGTCAGGTGGATCAGCTCCGCGCTTTCGGCATCAAAATCGTCTGGATCAATCCCGTTACGATCCGGGAAGTGGCAGACAGCCTGCGTCAGTTAAAGGCCTGGAGTCCGGCGCCGGAAAAAGCCGATCGTGCCGCTGAAGCGCTGTTAAACCAGCAGGCCGCGTTGTACCAGCATTACGCCAGCCTGCCGAAAAAGAGGGTTTTCCTGCAGTTTGGCCAGCGCCCTCTCTTCACCGCCTCTGGCAACACATTGCAGAATGAAATTCTGCAGCTCTGCGGCGGAGAAAACATTTTTGCCGACAGCCGCGTTGCCTGGCCTCAGGTGAGCCGCGAACAGGTGTTGATGAGGAGACCGCAGATCGTCATAACCACAGGCGATGCGCAACGTATCTCTGAAACAGAGGCCTTCTGGCGCCCGCAGTTAGCGATGCCAGCGATCGCCGTCAATGAGGACTGGTTTAGCCGGCCAGGCCCGCGTATTATTCAGGCAGCTCAACAAATATGCAGTCAACTGCACCCGGGCTGAAGGCGTGAAACCGTAAGACCGCAGCAAAGTCGGTTAAAGTTTCAGCAGAAAGTGTCGTTAATCAAATAACGAGGCGGCGAAATATTTTATTCTCGCTGCCCGATTTTGGGCTGATGCCCCTATTTTATCTACACCAGGATAACAGCAAAAATGAAAGCCGTTTATCTGGCCTTTGGCCTAATGATGGCTGGTCACGCCTGTGCTGCATCCATTACGGGCAGCATCGGGGTCAAATTGACCATTTACTCGCAATGTCACATTGACGGGCAAAGTCTTACACCAGCAAAAGCACCTAAAGTCAGCTGCGGCCAGCAGCAATCTGCCCAGCCTAAAGTCACTGAATCGGTAATTTCACAAAATAGTGGAGGCCGCACGGTAGCGAAACTAGTTACGGTAGAGTGGTAAGCGCCCCGGCAGCGAACGTGCCGGGGCAGCAGCATCAGATGCTGAACGAAGAACCGCAGCCACAAGTGGTTTTGGCGTTCGGGTTGGTGACGATAAACCGGGAGCCTTCAAGGCCTTCGGTGTAATCGACTGCGCCACCCACCAGATATTGCAGACTCATCGGGTCCACTACCAGCGCAACACCCTCTTTCTCAATGGTCATATCGCCATCATTTACCTTGTCATCAAAGGTAAAACCGTACTGGAAGCCACTACAGCCGCCACCGGTGATATAGACGCGCAGTTTCAGATCCGGGTTCTCTTCATCTGAAATCAGGTTTTTGACTTTACTGGCCGCTGCTTCAGTGAATTGCAGGGGCAGAGCTATATCGTCACTCATTTAATACTCCAGTATGTATTCGGGCGACTGGTCATAATTCGACCATCTCTGGCACCATTATCTTATATACCAGTATAGCAATCAAGTATCCGCCGTTTTCCCTTCCGGCTGCGTGGCACTCTGTGCTGCCACTTTCTCATCATCTTTTTGCTGCTGGCTGGCCAGCGTGCGCGCCAGCAGCGAGGAGTAGAGCGGCTGGCCGCCAAGAAACTGTGCCAGTAAGGTTGCGCCCAGGCAGGTGATAATCATCGGCAGAATAAGCTGATAATTGTCGGTCATTTCCAGCACCAGCACGATCCCGGTCAGCGGAGCTCTGACTGAAGCGGCAAAGAGCGCCCCCATGCCCGCAATGGCAAACGTTCCCGCTTGCAGGTGATAAGCTGGGAACAGCGAAGCGCTGGCCATACCGTAGGCGGTGCCCAGCAAGGTGCCCAGCGCCAGCATAGGCGCAAAAATCCCGCCCGGCGCACCGGAGCCAAAGCAGAGCAGCGTAGTGGCAACGCGGGTAATAAAAATAAACAGCAGCATCCCGACCGTGTAATTGCCCGCTGCCGCAATCGGGATCAGGTTAAAGCCGCCCCCTGCCGCTTCCGGCTCGATAACGCCCAGTACGCCACATACGCCGCCCAGCACGCCGCCAATAAGCAGAATTTTACGCAGATTACCGCCATGCAGTCGCTTAAACATATCCTGGGTACGGAAAATCAGCGCGTTAAACGCCACGCCAACCACGCCAAACAGCATCCCCAGCAGCAGATAGAGCCAGAGCGTATTGACCGGCGCAATAGCCAGTTTACCCACTTCAATTACCGCCCCTTCCCCGTTGAAGATGCGGAATACCACGCTGGACATGATCACGCCGATAAAGACGGCCTTAATGGAAATAACGCTGTAGCGGAACTGGAGCCGCATCTCTTCGATAATAAACAGGATGCCCGCCAGCGGCGCGTTAAAGGCGGCGGAGAGTCCGGCTGCGGCACCGGTCGCCAGCAGCGAGTGGCGCGCCTCGGTGCTTTTCATGCGGAAAATATCCAGCACCATCCGGCCGATATTGCCACCGAGTTGCACCGTCGGCCCTTCCCTTCCCAGCACCATGCCCGCGCCTAACGCGCCCATGCCGCCGATAAATTTAACCGGGATAACTCGCCACCAGCGCACGGGACGCAGCTCTTCCAGCGCCCCTTCGATTTCAGGAATGCCGGATCCGGACGCTTCCGGCGCAAACTGTCTGACAAGGTAATAGCCCACCATCGCCAGCAGCCCGGAGAGAATAAAGGCCAGCGGGAAAACCAGCACCCAGTGCTGCTCAACAGTCGCCAGCATAGTCAGGCGCTGCGTGCTGACGGCGTTGACGGCCTTCTCGAAAGCGACGCCAACAAGGCCAGCCAGCGTGCCGACGATGCCCGCCAGAATAAGGACCGCTACGGGCGTTTTATCTCCCCGGATCAGCAGGCGTAAAAAATCGCCCCGCCGCACCGGGACGCTGTTTAACTGCTCAGTAGATGACGTAGGTTCGTTCATATCCTGTTCATTTCTCGGTAAAGATAGGTCAATATCTTACCCTTCCCGCTGGCGAAGTCCCGGAAAAATTTCCACTCTGTGGTGGCAAAAGCGCGACTTGCCTTTTATCCCAGCCCCATGTTCCCTTAGAATGGCGAGGTTTTTCTAAATGCATTCTCAGGAGCGGAACCATGAGTAAGTCTGAAAATCTGTATGCCCAGGCGCAGCAGTTAATTCCCGGTGGCGTGAACTCGCCGGTGCGTGCGTTTAGCGGCGTTGGCGGCGTCCCGCTCTTTATTGAACGAGCCGACGGCGCTTACCTGTACGATGCCGACGGCAAAGAGTACACCGACTACGTAGGCTCCTGGGGGCCGATGGTACTGGGACATAACCACCCTGCCATCCGCAACGCAGTCATTGAAGCGGCTGAACGCGGCCTGAGCTTTGGCGCGCCGACGGAGATGGAAGTAAAAATGGCGCAGCTGGTCACCGAGCTGGTGCCCACCATGGATATGGTGCGCATGGTGAACTCCGGTACTGAAGCCACCATGAGCGCGATTCGCCTGGCGCGCGGCTACACGCATCGCGACAAAATCATCAAATTTGAAGGGTGCTATCACGGCCATGCGGACTGCCTGCTGGTGAAAGCGGGCTCCGGCGCCCTGACCCTCGGCCAGCCCAACTCGCCGGGTGTGCCAGCTGATTTCGCCAAACACACTCTGACCTGCACCTACAACGATCTCGATTCCGTGCGCGCGGCCTTTGAGCAATATCCGCATGAGATCGCCTGTATTATCGTCGAGCCGGTAGCCGGCAACATGAACTGCATCCCGCCGAACGATAACTTCCTGCCGGGCCTGCGCGCGCTGTGCGACGAGTTTGGCGCCCTGTTTATCATTGATGAAGTGATGACCGGCTTCCGTGTCGCGCTGGCTGGCGCACAGGCGCACTATGGCGTGAAGCCCGATCTCACCTGTCTGGGCAAAATCATCGGCGGCGGCATGCCGGTTGGCGCCTTTGGTGGACGTCGTGACGTGATGGCTGCGCTGGCGCCTACCGGGCCGGTTTATCAGGCTGGTACGCTTTCGGGTAACCCGATTGCGATGGCGGCAGGTTTTGCCTGCCTGAGCGAAATTGCCAAACCCGGTAGCCATGACAAACTTACCGCGCTGACCACGCAGCTGGCGGAAGGCCTGCTGGCGGCAGCGAAAGAGACCGGCATCCCGCTGGTAGTGAACCACGTGGGCGGTATGTTTGGCCTGTTCTTCACCTCAGCCGACAGCGTAACCTGCTACCAGGATGTCACTGAATGTGATGTGGAACGCTTTAAAAAGTTCTTCCATCTGATGCTGGCAGAGGGCGTTTATCTGGCGCCTTCCGCTTTCGAAGCGGGCTTTATGTCTCTGGCGCACAGCCAGCAGGATATTGAACGCACCGTAGAGGCGGCACGCCGCAGCTTTACAAAATTAGCCTGAGCCCTGGCGGCTGAACCGCCCCGCTCTGAGGTATAAAAAAACGCCTGACTCAGCAGTCAGGCGTTTTTTTTATGCGGTTATTACTCAGGCAAGCAACCTTCCCGCGATCTTCAACAACTTTGCCCCATGCTGTGCTCCCTTCCGGTTCAGCCTGTCAGACTTTACGCAGCAGATAAACAAAGTAGGGGGCACCGATAAACGTTGCCAGCAGCCCGGCCGGGATCTGGTTCGGGAAAGCGACAATCCTTCCGCACCAGTCCGCTATCGCCATCAGGATGCCGCCCATCACCGCTGCCATTACCAGCTGTGGCACAGCGCGACGGAAGCCCAGCATCCGCACAATGTGCGGCGCCATTAAGCCAATAAAGCTCAGCGGCCCAATGGTCAGCGTGGCGGCAGCCGTCAGCGCGGCGGCCAGTAGCAGCAGCGTAAAGCGTGAAGGTTTCAACGCCACCCCCAGCGAGCGCGCCGTCTCGCCTCCCAGCGGCAACAGGGTCAGCCAGCGGCGGCAAAGCGGTACCAGCGCCAGCAGCACCGCGGCCACCACCACCGTCCGCCATGCCTGCGCGGCATCGACGCCATAGGTTGAGCCAGAGATCCAGGTCATCAGGTTTGCCATTCGCGGATCGCCGCTGGCCAGCAGCATCAGCAGCAGGGTAGCGAAGGCGGTGCTGAGCGCCATGCCGGCTAACAGCATGCGTTCAGGGGAAAAGCCGCCGCGTCCGCCTGCCACCGTGATGATCAGCAGCGTCAGCGCCGCGCCCAGACTTCCGGCGGGCAGCAGCCAGCCGAAAGCATCCCCCGGCACCAGGAACAGCATGATCACCACGCCAAAAGCGGCACCGGAGCTGATACCCAGCACTTCCGGGCTTGCCATAGGATTTCCCGTCAGGCGCTGCACAATGCAGCCAGCCACACCCAGCATCATGCCGGTGGCAACGGCAGCCACCAGGCGCGGCATACGCCACGGCAGCAGCTGCTGCCAGAGATCGCCGGATACCCAGCTCCAGCCCTGGGCATCGCGTCCGAAGCTCAGCGCCACAGCACTGACAAGCAGCAGCACTACTGCACCCGCTGCCGCCCAGTACAGCACATGGTGACGTTCCACAGGAACACGATCGCCCTGATCCATCGCCGGTGGCACCGCCGCCGTCCGCAGGCGGGGCAGCAACCAGAGCAGCAGCGGCGCACCAATCAGCGCCGTTGCGGTACCGGTAGAGACCTCACGCCAGTTATCGGTCAGCCAGAGCACCACCTGATCCGCCAGCCAGAGCAGCAGCATGCCAATCAGCGGAGCCAGCAGCAGACGACTGAGCAGGCGTCGTGCGCCCAGCATCTTCGCCAGCAGCGGCGAAAACAAACCGATAAAGCCAATTATTCCCGCGGCGTTAACCAGCTGGGCGCTCAATATAATCGCCAGCGCCAGTACCGCGAGGCGCGCGGCAGAGAGCGCCAGACCGAGGTTTTTCGCTACGCCATCGTCCAGGCCCATTAACGCCATCTGACGCAGCAGCAGCAGAGAGATCGCAAATCCCACCAGCAGCTTCGGCCAGATAAAGCTGACGCTGTGCCAGTCCATCTGGTTCAGCGTGCCGGTACTCCAGAGAAACATGCTCTGCAGCCGTTCATGATTAAACAGCCCCAGGATCTGATTCACCGCCCCGCAGTACATCGACATCACCAGACCCGCAAGGATCAGCGTCACCGGGGAGAGACGTTTTCCCCAGGCGATGCCAAAAACAATAAGGCCCACCGCAATCGCGCCCGCCATCGCCGCAATCTGCTGGGTCACTAACCCGCCGGGCAGGCTCCAGAGCGTCACTACGGTGAGGCCAAGCTGCGCACCCGTAGCCACCCCCAGCGTGGCAGGCTCCGCCAGCGGATTGCGCAGCACCTGCTGGAACAGTAATCCCACCAGGCCAAGCCCGGCGCCCACCAGTAGCGAAAGGCTCAGCCGCGGCAGCAGGCTGTAATGAAACACCATCTGATCCACGCTTTGCGGATCGGCGGACCAGAGCGCGCTCCGCCACAGCGCAACGGGCAGATGCTGGCTGAAGTTGTAATAAGTCAGGCCAGCAGCAAAGAGTATCAGCACCGATAACAGCAGGGCCGGGAAACGTACAGTCGTTTTCATGTTGCCCCCAGCGCGTTATCCAGCACCCGGCAGAAGCGCATTGCCGAGAGCGTCCCGCCGTAGAACCAGACCTGAGGCACCAGGCGGAAACGGTTTTCCCGCACAAACGGCATCGACTGCCAGAGTGGCGCAGCAGCGATCTGCTGCATAATGGCATCATCGCCATGACCGAAACAGACAACTTCTGCTTCGCGGATAGCAGCCAGTCGCTCAATGCCTACCACGGTGCTTCCCCAGTAAGTGGTTTCGCCATGCCAGGCATTTTCAATGCCCAGCGCTTCCATCACTTCCAGAAACAGGCTCCCTTTGCCAAACACCATTGCATGTCGGGTATCCAGGAAGGAGATCAACAGCATGGGCCGCTGTACTCTGGCAGCCTGCCGGGCTTTGGCCTCGGCAATAAACGCGTCAAATTCAGCAAGGTGTTGCCGGGCCTGCTCAAGGCGACCGATTTTTTCAGCGAGCTGCAGCAGCGATTCGCGGGCAACGGTCAGCGGCTTACCGCTCTCATTGCTGAAGGCAAATCCCATGCCGGGTGCAATTTTCTCAAGGGTTTCAGGAGAAGGCCCATAGCCTGAGGAGTAGACGATCAGCGACGGTTTCATCTGGATCATCAGTTCGATATTGGGTTCGGTACGCAGCCCCACATCCACCGTCGAGGCGGGTAATGCTGGCTCCCCCACCCACAGCTGATAATTGTACAGCTCTGCGGCCCCCATCGGCGGCACGCCCAGCGCCATCAGCATCTCGGTGGGACGCCACTCCAGGCTGATAATACGTTTAAGATCCACCGGCTGCTCCGCCTGAGCACGCCAGGCAGGAACAAGAGGAGCGAGCGCCATCGCCATCAGCAGGCGGCGACGAAAATAATCTGGCATAAACAGACCCATCCGTCAGTAAACAAAACTCACCGGCGAACCGCCATTAGGGTGAGGCAGGATCCCCATAGGGATGCCGTAAATTTTATCCAGCACGCTGCTCTGCATAATCGCCGGAGCGTCGCCCTGTGCAATCATACCGCCGTGACGAAGCGCTATCAGGTGGTCACAGTAGCGAGCCGCCATGTTGATATCATGCAGCACCGCTATCACCGTCAGGCCGCGCTCGCGGCTCAGACGCTGGATCAACGCCAGCACCTCAACCTGATGCGCAATATCTAACGCCGAGGTTGGTTCATCCAGCAGCAGGCAGCGGCTGTTTTGCGCCACCAGCATCGCTATCCAGGCACGCTGGCGCTCGCCGCCGGAGAGACTGTCGACCAGACGTTGTGCAAACGGCTTGAGTCCCACCAGCGAGATCGCCTCCTCCACACGCTCACGATCTTCTGCGCCATAGCGGCCCAGCGCCCCATGCCAGGGATAGCGGCCCATCGACACCAGCTCACGCACCGTCATTCCTTCTGCCGCAGGCAGCTGCTGCGGCAGGTAGGCGACCTCACGGGCAAACGCTTTACCTGGCCACTCAGCAAGGGCTTTACCGTTCAGCAGCACCTGCCCTTTTGAAGCTGGCTGATGCCGCCCAAGTAGCTTGAGTAAGGTCGATTTTCCGGAGCCGTTATGGCCGATCAGCCCACAAACTTTTCCGGCGGGAAAAGTCAGCGACAGCGGTTGCAATAACGTCCGCCCAGGGACGGTAAAAGCAGCGTTATCCAGCGTGAAGGTTGTTTCTGTAGCATGCGGATGAGACATAGCGGTCTTCTGATTGGAGGGCGCAGCGAACCGCGCCCGATATAAAGATTAGAAACGGAAGGTTGCGGTACCGACCACCTGACGTTCTGCGCCCCAATAGCAGGCATAGTCACGATAGCAGCTCGCAACGTAATCGCGATCGAACAGATTGTTGACGTTCACCGCTAAAGAAGAACCCGGCAAACCAAAACGTCCGAGGTCATATTTGACCAGGGCGTTAACAGTGGTATAGCTGGCTACGTTGAAGTTTTGGTTGTTATTAGCGCCGGTGCTGTAAAGCCCTTTGCTCTCCCCAACGTAACGTACGCCAGCACCTACCGTCAGGCCAGACAACGCGGTTTCATTGAAGGTGTAATCTGTCCACAAAGAGGCCATGTTCTCAGGCACCTGAACCGGCGTTCTCCCTTTGAGCAGCGTATCGTGAGTATATTCAGCATCGGTGTAGGTATAAGAAGCCATAACGTTAACGTTGGCGTTAACCGCAGCTTTCGCTTCAAGCTCAACACCACGGGAGCGGATTTCTCCTCCCTGATTACTAAACTGCTGCTGCTGCGGATCGGCCGTCAGATTTTTGGTTTTCGTCAGCTGATAAACCGCACCGGTAATAACGATGGGACGATCTTTCGGTACATATTTCACCCCGGCTTCATACTGTTTGGCCCTTGAAGGATCAAACGGCTGCCCCTGGGCGTTGGTGCCGGAAGTAGGAATAAAGGATTCGCTGTAGCTGAAGTAAGGTGCAACGCCGTTATCAAAGACGTAATTCAGGCCACCGCGCCAGGTGAAAGCCTGATCGTGATTTTTCGTCAGGCTGTCGCCGTTACGGTTAAGGGCGGATGTCATCGCATAATCGTAACGGCCGCCCAGCGTCATTACCCAGCGATCCCACTCCAGCTGATCCTGCGCGTACAGGCCGGTCTGTTCCTGCTTGTTGAGATAGTGGTAAGGGAAGTTCAGCGCATAGCTGTCGTTACCATATTGCGGATTCAGTGCGCTCAGCGAAGCAGCGGAGCCAAAATAGCCGTCAATATCATTCCGGGTACGCTGATAATCCACGCCCAGCAATAACGTATGATCCACAGCACCGGTAGCAAATTTGGCCTGCACCTGATTATCGAGCGCAAACTGGTTTAGCGTCTCTTCAGAAAGCGCCACACCGCGGGTAATGGCGTTAGTGGTGGTATCAAAACCGTTACCGTAGATGCTGCGATAGTCGGTACGCAGGTCGGCATAACGTAAATTCTGACGCACGGTCCAGGTATCGTTGAAGCTGTGCGAGAAGTTATAGCCAATCATCTTGGTGTTGCGGGAGATTTTGTTGCTGGCTTCGCCTTCATCAAAATCGGTTGGCAACTTATGCTGATTACCATTGCCATCCGTGATAGGGACAACGGTGCCCTGACGAGGCAACCAGCCGTAATAACCCGTTTGAGGTTCGTTCTGGAAATAGGTCAACAGCGTAAAATTGGTATTCGCATCAGGCTGCCAGCTGAAGGAAGGCGCAACGGTGTAACGCTTCTCCTTCTGCATATCCTGCTGTGCATCCTGGCTGCGCGCCAGGCCGGTCAGCCGGTAGGAGTAAACGCCGTCATCATCAATGGCGCCACCAAAGTCAAAACCGGTTGAAAACAGGTTATCGGTGCCCATCCTGAACTGTACTTCACGCAGCGTTTCTGTTGTTGGACGCTTGCTGACCAGGGAAACGACACCGCCTGGGTTACTTTTGCCATAAAGCACGGAGACAGGACCGCGAAGCAGTTCAGCGCGCTCAAGGAAGTAGGGATCGATGGCAAACTCAGAGTAGTTATCTCCCTGAAGTTTAAGCCCGTCTAAATATTGATTGGTATTTGTCTCGCTGAAGCCACGAATAGACAGGGCATCAATGACGTCAGAGCTGCCGCGATTGCCTGTGAGAACACCCGGCGTATAGTCAAACGCGCCTTTTACGGTCGTGACCGCATGCAGATCCATCTCTTCTCTGGTCACCACAGACACGGACTGGGGGTTCTTCTCAATCGGCGTGTCGGTTTTGGTGCCCGTCGCGCTCTGCTTTGCAGCGATGGTCGGGGCGGGACCCCAGGCACTCTCCTGCGGCACGGCGCTCCCGGCGCTGGCATTCACGGTAATAGTCTCTTCGCCAGCAGCAAAAGCGGAGGAGGAGAGGCTCAGCGCAACAAGCACTGCCAGCCGACGTTTTGAGGTTTTCACTGGCAAAAGCAAAGGATTAAAAGACAAAGTAGCCATTTTGCATTTCTCTGGATGAGATTAACGGAATGTAAACGTAAACGAGAATTATTATTATAACGATTGGATAATATGCGAATTAACGGCGCTACTGCAAGCAGAAATCCCTTGCCAGCAGGCCAAATGCCGCAGGAATAACCCGATGTAAAATGTGGGAAATAACGGGGTAACTGTGAGGTTAAGCTGAAACGTACAAATGTGAGGTTTTCGTAACGGCTGTGCAGAGTAGCGGGCAAAAAAAACCGGCTCACCAGGAGCCGGCTTGTTCAGGTGGGGAAATTACTTGCCGAACATATCCTTGATCCAGCCCGCCACACCGTCGCTGTCTTTCTGCTCGTCCTGCTGCTGCTGTTGCTGCTGAACCTGCTGTTGCTGCTGCTGGCAGAGTGCGTTGGCATCAGTGGTCCAGACCGGCAGAGTGCGCCAGGCGCTGCTGCCCGTACCACAAACGAAGTTACCCGCTGAGTCCACGGTCATCGGCGCAATATCCTCCGGCGGCGTTGGGTTCAGCGGCATGGGTGCCTGATTATCCAGATAGCGACGGTAAATCTGCATCGCCCCGCTTGCTCCGTAGAGTTTGGTCGGCTGGTTGTTGTCACGGCCTACCCAGGTGATAGCCACTTCTTTGCCATCCACGCCGGCAAACCAGCTGTCAACCAGGTTGTTGGTGGTACCGGTTTTGCCTGCCAGATGCGCCTTAGGATAGCGGGCACCTAACGCGCGCGCCGTACCGTGATCGGCGACCTGCTGCATGGTATAGAGCGTCAGATAGGCTGCCTGAGCCGGAACGGCGCGTTCAGCCTGAGGGAAGCTCTGATAGAGCACCGTGCCATCTTCAGCAATCACTGAACGCAGCGCCGAGAGTGGCGCCCGGTTACCGCCGCTGGCAATGGTCTGGAACGCCTGAGCCACTTCAATCGGCGTCAGGTTCAGCGCCCCCAGCAGCATGGCGGGTACCGCCTGCAGCTGATCTTTGTTCACGCCCAGTTTGGTCCAGGTATCCACCACCTGTGGCAGACCCAGCGTCATCCCGAGGTTAACGGTTGGCACGTTCATGGAGTTGGTTAACGCATCCACCAGCATTACCTGCCCGCTGAAGCGCTTGTCATCGTTCTGCGGTTTCCAGATCGAGCCGTTAGGCTGTTTCAGCGCAATCGGGTTATCGGCAATCCAGCTGTTCAGACGATACTTGTCCGGCTGGCTGAGTGCTGTCAGATAGGTCGCTGGTTTAGCCAGAGAACCAATAGAGCGGCGAGCCTGCAGCGCACGGTTATAGCCCGCAAACTGCGGATCGGCTCCGCCTACCATCGCGCGCACTTCACCGCTGAAGCGGTCAACCACCACCATCGCTGTTTCCAGGTCTTTCAGCCCACGCTGCTTACGCAGCGTCGGGATACCATCCTCTACCGACTTCTCGGCAGCATCCTGGGAAACCGGATCCATCGTGGTGAAGATTTTCACGCCGGAGAGATCTTTTACCTTGTCGCCAAGCTTAGCCTGCAGTTCGTTACGTACCATCTGCATAAAGGCTGGCTGCGGGGTGATCACCCCACCCTTCGGCTGTACCCCCAGCGGCCGTGCACTGAGCATGTCGTACAGCTCCTGGTCGATCACTTTCTGCTGTTGCAGCAGGCGCAGCACCAGATTGCGGCGCTCCAGCGCCAGTTGCGGGTTACGCCACGGGTTATAGAGCGAGGCCCCTTTCACCATTCCTACCAACAGCGCCTGCTGATCGAGGCTCAGCTCATCAACCGGACGACCGAAGTAGTAGAGGCTCGCCAGCGGGAAGCCACGGATCTGATCGTTACCCGCCTGACCGAGATAGACTTCGTTCAGGTAGAGTTCAAGGATGCGGTCCTTGCTGTAACGTGCATCCATGATCAGCGCCATGTACGCTTCGTTGGCTTTACGCCACAGCGAACGTTTGTTGGTCAGGAAGAGGTTTTTCACCAGCTGCTGCGTTAAGGTACTGCCGCCCTGCACCGCTCTTCCGGCGGTAATGTTTGCCAGGAACGCGCGACCAATCGAGTAGAGGCTGATGCCATCATGCTGATAGAAGTGACGATCTTCCGTAGCAACCAGCGTATCCACCAGCAGATCGGGGAAGCCAGCACGCGGCACAAACAGACGCTGCTCGCCGTTTGGCGACTGCAGCATGGTGATCAGTCGCGGATCGAGACGGAAGAAGCCGAAATCACGGCCGCTGTCGAGGTTTTTGATCTCGCTCAGGGTGTCGCCGCTGAAGCTGAGCTGCGCGCGGATCTGCCCTTCTTTACTGTCCGGGAAATCAAACGGACGACGGATCATCTCAATGCTGTTGGCCTGCACGGTGAATTCGCCGGGACGAGTCATCTTGGTGACCTGGCGATACTGCGTGCCTTCCAGCAGAGCGATCATCTCTTTCTTGTTGTAGGACATGCCCGGCTCAAGATTGACCATGCGGCCATAGACCGTGGCCGGAAGCTGCCAGACTTTGCCATCAATGCGGCTGCGAATTTGTGAGTCGAGGTAAACCCCGTACACGGCCATCAGCACGATAAAGACCAGCAGCAGCTTAATCAGCAAGCTCAGCCAGCCTCTTTTCTTACCCGATGGTCGCCCTTTTCCTTTACGTGGCACCGGTTTTACCTCCTCGTTATCGTTGTCATCATCCTGAAAATCATCAAAATCATCGTGCTCCTCGTCCCTGCGGCGACCTCGGCCCGCCACTTTGCGCGGGGGTTTGGGCTGTTTTCCTTTGCGCCCAATAGGTTCGCGATCGTCAGACATGCGTTTTCATTCTCCAGGAACTGCCGTCGGCAGGGCCGACTACTTTGTTCTTCGTCAGTTGGCTTCGGAACGGGAACCTTCCGAAACAGGAACTCCGGCGTCTTCGTTCAGGAAGGCGCAGAAAACTTTTTAGTGCGCCGCGTGGGCAGCGCGGTGGCCGGATCGTCCGGCCAGGCGTGTTTGGGGTAGCGGCCTTTCATCTCTTTCTGCACCTCACGGTATGCGCCCTGCCAGAACCCGGCTAAATCGCGGGTAATCTGCAATGGTCGCTGCGCGGGTGAGAGCAGCTCAAGCACCAGCGGTACACGCCCATTGGCTACCAAAGGGGTTTGCGCTTCGCCAAACATCTCCTGCAGGCGAACGGCCAGCGCCGGGGGCTTCTCTTCGTCATAGCGAATGGGAAGCCGGCTTCCGGTCGGCACAGTGTAATGAGTTGGCAGACGACTATCCAGTTGCTGGCGCTGTGACCATGTGAGCAATTGTAATAAAGCGCCGAAGGCATCAAGCTGTTTCAGCCCCCTGGCATCACGCACGCCGCGCATCGCAGGCAGCAGCCACTGCTCCAGCGAGTCCAGCAGATCCGCCTCGCTGGCCGCTGGCCAGTTCTCTTCCGGCAGCCACTGGCGAGCACACACCAGACGGATACGCAGCTGTTCCGCCTGCGGGCTCCAGTTGAGTACCGAAAGACCTTTGCTGCGGATCCAGCGAAGCATGGCCGGATGCAGCTCCTCCTCATCCGGTTTATTCAGCGGCTGCGATTTTATCACCAGCTCGCCAATCTGCTCGCGCCTCCAGGCACGCAGCGTGCCCCTCTCATCATCCCACTCCACTTCCGTTCGCTGTTTCAGCAGCTGAGGAGAGTGGCGGGTCAGCGCCTCTATTTCTGTCGGCAGGGCCTGAAGAATGCGGGCATCAGGCTGCGTGCTGCTCTGTAAAAGCTGCGGCACTATCAGCCATTCATAGCGGGTTAATGCTTCGTCGGTATCGAGCATCGCGCCCATGCCGTTAGCCAGCTGGTAGCGCCCTTGCGTGCCGCGCCGCCGCGCGATCCGGTCCGGAAACGCGCCCGCTAACAGGGGAGCAATAAGGTCGTTGTCCGGCGTGCCACCCTCGCTCTTGAGGCGCCGTTGCAGCTGCCTGGCCCGCTGCTGCCAGTTGGGCTGGCGGCGATGAAAACTGTCACGGAGATCGGCGCTGCCCCGCGCCGGCTCTTCCAGCATCGCGACCAGAAGCGAGGCAGTAGCCACGCTGTCCGCCTCTTTTCCGGCATCAATCAGCATCGCGGCGAAACGGGGTTCGCTGCCCAGCGTGGCCATGCTTCGCCCTTTGGTGGTCAGCATCCCGGCTTTATCCGTGGCGCCAAGCTGGTGCAGCAGCGCTCTTGCCTGGTGAAGATTGTGCTCTGGCGGCGTATCAAGCCACTGGAGCTGGCTGACGTCATGACAGCCCCATTGCAGCAGATCCAGCCAGAGTGAGGCCAAATCACTGTGCAGGATCTCTGGTTCCGCATGGGAAGCGGCACGTTCAGCCTGATCCTTCGCGGTAAGATGCAGGCAAATTCCCGGCTCCAGTCGCCCTGCTCGTCCGGCCCGCTGCGTCATGGAAGCCTGGCTGATGCGCTGCGTCTGCAGGCGGGTCAATCCGGTGCGGGTATCAAACACGCCGGTTCTTTCCAGAGTACTGTCGACAACCAAGCGGATGCCTTCAATCGTCAGGCTGGTTTCCGCAATATTGGTTGCCAGCACCACCTTACGCCGACCTGACGCGGCCGGAAGAATCGCTTTGCGCTGTTCGCTGAGCGACAGCGCGCCATATAAAGGCGTGAGATCAACATCGCTGCCCACCAGGGAGGAGAGATGCGTCTGTACACGCTGAATTTCCCCGACGCCCGGCAGAAACAGCAGCAGGGATCCGCTCTCTTCCCGCAGCAGTTGACTGACCTGGCGCGCCACGGCTTCATCAAAGCGATAATTGGCTGCCAGTGAGGCGTAACGGCGCTCAACGGGCCAGGCGCGGCCTTCGGAAGCGATCGCTGGCGCATCGGGCAGCAGAGTCTGCAACCGCTGATTATCCAGCGTTGCGGACATCAGCAAAATTTTCAAATCGTCACGCAGCCCCTGCTGAACATCCAGCAGCAGCGCCAGCGCCAGATCCGCCTGCAGGCTGCGCTCGTGAAATTCATCCAGGATCACCAGCGACACCCCTTCCAGCATCGGATCCTGCTGAAGCATGCGGGTGAGGATCCCCTCGGTCACCACTTCAAGACGCGTAGCGCTGCCCACCCGGCTCTCCGAGCGCATGCGGTATCCCACGGTTTCACCCGGCTGCTCGCCCAGTATCTCCGCTAATCGCTGGGCGACATTACGCGCCGCCAGGCGGCGCGGCTCCAGCAACAGGATGCGACCAGTGAAGTCCGCCTGTTGCAGGATTTGCAGCGGCAGCCAGGTTGATTTCCCCGCACCGGTCGGGGCCGCCAGCAGCACCTGCGAAGAAGATTGCAGCGCCGCCAGCAGATCGGGTAGCACCACGCTGACCGGTAATGAACTCACGTATTTGCTCCAGAACGTCATGGTCTAAATTTGCCGGGCATTGTAGCATTCCTGTTTCTGGAAAACCGGAGAGCACCATGAGTGAGCAAAAAAGGCTGTTTTTCGGCATCACTCTGCCCGAAGAGAGCCGACAGAGCTTAATCAGATGGCGGGCCGAAACGTTTCCCGCCGAAGCGGGCCGCCCGGTGGCCGCCGATAATCTGCATCTGACGCTGGCGTTTCTGGGCGAGATAAGCGAGGAGAAGGCGCACGCGCTAAAGCAGCTCGCGGGCCGCATCCGTCAGCCCGCCTTTACGCTGACGCTGGATGATGCCGGGCACTGGGCCCGCTCTGGCGTAGTCTGGCTGGGGCCAAAACAATCGCCCCGCGGGCTGCTGCAGCTGGCAGAGCTGCTGCGTTCTCAAGCCGCCCGCAGCGGCTGTTATCAAACTCCGCTGCCCTTTCATCCCCATGTCACATTACTGCGCAACGCTACGCAGCCAGTCTCGCTACCGCCGCGTAATTTTAGCTGGCGGTTTCGCGTCGAACGGTTTGCGCTGTTTGAGTCCCGCTATGCTCAGGGCAAAACGCGTTATAAGCCGCTCGCTGAGTGGGAACTTTCACAGGAAGTGCTATGATTTTTACCCCTGCGTTGCGTCCGGCTACGCTGATTAAACGTTACAAACGTTTCCTGGCCGATGTCATTACGCCAGAAGGCGAAATGTTTACCCTGCACTGCGCGAATACGGGAGCAATGACCGGCTGTGCCACGCCAGGCGACACCGTGTGGTACTCCACATCGGCGAGCCTGACGAGGAAATATCCCCACAGCTGGGAGCTGACGGAAACGCAAACGGGTGACTGGATTTGTGTGAATACCTTACGCGCCAACAGCTTAGTAAAAGAGGCGTTGACGCTGGGGACAATTCCAGAATTTTCCGGTTACGACAGCGTGCGGGCTGAAGTGAAATACGGCGCAGAAAAAAGCCGCATCGACTTTCTGTTACAGGCAAGTGACCGGGTAAACTGCTATATTGAAGTCAAATCCGTGACGCTGTTACAGCAAGGTATTGGGTATTTTCCGGATGCGGTTACCGTTCGTGGCCAAAAGCACCTTCGTGAACTGGCGAAGATTGCTGAAAATGGCGAACGTGCGGTTCTGTTTTTTGCCGTTCTGCACACGGGGATTGAGGACGTTTCCCCGGCGCGTCATATTGACGCACGCTACGCAGAACTACTGGCACAGGCTCGGCAGAGCGGGGTTGAAGTGCTTTGTTATAAAGCCCAATTATCACCAGACGGCATGACGCTGAAAAAGCCGTTAGTTGTGAAGTTGTAAATTCAGGCGCAATTTGCTGTTATAGCATTGCTCATAACGGGCGCCTGAATACGCTTTTCCTCACAGGCTTGTCAAGGCATGTTCAGGAATAATTGCCAACCTTGATCGCTTCTGCTATTTATAGCGACCTGTTTTTATCCCCGATGGGGATCGATAGTGCGTGTTATCCAGGAGAAACAACATGCAAGAAGGGCAAACCCGTAAAACCTCGTCCCTGAGTATTCTCGCCATCGCTGGGGTGGAGCCATACCAAGAGAAGCCGGGCGAAGAGTACATGAATAAAGCCCAGTTGGAGCATTTCAAGAAGATCCTTGAAGCCTGGCGCAACCAGCTTCGGGATGAAGTTGATCGCACGGTGAGTCATATGCAGGATGAAGCCGCCAACTTCCCCGATCCGGTTGACCGCGCTGCACAGGAAGAGGAATTTAGCCTTGAACTGCGTAACCGTGACCGCGAGCGCAAACTGATCAAAAAGATCGAGAAGACGCTGAAGAAAGTGGAAGACGACGATTTTGGCTACTGCGATTCCTGCGGTGTTGAAATCGGTATCCGTCGCCTTGAAGCACGTCCTACCGCCGATCTTTGCATCGACTGTAAAACGCTGGCGGAAATCCGCGAAAAACAAATGGCCGGTTAATGGCTACTGGATTGTGCAGTGAAGCACCTGCTTCACTGCCGGTCTCTTCCTCTATGTTTTCTTCCTATATCGGGCGTTTTGCCCCCTCTCCTTCTGGCGAACTGCATTTTGGCTCCCTGATTGCCGCGCTTGGCAGTTATCTGCAGGCTCGTGCTCAGCATGGGCAGTGGCGCGTGCGCATTGAGGATATCGACCCGCCGCGTGAAGTGGCTGGGGCAGCCAGCCGCATTCTTGCGCAGCTTGAACAGCATGGGCTGACCTGGGATGGCGACGTTCTCTGGCAGTCGAGCCGTCATCAGGCCTATCGCGAAGCATTAAACTGGCTTTCCCGGCAGCAGCGCAGCTATTACTGCACCTGTACGCGTAGCCGCATCCAGCAGATTGGCGGCATTTACGATGGCCACTGTCGGGATCTCAACGCTGGCCCGGAAAATGCAGCGTTACGGTTGCGGGTAGATCATCCGGTAAGCGAATTTCAGGATAAGCTCAGAGGCACTATTCAGGCGGATGCTGGCCTTGCGAGGGAAGATTTCATTATTCATCGCCGCGACGGCCTGTTTGCCTATAACCTGGCGGTGGTAGTGGATGACCATTTCCAGGGCGTCACCGAAGTGGTCAGGGGAGCCGATTTGATCGATCCCACGGTGAGGCAAATTGCGCTCTGTCATGCGTTCGGCTGGACGGCTCCCGATTACCTGCATCTGCCGCTGGCTATCGGTGCGGATGGCCAAAAATTGTCAAAACAGAACCATGCCAGCCCCCTGCCGTCGGGTGATGCCCGCCCTGCTATTGTGCAGGCGCTGCGTTTTCTGCGGCAGCCGGTCAGCGAGGGTTGGCAAGATTTGCCGCTGGCAGAAATCTTGCAGCAGGCGATAACCCACTGGAAGGTAACAGCGATACCGGCAGAGAATGCGCTGTACACGAAAGCGGAAACCCAATAGGTTTACGCTATTACTCATCTTCGCCCGTGGCTGATTTATCGGCTTTCGGGCGGCGTCAGCCCCTTTCCTGCCTGAAAGATGACGCGGATGAGAGATGAAGATTCTCAAATTGGCTTCTCTGAGCTATGATTAGCCGCTGTTTTTTTAACGTTAAGCGTAAATGTCACTATCGAGGTGTCCCATTTTTACCCGAGTTGCTAATTTTTGCCGAAAAGTTCTGAGTCGTGAAGACGAAGCGCCCGCCGAGGTCGGTGAAGTGCATCAGATGACCGTTGTCCCTCGCGATCGTCATACTATCTCGCGTAAAGACATCAGTGAAAATGCCCTTAAGGTGCTCTATCGCCTGAATAAAGCGGGTTATGAAGCCTATCTGGTAGGCGGCGGCGTTCGCGACTTATTGCTGGGTAAAAAGCCGAAAGACTTCGATGTGACCACCAACGCCACGCCGGAGCAGATGCGTAAACTGTTCCGTAACTGCCGCCTGGTTGGCCGCCGTTTTCGCCTGGCACACGTGATGTTTGGCCCGGAAATTATTGAGGTCGCCACCTTCCGTGGCCATCACGAAGCTGAACAGGTGGTGGAAGATCGCAACAGTTCGCAGCGCGGCCAGAACGGCATGCTGCTGCGCGACAATATTTTTGGCACCATCGAAGACGATGCGCAGCGCCGCGATCTCACCATTAACAGCCTCTACTACAGCGTCTCCGACTTCTCGGTGCGCGACTACGTTGGCGGCCTGAACGATCTCCAGCAGGGCATCGTGCGCCTGATTGGCGACCCGGAAACCCGCTACCGTGAAGATCCGGTGCGCATGCTGCGCGTGATCCGCTTCGCCGCCAAGCTGGATATGTCTGTCGCTGCCGAAACGGCAGAGCCCATTCCACGTCTGGCCACGCTGCTGCATGACATTCCTCCTGCGCGTCTGTTTGAAGAGACGCTGAAGCTGCTGCAGGCTGGCTACGGTTACAGCACCTATCTGCAGCTGCGTGAATATCAGCTGTTCCAGCCTCTGTTCCCGACTATTACCCGTTACTTTACGGAGAAGGGTGACAGCAACATGGAGCGGATGATTGTGCAGGTGCTGAAAAACACCGATCACCGTATTCATAACCAAATGCGCGTTAATCCCGCCTTCCTGTTCTCCGCCATGTTCTGGTATCCGCAGCTGGAAGCGGCGCAGAAAATTGCTCAGGAGAGTGGGCTTGCCTATTACGACGCCTTTGCGCTGGCGATGAATGATGTGCTGGATGAAGCCTGTCGCTCGCTGGCCATTCCTAAACGCATCACCACGCTGGTGCGTGATATCTGGCAGCTGCAGCTTCGTCTCTCCCGTCGCCATGGCAAACGCGCCTGGAAACTGATGGAACATCCAAAGTTCCGTGCCGCTTATGACCTGCTGGCACTGCGTGCAGAAGTGGAAAACAACCATGAGCTGCAGCGTCTTACCACCTGGTGGAGCGAATTCCAGGTCTCGGCTCCGCCACAGCAGAAAACGATGCTGAATACGCTGGGGGACGATCCGGTTCCACGCCGTCGTACCCGCAGACCCCGTAAGCGCGTTCCCGGCCCACGCGGCAGCAACAGCAACGTATGACCCGCGTTTATCTCGCCCTGGGCAGCAATCTTGCTGACCCGCTGCATCAGGTGCAGGCCGCACTTGATGCACTGGCGGCGATCCCTGAGACCACGCTGGTGGTCTCTTCTGCTTTTTACCGCACGCCGCCTTATGGCCCGCCCGATCAGCCCGACTACCTTAATGCTGCCGTAGCGCTTGATACCGCCTTACTGCCTGAAGAGCTGCTGGATCAGACGCAGCGTATAGAGCAGGAACAGGGACGCGTAAGGAAAGAGGAGCGTTGGGGGCCGCGCACGCTGGATCTCGATATCATGCTGTTTGGCGACCAGACGCTGGCTACGCCGCGCCTCACCGTGCCCCATTACGATCTCGCTAATCGTGCTTTTATGCTGGTGCCCCTGCTGGAAATTGCGCCAGAGATCGCCTTACCTGACGGCGTAAAAGCCGCTGAGCTTCTCTCTAAGCTGGATGCAAGCGCCATACAGCGCTGGTAGTGCAAACCCCTTCCCCTTCCATTAAGATACGCCCACGAAAACTCGCTTAAAGAGGTTGTCATGAAACCGACCACGGTCTCTACCCTTCGCCAGTGGAAAAAAAGTGGCCGAAAATTTGCCTCGATCACCGCTTATGATTTCAGCTTTGCCAGACTGTTTGCCGACGAGGGCATTCAGGTGATGCTGGTGGGCGATTCGCTTGGCATGGTGGTTCAGGGGCACGACTCTACCCTTCCGGTAACCCTCGCAGATATTGTCTACCATACGCAAAGCGTCAGACGCGGCGCCCCTTCGGCGCTGCTGCTTTCTGACCTGCCGTTCATGACCTATGCCACCCCGGAACAGACCTTTGACAGTGCGGCTCAGCTGATGCGCGCCGGTGCCAATATGGTCAAACTGGAAGGCGGCAAATGGCTGGCTGAGACGGTGAAGCAATTAACCGAGCGTGCCGTCCCCGTTTGCGGCCATCTGGGCCTGACGCCGCAGTCCGTTAATATCTTCGGCGGTTACAAAATTCAGGGGCGCGAGAGCGAGGCCGCAGAGACGTTGCTGGCGGATGCGCTTGCGCTGGAGGCAGCAGGCGCACAGATGGTGGTGCTGGAATGTGTGCCGGTGGCGCTGGCTAAGCGGGTGACCGAAGCGCTCACCATTCCCGTGATCGGTATTGGCGCGGGCAACGTGACCGACGGCCAGATCCTGGTGATGCATGATGCGTTTGGCATTACCGGCGGCCATATTCCTAAATTCGCCAAAAATTTCCTCGCTGATACCGGCGATATCCGCGCTGCCGTCAGGCAATACCTGATGGAAGTGGAAGCAGGGACCTACCCTGCCGAAGAACACAGTTTTCACTAATACAGGAGAAGGTCTGTGCTGATTATTGAAACATTGCCCATGCTGCGCCGGGAAATTCGTCGCTGGCGCCAGGATGGCAAACGCATCGCTCTGGTTCCCACTATGGGTAACCTGCATGATGGCCATATGACGCTGGTAGATGAAGCACGTGAACAGGCGGACATTGTGGTGGTCTCTATCTTTGTGAACCCGATGCAATTTGAGCGCCCTGACGATCTGGCCCGCTATCCGCGCACGCTGCAGGAAGATTGCGAGAAGCTGAATCGCCGCAAGGTGGATCTGGTCTTCGCGCCCGCGCCTGGCGATATCTACCCTACGGGCCTGAGCGAACAGACGTTTGTTGAAGTGCCGGGCCTCTCCACGCTGCTGGAAGGCGCCAGCCGTCCGGGTCACTTCCGTGGCGTATCAACCATTGTCAGTAAGCTCTTTAATTTGGTGCAGCCGGACATGGCGCTGTTTGGCGAAAAAGATTATCAGCAGCTGGCGCTGATCCGCAAAATGGTGGCGGATATGGGCTACGACATCACCATTATTGGCGTGCCGACCGTGCGGGCGAAAGATGGTCTGGCACTCAGCTCCCGCAACGGCTATCTCACCGCAGATGAGCGCAAGCTGGCACCTGCGGTCAGCAAAGTGATGAACAGCATGGCGGCGCGCTTGTCCAACGGTGAACGGCATATTGAGGAGATCGTTGCCGAAGCGGAAACCGCGCTCGCCGTACAGGGCCTGCGGGCTGACGGGTTGGCAATTTGCGATGCTGATACGCTGCTGCCGCTCAATGTCGACAGCCAGCGGGCGGTGATCCTGATGGCGGCCTGGCTGGGTAAAGCTCGCCTGATTGATAATCAGCAGGTTGATTTAACGCAGTAACAAACTTCCGGACGCGGCGATGCTGGCGTCCTTTTTGTTCTCCGGGAAAGGTAACAAGGTTATGAACCGTACTATGCTGCAGGGCAAACTCCACCGGGTGAAAGTGACCCAGGCGGATTTGAACTATGAAGGCTCCTGCGCCATCGATCAGGATTTTCTCGACGCTTCCGGCATTCTGCAATATGAGGCGATCGACATCTACAACGTGACCAACGGTCAGCGTTTCTCAACGTATGCCATCGCGGCTGAGCGCGGCTCGAAGATCATCTCCGTGAATGGCGCAGCCGCCCGCTGTGCCTGTGAGGGGGATATTCTGATTATCTGCTCTTACGTCACGATGCCCGATGCAGAGGCCCGTGAGTGGCAGCCTAAAGTGGCCTACTTCGAAGGCGACAACGTAATGAAGCGCCTGGCAAAAGCCGTTCCGGTACAGGTTGCCTGATCCTCGGGCGGGGGATCGCTCCCCCGCTCTTCTCACGGCAGACTCTGCCTCCTCTGTTTCACACTGTCATACCTTCAAATTCAGGCCTGCTTACTTTTCCCCAGGGGCTGCATCTCAATGTTTTCGCCTGCGGGCGGTGCGGCGGTGCGGGAACTGCCCGGTGCAGCTGAAGAGGATGCTGTTTGTGCGGCAGGCTGGGATGGTGAAGACTGAGCGGAGGGCTGCGGTCTCGCCTGCGCCGTAGTTTGTGAAGCAGAAGCCTGAGCGGAAGGCTGTGGTCTCGTCTGTGACGTGGCCTGTGACGCTGAAGCCTGTGCGGCTGACGGCGGCGGTGCCGCGGGGCGAGAGGTTGAAGCCTGAAACGTCGGCTGAGGCATCGCCGGTGCACTGGGCTGCGATGAGGCCTGAAGCGTTGGCTGCGGTGCGGTCGGTGCCGCAGTCTGACCCGCGGTGGCTGGCATTGCCTGTCCCGGTTGTGACGAGGAAGTTAACCGCTGCCTGACCTGCTCGCTCGTCCACTGCCGGGCATTGCTCATGGTACCAGAAACACTACTTTTCGCGCTGCTCAGGCCACTCCCTACTGCATTGCCGGTTTTGACTGCCCCATCTGCAAATGCGTTAGCCTTTTTTATAAACTGACTTTTGGTCGCTACTGCCGTTTCTACGGTAAACTGCCCCGTTGCTTTCGCCCCACGTTGCACCACATCCACGCTTTTATCCCTGATTTCGCCGGTTTTCTGCCCTAACACGCTATTTACTACCTTATCCGCAAGGTGATCTACCGCCTCATCATTACGTGTGGGAGCCGGTCCTGCCAGCGCCCCTGCCACCCCCTGGAAGGCATAAGCCAGTCCCGCGCCTACCAGATTGATAGCCTGATCCGCAGCAATGTCTTTCATGTTTGTGAGGTCTCCTGCCCCTAATCGATTGGTCAACTCATCGATCGCGGCGGAAGAAGCGGAACTCACTGCCTCACCTACTCCAGTGTTGCGCGCGGCATACCGCACTGCGGCATTTAAGCCAAGCCCCAGGGCTAAAGCGCCGATTTCTGCCAGCATATTTCCTGAAACGACGTTTAACACTCCCTTTGCATAGTTACTGGGCTTTGCCACGCTGACCAGCAGCGTTTTTAGTCTTTCCGCTCCGCCTGAGCTCATCTGCTGTTTTACACTGGTGTTTTTCAACGCCACATATTGTGCTTTCCAGTCGGTTCTTCCCAATAAGTATTCGGGACCATGAGAAGCACTGAATTTGTTCGTTAACACGCCACCCGCTGCTCCAGCCGCCAGACTCAGTACGTTACTGGTATGGGAGACGGCCTGCGGATTATTGTGCGTTAACGTAGCCACGGTTCCGACAACGGCGTTACGGCCGTTAAAACCCTGACTACCTAATGGGGCCAGTCTCAGGCTTTCCCCCAGCCCCTGACGTTTTTTAAGCATTTCCTGCATCTCTGGTTCCAGTTTTTCCGCATCGGCTGCCATCCACAGGGAATCCTTGACCACCGGAGCAAAGACCTTATCGCCTACCGATTTGAGCACCATTGCCGTGGCGCCATCAATCGCTGCCCCCTGCCCCTCTGACTTCATAGAAGCCCCGGCAATATTGGCCCCTAATTTAATGGCACCCGCAGGGTAGCCAGAAATGGAAAATGGAAAAGCTTTAACGGCACTCCCCACCGCCTCACTGATATTATCCATTTTCAATCCTTTCGCCATCGTGGCAGCAACGTCTTCCGCTGTTTCCCCCATCTCGTGCAGTTCACTGGCACGATCCTGAACAAGATGATTCAGATCGCCGCCGCCAGGAAAATAGTGATGCAGCTGGGTAGCAATATTATTAATGGCCTGCTGACGCGCAGCGTCTGCGGGAGTGGGAGCCGCGGTCGAGGGACCGGCGGTGGCGGTGTGTCGGGCACGGGTTCCGCTGGATGTCGCCTGTCCTGAAGCGTGGGTGACAGAAGTAGGTAATGAGTTGATACCAGCCATAAGCATGTTCCAATGTTAAGCAAGTGGATAACAGGCTTGCAGCCTGCCTGAGTTATCGTGACAACACCGGCGCACACTAAGACCAGTACTACGTATTCGCGATATGTGTGTGTGGCGTCAAAAGAGAGAAAGTTTGCGGCGGGATAAGGTTTACTTATATTTAGTGATCGACATCAAATAATCGGGCAGGTTTTCGCGGCAAACAACAGGCGCCCACTCAGGGGTGCCTGTTGAAAGGGGGAGACTAATGAGCAAGCGTGGCGGTATTTTTTGGCGTTTTCTTCAGGGTGAAGAGGAAGTTCAGCATGCCTCTTCGGCGTAACCAGCAAATACTTAACGGCAGCAGCAGGGCACACAGGAAAGCGGCAACAAATTTAAGATCGTTAATCACCATTTTCTCACTGGTGAACTTCACCGCTTTAGCAAATACCTGGATCGCCAGATAGTGCGAAAGATAAAACACAATGGAGTTGACGCCGACAAAGTGCACCAGCTTCACATTGGTATGTAATGCCACAAAGATAAACAGTGGAATGGAACAGAGCGCCAGCGGGGCCATCAGCTGCCACTCCATACCGCTCTCTGAAAGAAAATTAACGGAAGACAAAGCGATAAAGCAGAGCGCCGAGGGCAGCAGCACCATTTTTTTGCTCACTATGCCGGGAATATCGACCTGCCGGTGTACCAGTAAATCCCCAAGATAAAAGAATGGGAAGAGGTAAAATGAGCGGTTGATATGGCCGTTATCAAAACTGGAAAAGAGGCTGCCGGCGGGAATTTCAGGGAGCGTATAACTGAGGATCAGCGCCACTGGAATAACGATATAAAAAGGAATGCGACGCACCCAGGGAATAACGAGGAAAAAGATAAACAGCGAGTGCAGAAACCAGGTAATATCACCGCCGCCGCTTAAATGTGACAGGACAATATTAAGGGGGGACTGCGGATTATTAGAGACCGAATTAAAGAGCAGCTTCAGCCCGCCATAAATCCCTACCCAGATAATAAAGGGGTAGAGAATGCTCTTCACTTTGTTTTTCACAAAGAGATCAAGGCCTTTTCTCAGTCCGCTCTCGACAAAAAGGCCCGAGACAAAGAACATCAGTCCTAATCTTACCGGCTCCAGCAGATGGTTAACGACGTCCGTTACTACGGTGAGGTGCCCGGCATTGCCGTTAACAGCAATTGTGCTGTGCAGGAAAATCACGGCGAGCACACTCATCCCCCGCAGGTTATCCACCCATGTCAGTCTGTTCATATTTTTCCCCGAGCCAGAATTTTTTCAAAAAAAAGCGAGCCGCCTTATGGCTGAAATTATTATGGCCATAAAGTTATACAGACTCTGATAAGCAGGGTTTATTATACATATCCTGACAATCGATAAAATGATCCGAACCGATATTCACAATAAATGAGAATATGCTTAATTGACCCATAATATTGTTTAAAATAATTACTCAGTTAATTCTTAGAATAAGAGAATAAGATTAAACATTATGAACAATACCTTATAAGTCAGGTTCAGCTTAATTTAAAGTGGTACTGTTAATTTTATTACCAGCGGTATGATAGTCATTGCCAGTGAGAAAATAAGTGAAAGAGAAAATCAGGAAAGAAAAAAGAATCGGGAGGTGAAGCGAATGATTTTGTTTACTATCCCTTCCCGTGGCGGGAAGGGATTAACGGAAACGTTTAGGTACGTAAGCCTCTGCCGCGCTGGATTAGCACCCAGACCAGAATGTAAAACACCACAATAAAGGCCACTAATACGCCCAGCGTAAACACCAGCGGCACGTCAGAAATACCCAGGAAGCCATAACGGAAGCCGCTGATCATGTAGACGATGGGATTCAGCTTTGACACCATCTGCCAGAAGGGCGGCAGCAGCGTCAGGGAGTAGAATACCCCGCCCAGATAGGTAAGCGGCGTCAGCACAAAGGTGGGGATCAGGCTGATGTCGTCAAAAGTCCGTGCAAAGACCGCATTCAGCAGGCCCGCCAGCGAGAAAAGGATCGCCGTCAGCAGCAGCGTTACGGCGACCATTGACCATGAATGGACATGGAAAGGAACAAAGAACAGTGAAATAGCCGTAACCAATATGCCCACGCAAACGCCACGCGCCACCCCACCACCTACGTAGCCAGCGATGATTACATGAGTGGGCACCGGGGCCACCAGCAGCTCTTCAATGTTGCGCTGGAATTTAGCGCTGAAGAAGGAGGAAGCGACGTTGGCATAGGCATTGGTGATCACCGCCATCATAATCAGGCCAGGCACGATAAACTGCATGTAGCTGAAGCCGTGCATATCACCAATGCGGGAACCGATTAAGTTGCCGAAGATAATAAAGTAGAGCGTCATGGTGATCACCGGCGGCACCAGCGTCTGGATCCAGATACGGGCGAAACGGTTGATCTCTTTACCCCAGATGCTCTTCAGGGCGACCCAATAAAGATGTGTCATGCTTTCTCTCCTTTGCGACCGTTGACCAGATCGACAAACAGCTCCTCAAGGCGGTTAGCCTTGTTGCGCATACTTAAAACCTGCACGCCCTGATGGCTCAGCTGGCTGAACACGCTGTTCAGCCCCTGCTCGCGCAGCACTTCCACTTCCAGCGTGGCGGTGTCCACCAGCCGGTACTGAAAACCATCCAGCTCGGGTAACGGACTTTTAGGCGCGAGATCGAGAATAAAGGTTTCGGACTTCAGCTTAGAGAGCAGCCCTTTCATAGTGGTGTTTTCCACCAGTTCACCGCGCTGGATAATGCCGATATTGCGGCACAGCATCTCCGCTTCTTCCAGGTAATGGGTGGTGAGAATGATGGTGGTGCCCCTGGCATTCAGATCCTGCAGGAATGTCCACATAGAGCGACGTAGCTCAATGTCTACTCCCGCCGTAGGCTCATCAAGGATCAACAGCTTTGGCTCATGCATCAGCGCACGGGCGATCATCAGGCGCCTCTTCATCCCGCCGGAGAGCATGCGCGCGCGTTCGTTGCGCTTCTCCCAGAGATCGAGCTGCTTGAGGTACTTTTCCGCCCGCTTCAGCGCATCCGGCTTTTCCACGCCATACAGACCAGCCTGGCTGACCACGATTTGCATCACCGTCTCAAACTGGTTGAAGTTGAACTCCTGCGGCACCAGGCCAAGCTGGCGTTTGGCGTTGACCACATCCTGCTGGAGGTCGTAGCCAAACACCCGCACCTTGCCGGCCGTTTTGTTAACCAGCGAGCTGATGATGCCGATGGTAGTGGATTTGCCTGCCCCGTTGGGGCCAAGCAGCGCATAGAAGTCACCGGCTTCTACGTTAAGATCAATTCCCTTGAGGGCCTGAACGCCGCCTGCATAGGTTTTGGTCAGTTTTTCAAGTTCCAGTGCATAAGTCATAGGTAAAAGAGTGCCCTGTTTTGTGTGGTTTTCTTGTTTGCCGTTTTAAATCACGCCGCATTGTCCTATATTACCGCAACGCATTTCGAGTTTTGGTCGACACTAACATGAAAGATATTGATACCCTTATCAGCAACAATCGCCAATGGTCCAAGCTGCTGAAAGAAGAAGATCCTGGCTTCTTTGAGCGTCTGTCACTGGCGCAAAAGCCCCGTTTTCTCTGGATTGGCTGCTCTGACAGTCGCGTTCCTGCCGAGCGCCTGACGGGGCTGGAGCCGGGCGAACTGTTCGTTCACCGCAATGTGGCCAACCTGGTCATTCACACGGATTTAAACTGTCTCTCCGTGGTGCAGTACGCCGTTGAGGTGTTAGAAGTGGAACACATCATCATCTGCGGACATTACGGTTGTGGCGGCGTGCAGGCTGCGGTGGAAAATCCGGAGCTGGGCCTGATCAACAACTGGCTGCTGCATATCCGCGATCTGTGGTACAAGCATAGTTCGTTACTGGGTGAACTGCCGCCAGAAAAACGCTTCGACAAATTGTGTGAAATCAACGTGATTGAACAGGTTTATAACCTGGGCCATTCAACGGTCATGCAGTCAGCGTGGAAGCGCGGTCAGAAAGTGACTATTCATGGCTGGGTTTACGGCATTCAGGACGGCTATCTGCGTGACCTGGAAGTGGCGGCCACTAACCGTGAAACCCTTGAGCAGCGCTACCGTCACGGTATTGCTAACCTGCTCAACGATCTGGAAAGTCCTCGCGACGGCGACGCATAATATAACAGGCCGGGATCGCCGGCCTTAGTCGTTTGTGCGGTGATGCTGAGCGGAAACCTCCGCTCAGTTCAGCTACTCATCCAGCATGACCACTTTGCCCACGTAAGGCAGATGGCGATAGCGCTGCGCATAATCGATGCCATATCCCACCACAAACTCATCCGGAATGGTGAAGCCCACATACTCGACGCCCACCTCCACTTCCCGGCGCTCAGGCTTGTCCAGCAGCGTACAAATAGCCAGGGATTTCGGCTGACGCAGGCTGAGAATTTCACGCACTTTGCTCAGGGTATTGCCTGAATCAATGATGTCCTCAACGATCAACACATCTTTGCCCCGGATATCTTCATCCAGGTCCTTCAGGATTTTCACATCCCGCGTGGTGGACATGCCGCTGCCATAGCTGGAGGCCGTCATGAAATCAACTTCATGCGACACCTCAATTTTACGGCAGAGATCGGCCATAAACATAAAGGAGCCGCGCAGCAGGCCAACCAGCACCATGTCGCTGCCGCTGTCGCGATAGTGTTCGGTAATCTGCTGGCCCAGCTCAGCAATGCGCTCTGCAATCTCCGCTTCGGAGATCATCACTTCTACGGTATGTTTCATAACTTTTGTCGGTTTTGATGGCTTAAGGAAGCAGCGAAGTCTATCACATCTTGCCGCCCCGTTTCCTGTTGTTGCGCAGCACGGGACGGCAATCTTAAAATAGACGTACAGACTTCCAAAGAGGGCATTAGCGATATTTCATCATGCAAAAGGTTTTAACCTTAGAACGATAATTTATTTATTCCCCCCCACCCGCACAGGGTAACGTAAGCTGAACTTACCCCTCTCAGCATGCCTGTCGGCAGGAGATTGCATGGCTTCCTCTCATTCTAAAAAGACCCATATTGGCGCGCGTGAGCTGCATCCGGAAACCCAGATGCTTAACTACGGCTATGATCCCACCTTATCGGAAGGGGCCGTTAAGCCGCCGGTGTTTTTAACTTCAACCTTCGTGTTCACTTCAGCCGAAGAGGGAGAAGCCTTCTTTGATTATGTCTCTGGCCGGAAAGAGCCGCCCGCAGGTGAAGCAAACGGTCTGGTCTATTCCCGTTTTAATCATCCCAACAGCGAAATCGTGGAAGACCGGCTCGCTATTTATGAACGAACCGAGAGCGCGGCCCTCTTCTCCTCCGGCATGTCCGCTATCTCCACCACCCTGCTCACTTTTATCGAACCCGGCGATGCGATTCTGCATTCGCAGCCTCTCTATGGCGGAACCGAAACGCTGCTCAGTAAAACGTTCCGCAAGCTGAACGTGTCGGCGGTGGGTTTTGCTAATGGGCTGGATGAAGAGATCGTCCAGGCAGCAGCCGAACAGGCGATGCAGCAGGGTCGCGTCTCTGTGATCCTGATCGAGTCTCCGGCTAGCCCAACCAACAGCCTGGTGGATATTGCGTTAATCGCGCGGGTGGCGGATGCCATTGAGCGCAAACAGCAGCATCGCCCGATTATTGCCTGCGATAACACGCTGCTGGGGCCGGTTTTCCAGCGCCCCACTGAGCACGGCGCCGATCTGTCGCTCTATTCGCTGACCAAATATGTTGGCGGCCATTCCGATTTAATTGCCGGGGCGGTGATGGGCAGTAAAGCGCTGGTCAGACAGATTAAAGCGTTGCGCAGCGCAACAGGCACGCAGCTTGATCCGCACTCCAGCTGGATGATTGGCCGCTCGCTGGAAACGCTGGCGCTGCGTATGGAGCGGGCAAACGACAATGCTGTTGCCGTGGCTGACTTCCTGCGGGGACATCCCAAAATTGCAAAGCTTCACGCCCTCTCCTTCCTTGAACCCGGCTCTCCGGCTGAAGTGGTCTTCAGCAAGCAGTGCAGCGGAGCAGGGTCAACCTTCTCGTTTGACCTGGCAGGCGGTAAGCAGGCCGCTTTCAACCTGCTGAATACCCTGCAGCTGTTCAAGCTGGCGGTAAGCCTGGGCGGTACGGAATCGCTTGCCAGCCATCCGGCCAGCACCACGCACTCCGGCGTCCCTGCCGACGTACGGGCAAGAATAGGCATCAGTGAATCAACCGTCAGGGTCTCTATTGGGATCGAGAATAAAGAAGATTTGATCGAGGATTTACGGCTGGCGCTGGATCGGCTCTGACCGGGCTTGCTCCGGGTGTAAAGGCTGCACGGGCAGCCTTTACACCGTTTTGCTGCGCAGCTTTTTCGCGATAAATTGATACGTTGAAACAGTCAGCCACCAGGAAGCGAGCACCGGCTGTTTCTTATGCAGCAATTTTTTGGCGTAGTGAAAGGATTCGAAGGCTTTTTTCGGCGGCTCAAGGGGAACATCTTTCCACGGCGACCTGCGGTACATATCGATATAATTTTTGTTATAGCCCGTCTCTTCAATCGAAATACTCCAGGGTTTGGTCTGCCCGGCGTAGTGAATAAAAACGGGCTTTTTCTGGGTGCTTTTGTTCTTTGGAATAAAGTTATACTCCTGCTCCAGGAAAAAGACCTCATCATCCAGAATGATGTTCAGGCAATCCTGATCGGGGAAAGTATATTTTTTATCTTTGATTTTAACAAAGAATTGTTCCGTTACCCCATGATCCCTCCAGGCTTTGGTATTAATCATCATCACACCGGAATTAAAATACTTTTTCTCGCGAGCCAGTCCCAGATAAGTCAGGTACTCTTTGTTCATCCCCTTATCCTGCACTGCAGCGATTGTATAGTCAGCCATATCAATGGCTAACAGCGGTTTAATGCTGCCATTACAGACAATATCGCAGTCCAGATAGAGCAGTTGGCTGACCTCATCATGCAGGATAGTTGAGGCAACGACCCGATAATAGATCGATTTTGGGTAAAAGTCGTACACCTGCAGCCCGTCAAAAACCTTGTTATTTAACAGGTAGATAACCACGCTGATATTGGGGTGGTCAGTAAAGAAAGAGGCGGGAAAAAGCTTGCTGTACTCATCAGTAAAGATATGGAAAGTCAGGTTCAGCTCTGGGTTCATCTGCGCGATGGAAAAGAGGCAGACGCCACAATAGGTGAGATATCGCTTGTCAGTGGTAAATAAAATATTTATATCCGCAACAAAATTCTTGTTGTCTGCATAGACGATCCTTTCCTTTACCAGATCATGTTTATTCATAAGGAGGGTAACTTCAGGTTGCTGAATTTGAGTTAACGTTATGGCTGCTCATCTTATGAGTCAATGTAAAAACCAGCGGGTAACTTAATGCAAATCAGGCAAATAAGAAAATACTCAGGCAGGGCCAGTTTATTACAGAGTCGCCAGCATCTTCAGACTCTGATTATAAATAATGGAATAAATAATAAGGCAAAATTAATTAACAGCTTAAAACTATTAACAGCGCCATTCTAAATTTCTTCCTTCTCAGGCTAATCCTAACCAGTAAACAGTGGCCCTCTTTTAAAGAGGGCCAGAAGCTGGACGTTTTTAGGATTTTTCATTAGGGGTCTGGCTAACAGAGAAAGCCGTTTTATCATCTGCTTCCTTACGCATCCCCTTATCAACGACTGTACAAATTATGCCGTCCCTTCGTCACTCACGGTGAACCCGGTCATCATACCGGTATCCTCATGCTCCAGCAGGTGGCAATGCGCCATATAGGCGTGCTCTTTGCTGGCCGTGTGATCGAAACGGACCAGAACCTCGCTGCGCCAGCCCTCCACACGTACGATATCCTTCCAGCCGCTGCGGTGCGGTGCCGGCGGCTTGCCATTTTCAGAGAGAATGCGGAACTGCATGCCATGTATATGGAACGGGTGCAGCATCTCATCCCCTTCACCAGAGATCGTCCACTTCTCGACAACGCCACGCTTTACGTCAAATGCGGGCTGCGACATATTGAAGGCCGTCCCGTTGATCTTATTGCCGTTGTGGAAATCATAAGCCGCCGTCCGCGATTTTGCCTCTGCCGACGAATGATCCATACCGGCCTGATTCATCTGGCTGTGATCCATGCCGCCCGCAGCACTCTGATTCGCCATTGTGCCGTGGTCCATACCGGCCATCTCGCTCTCTCCGCCAGCAGACTCATCATCATGCGCATCGCCACTCATCCCCGCCATGGCCGCATGACCATATTTCTCCATCAGCGCCAGCATGCCGCGGCGATCGAGTTCAGGATCCATCGTCAGCTGAAGCCAGCGCTCTTTTATTCCCTGCGTTGCCGGTAAGGCTGGCAGATCGACCAGCTTATCCGGCAGCGTACCGCTGGCTAAAATTTGCAGCGGAACGATATGCAGCACCGGCAGCGGCTGATTGAAAGGCGCCAGCGACATGCCCATCTGACGGACGGGCAGCGTCTGTAAATCGAAGGCTTTGCCGTCGTGAGTATCAACAAGGATTTCAAAGCGCTCACCGGGCATCATCGCCAGCTCGCTCATCTGCACCGGCTCAGCAAGCAGCCCGCCGTCGCTGGCAATGACATACATCGGGCGACGATCGCTGGTTGTCAGATTCAGCGAGCGGGCATTGCAGCCGTTCAGCAACCGGAGACGTAGCCAGCCCCGCGGCACCGCGTGCTGAGGAAAGATCTCGCCGTTGGTGAGCATGGTATCGCCAAACCAGCCTACCGCCGCGCTCATGACGTCCAGCTCGTACTCTATTTTGCTGCCGTCGCTGTTTAACCGCTTATCCTGCAAGATGACCGGGATGTCATCCACGCCCCAGATTTTGGGCAGCAGCAGCTTTTCACCCGCGATATCTTTAACGACGATCAGCCCCGCCAGCCCCTGTGCGACCTGATACCCTGTTCTGCCATGCAGATGGGGATGAAACCAGCAGGTTGCTGAAGGTTGACTGGGAGTGAAGGTCACCGTACGGCTCTCGCCTGGCGCAATGACCGCCTGTGGCCCACCGTCCACGTCGCCCGGGATAGCTAAGCCATGCCAGTGAACAGTGGTGGCTTCCGGCAGCGTATTGCGCACGTTAAGCGTCACCGGCTTACCGCTTTCCAGCTCTATAGCAGGGCCAAGCAGATCGCCGTTGTAGCCCCAGGTTGGAACGGTTTTGCCACGCCACACTTTACTGCCGGTACGGGCAGTAATGTTCATCACGCCGCGTGGATCGGGCGTTAAAAGCTGCGGAATGGGCAGTTCCGGACGACGATCGTCAGCGAGGGCAGTGCGGCTCCATAAAGGTAGCGCGCTGGCAGCACCCATTGCGGCGGTTAGCTTAATAAAATCACGACGTTGCATAATCCTAATCCAGACTTAGCAGGAAATTCTTATCGGGAAGCATAAACCCTTCCCTACCGGGAAGGTCAAGCGTTGCTGTCCGGCGGCAGAGAAAATGACCTTATCCGGCGTTTTCTGCCGCAAAATTGTCTGAACCCTGCGAATAACTGTGCTAACGTCACTCTATTACAATCGATTGAGATCAATTATGAAGAAGAGCATCAAGGCTCTGTTGTTACTGAGTCTCTTTGGCTTCTCGTCGACAAGTTTCGCACTTAGTGAGTCAGAAGCTGAAGATTTGGCGGATTTGACGGCGGTCTTTGTCTACCTGAAAAATGACTGTGGTTATCAGGATCTCCCGGATGGCCAGATCCGCCGGGCGCTGGTCTTTTTTGCTCAGCAGAATCGTTGGGATTTGGCGAACTACAGCAGCTTTAATATGAAAGCGCTGGGTGAAGAGAGCTACCGTGACCTCAGCGGTATTGCCGTGCCTAACGACACTAAATGTAAATCTCTGGCACGTGATTCACTCAGCCTGCTCGCCTACGTGAAGTAATCCCCGCTTTTCACCCCACACTGTTGATAATTTGACCGTGCAACCACGGTCAGAGTTAGCTACTATATTGCGCCCATTTTTCGTGGCAGTAATAAGGAGAATTCCACCTTGGCCGATAAAGAGATGTGGTATGAAACCCTTCATACCGGATTTGGACAGTATTTCTCTGTTGATAAGGTTCTGTACCGTGAGCAAACCGCTCATCAGGATCTGGTTATCTTTGAAAATGCCGCTTTAGGCCGCGTTATGGCGCTGGACGGCGTGGTCCAGACCACCGAGCGCGATGAGTTTATCTATCACGAAATGATGACGCACGTTCCCCTGTTTGCGCACGGCAACGCCAGGCGCGTGCTGATCATTGGCGGCGGCGATGGCGCCATGCTGCGTGAAGTGAGCCGCCATAAAGGGATAGAGCAGATCACCATGGTGGAGATCGACGCGGGCGTGGTGACCTTCTGCCAGCAGTATCTGCCAAACCACAGCGCAGGCGCCTATGACGATCCGCGTTTCAGGCTGGTGATTGAGGATGGCGTCAACTTTGTCAGTAGTTGCCGTGAAAAGTTTGATGTGATTATCTCTGACTGTACTGACCCAATTGGTCCGGGCGAAAGTCTGTTTACCTCTGAATTTTATCAGGGCTGCCATCGCTGCCTTAATGAAAATGGCATCTTTGTGGCGCAGAATGGCGTCTGTTTCCTGCAGCAGGATGAAGCCGTTAACAGCCACCGTAAGCTGAGCCACTACTTCAGCGACGTCAGCTTTTATCAGGCCGCGGTCCCGACCTATTACGGCGGCATCATGACCTTTGCCTGGGCCAGCAACAACCCGGCGCTGCGCCAGCTTGATACGACTACGCTGCAGTCGCGTTTCGACGCGGCAAATCTGACCTGTCGCTATTATAATCCGGCGATCCACACTGGCAGCTTTGCCCTGCCGCAATATTTGTTGAATGCGCTGGCTGACCAGCCGGGCATTTAAGGGGGTGAACGAAATTGCAAAAGCTTAAACTACATGGCTTCAACAACCTGACGAAAAGCCTGAGTTTTTGTATCTATGATATCTGCTACGCCAACACAGACGCAGAGCGTGACGGATACATTGCCTACATTGATGAGCAATATAATGCTAACCGCCTGACGGAGATCCTGAGCGAGACCTGTTCGATTATCGGGGCCAACGTCTTGAATATCGCGCGCCAGGATTATGAACCGCAGGGTGCCAGCGTGACCATTCTGGTCAGCGAAGAGCCCGTTGATCCGAAAGATATCGATAACTCGGAACACCCTGGCCCGCTGCCAAACTCGGTGGTGGCGCATCTGGATAAGAGCCATATCTGCGTGCATACCTATCCGGAAAGCCATCCGGAAGGCGGACTGTGCACCTTCCGTGCCGATATTGAAGTCTCCACCTGTGGCGTGATTTCGCCGCTCAAGGCGCTGAACTATTTAATACACCAGCTTGAATCTGACATTGTCACCATCGACTATCGCGTGCGTGGTTTTACGCGTGACGTCAACGGCGTGAAGCACTACATCGATCACCAGATCAATTCGATCCAGAACTTTATGTCTGAAGATATGAAAGCGATGTATGACATGCTGGACGTCAACGTCTATCAGGAAAATATGTTCCATACCAAGATGTTGCTGAAAGAGTTCGATTTAAAACACTATCTGTTCAACACCAAACCGGAAGAGCTGAGCCCGCAGGAGCACAAGCGTATTACCGATCTGTTGTGGAAAGAGATGCGCGAGATCTACTACGGTCGTAACATTCCGGCTGTGGGATTAAAAACGTAGTAAGCATGATAAAACGCAGTAAGCATAAGAAGCGGGTGGCCTGAGGCCGCCCGTTTTTTTGCTTCAGGAATGGGTGAGCGTCAGGCTGAAGGCCTGCCCTCGCAGCGCCGCAAGCCCCTCTTCGCTGAGATGCGAATCGGTAATAATATCGGTGAGATTTTGCAGCGGCGTGACGCAAAACAGTGACCAGGAGCCATATTTACTGCTGTCTGCCAGCAGCACGCGACGGCGGGCATTCCCCAGCAGATCCTCTTTCAGCACCGCCTTCTCCTCCGTAGGTGTGGTAATGCCCTTCTCCAGGCTCCAGGAGTTACAGCTGACAAAGGCCACGTCCGGATAGATGTTCTTCAGCAGCCGTCGGCCATGATCGCCCACGCAGGACTGGCTGGAGTCATCGATGCGTCCGCCAATAATCGTCACCTCTATTTGCTTAAATTCTGACAGGAACAGCGCAATGTGCAGATCGGAAGTGATGACCCGTAGCTGCAGATGGGTCAGCTGACGGGCCAGCTCCAGCATGGTGGTGCCTGCATCCAGAACCACAGAGTCGCCGGACTTCACCAGACTGGCGGCGGCCTGCGCAATGGCCTGCTTTTCAACCAGATTGCGCTGCATCTTCTCAAGCGTGGTGGGCTGCGCAGGAATAAAGCGGTTCAGCGTAACGCCGCCGTGCGAGCGGCTGATAACACCTTCCCGATCTAGCTTGATTAAATCCCGCCGGATGGTAGCTGGTGAGGCAGAAATGGCTGCCACCAGCTGATCGACGGTGACCAGATTATGGCTTTTCAGATAGTCCATAATCTGATCGAGGCGACTTTGTCCCTTCATAGGTCCTTATGCGAGCTGCATAGCTAGCTGAATGGAAATTGCCATGCTCTCAGACTTCGCTTTACCTGTCCAGGCAATATCAAAGGCCGTTCCGTGGTCTGCCGAGGTCCTGATAAACGGCAGTCCGGCGGTGATATTCACCCCATCATAGAAGCCCAGAAGCTTCAGCGGGATATGCCCCTGATCGTGATACATCGCCACCACGATGTCATACTGTCCCTCGTAACACTGCAGGAAAACCGTGTCCGGTGGGCAGGGTCCAGCCACGTTCAGCCCTTTAGCTTTCATCGCCGCAACCGATGGAGCAACAATCTTGATCTCCTCGTCGCCAAACAAGCCATTTTCGCCAGCATGCGGATTGACGCCGGCGACGGCAATGCGGGGATTTTCAAATCCGACGCGCCTCAGGAAGGTGTCTGCCATGCCGATAACCGTTTCAATGCGCTCGCGGCCCAGCGTGTCCAGGAACTTACGCAGCGCAATATGGGTAGTAACGTGAATGACCTTGAGACGGTCGGTATAGAGCACCATCGCATAGTCTTTGCTGTTGGTGAGCTTCGCCAGCAGCTCCGTGTGTCCCGGATAGATATGCCCGGCGGAGTGCAGCGCCTCTTTATTCAGCGGCGCGGTAGCGATCGCCTGAACTTCCCCCGCCATTGCCAGCTCCGTCGCGCGTTTGACGCAGCGGTAGGCTAAATCGCCCGCCTCTCTCTGCACAACGCCCGGCTTCAGCGCCTCCGGATCGGCCAGCGGCTCGTCGATGACGTTGATGATGCCTGGCGCAAAATGGGCGTCGCTGACCTTATCCAGCACGCGTAACTCTGCCTGCGGAGTGATGCCCATCGCCATGATGCGGCGCAGCGTACTGGCGCAGCCTACCACCACGGCTGGCGCCCCGGAAAGCTCGCCTTCAGCCAGTGATTTGATGATGATTTCCGGGCCAATGCCCGCCGGGTCGCCCAGGGTAACCGCAATAATTTTACTCACTCGCCTTCTCCTCAATAAAACGAAAAACGTCCACCAGAGTGGTGTCATCACCAAAACCGCCAGCCTTAGTGAGCACCAGCAGATCGTCTCTTACCTTCAGCAGATGGCCATACGGCACGCAGCCAGCCACCTGCCCTTTAATCTGAAAGCCCTCTGCGCCCAAACCTTTAGCAACAGCGATAGCCACGTCACCGCCTGAGAGATAGAGGGCGGAGGGGGAAAACGCCTGCAGCAGCTCGCGCGTTGAGTCCGCAAGAAAGGCGCAAATCTGGTCGCCCAACTGCTGGCGGCTCAGGTTATAGCGTTCACAGAGTGCGGTAATTTCCTGCCGCTGACCGGACTGCTGGCAGGTTCGGATCACGCAGTGCTCCCCCCGCTGCAGGGCGCTCAAAGCTCGCTGTCGCCAGCGTCCGGCATCCGGCCAGCCGGTAAAAAGTTGTCGGATATCAACATCAACGACGGTAAAGGGGTGATGTGAATCAAGCCTGGCTATCTGCCGTTGCGAGATCTCACTCATCGACCCGATAACAGCCAGCACGGGCGCGCGCCCGATCGCGGGCATCACCACAGGGGCCTCATGGCCTCCGCCCGACAGGGAAAGACTCAGGGCATCGCTCAGCCCGGCAGCCCCCGCCAGCAAGGGACGCTGAGGTAGCTCTGCTGCCGCTGCCATGATGCGCTGCAGATCCTCTTCGCTTTCGGCGTCGATCACGATAAACCGTTCGCCACGCGCCATCGCCCTGGCCAGGACTTGACAGAGATCGGGCTGGCGAACCTGCTGCAAAGAAATCAGCCCGCTGACAAGCCCGCTCTGCTCCGCCAGCCGCTTGCTGACGCTGGCATGAAGGACCGGGGTTTTAGGATCGCTGGCATATTCCGTTTCGGTCAGCAGCACGCCGTTGATAAAGCATTGACCGGCTACCGTGGTGCGCCCCAGCTTAGGTACAGCGGGCACCACCAGTGCAGCAGGCGCCCCGCTGGCAAGCAGCGCTGCTTCAATTTCAGCGCCCGGATTACCGCGCAGCGTGGAGTCCATTTTCTTGAATACCCAGCCCGCCCGGGCGATAGCCTGCCAGCGCTCTACCGCTGAAGAGGTTCGTTCAGCCGCCACCCCGGCGCTGACAGCCCGGCTGTCGGTGCTGATCGCCCAGACGTCCGCCTGCTCGCCCGCAGCCTGCGTAGCAACATCAAACAGGACGTTAACTCTTGCACCCGCGCTGGCAAACCCGCTGCCGGCATCGTTGGCACCGGTAAAGTCATCAGCGACTACCAGCACAGGTGTGCTCCACTGCTGCAACATTTCTTCTCCTGCAATCCTGGCTGAGCGAGAGTCGCTCCGACTGATAATGATTATATTCAATCACGATTGATTATATGTGAGCAAGATCAAATTAATCGAAATCGATTTGTCCTATAAAATTAGGCACTGCTCGTGAGGCTAAGGCGAGTAAATGACGAAATACAATCACCCAGCACCTCCGGGGCGTGGGCAGAGACAAGGTAAGATGAATGAATATCAACAGCACGGTAATCAGTGGCTATCAGACGCTCAATGATATTGGCTATCTGCTTGAGCATAAACAGCACGTCCTGTTAGTGACGGACAAAAACATTGCCGGGATCCCGGTCGTACAGGCGTTGATCAAACAGATCTGCGCAAAAGTGGCAACGGTCAAACTGATCGACTCCGTGCCGCCAGAACCGAGCCAGCACGATGTCGCCGCTATTCTCGCCACCCTGAACACCCAGGGCGTTGATATGGTGATCGGCGTCGGTGGCGGCAGCGTCCTGGACGTGGCCAAGCTGCTCTCTGTGCTGTGCGTGGAGCAGCCTCCAACGCTGGAAGCGCTGCTGGCGGGTGAAAAACCGCAGAGCCGCACCGCTTCCTTACTGATCCCGACGACGGCAGGCACCGGTTCAGAAGCCACCCCAAACGCGATTCTCGCCATTCCGGAAAAAGAGACCAAGGTCGGGATTATCTCTCCGGTGATGCTGCCTGATTACGTGGTGCTGGCACCCGAGCTGACCACCAGTATGCCTGCCCATATCGCCTCTTCCACCGGCATTGATGCGCTGTGTCATTTGATCGAATGCTTTACCGCAACGGTCTCTAATCCGGTCAGCGACAACTATGCGCTGATTGGCCTGAGAAAGCTGTTTACCAGCCTTGAGACGGCGGTGGCCGAACCGCACAACCTGGCGGCACGTCTGGATATGCTTTGGGCCTCTTATTATGGCGGCGCAGCAATTGCCCATGCCGGAACGCATCTGGTGCATGCCATGTCCTATCCGCTGGGCGGCAAATATCACATTCCGCACGGCGTGGCGAACGCCATCCTGCTGGCTCCCTGCATGCGGTTTGTCCGTCCGGCCGCCGTAGCCAAATTCGCTCAGGCATACGATCTGATCCCGCAGGCAGATCTCTCGCTGAGTGAAGAAGAGAAATCCGTAGCGCTGGTGGACTATTTCTCCGCGCTGGTGAAACGGCTGCAGCTCCCTGCCAGCCTGGATGAACTGGGTATCAACGCCGATCACCTGCCCTACCTGGTCGAAGCCGCGCTGGAGGTACAGCGCCTGATGAAAAATGTTCCGGCTCCGGTCACTGCCAGCGACGTCCGCGACGTCTACCTGACGCTGTTCCCGACCCTGACCCACTAACCGATTACGAGGACACCATGAGCAAAAAAATTACCGGCGTGCTGACCGCTATCGTCACTCCGTTCACTGCGGAAGGCGACTACAACGAACCGGCAATGCGCCAGCAAATTCAGCGTCAGCTGGCGGCCGGCAACGGCATTTTCTGCGGCGGCACCAACGGCGAGTTTTTCGTACTGAATGAGCAGGAAAAGCTGGCCGTTACCAGAACCTGCGTGGAAGAGGTGGCAGGAAAAGCCTTTGTTGTGGCGCATATTGGCGAGATCTCCACCCGTGAAACAATTCGCCTTGGCAGGCAGGTGGCGGCGCTGGGCGTTGACGCTGTGTCAGTCATTACGCCCTATTTTGTCCCGCTTAAGCAGCAAGAGCTGATCGCCCATTACGAAGCGGTGGCAGACGCGCTGGATGTGCCGGTTTTCCTCTACAACATTCCGGCTCGTACCGGCAATACGCTGCAGCCAGAGAGCGTGCGTACCCTGGCAGCACACCCGAACATCATTGGTATTAAAGACAGCGCGGGCAGCTATGAAAGCCTGAGCGGCTTCCTGAAGGCGGCAGAAGGCATGGAGAATTTCGACGTACTCAACGGCCCCGACTCGCTGATCCATCAGGGCTTTGTTGAGGGTTGTTCCGCCTGCATCTCCGGGTTGGCTAACGTGGCCCCCAAAGAGATCAACGCTATCTGGGCGCACTTCAGCGCCGGGGATATTGAGGGGTCACGCAAGGCGCAGGAGAACGTCACCGGCCTGCGTACCGATCTCTACAGCGTCGCCTTCTCCCCTGCCGCGGTGAAAAAAGCCGTGGCGTTAATGGGCCATGATGTGGGTGAAAGCCGCTATGCCGTGCGCTTCAGCGCTGAAGAAGAGCAGCGCATTCGCCAGATCGTGAATCAGTATACCCAATAATTTTGCGCCAGCGCGCGGGCGCTGGCTGCCTGACACCAGGGAACACTCTAATGAAAGTGATCTGTACTTCACCCTCATTCGCTAAATATGACCAGCAGCCGATCAGGGATCTGCAGGCGCAGGGATTTGAACTGATCGCCCTGCCTGCCGATGCTCCGCTTAGCGTACTGGCGCCGCATCTGCCCGATACCGTGGCAATGATAGTGGCGTTTACCGAGGTTAACGAGGCGCTGCTGGCGCTGGCGCCGCAGCTGAAGATCGTCTGCAAGCATGGCGTGGGCGTCGATAATATCGACCTGAAGGCTACGCAGGCCCGGGAAATCTTTGTCACCAACGTGCCGGACGCCAACAAGCATGCGGTCGCTGACTTTGCCTTTGCCCTGATCCTCAACGCCGCCCGCCAGATTACCACCGCGGTGACGGAAACCCGGGCGGGCAACTGGCCGCGTATTTTTGCCACCGATGTTTATGGCAAAACGTTAGGGATCATCGGCCTCGGTAACATTGGCAAGCAGGTCGCGCTGCGCGCCAGCGGCTTCGCTATGCGGGTTATCGCTTTTGATTTTTACCCGGACGAAAAGTTTGCTGCTGAACACAATATTGAGTTCGTCACTCTGGACGAGCTGACCGCACAGAGCGACTTCATCACGCTGCACACGCCGTTAACCGATGAAACCCGTAACCTGTTTGATGCCGCCCGCATCCGGCAGATGAAGAAATCGGCGTTTCTGATTAACGTCTCACGCGGTGGTGTAGTCAGCGAAACCGATCTTTATCAGGCGCTGCTAGACAATGTTATTGCCGGTGCCGCAGCCGATGTGTTCGACCATGAGCCTCTGGCGGAACATCCCCTCTTCTCGCTGCCAAACTTTACGCCGACCTCCCATATCGCGGGCTATACCGACGGGGCGATCAGCGCCATTGGCGAGCGCTGCGTGCAGCAGATTATTGCCTGTATTAAGCAGCAGCAGCGTCCGCCGAACGTGATGAATTCGCTTTAACGATCCCGGAGCGCCGTTCCCGCTCCCGGCAAGAAAGCTGAACAACGATTCAGCCAATAATAACCTCTGTACCGGGCTATAACTATGAAAACTCAAGCAGGTAACACCCGTATCCGCTGGTGGATCGCAGGCCTGATGTGGCTGGCGATCGCCATTAACTATATCGACCGTACCGTGCTCTCCGCCGCTGCGCCTCATCTGATTGATGAACTCAGCCTGGATCCGGAGATGATGGGCTTTATCATGGCCGCGTTTTTCTGGTCCTACTCGCTGCTGCAAATTCCGGCAGGCTGGTTTGCTGACCGCTTCGGCCAGAAGAAAGGTCTCGGCCTGGCCGTAGCCTGGTGGTCCATCGCTACCTCGATGATGGGCCTGGCCACCGGCTTCAAATCGCTGCTGGCGCTGCGTCTGGCGCTGGGCGTTGGCGAAGCGGCGGCCTATCCGAGCAATGCCGGGATCACCGCGCGCTGGTTCCCGGACAAAGAGCGGGCAACCGTCTCCGGCCTGTTTGACAGCGCCTCTAAGTTTGGCGGTGCCGTGGCTATGCCGCTGATCGTCTGGATGATCTACATGTTTGACTGGCGTCTGACCTTCCTGATTATTGGTGCGGTCGGGCTGTTCTGGGTTATTGCCTGGTACTTTATCTACTCTGAGAACCCGGAAGAGCACAAGAGCATCAGCCAGCAGGAGGTGCGGCTGATCCGCGACGGTCAGGTACGCAAGCATGGCGACAAAGGCGTCCGGCCCATGAAGTGGTACAAGCTGCTGCGCTACCGCAATATCTGGGCGATGTGTATTGGCTTCTTTACCATCAACTACACCTCCTACTTCTTTATCACCTGGTTACCAACCTATCTGGTGAAAGAGAAAGGCATGGACTTCATTAAGATGGGGATGATCGCCGCGCTGCCGTTACTGTGTGGCATGGTGATTGAGGTGATTGCTGGCTGGGCATCTGACCGTATCGTGCATAAAAAGATCCTGTCGCTGACGGCTACCCGTAAGCTGTTCCTGACCATTGGTCTGCTGATGGCGCTCTGCATCGGTTTCGCGCCGTTTACCGACTCTGTCTTTATGACCGTGCTGCTGCTCTGTATTGCCAAGTCCGGCACTACCGTTGCCGCCTCTCAGGTCTGGGCACTGCCAGGCGACGTGGCGCCGCAGAACAGCGTCTCTATCGTCGCCGGTCTGCAAAATACCGTTTCCAATATGGGCGGCGCTATTGGCCCTATCGTCACCGGAGCTATCGTTGCCGCCACCGGCTCCTTCACCTGGGCGCTGGTCTTCTCCGCCGCGCTGGTGGTGATCGGCATCCTTAACTATCTGTTCCTGCTGGGCAAAGTCGAACCTATCGTGGACCACGAGCAGGTTCATAAACATCAGGCGGTGACCAGCGGAGTCTGATCGCCCCTGAGCTGAAATATTCCCCACCAGACCCACAGCGCTACTCTGTAGCGCTTTTTTACCTTAAACCCCTACCGTGAACGACAAAAGAGCGCAAAGCCATGCCGTTCACCCTCATCGTGAGGTGTCACCATGAGTACATCGCAACAGGAAGTGAACATCCCGGCGGCAGATCACCAACTGCCCACCACCGTGCGCGGCTACGTGCGCAGCTTTGGGCCAGGATTAGTGCTGGCCATGACCTTTTTAGGCACCGGCGATCTCGTCGCCTCCACCGTGGCGGGCGCCAACTATGGCTACGATCTGCTCTGGACGCTGGTGATAGCCCTGCTGGCCCGCGGGTTTATGATCTCTTATATCGCCAAATACACGCTGATGAACCGCTTCGGTGATAACGATATTGTGCAGGGTTACAAGCGGGTCTGGCGCGGGTTTCCGCTGTTTTTCGGTATCCTGATCGCCATTGTGGCGCTGGTCGTGCAGATGAGTTTTCTGCGCGCAGGCGCGGTGGGTCTCTATCAATTGTTCAATAAGACGGGCGGAGAAACCTGGGGCGTCTTTTTGTGGAGCGTGGTGATTGTGGCCATCACGCTGCTGATGATGATGACCCGCAATCAGTATCGCCATCTGGAAACGCTGGCGCGCATCGCTTCGGTGATCATGATTGGCTCATTCCTGTTTGCGATGTACAAAGTCGGCCATTTTGATTTCAGCGGCTTTATGAACGGGCTGACCTTCGGCCTGCCGGAAAATGCCGGCCCCTTCTTTGCGGTGTTTATCGCCGTCTCCACCATCGGCGCCATCGGGGGCTCCACCAGCAATCTGCTCTACCCCGGTTTTATGCGTGATAAGGGCTGGACCGGCCCGAAATACCGTAAGCTTCAACAGCTCGATCTGCTGTTTGGCATGCTGCCGATGCTGGTGATCAACGTGCTGTTCTGGAGCGTGGCGGCGGAGGTTGTGCATGGCTCCGGCAACACTATCGCCGATGAAAATAACCTGTCGGCCATGATGTCCAGCGTGGTGGGGCCAGCCGGACCCTATCTGCTCTGGACCTGCATCTTCCTTGCCAGCTTTACCAGCTTCCCTTCTCAGGCCCGGGGTTTTTGCTCCCTGATTTTCAGCTGCGTGCATCATTCAGGCAAGCTGAGCGAACGGTACGCCACGCCGGATGATAACCCCTGGTTCAAGCGGGTACAGATTGCGGTCTATATTATTCTGCCGGTGATCGTCACCTTGCCAGGCGCGCCGGATTTAGTGGTGCTTAATATCCTGGGCACCAGCGTGGCTACGTCGCTGGTCCTGCCACCGCTGCTGATTGGGCTGTTTATCATGACCAGCCGTAAATCCTTTATGCTGGCAGGCCAGGCAAACCGTCTCTGGGAGCAGGCGCTGCTGGGGATTATCTCTCTGATTGGTATCTGGTCGACGTTCGAAATTGTGCGCAACTTCTTCCGTCAGGTGCTGCATATTCTCTGAGACCAGGTTTCGGCGCGCTCTGCGCGTAAGCCGTGATAACAGAACAGACAGAGGGCGGCTATCCGCTCCCTGTTTTATCGCCCCTGCAAAAACGCCCGGTAAGCGGCGATCACCGCCAGGAAATCCTCCACGCCGCAAAAGCACAGGCTCTCTTCGTCGTAGTAATTCATTCCCTCCTCCATCTCGTCGCCTTCCACGCTGAGCAGGTTGGCCCGGACGATAACCTCTTCTTCATCCAGCCACAGCGTATATTCATGGCCGATGCGCTGCCACTGCCGTTCGCTGCCTTTCACCTCTTTAACGGCGGCCTCTACCTCATCCAGCAGCGCCAGGTTGCCTTCCACTTCCTCATTAAACCAGTGGCCGACCGCTTCATGTCCCATCGACATGCGTACCTTCACCCCGCCGGTAAGGTCGCGTAAAAATTCATATTCCATGCTGCTCTCCTGTTGCCTGCCTGACTTTTCCTGCACTGACAGAGTGCATTTTCCGCGCGCTGTGCGCTTTTAATGGCGGATATCCCGCATTATCGCAGTCTGACCAACGAAAAACAGCGATTTCAGGGCCGTTTCTCACAGTGGCGCGTTTTTTGCGTGTTTCCTGCGTCAGTTGAAAACCCCTTCCCTTTTCATCCAGAACGAGGCTTGACTATGGAATTGAAATGGTTCGAAGATTTCCTGAGTGTTGCACGCTGCTCTACCTTCACCCGCGCCGCCGACGAGCGGCACATTACCCAGTCCGCGCTCAGCCGTCGTATTCGTCAGCTGGAGGAGTGGCTGGGCGTCCCGCTCTTCTGTCGCAAGACTTACCCGGTAACCTTAACGCCTGAAGGTCAGGCCTTCCTGATCACCGCCAGCGAAACGGTCTTCTCCCTGAGCCATCTGCGCAGCGATCTGCATCAGCGCTATGAAAAACGCACCTCCGTATTGCGCTTTGCCATGCTGAATACCCTGTCGCTGACCTTTTTCCCCGACTGGATAGAGCAGCTGAAGCAACAGAGGCAGCTGGGCTACATCCGGCTTTGCGATCAAAAACCCACTTTTGTAGAGCATATTGCTCTGCTGCATTCGGACGAGACTGACTTCCTGCTGACCTATGCCCACGACTCGGTGGCGTTGATCCAGCAGTTAAAACACTATCCGATGCTACAACTCGGCACGGAGCGGGCCATTGCGGTCTGTCGTCCGGACAGTGCAGGCAAGCCGCTCTATCCCATTGGCGTGAATAACGATCCCATACCGTTCCTCAGCTATGGCCATCACTCCTTCTTCGCCCATGCGCTGGCCCACTCCGAGCCGATCAACTCGCTGCCGCTGGAAGCGATTTATGAAAACGGTATGTCGATCAACCTCAAGGCGATGGCGATGGCTGGCAGCGGCGTGGCCTGGCTGCCGGAGAGCCTGCTCACGGCCGAACTAGCCAGCGGCGCGCTGGTGCGGGCAGGCGGCACCTGCTGGGATATGCCGCTGGATATCCGGCTTTATCGCCAGCCGGTGCTGCGGGCGGGATCTGCAGAAACGTTCTGGCAATGCGCGCGGGAGTGCGAGCAAACGCCCTCTGCCGCCTGATGAGCAAAAACTATGCAGTTCCGGAATGGGTCAGGCAAATTGCTCATTGGTAATTGGCCGCCACTCTCTTGCATGCTGAAACCAGCCGGGCCATTCCGGCTCCCTTCTCACCCAATCACGTTCTCTGGGGACAGCCATGCAAAACAAAGAGTTAGTCTGGAAGTTAGTGGATGAACACCGTACCGAATTCTGCGAACTGAGCGATCGCGTCTGGGGCATGCCTGAGATTTGCTATACCGAATACCGGTCGGTGGCGGAACATACCGCCATGCTGAAACAGCAGGGCTTCCGCGTCACGGAAAACGTGGCCGACATTCCCACGGCAGTGATGGGTGAAGCGGGAGAAGGCGGCCCAGTCATTGCCATTCTGGGTGAATATGATGCGCTGCCGGGGCTGAGCCAGCAATCGGGCGTGGCCTATTACTCGCCATTGCCGGGCAACGGTCAGGGCCACGGCTGTGGTCATAATCTGCTGGGTTCTGCGGCGATGCTGGCAGCAACGGCGCTGAAAGAGTGGCTGGCAGAGAGCGGCCTGCCGGGGCGCGTGCGCTATTATGGCTGCCCGGCGGAAGAAGGCGGCGCGGCGAAATCATTTATGGCGCGGGCAGGCGCCTTTGATGGCGTTGACGTAGCGATCACCTGGCACCCCAGTGGGCATCATGAGGTGGCTAAAGCGCTGTCGCTGGCGAACACCCGGATGGACTTCTTCTTTACCGGCCGATCTTCGCATGCGGCCGCCTCTCCTCATCTGGGCCGCAGCGCGCTGGACGGCGTTGAGCTGATGAACGTGGGCGTCCAGTTCCTGCGTGAGCATGTGCCGCAGGATTCGCGTATTCACTATGCGATGCTGGATTCAGGCGGCATTGCGCCGAACGTCGTGCAGGCTAAAGCGGCGGTACGCTACGCCATCCGCTCCCGTGATGTGCAGGGCATGTTCGATCTGAACGAACGCGTGAAGCGTGTCGCCCAGGGTGCCGCGATGATGACCGATACCCAGGTCGAGATCAGCATAATGAGCGCCGTCTCTAACCTGCTGGGCAACCGTCCGCTGGAAGAGGCGATGCAGCGTAATTTTGAAGCGCTGGGAACCGTGCAATTTGACGAAGCAGATCTGGCGTTTGCCGCCGAGATCCAGGCCACCCTCAGCGCAGAAGAGATCGCCAGCGATTACCGCAAAGCCGGGGTTAAACCCACCGATCCAAAACCGCTCAGCGACTTCATCATTCCTCTGGATACCCATGGCGAAACCATGATCGGCTCTACTGACGTTGGCGACGTAAGCTGGGTGATCCCAACCGTTCAGGCGCATGTGCCTACCATGGCGCTGGGCACGCCGGGCCACTCGTGGCAGTTAACAGCGCAGGGCAAGATGCCTGCTGCGCATAAGGGCCTGACCCACGTGGCCAAAATTATGGCCGCCACGGCCATTGACGTGCTGACCGACAAGGTGCTGCTGGCGCAGGTGAAAAAAGCCCATTTTGAGCAGACCAGCGAAACCCCCTATCACTGTCCTATTCCTGCAGAGGTGAAGCCGCCGGTTCAGCCGCGTCCCGAAACCCTGTAATTCGCCTGTCCTCTGGGAGTTATCAATGCCTAAAATAACGACGCCTGCCGCAGCTCTGATGGCTACGGCTGTTTTCAGCGCGGCCTCTCACGCCGCCACGCCGCCAGATTCGCTGGTGATGGCCTGGAATATTGATGCAATCAGTACCTGGGATCCGGCACAGATTGGTGAAGTAGTGACCAATGAAATTGTGCTGAATACCTGCGATACCCTGGTTGCATTTGACGCTAAAGATGAGAAGAAAGTGGTGCCGGATCTGGCGAAAAGCTGGGACGTTTCTGACGACCGTAAGCAGATCACGTTCCATCTTCAGCCCAACCTGAAATTCCCGGACGGCTCCGCCGCCAGCGCCGGTGATTTTGCCTGGTCGCTGCAACGCGCGGTGAAGCTGGGGTATGGCAACGCCGCCACCCTGAAGGAGTATGGCTTCACCAAAGAGAACGTTGATCGGACTATCCTCGCACCGGACGCCTCCACGCTGGTGATGAAGTTCGACAAAGCCTATCCCACCACTCTGATCCTTCAGGCGATTGCCGCTAATAACGTTGCTACGCTGCTGAACCGCAAGCTACTGGAAAAAGAGGCGGTCGGTGATGACCTTGGACATAAATATCTCTCCACGCATACCGCCTGCGTTGGCCCTTACCAGCTGATGCGCTGGAACGCGGGCGAAGGGGTGGTGTTACAGGCTACCGCTAACTACTGGGGCACCCAGCCTGAGCTGAAGCGCATCCTGATCCGTCACGTAGCCGAAACCGGCACGCAGCGTCTGCTGTTAACTCAGGGGGATGTGGATATCGCCCGCGACCTCTCCGCCGATGACCTTAAAACGCTGGATGAAGGCGGCAAGGTGAAGGTGGAGAAAGTCCTCAAGCCGCAGCTCTTCTTCTGGACCTTCAACAATGAAGATCCCATCTTTAAAAATGAGAAGGTCCGGCTGGCGATGCGCTATTTGATCGATTACGACGGTCTGGCAAAAAGCGTCATGCCTTATCTGGGCGTGCCGCGCGCCAGCTTTGCGCAGCAGGGGGCGTTTGGCGCGCTGGATGCCAAAGAGGGGCAGCCGTTCAAACTCGATTTGGTTAAAGCCAAACAGCTGCTGACCGAAGCGGGCTATCCCGATGGCTTCTCGGCCTCGGTGATTTTCGGCACCCTTCCCCACTCCGCGCCTATTGCGCAGAGCATTCAGCAAAACGCGGCAAAGGTCGGCGTGAAGCTCACGCTGGAACGTATGGCGAATGCGCAGCTCTTCAGCCGTGCGCGCGGGCGTGAGTTCCAGAGTGCGATGATGGCCTGGCAGACCTCCGTACCGGACGCCTACGGCAACGCCTCCCGCCTGGTGTATAACCCGGATAATCGCAAAGAAGCCCGCGCCACGCAGTATCCGAGCTGGCGCGCCGCTTACTACGATGAAGCGATGAACAAAGCGGTCAACGACGCACTGCTGGAGCCGGATGAGAACAAACGTGTTGCCATGTATGCCGACCTGCAGCGTGAGCAGATGCAGAAAGGCCCGATGGCGATCATGTTCCAGATGTACAACTCCGCAGGCATCAGCCCGGCGGTGAAGAACTGGACGTGGAACGGGTTCCGCGTGTGGTACGGCGCTGCGGCTAAATAAAGGGGGCGGTCATGTCGCAAGTCTTCACTGAGGTGTCAGAACCTTCGCCGGTGTTCAGACGGCTGAAACGGCTGCTGAAAGGCGCATTCTCCATCTTTTGCACGCTGCTGGGACTGGCGGCACTGACCTTCTTTATTGGCCGTTTGTTGCCGATCGACCCCGTGGTGGCGGTTATCGGCGACAATGCCAGTCAGGAAGCTTACAACCAGATGTTCCATCAACTGGGGCTGGACCAGCCGCTGTGGAAACAGTTTACCGACTATCTGTGGCAGCTGGCGCAGCTGGATTTTGGCACCGCGCTGACCACCAGCCAGCCGGTGGCGCAGGATATCGCCCGCGTCTTTCCGGCTACGCTGGAGCTGGCGACGGTTGCGGCTATTATCGGCGTGGGGCTGGGGATCCCGGCGGGCGTGCTCTCCGCTATGTACCGCAACTCCTGGTTTGACCATCTGATCCGCTTTATTGGCCTGCTCAGCTACTCCACGCCGCACTTCTGGCTGGGGCTGATGGGGCTGCTGCTGTTCTACGCCTCGCTGGGCTGGACTGGCGGGCCGGGGCGCATCGATTTCATGTATGAATTCGACCTGCAACCGGTGACCGGCTTCTGGCTGATCGACAGCATCCTGAGCGGCAACATGGCGGTCTTCAGAAACGTCTTTGGCCATATCATCCTGCCCGCCTCCATTCTGGGGCTCAGCTCGCTGGCCTATATCAGCCGCATGGTGCGCAGCTTTATGATCGAACAGCTGTCGCAGGAGTACATCATTACCGCCCGCGTCAAAGGCCTCTCCTGGGCGCGCTGCGTGTGGATCCATGCGCTACGGAATATCGCCGTTCCTACGCTGACCGTGGTCGCGCTCTCCTGGGCCTGGCTGCTGGAGGGCGCCGTGCTGACGGAAACGGTGTTCGCCTGGCCGGGATTTGGCCGCTACCTCACCAATGCGCTGCTGGCAGGAGATATGAATGCCGTTGTCGGCTGCACCTTGCTGACCGGGGCGATTTTTGTGGCGCTTAACCTGGTTTGCGACCTGCTTTATCGCCTGTTCGATCCACGTACACGTCAGGAGGATCAATGACCGACTCTGTGAACAAATCGCTGCCGGTGCCTGCCCGTTCAACCTTACGCAGCTGGCTCAGCGCGCCCGTACCCGGCTCCCCTTTTCAGGCACGGATGCAGCAGCTCTGGATCCAGTGGCTGCGCTTTTGCGCCAACCACTCCGCGCTGTTTGGTCTGGTGGTACTGCTGGTGATCCTCTTTGCCGCGCTGTTCGCGCCCTGGCTCACTCATCACGATATCTTTGCGCAGGATCTGACGCATCGCCTGCAGCCGCCCAGCGCCAGCTTCTGGCTGGGCACCGATGAGCTGGGACGCGATATCTACAGCCGCCTGCTCTATGGCGCGCGGATTACGCTCTATATCGCCTGTCTGACCGCCGTCATTATCACGCCGCTTGGTCTGATCGTCGGCACCAGCGCAGGGTACCTGGGCGGCTGGGTGGATACGGTGCTGATGCGCCTGGTTGATATTTTCCTCGCCTTCCCCAGTCTGATCCTTGCGCTGGCGTTTGTGGCCGCCCTGGGGCCGGGGATCGAGAATGCAATTATTGCGATTTCGCTCTCTTCCTGGCCGCCGATTGCGCGTCTGGCGCGGGCCGAAACCCTCTCTATCCGCAAAATGGATTACATTGCCGCCGTACGTTTGCAGGGCGCCAGCTCGCTGCACATCATCCTGCGTCACATCATTCCGATGTGCCTGCCTTCGGTGGTGGTACGCGTTACGCTGAATATGGCCGCCATTATTCTGACCGCGGCGGGACTCGGTTTCCTTGGCCTGGGCGCGCAGGCACCCAGCCCGGAATGGGGAGCGATGCTCGCCTCTGGCCGTGAATTTATGCTGAACAATGGCTGGATAGCCGCCATTCCGGGGCTGGCTATTTTGTTCACCAGCCTGGCCTTTAATCTGCTGGGCGATGGCCTGCGTGACGTAATGGATCTCCGCCATGACTGATACTCTGCTGCAGGTCGAGAACCTGAATATCATTTTCAAAGGGGCGCATCAGGATCACCATGCGGTGCGCAACGTCTCTTTTACCGTGGGCCGCGAGAAGCTGGCGATTGTTGGCGAGTCCGGCTCCGGCAAGTCGCAAACCTGCCGGGCGCTGCTGAAACTGACGCCGAAAATCGGCCGCATCAGCGCCGACGTCATGCGCTTTGGCGACATCGATCTGCTGAACGCCAGCGAACGGCAGATGCGAACCGTACGCGGCAACCGCATTTCGATGATCCTCCAGGATCCAAAATTTTCCCTTAACCCCTTGATGCGCATTGGCGACCAGATCACGGAAGCGTACCGTCTGCACAGCAAAGCTTCTAAAAGCGTAGCGAAAGCGCGGGCGCTGGCGATGCTGGAGTCGGTCCATATTCGCGAGGTGGAGAAAGTTTATCGCCTTTATCCCCATGAAATTTCCGGCGGCATGGGTCAGCGCGTGATGATTGCGATGATGCTGATCCCTGAACCCGATCTGATCATTGCCGATGAGCCTACCTCCGCGCTGGATGTCACCGTGCGTCAGCAGGTGTTGAGCATTCTGGACGAGCTGCTGGCGCGGCGAAACACCGGGCTGCTCTTTATCACTCACGACCTTAATCTGGTCTCGCGCTTTTGCGATCGGGTGCTGGTGATGTATGCCGGACGCATCGTCGAAGAGATAGCCGCAAACCGGCTGCATGAAGCGCAGCATCCTTACACCCAGGCGCTGTTAGCCAGCCAGCCGCGTCTGTATCAGCCCGTTGATACGCTGAGCGTACCCACACGCGATCCGGCGTGGCTGAATGGCCCCGCTTTCCGTCATGGAGTCGCGCTATGATCCCTACTCATCAACGCAGTATCGAAACCGTAGATCTTAGCATCGCGTTTGGTCAGGGCAGCCAGCGTCGTAACGTGGTGGACAGGGTCAGTTTTACCCTGGCTACAGGTGAAGCCTACGGATTAATTGGCGAGTCCGGCTGCGGTAAATCCACCATTCTGCGCGCGCTGGCCGGGTTGAACAGCGATTATAAGGGCGCGATCCTCTTCGATAACAAAGAGCAGCAGCCGCTGCGCGATAAGCCTTTTTACCGGCAGGTACAGATGGTGTTTCAGGATCCCTATGCCTCCCTGCATCCGCGCAAAATGGTCTGTAACACGCTGCTGGAGCCGCTCAGGCTGCACGGGATGGACAGGCAGGAGCAGCGCGTCAGCGAGGTTCTGCACTCGGTTGGGCTGAGCGACGCCTTTCGCTATCGCTACCCACACCAGCTTTCCGGCGGTCAGCGGCAGCGCGTGGCTATCGCTCGTGCGCTGATTATGGAGCCTTCCGTCCTGCTGCTGGATGAGCCGACCTCGGCGCTGGACGTCTCGGTGCAGGCGGAGATCCTGAACCTGCTCTCCAGCATGCGCAAACAGCGGCAGCTTACCTATCTGCTGGTGACGCACGACCTGGCCGTCGTCACCCATCTCTGCCAGCGGGTAGCCATTATGCATCAGGGAAAACTGCTGGAGGAGCTGACGGCGGAGGCGATACGCCACGGCAACGCCCGTGAGGCCTACACGCAGCGCTTCCTTGCCGCCAGCGAAGCCTGAGGAGGCCATTCGCCAGACGGGAAGTGAACCCTCTGCGGATGAGCCTGCTGCAACCGCTGTTGAACGATCCTGAGGATGAATGATGACCGTGATTGAAACCATTGCCGCCTGGTGCGCCCGTGAACCCCGCTTCAGCGCCACCGCTCACCGGCTGGCACGTGAAGCAATCAGCGACACTCTGGCCTGTCTTTGCGCCGGAAGGGGAGATTTTTCCACCCTGGCGGTGAAGCAGGCGTGGAAATATGATGCTCATTCTCCGGCGGCTGTGATGGCGCTGGTCAATGCCACCGCTGCCCATGCCATTGACTATGATGATAATTTTGGTCCGGGTATGAGCCACGCCTCGGCGGTGCTGGTCCCCGCCCTGCTGGCCGTGGCGCTGGAACAGAAGGCCAGCGGCGAGGCGCTGGTAAAAGCTTATCTGACTGGCCTTCAGGCCCAGGCCTTTGTCGGCGACCTGGTCAGCCCTTCTCACTACACTGCTGGCTGGCACGGCACCTCCACCATTGGCTGCATTGGCACCGCGGCAGGCGTCGCCTGGCTGAAAGGGCTGGATGAAGCGGGGATCGCCAGAACGCTCAGCATTGCCGTGAGCCTGGCCAGCGGCGTTAAAGGCCAGTTTGGCACGCCGCTCAAACCCTTTCATGCGGGCATGGCGGCACGCAACGCGGTGGAAGCGGCCCAGCTGGCGGCGACCGGCATGAGCGGAAGGCTCGATATCCTCGAAGGTGAAATGGGCTTCTACCAGCTCTTTGCCGGCTCTGAGTTTTCGTCAGAAAAAGTGCAGGCGTGGGCAGCAACCGATCGACATATTATTGAAACCGTTGGCGTGATGCCGAAGAAGCATCCCTGCTGCGGCTCTACGCATCGGGTGCTGGATGCGATTGCCGATCTGCAGGCACAGCACCGTTTCAGTGCCGCAGAGGTTGAGTCGGTGAGCTGCAAAGTCGGCCTCTCTAACCTGCGCAATCTCGCCTATCCCGCGCCGGAAGATGAGATGCAGGCGCGCTTTTCCATGAACTACTGTGTGGTAAGAATGCTGGAGGCTGGCTCACTGAGCGTGGCTGATTTCACCCCTGAGCAGGTGAGCGTGCAGGCCCGCCATCCACTGATGACGCGGATAACGATGCAGAGCTGGCAGCCAAAAGAGGAAGCGGGAGGGGCGAATCTGCCGCATCTGGTCAAAGTAACGCTGCTGGATGGGCGCGTACTGCACCATCAGCGGTTCAGCGCGAAAGGATCGTTGTCCGAGCCGTTCAGTGACCAGGAACAGTGGGAAAAATTCGCCGACTGCTGTGCGCAGTTATCGGATTCGGAAGCGCTTTATCAGCGTATCGGGAAGCTGGAGAAAGAGGTCGATCTGGCATTTTTGCAAGAGATGCTGGTCTGACAGGCGAAAAAAAGGGAGGTCAGCGACCTCCCTTCTCGGTTACACGGCGGTCTGGAAGATCACGCCGTCAGCTTTGTCCGTATACTGCGACAGCTGATCGAAGTTCAGATAGCGATAGGTGTCTACCGCAGTCTTATCTACCTGTAACATAAACTGCTGATACTCATCCGGGGTCGGCAGCTTGCCCAACAGCGAAGCCACGGCAGCCAGCTCGGCTGAGGCCAGGAACACGTTGGCTCCCGTACCGAGACGGTTCGGGAAGTTACGGGTTGAGGTGGAGACCACCGTCGCGCCGTCTGCCACGCGCGCCTGGTTACCCATGCACAGTGAACAGCCCGGGATCTCAATACGCGCACCGCTCTTACCGAAGACGCTGTAGTAGCCCTCTTCCGTCAGCTGCGCGGCATCCATCTTGGTTGGCGGAGCCACCCAAAGACGCGTCGGCAGCTGGCCTTTATGGCTGTCCAGCAGCTTACCGGCCGCACGGAAGTGGCCGATATTGGTCATGCAAGAGCCGATAAATACTTCATCGATCTTCTCGCCCTGCACATCGGAGAGCAGACGGGCATCATCAGGATCGTTTGGCGCGCACAGAATTGGCTCTTTGATTTCAGCCAGATCGATCTCGATCACTGCCGCGTACTCTGCATCCGCATCGCCTTCCAGCAGCGTTGGCGCAGCCAGCCATTTTTCCATGCCCTGGATACGACGCTCCAGCGTACGACGGTCGCCGTAGCCTTCGGAAATCATCCACTTCAGCAGCACGATGTTGGAGTTCAGGTACTCGATAATCGGTGCCTGACCCAGCTTGATGGTACAACCGGCAGCAGAACGCTCGGCAGAGGCATCGGAAAGCTCAAACGCCTGCTCTACTTTCAGATCCGGCAGTCCTTCGATCTCCAGGATGCGGCCAGAGAAGATGTTTTTCTTGCCCTTCTTCTCAACGGTCAGCAGACCCTGTTTGATAGCGTAAAGCGGGATGGCGTGAACCAGATCGCGCAGGGTGATCCCCGGCTCCATTTTTCCTTTGAAGCGCACCAGCACCGACTCAGGCATATCCAGCGGCATGACGCCGGTAGCCGCCGCAAAGGCCACCAGACCGGAACCAGCCGGGAAAGAGATGCCGATAGGGAAACGGGTGTGGGAGTCGCCGCCGGTGCCGACGGTATCCGGCAGCAGCATACGGTTCAGCCAGCTGTGGATAATGCCGTCGCCAGGACGCAGCGAAACGCCGCCGCGGTTCATAATAAAGTCTGGCAGCGTGTGGTGCGTGGAAACGTCCACAGGCTTAGGATAGGCCGCGGTGTGGCAGAAGGACTGCATCACCAGATCCGCAGAGAAGCCCAGACACGCCAGGTCTTTCAGTTCATCACGGGTCATGGGACCGGTGGTGTCCTGAGAGCCAACCGAGGTCATTTTCGGCTCGCAGTAGGCGCCGGGACGAACACCTTCGGTGCCGCAGGCGCGGCCAACCATTTTCTGTGCCAGCGAGTAGCCACGGGTACTTGGCGCCACGTCTTTCGCGATGCGGAACACCTTGCTCTCTGGCAGACCCAAAGCTTCACGGGCTTTGGTCGTCAGGCCACGGCCGATGATCAGTGGGATACGGCCACCAGCGCGAACTTCATCCAGCAGCACTTCGGTTTTCAGCGCGAACGTTGCCAGCACTTCGCCGGTTTCATGGTTCTTCACTTCACCTTTGTAGGGATAGATGTCGATGACATCGCCCATGTTCAGGTTTGCCACATCCACTTCAATCGGCAGTGCGCCTGCGTCTTCCATGGTGTTGAAGAAGATAGGCGCAATGTTGCTGCCCAGCACCACGCCGCCGCCTTTTTTGTTCGGCACGTGAGGGATGTCATCGCCCATAAACCACAGCACCGAGTTGGTGGCGGATTTACGGGAAGAACCTGTTCCGACCACGTCACCCACGTAAGCCAGAGGGAACCCTTTGGTCTTCAGCGCTTCAATCTGTCTGATTGGGCCTACGTTGCCCGCCTCGTCTGGCTCAATGCCTTCACGGGCATTTTTCAGCATCGCCAGCGCGTGCAGCGGAATATCAGGACGTGACCAGGCATCCGGTGCCGGAGAGAGATCATCAGTGTTGGTTTCGCCAGTGACTTTAAAGACGGTAACGGTGATTTTCTCTGCCAGCTCGGGACGTGACAGATACCATTCCGCTTCAGCCCAGGACTTCAGGATTTGCTGAGCGTGCGGGTTACCGGCTTTGGCTTTTTCTTCAACATCGTAGAAGTTGTCAAACATCAGCAGCGTATGAGAGAGCGCTTTCGCCGCAATGGGGGCCAGCTTCTCATTATCAAGCGCGTCGATCAGGGGATGTATGTTGTAACCGCCCTGCATGGTACCCAGCAGTTCTACGGCTTTTTCCGGCGTAACCAGAGGAGAGGTCGCTTCACCTTTCGCGACAGCAGCCAGGAAGCCGGCTTTCACATAGGCCGCTTCGTCAACGCCCGGCGGGACTCGATTGATTAACAGATCGGACAGGAATTCTTCTTCACCCGCTGGCGGGTTTTTCAGCAGTTCAACCAGCGCGGCCATTTGGGAAGCATCTAAAGGCTTAGGAACGATCCCCTGGGCAGCACGCTCGGCAACGTGCTTACGGTATTCTTCTAGCACGACGTTCTCCTCGCTCACATTGTAATTGCTACCGGGTGCCCTCAGGTTCATGGTGTCGATATGCCGTAGGGTAAAGCGCCCGGTTTCGCGAGGGGCAGCATAGCAGCATTTCGCATGTTTGTTAATCTGTTTACAAAAAAGCAACATTATTTGCGCAGTAAAGGCTATCAGCTGGGAGCCGTCGGATATGCTGGTAGCCCGCTTTCTTAGCTGCCTGTACGGCAGTGAACACGTTGCCCCCACCTGCATCAATACCACGGGATTTCTTAGCTGCCTGTACGGCAGTGAACGTAATGTGGTGGGTACTTTTCCAATAATCGTATTTCTAAGCTGCCTGTACGGCAGTGAACTGGAGCGAAAACATCATAACACCGCGTTTTACAAAAACATTTGACCCATATTGCCAAAATACCCTCTTTTTTCACCATTAAATCTAACCATGAAAAATCAGTAAGTTAAAAATATTCGTAAAAAAAGGGTCGGGAAAAGGGTTACTGCGATTGCCGACTGGAAAGCAGAAGCCACTACCCCATATCTGTCTGGAATATTATCCCTGACTCGCCAGCGTTATGGCGATCCACAACATCCACTTGAGCTGCTGAATTTTCCCCCTTCATTCATTCGAATGAATTTCAAATGGGAGTTCTGCGAACAAGGGTAATCTTTTGACGTTGCCTTAACAAGAGATCTGATGCTGGACAGCGATATCATAATAATTTAAGCCGCCAGCGCCGGAGAAAGGTCATCGGTGTTGGTTTTGCCTGTGACTTAGAAAACGATAACGATGATTTTTGCCCCCAGGGACGAGACAGATACCATTCAGCTTCAGCCCAGGACTTCAGGATTTGCTGAGCATGCGGATTCCCGGCTGTGGCTTTTCTTCAAGAACCAGCAATCAGAAGAGCTCATGATGAGCTCTTCTGACCACGCTTAATTTTTCAGGTTGGCGGGAAAATCGGCAGGTAGTTCGCTGGCCGGGCAGTCAATCACGCTGTCATTATTTTCGCCCGCGTCGCGGATAAAGGTCAGGATCGCGAACTCATCAATTACTTCAGTGGGATACGCTGGACCCGCATCACGGTATTTTGCCATCTCTTCCAGATGCTCGTTCTGGAAGCAGACAGTTTTTTCCGGGTTATTCATTACCCAGCGTGGGAAGAAGATGGTGCCGTGAAAGATCTTATCAGTCAGGTTAACGGCCAGGCTGACATCCGTCCCGGTAGGCTCAGTCCAGGAGACTTTATAAACGTCCTGTGCCAGGCGGACGATAAAGGCGTGCTGATTTTTAACCCAGCGATTACCCACCATGCCGCTGTGGATACGATAATCGACGGTGTCGGCATTTTTTATATAGAGCTCGTAGTTCCAGCCGTTGTCATAGGTGTAGACCAGATGTTTGCCGACCAGACCTGACAGGTTGTGTTTATCAAAAGTGCTCATGATTATTTCCTCATTTGTTTGCCTTGAGGTAATTATTGCGCGTTACAAAAACGATTAATAACGCTATTTTTAGCCCATATTCATTCAATTTTTAGATGAGTTGTCATGTACAAAACGACGCTTGAACAGTGGGTTCTCCTCGACTCGGTGGTTAACGAGGGAAGTTTTGCGTTGGCGGCGGAGAAAAATAACCGCAGCCAGTCTTCAGTCAGTTATCAGATTAGTTTGCTGCAGCAGCGGCTCGGCGTGGCATTGCTACAGCCGGAGGGACGCCGAGCCATTCTGAGTGCCGAAGGCCAGCAGTTGCTGGCGCAGGCACGTCCGCTGCTGGCAGGTTTCAATAGCCTTGAGGCGCAGGCTAACGCGCTGCAGCGCGGCGAACCTACCCGCATTGATCTGATGGTTGATGCGATTGTGCCCAAACCGCTGCTGTTTACTGTGCTGCAGCAGTTTCAGCAACGTTATCCGCATGTCCGGGTCTGGTTCAGTGAAATCGTACGCAGCGAAACGGCCGCCAGGCTGGCAGAGCAGCAGGCCGATCTCTGGTTAGTGGCACACGACGGCAACGAACAGTTCGTTGGGGAAAGCCTGTTGAGCGTAGATTTTATCGCTGTCGCTCATCGCCATCATCCGCTACACCAGCAGCCCGCCCCGCTTAGCGCGGCCACGCTTGCCCGCTGGCCCTGCATTACGATCCTCGATCGTCAACAGCAGCAGCAGTCTGAAATCAGCGGTGAGCAGGCGGAAAACTGGTCTTTTACCACGTTGTCGGCAGCCATTGAGGCAGTTCAACATCAACTGGGCTATGGCTGGTTACCGGAGAAGAATATTGAAGCGTTACTGCATAGCGGCGAGCTTCTCCCGCTTCAGCTACTACAGGGTCGGCGGCGCTCTACGCCGCTGGTCCTTCGCATCAATGAGCAGAGGCTGCCCGGAAATATGACCATCGCCGTGCTGGCGCAGATGTTTATCGATCGGGTCGCGGAGGAAAAGCGCCTTGCTGCAGAATAGAAAATGGCTCTTTACGGGCCATTGGTAGCTGCGGGGTGAGCATTATTTTGGGTTATCTCCGTATATGCGGGGTGAGCATTGCTTTGGGTTATCCCCGTATATGCGGGGGAACACTCTAAAGCTAACCACATGATTAAAATCATAATTTAGCCCCAATAAGATCTACCGCGCGAAACCCTTAAATTAAACCCTGTCCAACCTCTCTGATTTGATGCAAAACAGGGCAGCGGTATTTCCCATAAAAAATCCAAAAACAGAGAAAAGGCAGGAATTCGCACGTTAAAAAACAGGCATAAAAAATCCGGAAACGAGGATCGTTTCCGGATTCTGATACGACTGCCAGGCTAACTTAACTTGTCAGCGATGACTATCGGGCAGCCGTATGTCTGCCCAGGCGGTTTATCTCCGCACGCTGAGATAATAACGTTGGTGGTTTTGCTGTCTCGGTGTTCCCTATGCCCGGGGATAAATCACTTTATCAGCTCTTCATAAAGAGCGGGTGTCGGGTATTCCATGCGTGTTCAGATGAAAATTTTCGTCCTTATGATCTTAAGGTCGTCCTCTTACTCCTGTGCAGGAGTTGACTCATTTCAGCCTGAATAACATAATAGCTTCATCAGATGAAGCCATGGAAAGGCTGTAAACTATGAAGCAACTAAGAAAAAAACATCAGGCCACATTAGAGAAAATTTTTGATGTACCAGTGTCCGCTAATCTCAAATGGTCTGATATCGAATCACTGATCCGGGCATTGGGGGGTGAAATCAGTGAAGGGAAAGGCTCTCGGTGCCGTTTCATTCTTAACGGAAGTATTGCTAAATTTCATCGACCACATCCTTTACCCGAGACGGATAAGGGCGCGGTTATCAGCCTTCGTGAATGGTTAGAAAGTACAGGAATAAAGCCATGAGCACAGTAAATCCGAAATACAAAGTCGCGGGACAGCCAGCAGTGATTAGCTTTGTGCCAGAGATTAATGCATTTCGCGGGAAATTTTTAGGTCTGAGCGGTTACTGTGATTTTGTTGCCGATAGTGTTGAAGGTTTAATTAAAGAAGGGGAGCTCTCGTTACGTGAGTATCTTGAAGACTGCCGCGAAGCAGGAATAGATCCTTATGCCCGGAAAGAAAAAATCAAAACACTTACGTTACGTTATAATGAGTCTCTTGCTGAGAGGCTTACCCACGCTGCTGCTGAGAATAATAAATCATTGAATACATTTATTATTGAAACGCTTGAAGAACGTGTGGGCCATGCCTGACGTGCAATGTTTTCTCAGTAGCAAAACAGGGCAGCGGTATTTCCCATAAAAAATCCAAAAACAGAGAAAAGGCAGGAGTCCGCACGTTAAAAAGCAGGCATAAAAAAATCCGGAAACGAGGATCGTTTCCGGATTCTGATACGACTGCCAGGCTAACTTAACTTGTCAGCGATGACTATCGGGCAGCCGTATGTCTGCCCGGGCGACTTACTTCTTCTTCGCTTTCGGGTTTGGCAGGTCAGTGATGCTACCTTCGAAAATCTCGGCAGCCAGACCCACAGACTCATGCAGCGTCGGGTGAGCATGGATGGTCAGCGCGATATCTTCGGCGTCGCAACCCATCTCAATAGCCAGACCGATTTCACCCAGCAGCTCGCCGCCGTTGGTGCCGACAACCGCACCACCGATAACACGATGCGTCTCTTTGTCGAAAATCAGCTTGGTCATGCCGTCTGCACAATCGGAAGCGATAGCACGGCCTGAAGCGGCCCACGGGAAGGTCGAGGTCTCATAGCTGATCCCTTTCTCTTTCGCTTCTTTCTCGGTCAGACCCACCCAGGCAACTTCTGGCTCAGTGTAGGCAATGGATGGGATCACTTTCGGGTCGAAGTAGTGCTTCTTACCTGCGATCACTTCAGCCGCTACGTGGCCTTCATGCACGCCTTTGTGGGCCAGCATCGGCTGACCGACGATGTCGCCAATCGCATAGATGTGCGGCACGTTGGTACGCATCTGCTTGTCGACGCGGATAAAGCCGCGGTCGTCCACTTCCACGCCCGCTTTACCTGCATCCAGGCCTTTACCGTTTGGCACACGGCCAATCGCTACCAGCACCGCGTCATAACGCTGCGCTTCTGCAGGGGCTTTCTTGCCTTCCATAGAAACGTAAATGCCATCGTCTTTGGCTTCAACGGCGGTGACTTTAGTTTCCAGCATCAGATTGAACTGCTTAGCGATGCGCTTGGTGAAGACTTTCACTACGTCTTTATCGGCAGCCGGAATAACCTGGTCAAACATCTCAACCACGTCAATCTGCGAACCCAACGCGTGATAGACGGTTGCCATTTCCAGACCGATGATGCCTCCGCCCATTACCAGCAGGCGCTCAGGCACCTCTTTCAGCTCCAGCGCGGAGGTAGAATCCCACACGCGAGGATCTTCATGAGGAATGAACGGCAGCTGAATCGGACGAGAACCCGCAGCGATAACGGCGTTGTCGAAGTTGATGGTGGTGGCACCATTCTCGCCTTCAACCACCAGTGTGTTAGCGCCGGTGAATTTACCCAGACCGGTGACCACTTTAACTTTGCGGCCCTTCGCCATGCCAGCCAGACCGCCGGTCAGCTGGTTAATGACTTTCTCTTTCCAGGAACGAATCTTGTTGATATCAGTTTGTGGCTTACCAAACACGATACCGTGCTCTTCCAGCGCTTTAGCTTCTTCAATCACTTTCGCGACGTGCAGCAGCGCTTTGGAAGGGATACAACCCACGTTCAGACAAACCCCACCCAGGGTGCTGAAACGCTCAACGATGACGGTCTCCAGACCTAAATCGGCTGCGCGGAAGGCTGCAGAGTAGCCTGCAGGACCTGCCCCAAGTACCACGACCTGAGTTTTAATTTCTGTACTCATCATGACCTCTTAGTTAACCGCTGGGATATTCATTCATCCACCGGTACGTATTCACCGCAAGAGTTTACAGAATTGTTAATGAACTGCAAACCGCTTGATACGAAACGTTTTCAACTACCTTGTCGACTCAACACATCGCAAGTCGGCTATGAGAAGGCCGGCAAACGCCGGCCTTAAGACTTCTTACATCACCAGACGGCGGATATCAGCCATGATAGTGGCGATATAGGCCGCAAAGCGAGCGCCTGCCGCACCATCGATCACACGGTGATCGAAGGAGAGAGACAGAGGCAGCATCAGGCGAGGAACGAACTCTTTGCCGTTCCAGACCGGCTCCATCGACGACTTGGAGACGCCGAGGATCGCCACTTCCGGCGCGTTGACGATTGGGGTAAACGAGGTACCGCCAATGCCGCCAAGGCTGGAGATGGTGAAGCAGCCGCCCTGCATATCGCTGGAGGTCAGCTTGCCTTCACGCGCTTTCTTCGAAATCACCGACAGCTCATTTGACAGCTCGACGATGCCTTTGCGGTTCACATCTTTAAAGACCGGAACCACCAGGCCGTTTGGCGTATCAACGGCCACGCCGATGTTGATATATTTTTTCAGCGTCAGCTTCTGTCCATCTTCAGACAGCGAGCTGTTGAAGCGTGGGAACTCTTCCAGCGCTTTGGCAGCCGCCTTCATGATGAACACCAGTGGGGTGATCTTCAGATCCAGCTTCTTCTTCGCGGCTTCGTCATTCTGCTGCTTACGGAAGTTTTCCACTTCGGTAATGTCGGCCTTGTCGTGCTGGGTTACGTGAGGGATCACGATCCAGTTACGGCTCAGGTTGGCACCAGAAATTTTCTGGATGCGGCCCAGCTCGACTTCTTCAATCTCACCGAACTTGCTGAAATCAACCTTCGGCCACGGCAGCATGCCAGGCATTCCGCCACCGGCGGCAGCTGCTGGAGCTGACTCGGCACGCTTAACCGCATCCTTCACGTAAGACTGGACGTCTTCTTTCAGAATACGACCTTTACGACCGGTGCCTTTAACCTTCGCCAGGTTGACGCCGAACTCACGCGCCAGACGACGAATAACCGGTGTTGCATGTACGTAAGCGTCGTTCTCAGCGAACTCGCTGGACTCAGCCTTAGCTGGCGTCGAGGCTGGCTTAGCCTCCTGCTTAGCTTCCTGTTTGGCCGGAGCAGCTTCTTCCTGTTTCGCAGCAGGCGCGGCGGCTGGCGCTGCACCTTCCACTTCAAAGACCATGATCAGGGAACCGGTGCTGACTTTGTCGCCGGTGCTGATTTTGATCTCTTTTACGGTTCCCGCGAACGGCGCAGGCACTTCCATTGAGGCTTTGTCGCCTTCAACGGTGATCAGTGACTGTTCGGCAGCCACTTTATCGCCCACTTTCACCATCACTTCGGTAACTTCAACCTCGTCGCCACCGATATCAGGAACTTCAACATCTTTTACGCCGCTGGTAGCCGTTGGTGCCGCTGCTGCTTCTTCTTTCATCGCAGGTTTAGGCGCTTCAGCCGGCGCTGAGCCTTCCGCTTCAAAGACCATGATCATGGAACCGGTGCTGACTTTGTCGCCGGTGCTGATCTTAATCTCTTTCACGATACCGGCGAACGGTGCAGGCACTTCCATCGAGGCTTTGTCGCCCTCAACGGTAATCAGCGACTGCTCCGCTTCAACTTTGTCGCCTACCTTGACCATGATCTCGGTGACTTCAACTTCATCAGAACCGATATCCGGCACGTTCACGTCTTTGCTTTCTGACGCGGCCGCGGCGGGTTTCGCCTCTTCTTTTTTCTCTTCAGCTTTAGCTGGTGCAGCTTCTGCTGCACCTTCAGCGGCTTCGAAGATCATGATCAGTTTGCCGGTTTCAACTTTGTCGCCGGTGCTGATTTTGATCTCTTTTACCACGCCAGCCTGCGGGGAAGGCACTTCCATAGAGGCTTTATCGCCTTCTACGGTGATCAGCGACTGCTCTGCTTCAACCTTGTCGCCCACCTTGACCATAATCTCGGTGACTTCCACTTCGTCTGCACCGATATCCGGTACGTTAATTTCGATAGCCATTAATCTTTACCTCTTATGCCAGACGCGGGTTGACTTTATCGGCATCGATATTGAATTTAGCGATCGCTTCCGCCACCACTTTTTTATCAATCTCACCGCGTTTAGCCAGTTCACCCAGAGCCGCTACCACCACGTAAGACGCATCCACTTCGAAGTGGTGACGCAGGTTTTCACGGCTGTCAGAACGTCCGAAACCATCGGTGCCCAGTACGCGGTAGTCGCTGGCTGGCATGAAGGTACGGATCTGCTCGGCGAACAGTTTCATGTAGTCGGTTGACGCAACGGCAGGTGCATCGTTCATGATCTGCGCAACGTAAGGCACGCGTGGCTCTTCCGTTGGGTGCAGCATGTTCCAGCGCTCACAATCCTGACCATCACGCGCCAGCTCGGTGAAGGAAGTCACGCTGTAGACGTCTGAACCTACACCATAATCTTTCGACAGGATCTCAGCCGCTTCACGCACATGACGCAGGATAGAACCTGAACCCAGCAGCTGCACTTTGCCCTTGCTGCCTTCCAGCGTATCCAGCTTGTAGATACCTTTACGGATACCCTCTTCTGCACCAGCGGGCATCGCAGGCATGTGGTAATTTTCGTTCAGCGTGGTGATGTAGTAGTAGATGTTTTCCTGCGCTTCGCCGTACATACGCACCAGGCCGTCATGCATGATGACTGCCACTTCGTAAGCATACGCCGGATCGTAAGAGATACAGTTCGGGATAGTCAGCGACTGAATGTGGCTGTGACCATCTTCGTGCTGCAACCCTTCGCCGTTCAGGGTAGTACGACCTGAGGTACCGCCCACCAGGAAGCCGCGCGCCTGCTGGTCGCCTGCTGCCCAGCACAGGTCGCCGATACGCTGGAAACCAAACATTGAGTAGTAGATATAGAACGGGATCATCGGCAGGTTGTTGGTGCTGTAAGACGTTGCCGCCGCCAGCCAGGATGCGCCTGCGCCCAGTTCGTTGATCCCTTCCTGCAGGATCTGGCCTTTCTCATCTTCTTTGTAGTAAGCAACCTGCTCGCGGTCCTGCGGGGTGTACTGCTGACCGTTCGGGCTGTAAATACCAATCTGACGGAACAGACCTTCCATACCAAAGGTACGCGCCTCATCGGCGATGATTGGCACCAGACGATCTTTGATCGACGGGTTTTTCAGCATCACGTTCAGGGCACGCACGAAGGCGATGGTGGTAGAGATCTCTTTGTTCTGCTCATCCAGCAGCTGACGGAAATCTTCCAGCGCAGGCATCGACAGCTTCTCGCTGAAGTTTGGCTGGCGGGTAGGCAGGTAGCCACCCAGCTTCTCGCGCTGACCATGCAGGTACTTGTACTCTTCAGACTCTTTGTCGAAGGTAACGTACGGCAGGGTTTCGATGCTGGCATCGTCAACTGGCACGTTGAAACGATCGCGGATATAGCGCACGCCATCCATGTTCATTTTCTTGACCTGGTGCGCGATGTTTTTGCCTTCTGCGGATTCACCCATACCATAGCCTTTGATGGTGTGGGCCAGAATGACCACAGGTTTCCCTTTGGTATCCTGCGCTTTTTTCAGCGCCGCATAGACTTTCTTCGGATCGTGACCGCCACGGTTCAGTGACCAGATCTCATCGTCAGACATATCTTTAACCAGCGCTGCGGTCTCGGGGTATTTACCGAAGAAGTGCTCGCGCACGTACGCGCCATCGCGGGATTTAAAGGTCTGGTAGTCGCCGTCAACGGTTTCGTTCATCAGCTGCACCAGCTTGCCGCTGGTATCTTTGCGCAGCAGTTCGTCCCAGCGTCCGCCCCAGATAACTTTGATCACTTCCCAACCGGCGCCAGCAAAGATGCCGTCCAGTTCGTTGATGATTTTGCCGTTACCGGTGACCGGGCCATCCAGGCGCTGCAGGTTACAGTTGATGATGAACACCAGGTTGTCCAGCTTCTCACGGGTGGCGATGGTGATCGCCCCTTTAGATTCTGGCTCATCCATTTCACCGTCGCCCAGGAAGGCGTAAACGGTCTGCTGTGAGGTATCTTTCAGCCCGCGGTGCTCAAGGTATTTCAGGAATTTCGCCTGATAGATCGCGCCGATTGGCCCCAGCCCCATCGACACGGTCGGGAACTGCCAGAAATCAGGCATCAGTTTAGGGTGCGGGTAAGAGGAGAGGCCTTTACCATGCACTTCCTGACGGAAATTGTTCATCTGCTCTTCGGTCAGACGGCCTTCCAGGAAGGCACGAGCATAGACGCCCGGAGAGATGTGGCCCTGGAAGTAAACCAGATCGCCGCCATCTTTTTCGCTACGCGCACGGAAGAAGTGGTTAAAGCACACTTCATAGATGGTGGCAGAAGACTGGAAGGAGGACATGTGGCCACCCAGCTCCAGATCTTTCTTCGATGCACGCAGAACGGTCATGATAGCGTTCCAGCGGATCGCGGAACGGATACGACGCTCTAAAGAAGTATTGCCCGGGTAGTCCGGCTCGTCTTCAACGGCAATAGAGTTGACGTAGTTGCGGGGGCTGAGACCTGCCGCCACTTTTACGCCACCTTTACGTGCTTCATTCATGACCTGGTCGATCAGGAACTGTGCGCGCTCAACACCTTCTTCACGGATGACCGATTCGATCGCCTGTAGCCAGTCGCGAGTTTCGATCGGATCCACGTCATTGTGTAAACGTTCTGACATGGGGGTATTCCTTATCTGTGTCTAATACGTTGAATTGTCTGGAGCCTGTCTCGCTGTGCTCACCCTGAAGTAAAGCACACTGAGACAGGCTCGTCGTTTATGCCTTGCCTGCGACAAGGCACAGTTCCGCGTTATGGTTACGCGTTAGTCCTTACGTTGCTGTAATCGTCGTAAGGAGCGCTCTCGGCGACTCTGCTCGCGACTTCTGTCCAGCAATATTTCCTCGATAAACGCCAGGTGACGGTGTGAGGCTTCGCGGGCCTTTTCCGGCTCACGTGCCACAATCGCCTCGAAAATACTGGCGCGATGACCGCTCACTTTTGCCAGCATTTCCCGGCGCGAGTAGAGCAATTCAAAATTCTGTCGGACGTTCTGTTCCAGCATCGGCCCCATACTGCGAAGGAGATGCAGCAGTACCACATTATGCGCGGCCTCTGTGACAGCGATCTGATACTGCATCACCGCATCCGCTTCCGCATCGAGATCGCCGCTATCCTGCGCAGTCTGGATCTGAACATGGCAGTGGCGAATGCGTTCTAAATCTTCGTCTGTACCACGCAGTGCCGCGTAATAGGCCGCTATCCCCTCCAGCGCATGGCGGGTTTCCAGCAGATCAAACTGGGATTCCGGATGCCCCGCCAGCAGCTCGACCAGCGGATCGCTCAGGCTTTGCCACAGGTTGGTTTGTACAAAGGTCCCGCCGCCCTGACGGCGTAACAGTAAACCTTTGGCCTCCAGACGCTGGATAGCTTCACGCAGAGAAGGACGGGAGACATCAAACTGTTTAGCAAGCTCGCGTTCTGGGAGCAGCTTTTCACCCGGACGCAGGGTCCCTTCCATAATCAGGGACTCGAGCTGCTGCTCGATAGCATCGGATAGCTTTGGTTGGCGGATTTTGCTGTAGGCCATCATCCCTTCTTCTGCCAGTTGCATGAGTAAATTGGTAATACCAATTGCAAAAAGGTGCCCGTAAAGTAACAAAGTATTCACCTCATGTCCATATGGCAACCTGGTGAAACAGGACGCTGGTCTCGTTTTGCCATAAAGGTTTACACCTCCTCAAACGGCGAAAAAACCGTCTGATTTAAATGTTAAATTTTTTAATTTTTCTCAAATCCGGCAGACGGTTAGTGCACAAAAAAACGGCTTCCTATAAGAGAAAAATATGCCCTGTTTCGTACCCGGGAGACAAAAGCAGGTAATCTCACTGAGCGCCTTTTTTTTAAGCACTCTGCCGCACAAAAAGAGAAAGCGAGTGCATTAGAGGGCGCTTATCACTATTCTTGTCGCGAAGGTAGCCTGAACCTCTTTTTCATGCCTCTGGCACTGTAAATTTTTCAATACGTTACCTGGCAGAACTCTCTTACGAAGGCGCGCCTTTGTAGAGAATAATAACGACATCATGAGGTTTACTATGGAACAACTTCAGGGCGACACGTTGAAACGGGGGTTAAAAAACCGTCATATTCAGCTTATCGCATTGGGCGGTGCCGTGGGCACCGGCCTGTTTCTGGGCATTGCCGATACCATTCGTATGGCCGGCCCTTCGGTACTGCTGGGCTACGCCATCGGCGGCTTTATTGCCTTTCTGATTATGCGTCAGCTCGGTGAAATGGTGGTGGAGGAGCCGGTAGCGGGATCGTTCAGCCACTTCGCCTATAAATATTGGGGCAATTTTGCTGGTTTTGCCTCTGGCTGGAACTACTGGATCCTCTATGTACTGGTAGCGATGGCGGAACTCACCGCCGTGGGCAAATATATTCAGTACTGGTATCCCGAGATCCCGACCTGGGCTTCCGCAGCGGTATTCTTTGTACTGATTAACGCCATCAACCTGACCAACGTAAAAGTTTACGGTGAGATGGAGTTCTGGTTCTCCATCATTAAAGTGGCTGCCGTGGTGGGCATGATCCTGTTCGGCTGCTGGCTGCTGTTTGGCGGCCATGCTGGCCCGGATGCGAAAGTCTCTAACCTCTGGGACCGGGGCGGCTTCTTCCCTAACGGCATCTCCGGGCTGGTGATGGCGATGGCGGTTATTATGTTCTCCTTTGGCGGTCTTGAGCTGGTGGGGATCACCGCCGCAGAAGCTGATGACCCGGAAAAGAGCATTCCCAAAGCGACAAACCAGGTGCTCTACCGCATCCTGATTTTCTATATCGGCTCACTGACCGTACTGCTTTCGCTTTATCCCTGGACCAAAGTGATTGGTGGCGCCAGCCCGTTCGTGATGATTTTCCACGATCTCGGCGACAGCCTGGTGGCGAATGCGCTGAACGTGGTGATCCTGACGGCGGCCCTCTCGGTCTATAACAGCTGCGTTTACTGTAACAGCCGTATGCTGTTCGGCCTGGCGCAACAGGGCAATGGCCCGAAAGCGTTGCTGAAGGTTGATGCCCGCGGCGTGCCGGTGATGGCCATTGGCGTTTCTGCCGCTGCCACCGCGCTCTGCGTGCTGATCAACTACCTGATGCCGGGTGAGGCCTTTGGCCTGCTGATGGCGCTGGTGGTCTCTGCCCTGGTGATCAACTGGGCAATGATCAGCCTGGCGCACCTGAAATTCCGCCGTAAAAAGGATCAGCAGGGTGTGGAAACCCGCTTTAAAGCGCTGCTCTATCCGCTGGGTAACTGGATCTGCCTGCTGTTCCTGGCGGGTATTCTGGTGATCATGGCCATGACGCCGGGTATGGCGATTTCCGTCTGGTTAATTCCGGTCTGGATAGCCATTCTGGGCGTGGGCTATATGATTAAGTCCCGCACGCAAAAAGCATAAGGGTCAGAGGGCACTCCGGTGCCCTCTTCTTTGCCTGCTCGTCTCTACTCCCGGACCGCCACCATCGCTTTGCTTTCCGTTGTCACCTCCCCCTATTCTCCAGCCACTCTTACTAATGCTCCTGCCTCCATTAGCGGCAAGACTTAAGTGTTATCCTTCTCACACTTTTAACTCCACAGGCGATTTATCCATCTCTGCGACGCTTTCTGCCAGCACAAAACAGCGCTAAGCCATTAATAATGCACTCCATGATTCCAGTGAGAGAAAAATCCATGAAGAGCGCGGCGCTGACGGTTAGAGAAAAGATTGGATACGGCATGGGCGATGCAGGCTGCAACATGATTGGCGGTGCCATCATGCTGTTCCTTAATTATTTCTACACAGATGTGTTTGGCCTGGCGCCGGCGCTGGTTGGCGTGCTGCTGCTTTCGGTGCGGGTACTGGATGCGGTTACCGACCCCATTATGGGCGCGATTGCCGACCGGACGCAGAGTCGCTGGGGACGTTTTCGTCCATGGCTGTTGTGGATCTCCCTGCCTTATGTGCTGTTCAGCGTGCTGATGTTTACCACGCCCGACTGGACTTATAACAGCAAAGTTATCTATGCATTTGTGACCTATTTTCTGATGTCGCTGACCTATACCGCCATCAATATTCCTTACTGCTCGCTGGGCGGCGTGATCACCAACGATCCTGGTGAGCGTGTCTCCTGTCAGTCCTACCGTTTTGTGATGGTCGGCATTGCCACGCTTATCCTCTCCCTTTCGCTCCTGCCGCTGGCGGAATGGTTTGGCGGCGAGAACAAAGCGCGCGGTTATCAGATGGCGATGAGCGTGCTGGCTCTGATTGGCCTGTGCATGTTCCTGTTCTGCTTTGCGACCGTGCGTGAACGTATCCGCCCCGCCGTGCCAAGCAACGATGACATGAAGGCGGATTTACGCGACGTATGGAAAAACGATCAGTGGGTCCGCATCCTGCTGCTGACCTTCTGCAACGTCTGTCCGGGCTTTATCCGCATGGCCGCGACCATGTACTACGTTACCTGGGTGATGGGCCAGTCCACGCACTTTGCCACCCTGTTTATCAGCCTTGGCGTGATTGGTATGATGGTAGGCAGTACGTTGGCAAAAGTGCTCACCGACCGCTGGTGCAAACTCAAAGTCTTTTTCTGGACCAATATCGCCCTGGCGATCTTCTCCAGCGGATTTTACTTCCTTGACCCGCAGGCCACCGTGCTGGTGGTCGTGATGTACTTCTTCCTCAATATCCTGCATCAGATCCCTTCGCCGCTGCACTGGTCACTGATGGCCGATGTGGATGACTATGGCGAATGGAAAACCGGCAAGCGCATCACCGGCATCAGCTTCTCCGGCAACCTCTTTTTCCTGAAAGTGGGCTTGGCGGTAGCGGGTGCCATGGTTGGCTTCCTGCTCTCTTACTATGGTTACGATGCGGGAGCAAAAACGCAGGCACCGAGCGCCATTAACGGTATCGTGCTGCTGTTTACGGTGATCCCTGGCGTAGGTTATCTGATTACCGCTGGCGTTGTCCGCCTGCTGAAAGTTGACCGTCCGATGATGAAACAAATCCAGCAGGATCTGGAAAAACGCCGCGCCAGCTTCCAGGAGCTTAATGACTATCACGACAGCAAATCCGCTGTTAAACCGGTGAATACATAATGACGACTTCCCTTTGGCAAAATCCGTTTATTGAGCAACGCGCCGATCCGTTTATCCTGCGTGAAAACGGCCGTTATTACTTTATTGCTTCCGTCCCGGAATACGATCGGCTGGAGATCCGCAGTGCGGACACGCTTAATGGCCTGGCCGCCGCCACTCCGGTTGTGGTCTGGCGCAAACCTGAACAGGGCCCAATGAGCGAGCTTATCTGGGCGCCAGAACTGCATAAAGTCGGCGGAACCTGGGTGATTTACTTTGCCGCTGCGCCTACCCGGGCGATTAAAGATGGCCTGTTCCAGCACCGGATGTTCGCGCTGGCCTGCACGGATAGCGACCCGATGACCGGGGAGTGGCGCGAATGTGGGCAAGTTGTCACGCCGATCGACAGCTTTGCGCTGGATGCCACCCATTTTGTGCATCAGGGGAAGAACTGGTATCTGTGGGCGCAAAAAGATCCGCATATTGCCGGTAACTCCAATCTCTATCTGGCCGAGCTGGCGTCACCCTGGGCGATAAAGGGCCAGCCGGTGATGCTCAGCAAGCCAGAATATGAGTGGGAATGCAGAGGGTTCAGCGTTAATGAGGGGCCTGCGGTGATCCGACACGGAGAGCGGCTGTTCGTCAGCTATTCTGCCAGCGCAACCGATGAGAACTACTGCATGGGCTTACTCTGGATTGAGGCGGAGGCGGATCCGCTGAATGCGGAGAACTGGCAAAAATCCCCGCATCCCGTATTCACCACCAGCAATGAAAACCGCCAGTTTGGTCCCGGGCACAACAGCTTTACGGTGACGGAGCAGGGAGAGGATGTGCTGGTCTATCATGCCCGTAATTACACGGAGATTGAGGGCGATCCGCTGTATGACCCTAATCGTCATACGCGCCTCAAAACCTTTAGCTGGAATGCGGAAGGCATGCCGGAATTTGGCACGCCTCCTGCCGACACGGTGTCAGACTAATGTGCCGTAAATCGTCAACAGCGCGACCACCACGACCATAACCAGCGAAACCTTCTTCGCCAGCGCCACGGCCACGCGAGGGGTTTCAACTTTGTCGGTATGCGGGTCGCGGGCCAGCGAGAACTGGGCAAGGCGTGTCAGTACCTGGTACTGCGGCGTATGACGATCGGTGAGTGAGGCAAACCAGGCGGGAAGCGCCCGCTCACCGTGCCCTAACAGCGCATAGGCCACGCCAACCAGCCGTACCGGCACCCAGTCAACCAGATGCAGTACGGCATCCACGCCCGACTGCGAGCGCTCCAGTGGCGAGTGGTGGCGCGCCAGCCAGGATTGCCAGGCGCGAAGAAAAGCGTAGCCCACCAGCAGCACCGGCCCCCAGGGGCCACCCACCACAAACCAGAACAGCGGGGCCAGATAGTAGCGATAGTTAATCCACAGCAGCGCATTCTGCAGCGCACAAAGGTACTCACGCTCATCACATTCCACAGGCAGCCCGTGGATCAGCGACAGCTCTTCCGCCATCGCCTTATGGGTATCCTGATCGTTACGGCTCGCCGCTTTAAGATAAGCGTGATAGTGCAGACGAACAGAACCGGCGCCGATACAAAGCAGACCCACAGCAATCCAGAACAACAGCTGCAGCACGCCAAAAAACAGCCCTCTTAACGCCAGCAGGCACACCAGTACCACCGCCATTGCCGCCAGCGTCATCAGCAGCGTGCGAAACAGGCTGTATTTGTGGCGACGACGAAACATCCCCGCAAGGTGGTGATCGAACTGCCAGTGCTCACCCATCTTGAAAAGACGTTCCCATCCCAGAACTAACAACAAACTAAAAAGCGTCATGCCTGTGGCTCCTTTACTGACGCATCCGGCGTTAAGCCTGACGCGCCCCGAAATCGGATCCAGTCAAAAGCCGGACCGGGGTCAGTTTTTCTGACCGGCGCAATATCACTGTGTCCGGTAATATGCTCAGCCATTTGTGGATAGTGTGCGATCAGCAGCCGGGTAAGAGCCTGCAGAGCCTGATACTGCTCGTCGGTATAGGGCAGCGTATCGGTGCCTTCCAGCTCAATGCCTATCGAAAAATCGTTGCAGGCTTCACGGCCCTGATAAGTTGAAACGCCGGCATGCCAGGCGCGGAGATGGAACGGTACGTACTGAATAATTTCGCCATCACGGCGGATAAGGCAGTGTGCAGAAACCTGCAGATGCGCGATTTCGGCAAAAAAGGGATGAGCCTGCGGATCAAGGTTTCCGGTAAACAGCGCATCGATCCACGGACCGCCAAATTCGCCCGGCGGTAAACTGATGTTGTGAATAACCAGTAACGATGGCGTTTCATTACCCGGACGCTCGTTGAAATGCGGCGAAGGAACCCGCTTCACTCCCGCAATCCAGCCCGCTTGCAGCTGCATGCCCTGCTCTCCTTTTATAACGTAATCATCAGAGTAGCATGAATCATTTTCAGAAAACCAAACTTCTGGTGCGCCTGAAAATGGGCGCTGAAAAATAAAATCGTTTTTTCTGCATCCGGTTTGCCGCCCCCGCCGTAAATAGCTTTGTAAGGCAACCCTGCCTTCTCTTACCCTCAAAGGAATAGCGGCGCCCTGGCTGGCAAGCCGAGGCTAAAAAGGCTAGCATGGCCGGACTCTCTTCCCGACTTTTCGGAGTTCGACCATGACGACCCGCCGCTACGATCCGGACAGCCGCCGCACGGCGTTGCTGGAGCGTATTGAGGATGATATTCCACCAAGCGTTGCTCAGGCCCTGCGTGAAGACCTGGGCGGCGAAGTGGATCCCTGTAAAGATATCACCGCCAGCCTGCTGCCCGCTGAGGCTATCTCTCATGCCATCGTGATTACCCGTGAAGCGGGCATTTTTTGCGGTAAGCGCTGGGTTGAAGAGGTGTTTATTCAGTTGGGTAATAAAACCGAGATTACCTGGCACGTTGATGATGGCGATAAGGTCACGGCCGATCAGCCCCTTTTCGAAATTACCGGCCCCTCTGCTTTGATCCTCACGGCTGAACGTACCGCGCTGAACTTTGTCCAGACGCTTTCCGGCGTGGCGACCGAAGTCAGCCGTTACGTGGCGATTCTGGAAGGCACCCGCACTCAGCTGCTGGACACCCGAAAAACGTTGCCTGGCCTGAGAACCGCCCTGAAATATGCGGTGCTTTGTGGTGGCGGCGCAAACCATCGCCTCGGGCTGTCCGACGCTTTCCTGATCAAAGAAAATCACATCATTGCCACCGGCTCGATTCGTGACGCCGTGGAAAAAGCGTTCTGGCTGCACCCGGACGTACCGGTTGAAGTGGAGGTGGAATCCCTGGATGAGCTGACTCAGGCTCTGGATGCGGGCGCAGATATCGTCATGCTCGACAACTTTACCGTTGAGCAGATGCGTGAAGCGGTAAAACTCACCGACGGACGCGCGCAGCTTGAAGTCTCTGGCAACGTCACGGATGAGACGCTTCGCACCTTTGCCGAGACCGGCGTGGACTACATCTCGGTTGGCGCGCTGACCAAGCACGTCCGAGCGCTGGATCTGTCGATGCGTTTCAAATAGGTTTATCCCTCACGCCATCCTTTCGTGATGGCGTGACTCTTTAGCGCATTCTGCGCATTCGCTTCCAGAAAACCTGCCGCCTGCTGCAATAACCGCTGATTCTTTTCGGCACGCCACGGCGTTGTCTGCTTTGCCGATGGCTCAGCGTTCCCGCTGGCGCTATTTTGCCAACCTCTTTACTACACGGAGGTTCAGCATGAAACAGCAGCAAGGATTTACCCTGATTGAACTGATGATTGTGATTGCCATCATCGCCATCCTGAGCGCCATTGGCCTGCCCGCTTACCAGAGCTACCTGCAGAAAGCCGCCCTTACCGATATGTTGCAAACCGCCATCCCGTATAAAACGGCGGTCGATCTCTGCATCATTGAGCAGGGAGGAAGCGGCAACTGCAGCGAGGGCAGCAACGGTATCCCGGCGGGCAAAGGATCACGCTATGTCAGCGCCCTTAGCGTCTCCGCAGGTGTGATTACCCTTACCGGCCAGGAGAGCCTGAACGGGCTCAGCGTAGCGATGAATCCCGCCTGGGACGCAGTCCAGGGGCAAATCAGCTGGCAACGCAGCTGCACCAGCGATCAGGCCAGCCTGAAGGAAGCGTGTCAGAACGTCTTTCGCTTTGAGGATGATACGGAGGTGGCAGAGTGATCCCGCCATCCACGCAGCGGGCGGTGGAAGCCCTCTGTCTACGTCATCAGGCGGTGATCCTGGCGTTTACGCCTGACAAGCTCCACCTGGCGATGGCAGAGACGCCGGATGATGCGCTGATTGCAGCGCTGCGCTTTGCCACGCAGAGCACGCTGGAGATTGAATGCTGGCCGCAGGCGCAGCTGGAACAGTTTCGCCAGGTTGCGGGTGCCACCAGCAGACTCGCACCGGAAACTGAATCGGGTGAAGCCGCACCGGGGAAGATTCAGGCTCTGCTTCAGCTTGCGGTTCAGCGGCGCGCTTCCGATATCCATATTGAACCGCAGCGGGATACGCTGCGGGTGCGGTTTCGTATTGATGGCGTACTGCAAAGCGTTCCCGGTAGTGAGCATCACAATGGCGCGGCACTCCTCGCCCGCCTGAAAATTCTGGCCAACCTGGATATTACCGAGCGCCGCACGCCGCAGGATGGGCAATTTACCACTGAGGTTGAGGGAAAATCCGCCTCTTTCCGCCTCTCCACTCTGCCGACGCAGTATGGCGAGAAAGCGGTAATACGCCTGCTGCAAAGTGAGCCTCACGCCGTTGCGCTGGAAAAACTGGGCATGCCCCCCACCGCGCTGAGGCTCTATCGCCAGGCGCTGGCCCGTCCACAGGGTCTGATCCTGGTAACTGGGCCAACGGGCAGCGGCAAAACGTTCACGCTCTACAGCGGACTGAGCTCGCTCAATTCCCCGGCGCGCAATCTGTGCAGCGTTGAAGATCCGATAGAAATTCCGCTGGAGGGGATTAATCAAACCCAGATCCATCCCAAAGCTGGCCTGGATTTCAACCGGGTTCTGCGCGCCCTGCTTCGTCAGGATCCGGATGTCATTATGCTGGGCGAGATCCGGGATCGGGAAACGGCAGAGACCGCCATCAAGGCTGCGCAGACCGGGCATCTGGTTTTATCAACGCTGCACACCAACTCCACCACGGAAACGCTGACGCGCATGGGGCAAATAGGCATTCCGGGCTATTTGCTCGCTTCGGCGCTGGTATTGATTATCGCTCAGCGGCTGGTCAGGCGGCTTTGCCCGCATTGCCGTAAGCCGGGTGAGGCGGTTGCCCATTTTCCGCCAGCAATCTGGCCCGGCACGGTGCAGAACTGGCAGGCTGTGGGCTGTGAACGCTGCTATTCAGGCTATTACGGCAGGCTGGCACTGTTTGAAATGCTGCCAGTCACTGCCCGCCTGCAAAACGCCATTGCCGCTGAGAGCAGCGCTGAACATCTGGCAGCTATTGCCCATCAGCAGGGACGCAATTCGCTTTTTGTGGAAGGTCTTCACTGTGTAAACCGGGGAGACACCACGCTGGCAGAGCTTAACCGTATTGTGGGAGAAGATAAGGAATGAGGTCAGAGAGCCGCAATGAGTGAGCGCTTTTTGTTTCGCTGGCAGGCGTTGAATAAGCAAGGAGAGCTGCACCGGGGCGCCTGTTTTTGTCAGGATCAGCAGGAGGTGATGGAAAAATTGCTGGCCAGCGCGTTGACGCCGCTGACGCTTTCATCCGGCAGGCGGGTGCGGACAACTGAGTGGCAACTGCAGCATAAAATCACGCTGTTTCGCCAGTTAGCGACGTTGCTGAAAGCTGGAATGACGCTCTCTGCCAGCCTGAACCTGATTGCAGAGGATCATGTGATTGTGTGCTGGCAGGCCTTGCTTGGTCAGCTGCATGACGATGTTGCTGAAGGCGTCCCGTTTTCTGAGGCGCTGGCCCGCTGGCCCGGGGTATTCCCCCCGCTCTACCCCGCGTTGATGTCGGTAGGGGAGATGACCGGACGCATTGATGAGTGCTGCCTGCAGCTGGCAGGCCAGCAGGAGCGGCAGCATCTGCTGCAGAAAAAGGTCACTAAGGCGCTGCGCTACCCGCTGTTTATTCTGGCCCTGGCGCTGGTGGTCACTATTGGCATGCTGGTTTTTGTCCTGCCTGAATTTATGGCGGTCTATCACACTTTTGACGCGCCGCTTCCGGCGTTCACAGTTGCCGTTGTTGCCCTCTCGCAGCTGCTGCAGCGACACGGGCTGGTGTTACTGACGGTAATTGCGGCAGCAGGGATAGCATTACGATGGCAAACCAGACGTTCACCCTACTGGCAGAGGCGTCTGCAACGTTGGCTGTTAGCGCTACCTCTGATCGGCAGATTGTATCAGGGCGGGATGCTCAGCCGGATCTTTATGACCATGGCGTTGACGCAGCATGCCGGACTGACGCTGTTGCAAAGCCTGCAGGCTGTTGAGAAAACGCTGGGCGATCTGCTGTGGCGGGAAGCCATTCAGCAGCTTCAGCATCATATTGCTGGCGGCCATCCGCTACATCAGGCGCTGAAGCAGCACACCCTTTTTACGGCTCTCTGCTATCAGTTGCTTAAAGTTGGGGAAGAGTCCGGTTCACTGGAGAGCATGTTAATCCGGCTGGGAAACCTGCATGAGGAAACGACGCAGGAGTTGGCAGATAATCTGGCAGCCGCGCTGGAACCGCTGATGATGGTAGTGACCGGCTTACTGGTAGGCGCGCTGGTGATCGCCATGTATCTGCCAATTTTCAATCTGGGTGATGCGCTGGGGTGATGTTTATTCCGGGCGATGCCACAGAAAGATTTTTAACCGGGCTGAGGCATGGGTAATGATGTTGCAGCACACATGCCCGGCCCATCCTGATGATGTCGATCTGCCGGGCATATAAGGAGATTAGCGATTAAACACGCGGTTTTCCTGCTCCGCCACACGGATAAACGTGGTGCGTTTGGTCAGCTCTTTTAAACGCTCGGCACCTACGTAGGTGCAGGCCGAGCGTAAGCCACCAAGAATATCCCTGGCGGTGAACTCAACCGGCCCACGAACAGGAAGCTTAACCGTCTTGCCCTCAGCGGCCCGGTAATCCGCCACGCCGCCGACATGCCGCTTCATTGCAGACTCAGAGCTCATACCGTAAAACAGCATAAACTGTTCACCCTGCTCCTCCACCACCGTGCCTTCACACTCGTCGTGTGCAGCCAGCATGCCGCCCAGCATCACAAAGTCCGCTCCGCCGCCAAAAGCCTTAGCCACATCGCCAGGTACAGAACAGCCGCCGTCGCTGACGATCTGTCCGCCTAAACCGTGAGCCGCATCTGCGCACTCAATCACTGCGGAAAGCTGAGGATAGCCCACGCCCGTTTTCACGCGCGTGGTGCAGACCGAGCCGGGTCCGATCCCCACCTTAACGATGTCAGCGCCTGAGAGAATAAGCTCTTCGACCATTTCGCCGGTGACCACATTTCCGGCACAGATGGTTTTGCCCGGACAGGCTTCACGCGCCCGCTTGAGAAACTCAACAAAATGTTCTGAGTAGCCGTTCGCCACATCGATACAGATAAAGTTCAGCGCAGGTGAGAGCGCCAGAATTTGCTTCATTTTGATGAAATCGGCCTCTGAGGTGCCGGTCGAAACCATCACATGCCGCAACACATTTTCCGGCACGCGCGAGACAAATTGCTGCCATTGCTCAACGCTGTAATGCTTGTGCACGGCGGTGAGCACGTCAAAGGAGGCCAGCGCCTCTGCCATGGTGAAGGTGCCCACGGTATCCATATTGGCGGCGATAACCGGCACGCCAGACCAGGCAACACCGGAGTGTTTAAAGGTGAAATGGCGGGTGAGTTCAACCTGAGAACGGCTTTTCAGCGTGGAACGCTTTGGCCGGATGAGGACGTCTTTAAAGCCTAACTTGATATCTTCTTCAATACGCATGGTAGATTTCCTGGTTGATGGCGCAATAGTCAGCAGTAGCCAGCTCCAGTGACGCTATCATACGCACTAAATTCGCGCCGACAAGGGTGCGAATTCAGGTTTTTTTACGCTAAACTCTGCTGACTGTAACTGCTATTCGCTCTTGTGAACTGTGCCTCATTTTTACATCCGTTGCTGCTAATCGTTTGCTACCAACCGCACTGACATCAGAGCCGCGAGAAAAGAGGCTTATGCGCTATACTGTTGCGCTGACCGGTGGGATCGGCAGCGGAAAAACCACCATCGCTAACGCGTTTGCGGATCGGGGCATAGACCTGGTCGATGCCGACGTTATAGCCCGCCAGGTCGTTGAACCAGGCCAGCCTGCCTTAGCGGCTATTGAATCCAGGTTTGGCAGGGAGGTCATGGTTGATGGCCGCCTCGATCGTAAAGCGCTGCGTCAGCGTATTTTCACCTCGGTGGAAGACAAGACCTGGCTCAATGCGCTGCTGCATCCGCTTATTCAGGCAGAAACACGCCGCCAGCTTGCGCAAACCCACTCCGTCTGGTGCTTATGGGTTGTGCCGCTGTTGGTGGAAAATAATCTTCAGCATCTGGCGAACCGGGTGCTGGTCGTCGATGTGGATCGCGAAACACAGATAAGACGCACCGCTGCCAGGGATGGTATCAGCCGCGAACAGGCAGAACATATTCTGGCCGCTCAGGCAACGCGCGAACAGCGCCTTGCCGTGGCGGACGACATTATTGATAACGGCGGGTCACCCGATTCGGTGGCCGCGCGCGTTGCCCAGCTTGACCAGTATTATCGCCAGCTGGCAGGGGCAACTGACCAGGATTAACAGCATGAGCACAACCGTACTATTTGAATATCCGCTGAATGAAAAGATGCGGACCTGGCTACGAATTGAATTTTTAACCAATCAGTTAGAGAGCAGCAGAACTATCACCGACCATCTGGGCGCGTTAACGTTCTTCCGCAACGCAGCGGAACTGCTGGATGTCTTTGAACGGGGTGAGCTGCGCACTGAAATTGTAAAAGAGCTGGAAAAACAGCAGCAAAAACTGCGCGCCTGGGCGGAAATTCCGGGGGTGGATATGGAGTTGATCGCGGCGCTGCGTGACAAACTCAAAGCCTGCTCCACCACCCTGATGGCTGCGCCAAGAATGGGCCAGCTGATGCGTGACGAGCGCCTGATTGGGCTGGTGCGTCAGCGCCTGAGCATTCCCGGCGGCTGTTGCAGTTTCGACCTGCCTACGCTGCATATCTGGCTGCACATTGAGCAGTCACTGCGTGATGCGCAGGTTGCCGTCTGGATGGAGTCGCTGATGCCGATCAGGGAAGCGCTCACCCTGCTGCTTGATTTGATCCGTCAGTCCGGGGAGTTCCGTATGCAAACCAGCCTGAACGGTTTCTTCCAGGATAACGCTGAAGGAGCGGAACTGCTGCGTCTTCAGCTGTCGCTGGAGGACTCGCTCTATCCGCAGGTTTCTGGTCACAAGAGCCGCTATGCAATTCGCTTTCTGCCGTTAGACAGCGAGCGCGGCGAAGTACCGGCACGCCTGGATTTTGAACTTGCCTGTTGTTAAGGGTCTTGCGCTATGAATAAAGATGATGTGATGGTTGTTAACTGCCCCACCTGCTCGAAAAAGGTAATTTGGGATGAGCTGAGCCCATGGCGCCCGTTTTGCAGCAAGCGCTGCCAGCTGATCGATTTAGGTGAGTGGGCGGCAGAAGAGAAACGTATCGCCAGCAGCGGCGATCTTTCAGAGAGCGATGAGTGGAGCGAGCAGGAACCGCATCGCGATTAATGCGCTCCCGCCCAAGCGGGCGGGAGAAGGGTTACTGCACTTCTGCTAACAGCTTCAGAACGATGCTGGCGTTGGCAGGAGGGAACTCCTCCGCCACTAATTCCCGCTGCGCCACCCAGCGCTGGGGCTGTCCTTCACGGCCCCAGGGCTCGCCCTGCCAGCGATCGACAATAAAGAAGTGCAGCGTAACGCGGAAGTTGCTGTCTGCATGCTCCCCCTGGCCATAAGCCGTCGCCTGTTCAACCTCAATGCCCGTCTCTTCCTGTAATTCGCGTTTCAACGCCTCTTCCGGCGTTTCGCCCGGCTCTATTTTTCCGCCCGGGAACTCCCACATATTCGCCATATGAGAACTGGCCGAACGCCGTGCGAGAAAAATATTGTGTTGCCGATCGCGGATAATGCCTACCGCCACTTGCAGATGCTTCATTGCCTTTCACTCTGAGAAACTTAACACTGCGCCACTATTCCAGCGTTGTGCCGGAATGGCAATAAAAAAGGGCTGGAGAAGCTCCAGCCCTTGTTGACTCACCTGCCGTTAAGCAAGACGGCCATGGCACTGCTTGAATTTCTTACCTGATCCACAAGGGCAGGGATCGTTACGGCCCACTTTACGTTCGCCCGTGGCTTCAGCGAGATCTATAGCGGCTTCGGTGTCCGTATCCACATGGCTCAGCTGCTGCTGCTGTGCAAGGCGCTCAGCCTCTTCACGGCGCTGCTCTTCCATCGCTTCCACTTCTTCCGGCATACGCACCTGAACTTTGCACAGGGTGCTGATCACTTCGTACTTCAGGGATTCCAGCATGGCCGCGAACATGGCGAACGATTCACGCTTATATTCCTGCTTGGGATCTTTCTGCGCGTAACCACGCAGGTGAATACCCTGACGCAGATAATCCATCGCTGCCAGGTGCTCTTTCCACAATGAGTCCAGCGTTTGCAGCATTACCCCTTTTTCGAAGTTGCGCATCATCTCAACGCCGACCACTTCCTCTTTGCGATGATACTGCTCTTTCGCCTGCTCCATAATGCGTTCACGCAGCGTCTCTTCATGCAGCTCTGGCTCTTTGTCCAGCCACTCTTTCACCGGCATATCGAGGTCGAAATCGTTTTTCAGCCGCTCTTCCAGACCAGCCACATCCCACATCTCTTCCAGTGACTGCGGTGGAATATAGGTATCGATAGTGGTTTTAAAGACGTCATCACGGATGCTGCTGATAGTTTCAGAGACGTCAGAGACATCCAGCAGTTCGTTACGCTGGCTGTAGATAGCACGGCGCTGGTCGTTAGCAACGTCATCGTACTCCAGCAGCTGCTTACGGATATCGAAGTTACGGCTCTCGACTTTACGCTGTGCGTTGGCAATCGCTTTGGTCACCCACGGGTGCTCAATCGCTTCTCCTGGCTTCATGCCCAGTTTACGCATCATGTTGGAGACGCGATCCGAGGCAAAGATACGCATCAGCGCATCTTCCATCGACAGGTAGAAGCGGGAGGAGCCGTTATCGCCCTGACGACCTGAACGGCCACGCAACTGGTTATCGATACGGCGCGATTCATGGCGCTCGGTGCCGATAATGTGCAGACCACCGGAGGCCAGCACGGCATCGTGACGAATTTTCCAGGCGCTCTTGATAGCTTCAATCTGTTCAGCGGTTGGCGCTTCCAGCTCGGCAATCTCTGCCTGCCAGCTGCCGCCCAGCACGATATCCGTACCACGACCCGCCATGTTGGTGGCAATGGTGACTGCGCCCGGCTGTCCCGCCTGTGCCACAATGTCCGCCTCGCGGGCGTGGAATTTGGCGTTCAGCACTTCATGCCGGATACCTGCACGCGTCAGCTCCTCAGAGACCACTTCTGATTTCTCAATCGAGATAGTCCCCACCAGCACCGGCTGGCCGTTGGCGGTACGCTCACGGATATCTTCGATGATCGCGTCGATCTTCTCTTTCTCGGTCATGTAGACCAGATCCGCCAGATCTTTACGTACCATCGGACGGTTGGTAGGCACCACGATGGTTTCCAGCTTGTAGATAGAGCTGAACTCAAAGGCTTCGGTATCTGCCGTACCGGTCATACCGGCCAGTTTGTCGTAGAGACGGAAGTAGTTCTGGAAGGTAATGGACGCCAGCGTCTGGTTCTCATTCTGGATTTCCACACCCTCTTTGGCTTCAATCGCCTGGTGCAGACCATCGGACCAGCGACGACCCGACATGGTACGCCCGGTGTGCTCATCCACAATAACCACTTCGCCATCTTTGACGATGTAGTCTACGTCGCGGGTAAACAGGACGTGAGCGCGCAGCGCAGCGGTAACATGGTGCATCATCATGATGTTACCCGGCGAGTAGAGAGACTCGCCCTCTTCCATAATGCCTTCGCTGACCATCAGCTCTTCAATGGCGACCAGACCACGCTCGGTCAGGTGAACCTGGCGGGCTTTCTCATCCACGGAGAAGTGGCCTTCGCCCTGGAAGGTATCTGAATCTTCCTTTTCCTGACGGATCAGGCTTGGGATGATTTTGTTCACCCGAATATAGAGTTCGGAGCTGTCTTCAGCCGGACCGGAAATGATCAGCGGCGTACGGGCCTCATCGATCAGGATGGAGTCAACCTCATCCACCAGCGCATAGTTCAGCTTACGCTGTACGCGGTCTTCCGGGCTGAACGCCATGTTATCGCGCAGATAGTCAAAACCATATTCGTTGTTGGTACCGTAGGTAATATCGGCAGCGTAAGCTTCGCGCTTGGCCGGAGCCGGCATGCCAGGCAGGTTGATGCCGATGCTCAGGCCCAGGAATTCGAATAACGCCCGGTTGTTTTCTGCATCACGCTGCGCCAGATAGTCATTCACCGTTACCACGTGAACGCCTTTGCCGCTCAGAGCATTCAGGTAGGCTGGCAGCGTTGCCGTCAGGGTTTTACCCTCACCGGTACGCATCTCTGCGATGCAGCGATCATTCAGCACCATACCGCCCAGCAGCTGCACGTCAAAGTGACGCATGCCAAATACGCGCTTACTGGCTTCACGCACGGTTGCAAAGGCTTCAGGGATCAGGTTTTCCAGCTCTTCGCCTTTCTCAAGACGCGCGCGGAACTCTACGGTTTTCGCTTTCAGCTCATCATCAGAGAGCCTCTCAAAATCGGGTTCCATCTTGTTGATCTGATCAACAACTTTGCGCATGCGGCGCAGGGTACGGTCGTTACTGCTACCAAAAACTTTGGTTAATAATTTGATTAACATAGTAAATACATTCTCTCGGCCACCACCTGATGGGGTGAAGCACTCTGTTTTTTGAAGGGGTTAACTGAACGTAACGTTATGCGAGAGAGCGGGGTCCGGCACGAATGCCCTGAACCTGAGCCAGCCAGAGGCCTGTCTGATAGTGCGTATTAGCTGCAACCTGACGACCGGTCGTCTGACGAATGATCGTCGGCGGCCTGGCTTCGTGGGTCAACAGCGCATTCAGCGTGTCCAGCAGCGCCAGTTTTTGCACTTCAAGCGGGATAACCCGTTCGGCGGTGGGCTGCCTTGCTGGCGTCAGCGTAAAGGAGAGATGGCGGATAACGGTGCGGATGGCATGCTGATGCCAGTAATCCACATTGAAATTAGGACGGCGGACGCTCTCCTGCAGCAGCGCCAGGCTGTCGAAGCGCGCAGCGCTGCTGATATTCAGACTTCGGGAGGCGGTTTCTGGTAAAGTTGTTCTCTCGCTGGCAGCGTGAGGCAGGCCAAGACCGGCCGCGACCATCCCCAACAGGAGATGCGGCCAGAAATAACGTCTGCCAAATTGTCGCCAACGATTTAGAATACCGATCACTGTTTCCGCCGGAGCCTGCTATGCGTGATAGTCGCCCGCAATCAATTGAAAATTTATTCGAAACCACCGAAGGCCAGGGCGTGCTGCAAACTATTCAGCAGCGCGCGATTGCGCTCAATAAGCTTAACCGCGCCGTGCAGGGCATACTTCCTGCTCAGATGCATCCCTGGTGCCGCGTGGCGAATTTCCGCCAGGGCATTCTGGTGCTCGAAACCGCTAATGCCAGTTGGATGATGCGCTTACGCTACGAACAATCCAGCCTGCTGTCAGCTCTACGAGCGCAAATATTACCATCATTGACGGCGATCGACATCACCATAAATCCTTCCCTGGCTGCAAAAGGGCAGGAAAGCGTGCAAAAAAGCGGCAGTCAGTCGGCAGCGGAAGAAAATGCGCCAGGACGTCAGTTGAGCGAACAGAGTGCGGAAATATTGCGGAGTGTAGCGAGCCGGAGCCCGGAAAAACTGAAGAGAATAATAGAACGACTGGCCTCACTGGCCGGAGAGAGTACCAGCTCAACCAGTCGTAATAAGTAGTTCTGACCTATGCCAGAACCAGATTAGGTGCCCTGAAGGTCACCGGCAACTCAGCTTCGTCTTCAAACGTTGCCCATTCCCAGGCTTCCTGCTTAGCCAACACCGCCTGCAGCAGCTTGTTGTTTAACGCATGACCAGACTTGAATGCAGTGAATGCACCAATGATGTTATGGCCACACATAAACAGGTCACCAATTGCGTCCAGCATTTTGTGACGCACGAACTCGTCTTCGAAACGTAAGCCATCTTCGTTAAGAACGCGGTAATCATCTACCACGATGGCACAATCAAAGCTGCCGCCCAGGCAAAGGCCACGGGACTGCAGTGCTTCGATATCACGCATGAAGCCGAAGGTACGGGCACGGCTGATCTGACGGGCGAAGGCTTCAGCAGAGAAATCCATGCTGTAGCGCTGTGAGCTGGCATCGATCGCCGGATGGTTAAAGTCGATGGTGAAATCCAACGTAAAACCATTGTGCGGCCGGAATTCTGCCCATTTGTCACCATCTTCAACCCGGACTGGTTGTTTGATGCGGACAAATTTCTTCGCCGAGTTCAGTTCTTCAATGCCCGCGTCCATCAGCAGATAAACAAAGGGGGCGGCGCTGCCATCCATAATAGGAATTTCAGGCGCGTTCACTTCCACCACGATGTTATCGATGCCCAGACCCGCTAAAGCTGCGTTCAGGTGTTCGACTGTCGAAATACGCACGTCATGCTCATTAACCAGGCAAGTACAGAGCATGGTATCACGCACGGATTTGGCATCAGCCGGGAAATCAACCGGTGGATTCAAGTCAGTGCGACGATAGATGACCCCGGTATTAGCCGCAGCAGGGCGTAACGTAAGCGTGACTTTTTTGCCGGTATGCAAACCGACACCAGTCGCCTGAACAATACGTTTTAATGTCCGTTGTTTGATCATCGTATTATCTCGCAAAATTACTCATCCGACCGCCAGTATAACTTACTGACGGGCGAAGATTTTAACACAAAGAGCGGAGATTCCCAATTCTCAGGAAATTCTTAATCCGCCTGCTTACGCAGGAAGGCCGGAATATCAAGATAATCAGGCTCTTTGTTAGGCTGCGTGCCCGGATCGTTGACCACTTTTGCCGCAGGTTTTTGTTCCTGTGGCAGCGGTGCCATACCGTGCTGCTGATAACGATGATCCATCACTGGCTGAGTCTGCTGCTTGTTGGTTACCAGGGTAATCTCTGGACGTTTGTCCATGCCAATACCGGTAGCAACCACGGTCACACGCAGTTCGTCATTCATTTCTGGATCCAGTGACGTGCCGATAACCACGGTCGCATTGTCAGAAGCGAATGCACGGATAGTGTTACCTACCGTTTCGAACTCATCCAGACGCAGATCGAAGCCAGCGGTGATGTTAACCAGCACACCACGCGCGCCAGAAAGGTCGATATCTTCCAGCAGCGGGCTGGAGATAGCCATCTCTGCCGCTTCTTCCGCACGGTCTTCACCGCAAGCCACGCCTGAACCCATCATCGCGTAGCCCATTTCGGACATCACGGTGCGCACGTCAGCAAAGTCGACGTTCATCAGACCAGGGCGGGTAATCAGCTCTGCAATACCCTGCACCGCGCCTTTCAGCACGTCGTTAGCCGCGCCAAACGCGTCCAGCAGGGAGATACCACGACCGAGCACTTTCAGCAGCTTGTCGTTTGGAATAGTGATCAGAGAATCGACATGCTTGGAGAGCTCAGCAATACCCTGCTCGGCAAACGCCATGCGCTTCTTGCCTTCAAAATTGAAAGGCTTGGTCACCACGGCAACCGTCAGGATACCCAAATCTTTGGCAACTTCAGCGACCACTGGCGCAGCACCGGTTCCGGTACCACCGCCCATGCCGGCTGCGATAAACACCATGTCTGCACCTTCCAGTGCCTGACGCAGTGCTTCACGATCTTCTTCTGCAGAGTTACGGCCCACTTCCGGGTTTGCACCCGCACCCAGACCTTTGGTGATGCCGTTACCGATCTGGATAGTCTGACCCACGGCCGTTTTACGCAACGCCTGAGCGTCAGTATTCACCGCGAAAAACTCTACGCCTTCGATGCGTTCGCGCACCATGTGCTCTACGGCGTTACCGCCGCCGCCGCCGACGCCGATGACTTTAATCACCGCGTCATTGGTTAATTCCATTGGTTCAAACATAATTTCTCTCCGTTATGTGCCTGTCGCCTGGAGATCATAAAAACTCTAGCATGATCCCCTTTTCTCTAAATTAAAACTCTTTTCTCAGCCAGCTGTTGATTCGTTTGAACCAGTTGCCCACTGAGGCTCTTTTTTCTACATCCGCCTCACCGTTAAGGTGAGACTCTTTTCCGTAGTGCAGCAAGCCTACCGCCGTTGAGTAGTAAGGCTCCTGCGCGTAATCCGTTAGTCCTGTGATGTTCAGCGGCTGTCCGATACGCACCTGGGTGTGGAACACACGCTGGGCGCAAGCCGCTAAACCTTCAATCTGTGCCGCACCGCCGGTCAGAACAATGCCTGCCGCAAGATGGTGCTTAACGCCCTGCTGGCGAAGCTGCTCCTGCAGCTGCAGAATCTCGTCGTTGACCAGATTCAACAGCTCGGTGTAACGAGGCTCAATCACCTCTGCCAGCGTCTGCCGCTGCAGACTGCGTGGTGGACGCCCACCTACGCTTGGCACTTCCACGTTTTCGTCTTTGCCCACGATAGAGCCCAACGCGCAGCCGTGACGCACTTTAATCGCTTCAGCATCGGTCGGCGGCGTACCAAACGCGTAGGCAATATCGCTGGTGACCACGTTCCCTGCATAGGGGATCACTTTGGTATGGCGCAGCGCGCCGCCGGTATAGACCGCGATATCCATCGTGCCGCCGCCCACGTCTACCACGCAGACGCCCAGCTCACGCTCATCTTCGGTCAGCACCGCAAAGCTGGAGGCCAGACCGGCGAAAATCAGTTGGTCAACTTTCAGGCCACATCGTTCAACCGCTTTCACGATGTTTTTCGCCATATCATTGTGACAGGTGATCAAATGCACTTTTGCCTGCATCCGCACGCCGGACAAGCCGACCGGGTTTTTGATCCCTTCCTGATAGTCGATCGCATATTCTTGCGGAATAACATGGAGGATCCGGTGCTCATCACGAACACGGACGGATTTGGCGGTATGTACCACATTCTCCACATCTTCCTGGGTCACTTCCTCTTCGGAAATAGGAACCATCCCTATTTCGTTCTGGCAGCTGATGTGTTTGCCCGATAATGCAAGGTAAACCGAGGAAATCTGGCAGTCAGCCATCAGCTCTGCCTGGTCGATGGCGCGCTGCACGCACTTCACCACCGACTCCAGATCGTTCACGCCGCCTTTATCCATGCCGCGGGACGGACAGCTGCCTACACCAATGATATTGACCATGCCATCGGGCAGAATTTCACCTACCAATGCGGCAACCTTCGCGGTGCCAATCTCGAGTCCAACTACCAGTTTTCTGTCCGTCGACTTGATCATTATTGTTTAACCTGTGCCTGATTCTGTTGCTGATTACTGTCGGGGGTCTTGATTTCTGCCGGTGCCCATCCTACTGCTGCGCCAGAGTCATAGCGCAGATCCACGTAGCTGATACGCTTATTCTCTGCCTGTGCCTGTTGCTGCAGCGTGGGATAGAGCTGAATGAAACGTTTTAGCCGCTTCATATCTTCGTTGCGGCCCAGCTCCAGCCGGACATCATCGCTCAACACCAGTTGCCAGGACCGCCGTGCGGTCATCGACGCCACCTTCAATTTAAATTTACTCGCCGCCAGCAGATCGCTCATCTGGTGATAACCAGTCAGCACCTCTGTCTCGCTGCCCTCAGGCCCATACAGCATCGGCATCTCTTCCTTGCCGATGTGGCTGGCTGGCACCGTGAACGACTTACCGTCGGCATCAACCATATGCAGGTCGTTCCAGCGCGCCACGGGCACATACTCAACCAGATGAATCTTTAACTCGTCGGGCCACTGTTTACGGACGCTGACCTGCTGGATCCACGGCAGACGTTCAATCTGCTGTTGGATAATGTCCACATCCTGCGACATGAACGTACCCGGCGCGCCGAGTGATAAAATAGCCTGACGAATATCATCGTTAGTGGTGTAGTGCGTCTGCCCGGTCACCACCAGCCGCGAGAGCGGCAGACGGGAAGCATCATCCATCCACTTCACCACCACAAACCCGCCGGCGAGCATCACGCCCAGTACCAGCGACAAAAAGAGGATACCCGCCAGCCGTGAACCATTACTGCGCCCGGAGCGCGCTTTTTCCTGCGCTTCACGGTTTCGGACATTCAGAGCGGCCTGGGACATATCAGTCGGCCAGCTCCAGAATGCGCGCCACCAGCTGAGAGAAGCTCATGCCAGCTTGCTTTCCAGCCATCGGCACCAGACTGTGGCCGGTCATCCCTGGCGAGGTGTTCACCTCCAGCAGATAAAACTGACCATCTCCGCCCATCATCACGTCTACGCGACCCCAGCCGCTGCAGCCTAATGCGCGCCAGGCTTTAATGACGATGCCGCTGAGTTCCGCTTCCTGTTCAGCAGAGAGTCCGCTTGGACAGAAGTATTCAGTATCGTCAGAAAAATATTTTGCTTCATAGTCATAGAACTCAGAAACCGCGTTTATGCGTATTGAAGGCAATATTTCGTCGCCAATCACCGCTACGGTATACTCAGGTCCGCTTAAAAAGGCTTCCACCAGTACTTCGTCATCGTGGCGGAAAGCTTCGGTCAGCGCAGCCTGAAGCGAGTCAGCCTGGTTAACCCGGCTGATCCCGACGCTGGAACCTTCGCTGCTCGGTTTAACAAAAACCGGTAATCCAAGCGCTGCGATTTTTGCTTCCGTTTCCGCACTCAGTCCGGCATCCATCTCCTGACGGCCAATCGCCACATAAGGCGCGATGGGCAGACCACACCCCTGCCAGAGCAGTTTGGTACGCAGTTTGTCCATGGTGATCGCAGAGGCCATGACGCCACTGCCGGTGTAAGGGATATTCAGGAACTCCAGAACGCCCTGCAGCGTACCGTCTTCCCCGCCGCGGCCATGCAGTGCGATAAAGGCTTTTTCAAAGCCCTCCTCTTTCAGACGCATTACCGGGAAATCACGGATATCAACGGCATGTGCGTCAATACCGGCTTCAATCAGCCCCGCCAGCACCGCCTTTCCCGACATCAGCGACACTTCGCGCTCCGCAGAGGTGCCACCCAGCAATACCGCTACTTTCTCAGCCATGATGTTCCCCTTCTTTCATCTGCGGTTGTAACTTAAGTTCTGACAGCGTACGGGCAATGCGTCCGACGTTGCCGGCCCCCTGGACCAGGATTAAATCGTTGCCGGAGAGCTTAGGCGCCAGCATATCCAGCACGGCATCGTGGTCAGAGACCAGGATAGGATCGACCTTGCCACGTCCACGAATGGTGCGGCAAAGCGAGCGGCTGTCCGCGCCCGGAATTGGCGTCTCGCCGGCTGAATAGACATCCAGCATCAGCAGGACATCTACCTGCGACAGCACATTGGCAAAATCGTCATATAAATCACGGGTACGGGTATAGCGATGCGGCTGGAAAATCATCACCAGCTGCTTGTCCGGCCAGCCCGCCCTTGCGGCCTGAATAGTCACATCGACTTCAGTGGGGTGATGACCGTAATCATCCACCAGCATGGCGGTGCCAGGCTTACCGTTCACATCCTGAATCGGATACTCGCCGAGGAAATCAAAGCGGCGACCGGTTCCCTGGAAGCTCTCCAGCGCGCTGAGGATCTCCTCGTCCTCAATGCCTTCTTCAGTGGCTACGGCCACCGCCGCAGCTGCGTTCAGCGCGTTATGACGGCCAGGTGCATTCAGGGTAACGCGCATCAGCGGCTTGTCATGACGGGCCAGGGTGAAATGTCCCTGCGCGCCATACTGCTCATAGCTTTCAATACGCACGTCAGCATCTTCACTGAAGCCATAGGTGGTTATCTGCCGTCCGACGCGTGGGATCAAATCCCGGATCACCACATCATCAACACAGAGCACCGCACGGCCATAAAACGGCAGGTTATGCAGGAAGTTGATGAATGTCTGCTTCAGGTTCTCAAAGTCGCCCTGATAGGTGTCCATATGGTCAGCTTCAATATTGGTGACAATCGCCACCATTGGCTGAAGGTGCAGGAAAGAGGCATCGCTCTCATCCGCTTCAGCAATCAGATAGCGGCTGCTGCCCAGACGCGCATGCGTTCCCGCCGCCTTGACCAGGCCACCGTTCACGAACGTGGGATCCAGTCCGCCTTCGGCATAAATACTGGAGACCATCGCCGTGGTGGTTGTTTTGCCGTGCGTACCGGCAACGGCGATGCCGTGGCGGAAACGCATCAGCTCCGCCAGCATCTCTGCACGGCGAATAACCGGAATACGTGCTTCACGCGCAGCAATGATCTCCGGGTTATCCTGAGAAACCGCGGTAGAAACCACCACCACACTGGCATTGCTGACGTTTTCAGCGCGATGATTAAAATAGATTGTTGCGCCAAGCTTGCTCAGATGCTGGGTCACCGCGTTAGGGGCCAGATCTGAACCGCTGATTTCATACCCTTCGTTAGCCAACACTTCGGCAATACCGCCCATGCCGGCACCACCGATGCCAACAAAGTGAATGTGCCGGACGCGACGCATCTCGGGCACGATAGAACGCAGTTTTGCCAGTTGTTGTGTATTCATCTCTTCTGCCTGTCAGCACCTGTGGGTGCCGGGTTGCGGGCCGAACCTTGTCGTCCCGTAAATTCTCAGTTAAAGCGCAGCCTTGCTGACTTCCAGTGCGACCCTTTCGGTCGCATCTGGGATCGCTACGGCACGAGCTTTGGCTGCCATTTGCAGTAAAGTCGGACGATCCCAGTGAGCCAGCGTCTCTGCCACTACCTCCGCAGTAAACTGCGGCTGTTCATAAATTTTGGCGGCGCCCGCCTGCTCCAGCGGCAACGCATTCCAGTACTGCTGGCGATCTTTATGCTGGAACGGCACAAAGATCGCCGGAAGGCCTGCGGCGGCCACTTCGCTTACGGTCAGCGCGCCGGAGCGGCACACCACCACGTCAGCCCAGGCGTAAGCCGCAGCCATATCATCGATAAATTCGGTGACCTTATGCTGCGTCTGGTTAACCTGCTCATACGCCTGATTAACCTCAGCCAGTGCGCCCTTCCCTACCTGATGCCAGAGGGAAACCGCATTACCCAGTTTCGCTGCAACCTGCGGCATCGTCTGATTAAGAACGCGAGCGCCCTGGCTGCCACCAATAATCAGCACGCGAACCGGGCCGCTGCGATCGGCCAGGCGCGCTTCAGGAAGAGGCAGCGCCAGCACATCAGTACGAACCGGGTTGCCCACCACTTCCGCATCGGGAAAAGCACCCGGAAACGCCTGCATCACTTTTTTAGCAATTTTCGCCAGCCACTTATTGGTTAAGCCAGCAATACCGTTCTGTTCATGCAGCACCACCGGGATGCCGCAGCTCCAGGCGGCTAATCCGCCCGGACCGGAAACGTAGCCGCCCATGCCTAACACCACATCAGGCCTGTACGCTTTCATAATCGCTCTGGCCTGGCGCACTGCATTAAAAATGCGCAGCGGCGCGCTCAGCTGGGCCTTCAGCCCTTTGCCGCGCAGGCCGCTGATACGAATGAAATCGATATCAATGCCGTGTTTAGGCACCAGCTCAGCTTCCATCCGGTCGGCGGTACCGAGCCAGCGAACCTGCCAGCCCTGCGCCATCAGATGGTGCGCAACTGCCAGCCCCGGAAAAACGTGTCCACCGGTGCCGCCAGCCATCACCATCAGTCGCTTCCCTGTCATCGACTACCTCGCGTAAAGGCCTGCGCTTTCGCCAGGCGCGTTTCATAATCAATTCGTAACAAAAACACGATAGCCGTCGACATAATAATCAGGCTGGAGCCGCCGTAACTGATCAGCGGCAGCGTCAGCCCTTTGGTGGGCAGCATGCCCGCAGCCGCGCCGACGTTGACCAGCGCCTGGAAGCTGAACCAGACGCCGATAGAGCATCCCAGAAAGCCGGCGAAACGCTGGTCGAGCTCAAGCGCACGACGGCCAATGGACATCGCGCGAAAAGCGACGAAGAATACCATTAACAGGGCTAAAACCACACCGATATAACCCAGCTCCTCCCCGATAATCGAGAAGATAAAATCGGTGTGCGCTTCCGGTAAATACTCCAGTTTCTGTACGGAATTGCCGAGGCCCTGGCCCCAGAATTCACCTCGTCCAAAGGCCATCAGCGACTGCGTCAGCTGATAGCCGCTGCCGAAGGGATCTTCCCACGGGTTCCAGAACGATGTTACGCGGCGCATACGATAGGGTTCAGCCACAATCAGCAGGCAGACGGCGAAGATCCCGGAGCCGATAATGGCCAGGAACTGCCAGAGCTTGGCGCCCGCCAGGAACAGCATCGCCAGCGTGGTCACAAACAGCACCACCACGGTGCCGAGGTCTGGCTGAGCCAGCAGCAGCACGGCCAGCACCACCATCACTCCCATCGGCTTACAGAAGCCCCAGAAGTTGTTACGCACCTCTTCCACCTTGCGTACCAGATAGCTGGCGAGGTAACAGAACAGCGACAGCTTTGACAGTTCTGCCGGCTGAATACGCAAAGGCCCTAAAGCAATCCAGCGCGAGGCGCCGTTTACTGAGCTGCCCACCACCAGCACCACCAACAGCATCAGTATCGTCACCATCAGCATGATATTGCTGTAGCGCTGCCAGAACGCCATCGGGACGCGCAGAGTGACCAGAGCCATACACAGCGCCAGCACAATATAGAAGGCGTCACGCTTGGCGAAATAGAACGGATCGTCCGACAGTCGCTGCCCTACCGGCATTGAGGCGGAGGTCACCATAACAAATCCCAGCACCGCCAGACCGATGGTCAGCCAGAGCAGCGTGCGATCATAAAGAACCATTGAGCTGGCGTCGCTCTCTCGCGGGCCCATGACCCACTCTTTCAGACGATTCGTGATGCCGCCGGCCAGACTTAAACCAGGAACACGCATTAGCCAAGCTCCTTAGCCAGTTGAGTAAACGCGTCGCCGCGCTGCTCGAAGTTTTTAAATTGATCCAGGCTGGCGCAGGCTGGCGACAAGAGCACCATATCGCCCGGCTTCACCTGGCGGGCGATTTGCGCCATCGCTTCTGCCAGCGTAGCGGTCTGAACGGCAATCTCCGGACGGAGCGCAGCTAATGCTTCTGCATCGCGTCCAAAGCAGTAAGTTCGTACGTTGTCGCCCTGCAGATAACGGCTCAGCGGGCTGAAATCAGCAGACTTGCCGTCGCCCCCCAGCAGCAGCCACAGGGTGCCCTGCACCTGCAATCCATTCAGGGCGGCTTCGGTACTGCCCACGTTGGTGGCCTTGGAGTCGTTGATCCAGCGGACGCCGTTACGATCCAGTGCGATCTGGAAGCGGTGAGCCAACCCGTTAAATGAAGTTAAAGCCTGCAGGCAGGCGGCACGCGGCAGGCCAACGGCATCAGCCAGCGCCAGCGCGGCCAGCGCATTGGTGTGGTTGTGCTGCCCGACCAGCGTCATTTCGCGGCTGTTCAGCAGTTGTTCACCTTTAAATGCCAGCCAGCTCTCACCAGACTGCGTGGTGAGATGGTAATCCCCCGCTTCCACACCAAAGCTGACGCAGCGGCTGTCCTGGCCCCGCACGGGCAGGGTCAGGGCATCATCAGCATTCACCACACAAACTTCGGCCTGCTCATACACCCGCAGCTTGGCGGCGCGGTACTGCTGCATGCCAAGGGGATAGCGATCCATATGATCTTCAGTAACGTTAAGCACCGTAGCGGCGGCCGCTTTCAGACTGTGCGTGCTCTCCAGCTGGAAGCTGGAAAGTTCAAGCACGTAGAGCTGTGCAGGCTGGTCGAGCAGCATCAGCGCGGGCAGCCCGATATTGCCCCCGACACCAACCTGCCATCCTGCTGCTTTCGCCATCTCACCCACCAGCGTGGTCACGGTGCTCTTGCCGTTTGAACCGGTGATCGCCACCACAGGTGCCTGCGCTTCCCGGCAGAAGAGTTCGATATCGCCAACGATTTCCACGCCAGCCGCGGCAGCATCCATAAGCGCGGGGTGCGCCAGCGCCATACCCGGGCTGGCGACAATCAGATCGGCAGCCAGCAGCCACTCCTCATTCAGGGAGCCGGTCCAGCGCTCAACGCTCTCCGGCAGCTTCTCCAGGCCTGGCGGGGAGACACGGGTATCCATCACGCGTGGCGTCACGCCGCGCGCTAAAAAGAACTCAACACAGGAGAGCCCGGTCAGGCCCAACCCGATGATGACCACTTTTTTACCCTGATAGTCAGCCATTCTTACCGCACCTTCAGCGTTGCCAGGCCAATCAGCACCAGCATCAGAGAAATAATCCAGAAGCGCACGATAACGCGCGGCTCCGGCCAGCCTTTCAGTTCGTAGTGGTGATGAATCGGCGCCATGCGGAAAATACGCTGGCCGCGTAACTTGAAGGAGCCGACCTGCAGGATCACCGACAGCGTTTCCACCACGAATACGCCGCCCATAATCACCAGCAGGAACTCCTGACGAAGCAGCACCGCGATGGTACCGAGCGCGCCGCCCAGCGCCAGAGAACCGACGTCGCCCATAAAGACCTGAGCCGGATAGGTGTTGAACCACAGGAAGCCGAGACCGGCCCCCACAATGGCGGTACAGACAATCACCAGCTCGCCCGCATGGCGTAAATAGGGGATGTGCAGGTATTCAGCAAACTTGACGTTACCGGTGGCCCAGGCCACCAGAGCGAAGCCAGCTGCGACAAATACGGTAGGCATAATCGCCAGACCATCCAGACCATCCGTCAGGTTAACGGCGTTGCCCGTCCCCACAATCACGAAATAGGCCAGCACCACGTAGAACAGGCCCAGCTGCGGCATCACGTCTTTAAAGAAGGGAACCACCAGCTGAGTGGCCGGGGTTCCTTTACCGGCAGCATATAATGCAAAGGCAACACCCAGCGAGATCACCGACATCCAGAAATATTTCCAGCGCGCAATCAGACCTTTAGTGTCTTTACGCACTACTTTGCGGTAATCATCCACAAAGCCAATGATGCCAAAGCCCACCAGCACCACCAGCACGCACCAGACATAAGGGTTGGAGGGATAGGCCCACATCAGCACGGAAACGGTGATGGAGAACAGGATCATAACCCCGCCCATGGTTGGCGTGCCGCGTTTGCTGAAATGCGATTCAGGGCCGTCGTTACGCACTACCTGGCCAAAAGACATCTCCTGCAGGCGGGCAATCATCCGCGGCCCCATCCACAAGGAGATAAACAGAGCGGTCAGCAGGCTGACAATGGCGCGAAACGTCAGGTAGGAAAAGACGTTAAAGCCAGAATAAAAAGTGACCAGATGCTCGGCCAGCCAGACTAACATGTTCCATTCTCCTGTAAGCTCTGTACTACCTGCTCCATGGCGGCACTACGTGAACCTTTAACTAAAATAGTGATAACGGCATGCTCAGCGAGCAGCGCCTGAAGGCGTGCGGTGATGGCCGCCTTGTCCTGAAGATGTTCGCCTGTTCCGCTGGCTTTACTAATGATGTGACTCAACTTTCCGGTGCTTAATACTTTATCGATGCCTGCCAGGCGAGCCGCTTCGCCCACCTCACGGTGACACTCTTCAGCCTCATCACCCAGCTCAGCCATGTCGCCTACCACCATCACCCGGTAGCCAGGCATCTCGGCCAGCACCTGAGCTGCCGCAGTCATTGACCCTACGTTGGCGTTATAGCTGTCATCCAGCAGCAGTTTATTTTCCGCTAACAGCACCGGGAACAGACGGCCAGGTACCGCTTTAAGATGGGTTAAGCCTTTCTGAATGGCGCTTAACGGCGCATCGACCGAGAGGGCCAGCGCCGCTGCCGCCAGCGCATTGGCGATGTTATGGCGCCCCGGCAGCGGCAGCTGGATGGCAACGCTGCCCGCAGGCGTCATCATCACGAAATGGGTGCCGGTACTGGTGACCTGGACATCTGTCGCGGTGAAATCACTGTCGGCCTGCGGTTCCGATGAGAAACGCCACACGGTTTTACTGTGCAGGGTGTTCTGCCAGTGCGGCCAGTCGTTGCTGTCCGCATTTAAGATAGCCGTGCCGTTAACCGGCAAGCCCTGGAAAATCTCCCCTTTGGCTTTCGCCACGCCCGCCAGCGAACCAAATCCCTCCAGATGCGCCGCCGCCAGGTTATTCACCAGCGCGGACTCAGGCCGGGTAATATTGGTGGTGTAAGCGATCTCGCCCTGATGGTTAGCGCCTAACTCAATCACCGCATAGCGGTGCTGTTCGTTAAGACGCAGCAGGGTAAGCGGAACGCCGATATCGTTATTAAGGTTGCCCGCGGTATAGAGGGTTTCACCACATTCCCGCAGAATAGCGGCGGTCATCTCTTTGACAGAGGTCTTACCGGAAGAGCCGGTCAGCGCCACGATACGGGCCTGGGACTGCTGGCGAACCCAGCCCGCCAGCTGGCCGAGCGCGATACGTGTGTCCGCCACAACCACCTGCGGCACAGCAACGGGTAAGTGCTTACTAACCAATAGAGCTGCCGAACCGGCGGCCATCGCATCGCCTGCGAAGTCATGAGCATCAAAACGCTCACCTTTCAGGGCAACGAACAGGCAACCGGCGGTAACTTTGCGCGTGTCGGTAGTGACTTCAGCAATAGAAAGGTCGCTACCGTACAGCGTACCTCCCGTCAGCTCTGCCAGCTTTTGCAAAGTGATTGCGATCATGCCATCACCCCCAATAAACGGGCGACCGTGTTACGGTCTGAGTAATCCAACCGACGCGTGCCGACAATCTGGTAATCCTCATGGCCTTTTCCGGCCACCAGCACGATGTCCCCTTCCTGCGCCTGCATAACCGTGTTAGTGACGGCTTCCGCCCGGCCTGAGACAACGCGGGCACGGCCTGCATCCAGCAGCCCGGAGAGAATATCGGCCACGATGGCGGCAGGATCTTCGCTGCGCGGGTTGTCGTCGGTAATCACCACAATGTCAGAAAATTGCTCGGCAATGGCACCCATTAACGGACGCTTGCCTTTGTCACGATCGCCGCCGCAGCCAAAGACGCACCACAGTTTACCGGTGCAGTGCAGACGGGCCGCCTCCAGCGCTTTTTCTAAAGCATCAGGCGTATGCGCGTAATCGACCACTACCGTCGGCTTACCCGGCGCATTGAACACTTCCATACGCCCGGTTACCGGCTGAAGCTGACTCCCGGTGGCGATTAACGATGCCAGCGGATAGCCCAGCGCCAGCAGCGTGCCCAGCGCAACCAGCAGGTTGCTGACGTTGAATGCGCCCATCAGGCGGCTTTCAATTTCCCCTTCGCCCCAGCTGGAGTCGAAGCGGAGGGTGGCACCGTTGTCGTGATACTTCACGTTAGTGGCTTTCAGCCAGCGCCCATGACAACCCGGCTGCAGGTTATCTTCCAGGGTCACGGCCACGGCGTCCGGCAGCTGTTGCAACCAGCGGCGGCCCACTTCATCATCGGCGTTGATAATCGCCTGGCCTACCTGATGCTCGGAGAACAGCAGCCATTTCGCGGCTTCGTAGCGCGTCATGTCGCCGTGATAATCGAGATGGTCGCGGCTCAGATTGGTAAAAGCAGCGGCAGCAAAAGGCAGCGCAGCCACACGGTGCTGAACCAGCCCATGAGAGGATATTTCCATGGCGGCCAGCGTCGCGCCCTGCTCAACCAGTGCGTGCAGCGTGTGCTGGATATCCACTGCCGATCCGGTGGTATTTTCCGTCGGCACAAGATGGCCATACAGTCCGTTGCCAACGGTTCCCATCACCGCGCCCGTTTCTCCCAAAAGCTGGCCCCACTGCGCCAGCAGCTGGGTGGTGGTGGTTTTCCCGTTGGTGCCGGTCACGCCAATCAGACGAAGTTTTTCGCCCGGCTGCTGATAGAAGCGGCCTGCCAGCGCGGAAAGACGCTGTGAAAGTTGTGCGAGATAAATGACCGGAACACCATGTTTTTCAGCGATATGACCATCTTCGGCCTCACCTTCCGCTTCGGCAATGACGGCAGCTACGCCCTGAGCGATAGCCTGTGAAATAAAGCGGCGCCCATCTGCCGCATGGCCTTTAATAGCGACAAACAGATCGCCGGATGCCGCCAGACGGCTGTCCAGGATCATTTCATGCAGCGCCCGCTCAGGTGCCGCAGGCACCCACGGGGCAAGTAAGTCGCGCAGGCTACGATCGGTCACTGGATCCCTCTCTTCTGTTCTCTGCCATCTCGTTTTTATCTGTCGGGGCGGGTGGCAGCGCATCAGGCTCGATGTTCATGGTGCGCAACACGCCGCCCATGATGGCGCCAAACACCGGTGCAGAGACTGCACCACCGTAATATTTGCCAGCCTGGGGATCGTTGATCACCACAACCAGCGCAAAACGAGGACGGCTTGCAGGCGCAACGCCTGCGGTATAAGCGATATATTTATTGACGTAACGCCCATCCGGCCCAACTTTCTTCGCCGTACCGGTCTTGATGGCGATGCGATAACCTTTGATAGCTGCCTTCACGCCGCCGCCGCCCGGGAGCGCTACGCTCTCCATCATGTGCATCACGGTACGAACCAGCTCTTCAGGGAAGACGCGCTGACCCGACACAGGCGGATCAACTTTGGTAATCGACAGCGGGCGGAAGACGCCATAGCTGCCGATCGTGGCGTAGACTCGCGCTAACTGTAACGGCGTTACCATTAGCCCATAGCCGAAAGAGAAGGTGGCCCTCTCTATGTCAGACCACCGTTGTTTTTGAGGATATAAGCCACTGCTTTCTCCGACCAACCCCAAATTGGTCGCCTTTCCCAATCCAAAGCGCGCGTAAGTATCTACCAGCGCTGAGGATGGCATCGCTAACGCCAGCTTTGACACACCGACGTTACTCGATTTCTGCAAAACCCCGGTCAGGGTCAGTTCGTTATAGCGCGCCACATCTTTGATTTCATGGCCGTTAACGCGATAAGGAACGGTATTCAGTACGCTATTTTCTTTTACCACACCGTGCTGCAGGGCGGTCATCACCACCATCGGCTTGACGGTTGAACCCGGCTCGAAGATGTCGGTGATGGCGCGGTTACGCATCACATCTTTGGTCGTACCGGTGAGGTTGTTCGGGTTATAAGCCGGACTGTTAGCCATCGCCAGCACTTCACCGGTATTAACATCCACCAGTACCGCCGTGCCAGACTCCGCTTTGTTAAAAGCAACGGCATTGTTGAGTTCGCGGTAGACCAGCGCCTGCAGGCGCTCATCAATGCTCAGGGCAAGATTGTGTGCAGCCCGGCTGTCCACAGAGGAGATATCTTCAATAACGCGGCCAAACCGGTCTTTACGCACCGTGCGCTCGCCGGGCTGGCCGGTCAGCCACTTATCAAAGCTTTTTTCAACGCCCTCAATGCCCTGACCATCAATGTTGGTAAAGCCGATCAGATGCGAGGTTACCTGGCCCGCCGGATAATAGCGGCGGGACTCTTCACGCAGGAAGATACCAGGCAGCTTAAGCTTTTTGATGTAGTCGCCAATTGCCGGGTTCACCTGACGGGCCAGATAGACAAACCGCCCTTTAGGGTTGGCGTTAACGCGCGCAGCGAGCTGATCAAGGGGGATAGAGAGCGCATCTGAAAGGGCTTTCCAGCGGCTGTCGAGCGTAATACCGCCCTTATCGTGAAGTTCTTTCGGATCGGCCCAGATAGCATTCACCGGGACACTTACCGCCAGAGGGCGACCCGCGCGGTCGGTAATCATGCCGCGGGCGGTGGGAACGGCCTGGACGCGCAGCGAACGCATATCACCTTCCCGAACCAGCTTATCGGGATTGATAACCTGCAGATAAGCGACGCGGGAAAGCAGCCCGCCCAGTGCGAGTAAAATGCAGCCGCACAGCAACGCAAAACGCCAGCTGACAAAGCTGGCCTGATCTTCATTGCGCTTTAACTTCTTAGCTGCGGGTTTCATTCCATCCCTTATGGTTGTACCACGATGTTTTCCTGCGAAGGATCGACGTGCTGCATTTGCAGTTTTTCCGTTGCCGTCCTCTCCACGCGGCTGTGATCGCCGAGGGCATTCTCTTCCAGAATCAGGTTGCGCCACTCAATATCGAGCGCATCCCGTTCCAGCACTAACTGTTCGCGCTGAGCGGTCAGCAGGCGCGTTTTATGCGCCGTGGTAACCACCAGAACCGCGGAGACCAGCACGGCAACGGCCAGGATAAGCGGGATTTTACCGTGACGAAGAATATCGCCGCCGATAACGCCCGGCAGGCTGTGCCGCTCGTTGCCAATCATGACGCCGTCCGTTCAGCAATACGCAGAACCGAGCTGCGGGCGCGCGGGTTTTCCGCCACTTCCCTTTCACCAGGCATCATTTTGCCCAGCGCCTTCAGATGACGGCCACCCAGCTTGCTCAGCTGCGCTTCTGTCATCGGGATCCCGGCGGGGATCTGCGGACCGCGGCTCTGCTCACGCATAAAGCGTTTTACGATCCGATCTTCCAGCGAATGGAAACTGATCACAGAGAGACGCCCCTCGGGCGCCAGCGCGGAAAGCGATCCTTTCAGCGCCTTTTCAATTTCTTCCAGCTCGCTGTTCACCCAGATACGGATCGCCTGAAAACTGCGCGTGGCTGGATGCTTGAACTTATCTTTCACCGGTGTTGCGACGTAAATCACATCAGCAAGCTCTTTTGTCCGGGTCATGGGCTGTTCACGATTGCGCTCAACGATGGCGCGGGCGATACGTTTGGCAAACCGCTCTTCGCCGAAGGTCTTCAATACAAAGGCAATGTCGCTCTCTTCCGCCTGAAGAAGCCACTGTGCGGCAGAGAGACCTTTGGTCGGATCCATGCGCATATCCAGCGGACCGTCGCGCATGAAGGAGAAGCCGCGTTCAGCATCGTCAAGCTGCGGTGAAGAGACGCCAAGATCCAGCAAAATACCGTCGATCTTTCCGCTCAGCCCCCGCTCTTCAACGTACTCTGCCAGCGCCGAAAATGGACCATGAATAATAGTAAAGCGTGGATCTGAAATCTCCGCTGCGGCGGCAATAGCCTGTGGGTCACGGTCAATAGCATAGAGACGGCCCTGCTCTCCCAGCTGTGAGAGGATCAGGCGCGAATGTCCACCCCGGCCAAAGGTGCCATCGAGATAGATGCCGTCAGACTTGATCTTAAGGCCGTTGACCGCCTCATCTAACAGCACCGTGGTATGTTTGAAATTTTCCTGCATAGCTATAATGACAAATCCTGCAAGCGCTCAGAAAGCGGGTCCTGAGTCGACTGCTCTGCGTCAATATCCTCCCTGACTTGTTGATACCAGGTCTGTTCATCCCACAGCTCAAATTTATTGAACTGCCCAACCAGCATCACTTCTTTGGTCAGGTTCGCATGCTGGCGTAGCGTGGTAGCTACCAACAGGCGCCCTGCATTATCCATCTGACACTCGCTGGCATGTCCCAGTAACAGGCGCTGAACACGGCGCTCTGCGGGATTCATGCTCGATAAGCGAGCCAGTTTACGTTCAATAATTTCCCATTCGGGCAGGGTATAAAGCAGCAGGCATGGCTGGTGAAGGTCAATGGTACAGACCATTTGCCCCTGTGATTCCCCGATCAGCGTTTCGCGATAGCGCGTAGGTACGGCGAGCCGACCTTTACTGTCGAGATTGACTAACGTTGCCCCACGGAACATGCCAGTCTCACCCTCCGATTTCCCCTGTTCACCACTTTACACCACAAATTCCCACCGAGGGAGTTTACGGAGCGGAGGAAATCATTGTCAAGCCGCCAGCTCCCGCAAAGAGAATTATTTCTTTAGCCGTTAAAATGAGGGAGGAGTTAAAAAGAATGGGATTTCGTAAAGAATTCAAAAATAAACTAATGAATAGTGGCAGGAATTTTTGCGCAAAAATGAGTTTGTTCAAAAATATGCCACCGCTGCACTTTCAGGCCTGGGCCTGTAGCGCTGCGACGTGGGCGGCATTTTAGGGTATTTCCTAAGGTAAGCCTACCCTCTTCACGCCGCGCCTGCGCTTAAGCCGCGCTGATTGTCCTGAATTTTTAATAATTGCACGGATTTAGATAAAGACAATCAGGCAGGCTTGTTGCCTTTACTTTTATTTACGTGAAAAAGTGAGAATGAAAAGTACAAAAACTATTAAAGGGAAAAATTTCATCACTGGCGAGAAGTTAATTGAAATGAAAAAAAGGCAGCGGGCTGCCTTTTTATGTAGAAATGTTAACTAACCTTGCGGCTTAACCGTCCGCGACGATAAAGATTACGGCGAATGCGCGTTAATCCCGGCTTCGGTTTACGCGGCTCATCCAGGCTTGCCAGCACTAACTCCAGCACCCGTTCAGCTACATCCCGGTGACGCTGGCCCACCGCAAGCACAGGACAATCAAGGAAATCCAGCAGCTCATGATCGCCGAAAGTGGCGATGGCTAAATCGCTGGGCAGGCGCCCTTCACGCTTAAGCGTGACGTCCATTACGCCCTGCAGCAGACCAAAGGAGGTGGTGAAGAGCGCATCGGGCATCTCATGGGTTTCCAGCCATTTTTCAAACAGCGCCGCGGCAGCTGTGCGTTCGAAGCTGTTAGCGTAGATATAATCGATGGTTCGCTCATCCCCTTTCCACGCCTCCCGGAAGCCCATCTCGCGCAGAAAACTGACAGAAAGCTCCGGTAAAGCGCCCATAAAGAGCACGGAATTTACCGGCTGCTTACGCAATTCAGCTGCCAGCATCTCCGCATCATCCTGATCGGCCCCTACTACGCTGGTGAAGTGTTCACGATCCAGCGCACGGTCCAGCGCAACAATCGGTAAGGGATCGTTAACCCAGCGCTGATAGAAAGGGTGTTCAGGCGGTAACGAGGTTGAGACAATAATGGCATCGACCTGCCGCTGAAGCAGGTGCTCTACGCAGCGCATTTCGTTATCAGGCTGATCTTCAGAACAGGCAATCAGCAGCTGATAGCCACGCTGGCGAGCCTGTCGCTCCAGATAGTTAGCGATACGTGTATAGCTGGTATTCTCCAAATCGGGAATAACCAGTCCTATTGAACGGGTCCGTCCTGCACGAAGGCCTGCCGCCACCGCATTGGGGTGGTAATTATGCTCACGCACCACCGCCATAACTTTCTCGACAGTTTTGTCGCTGACACGATACTGCTTGGCTTTGCCATTGATAACATAGCTGGCCGTCGTGCGCGACACACCGGCCAGGCGCGCAATTTCATCCAGTTTCACAATATCCCCACGCTTACGCCAGAATGGCGCAGAAAATAGCCGCGTCGCGGCTATGGATAAGACATTTGTTACATCTAACAGCAGAATAGTTTAGCGAGCAACCGCTTTTGCTTCTGCGACAGCTTTCAGACAAAAATAAAAAACCCAGCATTACGCTGGGTTAGCAGAAAGCAAAGCGATACCGTGGCCGCTTTTACCGCATGATACGGTCGCCGCGGGAAACGCCAACGATGCCGGAACGGGCAACTTCGACAATTTCCGCCACTTCACGAACGGTGTTCAGAAACGCATCCAGCTTGTCGCTGGTACCGGCAAGCTGAACCGTATAAAGCGAGGGGGTGACATCAACGATTTGCCCGCGGAAGATTTCGGCGCTGCGTTTCACCTCTTCACGGCCGTAGCCGGTTGCCTGGATTTTCACCAGCATTACTTCACGCTCCACGTAAGCGCCCTGGCCCAGTTCGGTAACGCGCAGAACGTCCACCAGCTTGTGCAGCTGCTTTTCGATCTGCTCCAGCACTTTCGCATCGCCTACCGTCTGGATAGTCATGCGCGAGAGCGTGGGATCGTCAGTGGGGGCCACGGTCAGGCTCTCAATGTTGTAGCCACGCTGAGAGAAGAGCCCTACCACGCGGGACAATGCGCCAGATTCGTTTTCCAGCAGTACTGATAAAACACGACGCATAATTAAGTCCTCTCCGTTTTGCTAAGCCACATTTCGTCCATTCCCCCACCGCGGATCTGCATCGGGTAAACGTGTTCCGTCCCGTCGACGTTGACGTCCACGAAGACCAGTCGTCCTTTGCCCAACGCTTCCAGCGCCTGGGTCAGTTTTGCCTCAAGCTCTTCGGGATGAGTGATGCCAATGCCGACATGGCCGTAGGCTTCCGCCAGCTTCACAAAATCGGGCAGCGACTCCATATAAGACTGAGAGTGACGGCCTGAGTAGATCATATCCTGCCACTGTTTCACCATGCCCAGGAAGCGGTTGTTCAGGCTCAGCACCAGAACCGGCAGGCCGTACTGCAGCGCCGTCGACAGCTCCTGAATGTTCATCTGGATACTGCCGTCACCAGTCACGCAGACCACGGTCTCTTCAGGCAGCGCCAGCTTCACGCCCAGCGCAGCAGGCAGGCCGAAGCCCATCGTGCCGAGGCCGCCTGAGTTGATCCAGCGACGCGGCTTATCAAACGGATAATAGAGCGCGGCGAACATCTGATGCTGGCCCACGTCCGAGGTCACATACGCCTCGCCTTTGGTCAGCCGCCAGATAGTTTCAATCACCGCCTGAGGCTTGATTTTCTCGCTCCCGCGATCGAACTCCAGGCAGTGACGCGAACGCCACTGGTCGATGCTCTGCCACCAGTCGCGAAGGCTGTCGAAATCCTGCTCTTTATCGCTCTGCCCTAACAGCTCGATCATCTGCGTCAGAACCTGTTTCGCATCGCCGACGATCGGCACATCTGCCGCCACCGTTTTGGAGATAGAAGTCGGATCGATATCGATATGCAGCACCGTGGCGTTCGGGCAATATTTGGCTAAATTATTGGTGGTACGATCGTCAAAACGCACGCCCACGGCAAAAATCACGTCGGCGTTATGCATGGTCATGTTGGCTTCATAGGTGCCGTGCATGCCGAGCATCCCCACGCACTGGCGATGAGTTCCCGGGAAAGCGCCAAGCCCCATCAGTGAACAGGCCACGGGCAGATTCAGCGTTTCCGCTATCTGACGCAGTTCGCCATGACACTCCGCATTAATCACGCCGCCGCCCGCATAGATAACCGGTTTCTTTGCAGCAAGCAGCGTTTGTAAAGCGCGCTTGATCTGGCCCTTGTGCCCCTGAGTCGTGGGGTTATAAGAGCGCATGCTCACTTCATCTGGCCAGGCGTAAGGCAGTTTATTGGCCGGATTCATCATATCTTTCGGCAGATCGATAACTACCGGTCCCGGGCGTCCGCTGGCGGCGAGCCAGAACGCTTTCTTCATAATGGTGGGAATATCTTCCGCCTGCTTCACCATAAAGCTGTGCTTCACCACCGGGCGGGAGATGCCGACCATGTCGCACTCCTGAAAGGCGTCATAACCAATCAATGAAGAGGGAACCTGCCCGGAGAGCACCACCAGCGGAATAGAGTCCATATAGGCGGTAGCGATACCGGTAATGGCGTTGGTTGCGCCCGGGCCGGAGGTGACCAGCACCACCCCGACGTCGCCGGTAGCACGGGCATAGCCGTCCGCCATATGCACTGCGCCCTGCTCGTGACGGACCAGCACATGATCAATTCCGCCTACGGTTTGCAGCGCATCATAGATATCAAGTACTGCCCCGCCGGGGTAGCCGAATACATGCTTAACGCCCTGATCGATTAACGATCGGACGACCATCTCGGCTCCTGACAACATCTCCATTTTTGCCTCCAGGCTTTAAGGTGGTGATTTATCCGCTCAGCTCCTGAAAATGGAGAACGAGGGCGAATAAGGTCAAAACCTGTGTTTATGCAAAGACGCTGGAAATCATTTCCAGCGTCCGGGTACAGGGTGAATCCCTGGCTATTTTTATGCGTTGATGAAATACCATAACCGTAGAAAAGTTAGCAGGCAAACGCCTGACGCCCGCTTTTACTGAATATCTTCATCGCAAGGCACTGCTGCTTAGCGGGAGTTGTCGACAATTACACTGAACAAAGGGCGAAAGAAAAGCGGTTTCTTCTGGTAAGGAATTCTTTTGCAGTGCGATCGTTTTGTTATTACTGCGGCCCGCGCGCTAATTCAAGTTGACCTGTTCAAACATCGCCGCTTATTTAGCTTTATCTGCTGAGATGAATAATTTTCTAAAGATAATTATCTGAACGCAGCGTGATTACCCTGCTGATTTACCCATAAGTTTTTCCTATGCAACCTATTGATTAAAAAGTTATTCCTCTGAATCTGATTCCTCTTCCGCCCTCTTTAAAGCGCTGCAGATAAAAGCGAAGCCGGCCCCTCTTCCTTTTTGTTCTGCCTTTAGCCGCAGCGCCAGAATAATTTTCCCGCCCCTTTTCAGGCTGAACGATTTTAACCTTACAGCTCAGGTTGACATCGCCCCCGCAAATCAAGTATCAATAAGGGAACAGCAAATTAATGAGGTCTGATTCAATGATTCGTACCGCTCGCCTACTCGGTCTACTACTAAACGCATCTCCATTGCGCGGTAGACTTGTGGGCGAAGAAATGAATCACTGATTCAGGCTTGCAAAACTAAAGAACCCGCGCCAATGCGCGGGTTTTTTTATGCTCGTTTTATGGCGAGGCAAACACGACAAGGAATATGCATATGAGCCAACAAGTTATTATTTTCGATACCACGCTGCGTGATGGCGAACAGGCCTTACAGGCCAGCCTGAGTGTGAAAGAGAAACTGCAAATAGCGCTGGCGCTGGAACGTATGGGCGTTGACGTGATGGAAGTGGGCTTCCCTATCTCTTCCCCTGGTGATTTTGAATCCGTGCAGACCATTGCCCGTCAGGTAAAAAACAGTCGTGTTTGCGCCCTGGCCCGCTGCGTAGAAAAAGATATTGATGCGGCCTATGAAGCCCTGCGCGTTGCCGAGGCTTACCGCATCCACACTTTCCTGGCGACCTCGCCGATGCATATCGCTACCAAGCTGCGCAGCACTCTGCCGGAAGTGATTGAGCGCGCAGTGACGATGGTGAAACGCGCCCGCAACTACACCAACGACGTAGAGTTCTCCTGCGAAGATGGCGGCCGTACGCCAATTGATGATCTGTGCCGCGTGGTGGAAGCCGCGATTAATGCCGGTGCGACCACCATCAACATCCCGGATACCGTGGGTTACACCCTGCCGGAAGAGTACAGCAACATCTTTACCCAGCTGCGCAACCGCGTGCCTAACATCGATAAAGCGATTCTCTCCGTGCATACCCATGATGATTTAGGCATGGCAACCGGTAATGCCGTCGCAGCCATTCAGGCTGGTGCGCGCCAGGTGGAAGGCACCATCAACGGCCTGGGCGAGCGTGCCGGTAACTGTGCGCTGGAAGAGGTGATCATGGCGATTAAAACCCGCAGCCAGTTGATGAACCTGCAAACCCGCATCAACCATCATGAGATCTACCGCACCAGCCAGATGGTCAGCCAGATTTGTAATATGCCTATCCCGGCCAATAAAGCCGTGGTCGGCACCGGCGCTTTCGCCCACTCCTCTGGTATCCACCAGGATGGCGTGCTGAAAAACCGCGAAAACTACGAAATCATGACGCCGGAATCGATCGGCCTGAATAAAATCCAGCTGAACCTGACTTCACGCTCTGGCCGCGCCGCCGTGAAACACCGCATGGATGAGATGGGCTACAAAGAGAATGATTACAACCTGGACAACCTGTATGACGCCTTCCTGAAGCTGGCTGACAAAAAAGGCCAGGTGTTTGACTACGACCTGGAAGCGCTGGCATTTATCAACAAGCAGAACGAAGAGCCGGAATATTTCCGCCTGGATTACTTCAGCGTGCAGTCTGGCTCAAGCGTCATGGCTACAGCCTCGGTAAAACTGGCCTGCGGTGATGAGGTGAAATCAGAAGCGGCTACCGGCAACGGTCCGGTTGATGCGGTTTACCAGGCGGTGAATCGTATTACGGAATTTGATGCGGAACTGGTTTCCTACCAGCTCACGGCTAAAGGCCAGGGCAAAGACGCGCTGGGTCAGGTGGATATCGTGGTGAAATACAACGGCCGCAAATTCCACGGCGTCGGTTTAGCTACGGATATCGTGGAATCTTCCGCCAAAGCGATGATTAATGCCCTGAACAACATCTGGCGTGCCCGCCAGGTTGAGCAGGAACTGCAGCGCAAAGCGCAAACCAACGACCAAAAGGAAGCGGTGTAATCATGTCAGGGACTTACCATATTGCAGTACTGCCGGGTGACGGTATCGGCCCGGAAGTGATGGCTCAGGCCAGCAAAGTGCTGGATGCGGTGCGTGAGCGCTTCAACATGCGCATCACCACCAGCGAATATGACGTAGGCGGCATCGCCATTGACCGCCACGGCGAGCCGCTGCCGCCCGCAACGGTGGCGGGCTGTGAGCAGGCCGATGCGATCCTGTTTGGTTCTGTAGGTGGCCCGAAGTGGGAACACCTGCCGCCTGCTGAGCAGCCTGAACGAGGCGCCCTGCTGCCGCTGCGTAAGCATTTCAAGCTGTTCAGCAACCTGCGGCCCGCCAGCCTGCATCAGGGCCTGGAGGCTTACTGCCCGCTGCGTGCGGATATCGCGGCTAAAGGGTTTGATATCCTGGTGGTGCGTGAACTTACTGGCGGCATCTATTTCGGTCAGCCGAAAGGCCGTGAAGGCAGCGGTCCGCACGAACGCGCCTTTGATACCGAAGTCTATCACCGTTTTGAGATTGAGCGCATCGCCCGCATCGCTTTTGCCTCCGCGCGTAAACGCCGCAACAAAGTGACCTCAATCGATAAAGCCAACGTGCTGCAGTCTTCTATTCTGTGGCGGCAGATTGTTAATGAAGTGGCGAAGGATTATCCGGATGTTGAGCTGAGCCATATGTACATCGATAACGCCACCATGCAGTTGATCAAAGAGCCTTCACAGTTTGACGTGATGCTCTGTTCTAACCTGTTTGGCGACATCCTTTCCGATGAGTGTGCGATGATCACCGGTTCAATGGGCATGCTCCCTTCTGCCAGCCTGAACGAGCAGGGCTTTGGTCTGTTTGAGCCTGCAGGCGGTTCAGCGCCGGACATCGCCGGAAAAAATATCGCCAACCCGATTGCCCAGATCCTGTCGCTGGCGCTGCTGCTGCGCTTCAGCCTGAATGCCGCTGAGGCCGCCGATGCCGTTGAGCAAGCCATCAGCCGCGCGCTGGCGGAAGGTCACCGTACCGGAGATTTAGCCGGTGGCGGCGCCTCGGTCAGCACCGGGGAAATGGGTTCGATTATCGCCCGATTCATTCGCGAAGCCTGACTATGAAAACATTATACGAGAAACTGTTTGATGCCCATGCAGTGGTAGAGACGCCCGGTGAAACGCCGCTGCTCTACATTGACCGGCATCTGGTGCATGAAGTGACCTCGGCACAGGCTTTTGACGGCCTGCGGGCGCATCATCGCCCGGTGCGTCAGCCCGCCAAAACCTTTGCGACGATGGATCACAACGTTTCCACCCAGACGCGGGATATCAATGCCAGCGGCGAGATGGCGCGTATTCAGATGTCGATGCTGATCAAAAACTGTGAAGAGTTCGGCGTCCGGCTCTATGACCTCAAGCACCCTTTCCAGGGCATTGTGCATGTCATTGGCCCTGAACAGGGCCTGTCACTGCCGGGCATGACCATCGTTTGTGGCGATTCCCATACTTCCACGCACGGCGCTTTCGGCGCGCTGGCCTTTGGTATCGGCACGTCGGAAGTTGAGCATGTGCTGGCGACGCAGACGCTGAAGCAGTCCCGTGCGAAGACCATGAAAATAGAAGTGGTTGGGCAAACGGCCCCGGGCATCACCGCCAAAGATATCGCGCTGGCAATTATCGGTAAAACCGGCAGCGGCGGCGGCAACGGCCACGTGGTGGAATTTTGCGGCCCGGCGGTGGAAGCGCTCAGCATGGAAGGCCGCATGACATTGTGCAACATGGCGATTGAGCTGGGTGCCAAAGCGGGCCTGGTTGGGCCCGATGAGACGACCTTCAACTATGTGAAAGGTCGCCAGTTTGCGCCGAAAGGTGCGGAGTGGGATGCAGCCGTAGCCTACTGGCGCACGCTGAAAACCGACAGCGACGCGCGTTTTGATAAAGTGGTGACGCTGGATGCCGCCGATATTGCCCCGCAGGTGACCTGGGGCACCAATCCGGGTCAGGTTATCGCCGTCGATGCGCTTATCCCCGATCCCGCTTCTTTCCAGGATCCGACCGAGCGTGCTTCTGCTGAAAAAGCGCTGGCCTATATGGATCTCAAGCCGGGCATCAAAATGACCGACGTCAGGATCGATAAAGTGTTTATAGGATCCTGTACTAATTCACGGATCGAAGATCTGCGTGCCGCCGCGCTGGTAGTGAAAGGCCATAAGATTGCGGCAGGCGTTCAGGCCTATGTGGTGCCTGGCTCAGGGCCGGTGAAAGCGCAGGCGGAAGCGGAAGGACTGGATAAAATCTTCCTCGACGCGGGATTTGAATGGCGCCTGCCCGGCTGCTCTATGTGTCTGGCGATGAACAATGACCGGCTGAATCCGGGAGAGCGCTGCGCCTCTACCAGCAACCGCAATTTCGAAGGTCGTCAGGGCCGCGGTGGGCGGACGCATTTGCTGAGCCCGGCAATGGCCGCCGCGGCTGCGGTCGCCGGCCACTTCGCTGACATTCGCGAATTACGCTAAGGAATCTCTATGGCAAAGAAATTTACCCGGCATACCGGCATCGTGGTGCCGATGGATGCGGCAAACGTCGATACCGACGCCATTATCCCCAAGCAATTTTTGCAGATGGTGACGCGTACCGGTTTTGGCCGCAATCTGTTTTACGACTGGCGCTATAGCGATGCCGAAGGCCAGATCCCCAATCCCGATTTCGTGCTGAACAAACCCGCTTTTCAGGGCGCCAGCATCATGCTGACCCGTGAAAACTTCGGCTGCGGATCCTCCCGCGAGCATGCACCCTGGGCGCTGACCGATTATGGTATTCAGGCGATTATCGGCAGCGATTTTGCCGATATCTTCGGCAATAACTCGTTTAATAACCAGCTGTTGCTGGTGACATTAAGCGAAGAGGAGGTTGAGGAGTTATTCCAACTGGTCGCCAGCCAGCCCGGCGTAAGCATTACCGTTGATCTTGAACAGCAGGAGGTGATCGCCGGTGAAAAGCATTACCCCTTCACCATCGATGCCTTCCGCCGCCACTGCCTGATCAACGGGCTGGATAACATCGGCCTGACGCTGCAGCATGATGCTGACATTACGGCATACGAGCAGAAGCAACCCGTGTTCTTACGCTAGGGCCTTAATGAGGAGTGTCTGATACAGGGTCAGCCACTCCTCAGACATCCTTCACCTTTGCCGACATCACCAGCGCGCCGAGTGCAAGCACCAGCGCTGCCCAGTAGACCGAATAGTGCCCAAACGTCTCCGCCAGCGCGCCCTGCAGCAGTCCGGCAAGGATCACGCCAGTAGAAATGCTGTTGGTAAACAGCGTGGTCGCCGCGCCTGGCCTGCCAGGCATCAAATCCTGAAAATAGAGCATGCCAATGCCGGCCACAATGCCAATAAAGATGGCGTTGAAAATCTGCAAAGCCATCAGCGCAGCACGCGACTGGAACAGCACCAGTCCCAGATAAAATAGCGCGCCAGCCGCCACGGCAAACAGCATCATTTTTCGTTTGCCAAAACGTTTTACATAGTGACCCGCCAGCAGCATGGCGGGAATTTCCAGCCCCGCCGCTACGCCCATCAGCAACCCCGCCAGCCGGTCAGGCATGCCCAGTACGCTGCTGATATAGAGCGGCATATCAATGATATACATGGTGTTGCAGGTCCACATCAGCAGCGAGGCCAGAAACAGCAGCCGCACATCCCGGTTCTTCCATGCGCTGATTTGCGTAATCACCACTTCCGGCGGCTGTTCCACGCGTGGCACCGAAGGCAGTGCAAACCAGATCAGCGCGATACAGACCACAAACAGGCCTGCGGCGATGGTAAACATGGTGGTAAAGCCGTAATTGAGCGCCAGCGCAAAGGAGAGCGGCGGGCCAATAACCCAGGCCAGCGAGAGCTGCGCACGCATCACCGAGCTGAACATCACCACTTCCCTTGCGGAGCTGTCGGCATACTCACGCGCCAGCGCAAAAATTTGTGGCATCGACACGCTGGCCAGCGCAGAGAGCAGCACGCCGAACGTGATCAGCGTCAGATAGTCCCGGCTGAAGGCAAACAGCAGCGCATTGCCTATCGCCATTACGCAGCAAAACAGGATCAGCATACGGCGATCGCCGCGGTTGTCCGACCGCTTCGCCAGCAGAATACTTACCGCAATGCCGGCTATCGCATTCACGGTGTAGAACAGCCCGACCCAGAATGGCCGCACCGCAACTTCACGCGTGAGGAACAGGCTCAGGGTGGGTGCCTGCAGCGCACCCGCCACCCCGACCATAAACGAGACGGCCATAAAAGCCAGATAAACAGGATTAATACGACGGCGACGCGTAAGCAGCAATTTCATGCCGGGTCCTTCAGGAAGATTAAGCCGCCCCAGCTGAGGCGACAAACAGCAAGCATAGAAGAAAACATGAACCCACGAAAAAAGCCAGCCGGGGTAGCCGCGGCTGGCAGGTGAAACTGCACCTTACTCAGAATGATAAGTGGATGTCAGAGCGCCATTCCGGGGAATGCCTCCCGCTCTTTCATCTTCAGCCAGTATGATCTTAATATAGGGCAAGAAAAACAGACTGAATTTTTTCAAAGGTTCCCCTTTTATGTCCTCTGCCCGTCTGCAACAACAGTTTATCCGGCTCTGGCAAAGCTGCGAAGGCGAGTCTCAGGAGACAACGCTTAACGATCTCGCTCTACAGTTAAACTGTTCGCGGCGGCATATGCGCAATCTTCTTAACGCTATGGAGGCGGAAGGCTGGCTGGCGTGGCACTCCGTCGCGGGCCGCGGCAAGCGTTCAACGCTCCGCTTTTTCTGTACCGGCTTGGCTCTGCAGCAGCAGCGGGCCGAGGCGCTGCTGGAAAACGATCTTATTGACCAGCTGGTGCCGCTGGTCGGCGATAAAAAAGCGGTGAGAAGCATGCTGCTCTCCCATCTTGGCCGCAGTTTTCGTCAGGGAAAGCATATTCTCCGCGTGCTCTATTATCGTTCGCTGCTTAATCTGGCACCCGGCAAGCCGTTACGCCGTTCAGAGACGCACCTCGCCCGACAGATCTTCAGCAGCCTGACCCGTATAAATGAGGAAAATGGGGAAATCGAACCCGATATCGCCCACCACTGGCAGCAGATCACGCCGCTGCACTGGCGCTTTTACCTGCGCCCCGCTATCCATTTTCATCATGGTCGTGAACTGGAAACGGACGATATCATCGCTACGCTGGTGCGTTTAAAACCGCAGCCGCTCTTTTCTCATTTCGATACGATTACCTCTTCAGCGCCCTGGACACTGGATATCACTCTTAACCAGCCCGACGGCTGGCTGCCCTGGCTGCTGGGCAGCGTCAGCGCCATGATCCTGCCGAGAGAGTGGCAATCCCTGCCAGACTTCGCCCGACAGCCGATCGGCACCGGCCCCTATGCCGTGGTGCGCAATCAGCCCTCCCAGCTCAGGATCCAGGCTTTTGATGACTATTTCGGTTTCCGCGCGCTGATTGATGAGGTCAATATCTGGGTCTTACCGGAAATCAGTGAAGAGCTGGTCTATTCCGGCGTGAAGCTGGAAGGCAGCAGCCTGGAAGAGAAATCGGAAGAGAGCCGTCTGGAAGAGGGATGTTATTTTTTGCTGTTTGACCAGCGCTCACCCCTGGGCCGGGATGAAGAGGTGCGCCGCTGGGTCAGCATGCTCTTCAACCCTATCGCCCTGTTGAACCAGGCGGGGCCGGGCTACCAGCGCTACTGGTTTCCTGCCTGGGGACTGCTGCCGCGCTGGCATCATCGGCGGGAGGTGAAGACCCCAGCCAAACCCGCCGGGCTGACTACGCTGACCCTGACCTGGTATAACGACCATGTTGAGCATCAGGGCATCGCCAATGCATTGCGCCCCCTGCTGGCGGAACAGGGCGTGGAGCTGATCGCTCAACAGGTGGATTATGACATCTGGCACCGCGGCGAAGCGGAGAGCGATATCTGGCTGGGCAGCGCCAACTTCACGCTGCCGCTGGAGTTTTCCCTGTTTGCGCTGCTGTATGAAATTCCGCTGGTTCATCACTGCGTGACGCTGGACTGGCAGCAGGATGCCAGGCGCTGGCGTGAGCAGAAGCTGCCGCTGGCGGAGTGGAGTCAGCAGCTTATTAATACCTGGACTCTGCATCCGCTGTTTCATCACTGGCTGCTGCTGGAGGGCCAGCGCAGCATGCGCGGCGTCAGGATGAATACGCTTGGCTGGTTTGACTTCAAATCTGCCTGGTTCGCGCCGCCGGAATCATGAGGCTTTCGCTAAAGCCGGTAAATCACTAGAATGAACCGTTCTCAACGGGGTGCGTTAGCGGTGTTTCATCGCCAGCGCTGAGAAAAACCCGTCGAACCTGATCCGGATAATGCCGGCGTAGGGATTTGAGAGTGTGTTACCTACTCAGATCCTTTGCGACCTCTCACCTTCAAGGAACGCAAAGTGTTAAAAAAAGTACTGCCCCTGCTGCTGCTCAGCGCCCCGGTTTTCGCGGCGAAACCTGTTTTAACCGTCTACACCTATGACTCCTTCTCTGCCGACTGGGGTCCCGGTCCCGCCATTAAAAAAGCCTTTGAAGCCAACTGCGGCTGCGAACTGAAATATGTTGCGCTGGAGGATGGCGTGTCGCTGCTGAACCGTCTGCGGATGGAAGGCAAAAACAGTAAAGCGGATGTGGTGCTGGGCCTGGATAACAATCTGCTGGATGCCGCTGAGAAAACGGGTCTGTTTGCACAAAGCCAGGTGGATACCAGCCAGACAACGCTGCCTGGCGGCTGGCATGATAAAACCTTTGTGCCCTATGACTATGGCTGGTTCGCCTTCGTCTATGACAAAACCAAGCTGCAAAATCCGCCCAAAAGCCTGAAGGAGCTGGTCGAGACCGATCGCCCGCTCAAGGTGATTTACGAAGATCCCCGCACCAGTACGCCAGGGCTGGGGCTGCTGCTGTGGATGCAGAAAGTCTTTGGCGACCAGACGCCGGAAGCCTGGCAGAAGCTGGCGAAGAAAACGGTCACCGTGACCAAAGGGTGGAGCGAAGCCTACGGCCTGTTCCTTAAAGGGGAAGGTGATATGGTGCTGAGCTACACCACCTCTCCCGCTTACCATCTGATCGAAGAGAAAAAAGAGCAGTATGCGGCGGCTAACTTCAGTGAAGGGCACTATCTGCAGGTCGAGGTAGCCGGAAAGCTCAAGGCCAGTAAGCAGCCTGAACTGGCGCAGAAGTTCATGAAATTTATGCTGGAAAAGCCGTTCCAGCAGAGCATTCCAACCGGCAACTGGATGTATCCGGTGGTAAAAAGCACGCTGCCTGTCGGGTTTGATACGTTAACTGTGCCCGCCACCTCGCTACAGTACACGCCGCAAGAAGTCGCCAGCCAGCGCAGCCAATGGATCAATGCATGGCAACGCGCCGTCAGCCGCTGATAGCTGGCTGGCTGGTGCCCGGTACGCTGGCAGCCTTGCTGCTGGTCGCCGTGGCCCTGCTGGCCTTTGCTGCGCTCTGGGCCAGCGCGCCGGAAATCGATCCGGCTCAACTCTGGCAGGATGACTACCTCTGGCACGTGCTGCGCTTCTCTTTCTGGCAGGCTTTCCTTTCCGCCATGCTGGCGGTTGGGCCTGCCATTCCCCTTGCGCGGGCGCTCTACCGACGGCGTTTTCCCGGCAGAGAAACGCTGCTGCGACTTTGCGCAATGACGCTGGTGCTGCCGGTGCTGGTGGCCGTCTTTGGTCTGCTCAGCGTTTACGGGCGTACCGGCTGGCTTGCGGGGCTCTGCTCGTTACTGGGCATCCAGTACACCTTTACCCCTTATGGCCTGCAAGGCATTCTGCTGGCGCACGTGTTTTTTAATCTGCCTCTGGCTACCCGCCTGCTTTTGCAGGCGCTGGAGCAGATCCCCGCCGAGCAGCGGCAGCTGGCGGCGCAGTTAGGCCTGCGGGGCTGGAACCATTTCAGCGTGGTGGAGTGGCCCTGGCTGCGGCGGCAGATGCTGCCTGCGGGCGCGCTGATCTTTATGCTTTGCTTTGCCAGTTTTGCTACCGTGCTGTCGCTGGGCGGCGGCCCCAAAGCCACCACTATTGAGCTGGCTATCTTCCAGGCGCTGAATTTTGATTACGATCCCGGCCGGGCCGCACTGCTGGCGCTGATCCAGATGGTTTGCTGTCTGGGCCTGGTGATGCTGAGCCAGTGGCTGAGTAAAGTGCTGCCTTCGGGTACCGCCAGCCTCAGCGGCTGGCGAAATCCTGAAGACAGCCTGCCGGCAAAAGTGTGGGACGTGCTGCTTATCGCCTGCGCGCTGATTTTACTGCTTCCTCCCCTGCTCGCCGTGATTGCCGACGGCGTAAATCAGGGGCTTCCTGCCGTGTTAGAGCAACCCGCGCTCTGGCAGGCAACATTGACCTCTTTACGCATTGCGCTGGGTGCTGGCCTGCTCTGTGTGATCCTCACAGTGATGCTGCTGTGGAGCAGCCGCGAGCTCAGGCTCCGTCAGCGCCCCGTCTCTGCCCACGCCCTTGAGCTCAGCGGCATGCTGATCCTGGCGATGCCGGGTATCGTGCTGGCCACCGGCTTTTTCCTGCTGCTCAATACCACCGCAGGCCTGCCGGACTCTGCGGACGGCATCGTGATCTTCACTAATGCGCTGATGGCCATTCCCTACGCCATGAAGGTGATGGAAAACCCGCTGCGCGATCTGGCCGAACGCTATAACCGCCTCTGCCTTTCGCTGGATATTCGCGGCCTGAACCGCCTCAGGCTGATTGAAGTCAGAGCCCTGAAGCGCCCGCTCGCTCAGGCGCTGGCGTTTGCCTGCGTGCTGTCGATTGGGGATTTTGGCGTGGTCGCGCTGTTCGGCAATGAGGGCTTTCGCACGCTGCCATTTTACCTTTATCAGCAGATGGGCTCCTACCGTACCCAGGATGGCGCAGTCACGGCGCTGCTGCTGCTGCTGCTCTGTTTCCTTCTCTTTACCCTGATTGAAAAACTGCCGGGACGCCATGCTGACGCTGACTAATCTGACTTATCTCTACAACCATCTGCCGATGCGTTTTTCCCTGAGTATGCAGGCCGGAGAGAGGCTGGCGATTCTGGGGCCCAGCGGCGCCGGGAAAAGCACACTGCTCAGTCTGATAGCGGGTTTTTTGCAGATTAACAGCGGCGAGCTGCGGCTTAGTGGCGAAGATCACAGCCATACGCCCCCCGCCCGTCGCCCGGTATCCATGCTTTTTCAGGAGAACAATCTGTTTCCCCATCTGACGGTGGCGCAGAATATTGGCCTGGGCTTACATCCCGGCCTGAAGCTGAGTCAGGCTCATAAGCAGACTTTGCAGCAGATTGCGCAGCGCGTTGGGTTGGAAACCTATCTGCAGCGCCTTCCGGGCCAGCTTTCCGGTGGTCAGCGGCAGCGTGCTGCCCTGGCCCGCTGTCTGGTGCGTCAGCAGCCGATCCTGCTGCTGGACGAGCCTTTTTCTGCCCTGGATCCTGCTCTGCGCAAGGAGATGCTGCAGCTGGTGGATGAAGTGTGCCGGGAGCGGCAAATCACGCTGTTGATGGTCTCGCACAGCATTGAAGACGCCGCGCGCATTGCGCCGCGCAGCGTGCTGATTGTTGACGGACGGGTTTACTGGGATGGCAGCACCGAAATGCTGCTGAAAGGCGAAGTCGCTGAGGCGGAAGTATTGGGCATCAGCCTGCGCTGAAAGTTACGTCGCCCATAAGCCACCCTTAATGCCCGATAAAGACCTGCCACAACAGCTGGCGGAAAACCGGCATCATCGGATGGAATTGCAGGGCGACAAGGCTTGCCAGGGCGGCCACTATCATCAGCGGCGCCAGCCAGCGCAGACGGCTTGGCGGCAGGTAAGCTGTCGCCCAGTCGCTCTGTTTTCTGGCCCGCAACCAGCGCCAGCCAAGCCAGCCGCCCAGCCATACCAGCAGCGCTACCGCCAGCAGGATCCATTTGAACAGGCTGCTGCTGGCCCCTTTCGGCACATCAATCGCCACGCCAGCCAGAATGCCCGGCAACAGATAGAGCGGCGGCCAGAGCAGGCAGCCAATGATGTTTGGCGGGATAAACTTCTTGACCGGCAGCTCCAGCATTCCCGCTACCAGCGGGATCAGGGGGCGTGTCGGCCCCACAAAACGCCCGACAATAATGGTAAACATACTGTGCTGATGCAGCGCGTGTTCGGTTTTATCCATCAGCCCCTGGTGCTTTTTGATAAAGGACCAGCGGTGCAGCGGACCCTTGAACTGCCAGCCAATCAGATAGGAGATCCAGTCCCCTACCAGACAGCCGATCGTCCCTGCCAGCCAGGCGGGATAGAGGCCAATCTGTCCGCTGCCAATCAGCGCACCGAAAGAGGCCATCAGAACGGTGCCGGGCAGCAGCAGGCCGACCAGCGCCAGCGACTCCAGAAAGGTGATCAGCCCAACGGCCATCAGCGACCAGGCCAGCGATTGCGTGATTAAATGTTCCAGCCAGGCTTCCATACTTTCCATATTCTCTTTCTGTTTGAGGTCGGATTGTCCTGAGCCACCCCCGATCCGTCAAGGTCTGAATTGTATGGAATACTGACAGAGCCGTTGCCGGTCACGAGAACTGTATAAATAAACATGCTATTATTGCTTATTGATTCAGCAAACGGGCTTTCAGGTGAACGACGCACGCGCAGGCTTTCTGCTTACCCGCCACTGGCGGGATACCCCTTCCGGTACTGAGGTGGTGCTGTGGCTGGCAACGGACCAGGGCCCGCAAAGAGTGGTGCTGCCGCCGCAGGAATCGGTGGCGTTTATCCCGCAGGCGTATCAACAGCAGGCTGAAGCGCTGCTGCAACAGGAGCGCCAGATTCGTTTTGCGCCGCTGACCCTGAAAGATTTTCGCCAGCGTCCCGTCGTGGGGCTTTATTGCCGTCAATACCGGCAGCTGCTTAAGCTGGAAAAGCTGCTGCGTGAAAACGGCATCATGGTGTACGAAGCTGATATCCGCCCGCCGGATCGCTTTTTAATGGAGCGGTTTATTACCGCGCCTGTCTGGTTCAGCGGTCAGAAGGCGGGTAACAGCCTGATTAATACCCGCCTCAAGCCTAACCCTGACTATCGCCCGCCGCTGAAGTGGGTTTCGCTGGACATAGAAACGACCCGCCACGGCGAGCTTTACTGCATCGGGCTTGAGGGGTGCGGACAGCGCATCGTCTATATGCTGGGGCCTGAAAACGGCGATGCCAGCAGGCTGGATTTTACGCTGGAGTATCTCTCCAGCCGCCCGCAGCTGCTGGAAAAACTCAACGCCTGGTTTGCACAGCACGACCCGGACGTGCTGATTGGCTGGAACGTGGTGCAGTTTGACCTGCGCGTGTTGCAAAAGCATGCCGATCGTTACGGCGTTCCGCTAAAATTAGGCCGTAATAATGAAGCGCTGGAGTGGCGGGAGCACGGTTTCAAACCCGGCGTATTTTTCGCTCAGGCCACCGGCAGGCTGATCGTTGACGGCATCGACGCGCTGAAATCCGCCTTCTGGAACTTTGACTCTTTCAGCCTGGAAGCCGTCTCGCGCGAGCTGCTGGGCGAAGGCAAAGCGATCAATAATCCCTGGGACAGAATGCAGGAGATCGATCAGCGCTTTGCCGAAGACAAGCCTGCGCTGGCCCACTACAACCTGAAGGATTGCGAGCTGGTTACGCGCATCTTTGAGAAAACGCAGATCATGCCTTTCCTGCTGGAGCGCGCCACGGTGAACGGGCTGGCGGTGGATCGTCACGGCGGCTCGGTGGCGGCCTTCAGCCATCTCTATCTTCCCCGTATGCACCGCGCAGGCTTCGTGGCGCCGGGCATGGGAGAAGTGGCGCCGGAGGCGAGCCCCGGCGGCTACGTGATGGATTCACGGCCTGGCCTGTATGATTCGGTCCTGGTGCTGGATTACAAAAGCCTTTATCCCGCTATTATTCGCACCTTCCTGATCGATCCCGTCGGCCTGGTGGAAGGTCTGGCGCATCCTGATGAAAAGGATTCCGTTGCCGGCTTCCGCGAAGCGCGCTTTTCCCGTACCACTCACTGCCTGCCGGAAATGGTAAACCAGATCTGGCAAGGGCGGGAAGCGGCCAAAAAAGAGGGTAACCAGCCCCTCTCGCAGGCGCTGAAAATCATTATGAATGCCTTTTACGGCGTGCTGGGCACCAGCGCCTGCCGCTTTTTCGATCCCCGGCTGGCTTCCTCTATTACTCTGCGCGGGCACGAGATCATGCGGCAAACCCGGGAGCTGGTAGAAGCAGAAGGTTTTGATGTGATTTATGGTGATACCGACTCAACCTTTGTCTGGCTGAAATCCCCACACGATCACCAGTCGGCTGCGGCAATTGGTCAGCAGTTAATCACTAAGGTGAATGCCTGGTGGCGTGACCATCTGCAGCAGACGCTTGGGCTGGAAAGCGCACTGGAGCTGGAGTTTGAAACGCATTTCAGCCGCTTCCTGATGCCGACCATTCGCGGGGCAGAACAGGGCAGCAAAAAGCGCTACGCCGGGATGATCCGGGAAGGGGAAACGGAGCGAATGGTGTTTAAGGGGCTGGAGACGGTGCGCACCGACTGGACACCGCTGGCGCAGCATTTCCAGCAGGAGCTCTACCGCCGCATATTTAAGAAACAGCCCTATCAGGATTACATTCTTGAAACCGTGCGGCAGCTGCTGGACGGCGAGCTGGATGACCAGCTGATCTACCGTAAGAGGCTGCGCCGTCCGCTGGATGACTACCAGCGCAACGTTCCGCCCCACGTGCGCGCGGCCAGAATCGCCGACGAGCAAAATCAGAAGCTGGGCCGCCCTTTGCAGTATCAAAAAGGCGGGAAAATTCGCTACGTGATGGCAACTTCGGGTCCGGAACCGCTGGAAGCAAGGAGCACCCCGCTCGACTATGATCACTACCTCACAAAGCAGCTTCAGCCGGTGGCCGAGGGGATACTTCCTTTCCTTGAAGATGACTTTGCTACACTGGTAACAGGTCAGTTGGGGCTTTTTTGACAGGTGACGAACGCGCCACCTTCCAGTACCATAGCGCCCTTCCTGACCCTCTGAATATTTCTGCCGGGCATTGAATGCCGGGCGGTCGTGCTATTGCCTGCAATAACCTCTAAGAGAATCGAGCCGAATATCTATGCCTTTTACACTTGGTCAACGCTGGATCAGCGATACGGAAAGCGAATTGGGATTGGGCACTATCGTCGCGGTTGATACGCGTATGGTGACCGTACTGTTTCCTGCCACCGGCGAAAACCGTCTTTATGCCAGAAATGATTCTCCTATCACCCGCGTGATGTTTAATCCGGGCGATACCATCACCAGCCATGAAGGCTGGCAGCTTGAAGTTGAAGAAGTCACCACGGAAAATGGCCTGATGACCTACATCGGCACGCGTCTGGATACCCAGGAAACCGGCGTGGTGATGCGTGAAGTGATGCTCGACAGCAAGCTGGTGTTCAGCAAACCCCAGGATCGCCTGTTCGCCGGTCAGCTCGACCGCATGGATCGCTTTGCCCTGCGCTTTCGCGCGCGTAAATATCAGAGCGAGCAGTATCGCCTGGCGGTCAGCGGCCTGCGCGGAATGCGTACCAGCCTGATCCCGCACCAGCTGCATATCGCCCATGACGTGGGCCGTCGCCATGCGCCACGCGTCTTGCTGGCGGATGAGGTGGGCCTGGGGAAAACCATTGAAGCGGGGATGATCATCCACCAGCAGTTGCTGGCAGGCCGTGCCGAGCGCGTGCTGATTGTGGTGCCGGAAACGCTGCAGCATCAGTGGCTGGTTGAGATGCTGCGCCGCTTTAACCTGCGCTTCGCGCTGTTTGACGATGAGCGTTATGCGCAGGCGCAGCTCGACAGCGACAACGCGTTTGAAACCGAACAGCTGGTTATCTGCTCGCTCGACTTCGTGCGCCGCAACAAGCAGCGCCTGGAGATGCTGGCCGAAGCCGCCTGGGATCTGCTGATCGTCGATGAAGCGCACCACCTGGCGTGGGAAGAGGGCAAGCCGAGCCGTGAATATCAGGTAATCGAACAGCTGGCTGAACAGATCCCCGGCGTGCTGCTGCTGACCGCAACGCCAGAGCAGCTGGGTATGGAGAGCCATTTTGCCCGTCTGCGCCTGCTGGATCCCAACCGCTTTCACGATTTCGCCGCCTTTGTTGAAGAGCAGCAGCATTTTCGTCCCATCGCCGATGCGGTAACCGGCCTGCTGGCGGATAAAGCGCTGAGCCAGGATGAGCTGAATATGCTCAACGATCTGGTGGGTGAACAGGATATCGAACCGCTGCTGCAAACCGCCAACAGCGATCGCGAAGAGAAACTGGAAGCCCGCCAGGAACTGATCAGCATGCTGATGGATCGTCACGGTACCAGCCGCGTGCTGTTCCGTAACACCCGCAACGGCGTGAAGGGCTTCCCGAAACGCGAACTGCATGAGATCCGCCTGCCGCTCCCTTCGCAATATCAGACCGCGATCAAAGTCTCCGGCATCATGAGCGCGCGGAAAACTGTCGACGAGCGCGCGCGCGACATGCTCTATCCGGAGCAGATTTATCAGGAATTTGAAGGCGACAGCGGCACCTGGTGGAACTTCGATCCCCGCGTCGAGTGGCTGATGGGCTTCCTGACCAGTCACCGCGAGCACAAGGTGCTGGTGATCTGCGCCAAAGCCGCTACTGCGCTGCAGTTAGAGCAGGTCCTGCGCGAGCGCGAAGGGATCCGTGCCGCCGTGTTCCACGAGGGCCTCTCCATTATTGAACGCGACCGCGCGGCAGCCTGGTTTGCCTCCGAAGAGGAAGGCGCACAGGTTCTGCTCTGTTCGGAAATCGGATCGGAAGGCCGTAACTTCCAGTTCGCTAACCAGATGGTGATGTTCGATCTGCCGTTTAACCCCGACCTGCTGGAGCAGCGTATTGGCCGTCTTGACCGTATTGGTCAGGCGCACGATATTCAGATCCACGTGCCTTATCTGGAAAAAACCGCGCAGTCCGTGCTGGTGCAGTGGTTCCATGAAGGGCTGGACGCTTTTGAGCACACCTGCCCTACCGGCCGCGCCATCTATGACAACGTTTACGCTAAGCTGGTGGACTATCTCGCCTCGCCGGAAAACACCGACGGCCTGGATGAGTTTATTGCCGACTGCCGTAAGCAGCATAACGCGCTGAAAAGCCAGCTTGAGCAGGGGCGCGATCGTCTGCTGGAGCTGAACTCTAACGGCGGCGAGAAAGCGCAGGCGCTGGCTGAAAAAATTGCCGAGCAGGATAACGACACCGAGCTGGTCAACTTTGCGCTCAACCTGTTCGACATCGTGGGGATCAATCAGGAAGATCGCAGCGATAACATGATCGTGCTGACCCCTGGCGATCATATGCTGGTACCGGACTTCCCGGGTTTGCCGGAAGATGGCTGTACCATCACCTTTGACCGTGGTCAGGCCCTGTCACGCGAAGATGCGCAGTACGTCACCTGGGAACACCCTATCGTGCGTAACGGCCTGGATCTGATCCTCTCCGGCGATACCGGCAGCTGCGCCCTCTCCCTGTTGAAGAACAAGGCACTGCCGGTGGGCACGCTGCTGGTGGAGCTGATTTATGTGGTTGAGGCGCAGGCGCCGAAACATCTGCAGCTCACCCGCTTCCTGCCGCCTACGCCAGTCAGAATGCTGGTGGACCGTAAAGGCACCAACCTGGCCGGCAAGGTGGAGTTTGAAAGCTTTAACCGCCAGCTTAATGCGGTAAACCGCCACACCGGCAGCAAACTGGTCAACGCTGTTCAGCAGGATGTCCACGAGATCCTGCAGCTGGCTGAAGAAGAGGCCGCAGCCCTGGCTCGTGAGCTGATTGACGCGGCCCGTCAGGAAGCGGATGAAAAGCTGAGCGCGGAACTCTCGCGTCTGGATGCTCTTAGCGCCGTCAACCCGAACATCCGTCAGGATGAAATCGAGGCGCTGGAGAGTAACCGAGAGCAGGTTCTGTCGGCGCTGAACGAAGCGGGCTGGCGTCTTGACGCGCTGCGCCTGATTGTCGTGACGCATCAGTAACCCACAAGGGGGCGGTTTACGCCGCCCCGGATAAAACAAGATGATGGAACCCTACAACCCTCCGCAGGAACCCTGGCTGCATATCCTCTATCAGGATGCGCATATTATGGTGGTGAACAAGCCCAGCGGCCTGCTCTCCGTGCCTGGTCGTCTTGCCGAGTATAAAGACAGCGTGATGACGCGGATTCAGCGCGATTTTCCGGCCGCGGAGTGCGTGCATCGTCTGGATATGGCTACCAGCGGTGTAATCGTGGTGGCCATGACCAAAGCGGCGGAGCGTGAACTCAAGCGCCAGTTTCGCGATCGTGAACCGCAGAAAACCTATGTCGCCAGAGTATTCGGGCATCCCGGACAGGAGAAAGGGCTGGTCGATCTGCCGCTGATTTGTGACTGGCCGAACCGGCCTAAGCAGAAAGTCTGTTTTGAAACGGGAAAAGCGGCGCAAACGGAGTATGAAGTGCTGGAGTATGCGGCAGATAATAGCGCTCGCGTACGGTTAAAGCCGATTACCGGGCGCTCTCATCAGCTCCGGGTTCATATGCTGGCGCTGGGGCATCCCATCCTTGGCGATAATTTTTATGCCCATGATGAAGCCAGGGCGATGGCGCCTCGCCTGCAGCTGCATGCGGAAAGGTTAAGCCTCACCCACCCGCAGTACAAGACGCCTGTTACCTTTTACCAGCCAGCCGATTTTTGATCTCAACGCGCGGGATTATTTAAACCCTTTCTCGCGCTTGATCAGATCGTAAGCGGCCTGGATCTCCTGCGCTTTCTGCTTCGCCATCTCCATCATTTGCGGTGGTAAGCCCTTCGCCACCAGCTTATCCGGATGATGCTCGCTCATCAGCTTGCGGTAGGCACGCTTGATGGTGGTGCCATCATCGCTGCTTTTCACGCCCAGCACGCTACAGGCATCTTCCAGCGTCGGCCCACGCCGCGCCTGGCCAAAACCGCCCTGCGAGCCTGCGCCGCCCTGATAGTGCCCACCGCCGCCAAACTGCTGGCCGCTTTCCATCATGCGCAGGAACTGATCGAACTGCGTCTGCGAAATGCCCAGCTCCTCGGCAATCACAAACAGCACTTTTCTCTCATTAGGATGCAGTGAGCCATCCGCGAACGCTGCCTGAATCTGGATCTCCAGAAACATTCTGATCAGATCAAAACGGCCAAAGCAGGCGCTGCGCAGCTCTTGCAGTTTGCTGCGAAGAGGATAGTCGCCCTCTTTTCCTTCGCGAAATGCGCGCTGTGCCGAGTTTCTGGCTTCGCCATGCAGCTGCATGCGATCCATTAACAGAGACGCCATTTGAATATCCGCATCGGTCACACGCCCTTTTGACTTGGTCAAATGGCCCATTACCTGAAACGTAGTGCGGAAAAACAGCGTCTGTCGGGTTTGCTGATTCGCAAAATAGCCCTGTCCCTGAACCGCTCGCGCTTTATCAATCAGGTGGCCGATCAACAGGCCAAACGCTAACCCCCAAAACCCGGTGCCGCTCAATAATCCAAGCACAAGGCCAATTACTTTACCCCAATAGCGCATATACTCCTCAATTCGCCATGCTGAAGGCCAGAAATTGCATTATCATACCTGTCATTCATCCCAGAGCCTAACGCCCAGCTACCAAACCCAGGGATTAACACTAGCGCAACGCAGTTGAGTACGTTAGTCTCTGACCGTTTGTCGGCATGATGCCAGTTATCACGGAATTTTCGATACCGCGTATGAAAAAACGACTACCTACTTTGCTGGCCACGCTTATCGGTTCAGCGCTCTACAGCCAGCAGGGTCTGGCCGACGACCTTGCATCACAATGTATGCTGGGTGTGCCAAGCTATACACGTCCTCTGGTTCAGGGAAAAAATACCAATGACCTGCCGGTAACGATTAACGCGGATAAAGCCAAAGGCAACTACCCGGATAACGCCGTTTTTTCAGGCAATGTCGATATCCAGCAGGGTAACAGCCGCATGCTCGCGGACGAAGTACAGCTGCACCAGAAACAGCAGCCCGGTCAGCCGGCGCCGGTGCGCACCGTCGACGCGTTGGGTAATGTGCACTATGACGACAATCAGGTCATCCTGAAAGGTCCGAAAGCCTGGTCAAACCTCAACACCAAAGACACCAACGTCTGGAATGGTGAGTATCAGATGGTTGGCCGTCAGGGCCGGGGTAGCGGCGATCAGATGAAGCTGCGCGGTCAGAACCGCTATACCATTCTGGAAAACGGCACCTTTACTTCCTGTCTGCCTGGCGACAACAGCTGGAGCGTGGCGGGGACGGAAGTTATCGAAGACCGCGAGGAGCAGGTAGCGGAAATCTGGAACGCCCGCTTTAAAATTGGCTCGGTTCCGGTGCTCTACAGCCCCTATCTTCAGCTGCCTATCGGTGACCGCCGCCGCTCAGGCTTCCTGATCCCGAACGCAAAATATGGCAGCTCCAACGGCTTTGAATTCATTCTGCCCTATTACTGGAACATCGCGCCGCAGGCAGATGCCACCATCACGCCGCACTATATGAGCAAGCGCGGCACGCAGTTGCAGAATGAATTCCGTTACCTGACTCAGGCTGGAGCTGGCCTGATGGAGCTGGATTACCTGCCGAGTGACGATCAGTATGAGAAAGATGCCACTTCGCGCAATATCAAAGATGGCGATGACTCCAAGCGCTGGTTGTTCTACTGGAAGCATGCCGGTGTCTATGACAAAAACTGGCGCTTCAACGTCGACTATACCAAAGTCAGCGATCCGTACTACTTCACGGATCTCGACTCCACTTACGGTAACTCCACCGACGGCTACGTGACGCAAAAATTCAGCGTCGGCTACGCCGAGAAAAACTGGGACGCCACGCTCTCCACCAAACAGTTCCAGATCTTCTCTACTAATGCGTCCCGCGATGTCTATCGTGCAGAGCCGCAGTTTGACTTTAACTATTACCAGAACGACGTTGGTCCGTTCGATACGCATCTTTATGCGCAGGCGGTCAAGTTCACCAACGTTAATGAAGCGCTGCCGGATGCAACCCGTTTGCACCTGGAGCCAACTATCAACCTGCCGATGTCCAACGGCTGGGGAAGCCTGAATACCGAAGCGAAACTGCTGGCTACGCATTATCAGCAGGATGATATCGAGTATTACAACAGCCTGAGTGCCAACCAGGACAATCAGCTGAAAAGCAGCGTGAACCGCGTGATGCCGCAGTTCAAAGTTGATGGCAAGATGGTCTTTGACCGCGATATGGACTGGTCTCAAGGCTACACGCAGACGCTGGAACCGCGTATGCAGTACCTTTATCTCCCGTACCGGGACCAGAGCGATATCCGCGCCTACGACTCCACGCTTCTACAAAGTGACTATACCGGCCTGTTCCGCGACCGCACCTACAGCGGTCTGGATCGCATCGCTTCCGCTAACCAGCTGACCAGCGGCGTCACCACGCGAATTTTTGATAACGATCTGGTTGAACGTTTTAATGCTTCCGTAGGTCAAATCTACTCGTTTACTCCGTCACGTACCGGTCTGGACAGTGCGGACAGTGACGATCGGGGTAGCCTGGTATGGGCTGGTGATACCTATTACCGGATCAGCGACCGTTGGAGCACCCGCGGTGGCATTCAGTATGACACCCGCCTTGATAACATTTCGCAAGGCAACGCCGTACTGGAATATCGCCGTGATGCCGACCGTATGGTGCAGTTGAACTACCGCTACACCAGCCCGGAATATATTGAGCAGACGCTGACCCGTATCAGAAACCCGGGTTATCAGGATGGTATTTCTCAGGTGGGCGCAACGGCAAGCTGGCCGATTGCGGATGCCTGGTCAGTGGTGGGCGCCTGGTATTACGATACCAAAGCAAAACAGGCTGCCGATCAGCTGCTGGGCGTGCAGTACAGTTCCTGCTGCTACGCAATCCGGTTGGGATACGAGCGTAAAATCACCAGTTGGGATACCGACAATCTTAACAGTAAGTATGACAACAAAATCTCGTTCAACATTGAGCTACGTGGCCTGAGTCCGTCTTATAGCCTCGGCACCGGTCAAATGCTGCGTCAGGGCATACTGCCTTATCAGCGCTCTTTCTGATGTTGTGATTATTACTATGCAAACCCGCAGTGCGGATAGAAGAATGGAAAAAGTATGATGAACTGGAGAATGCTGATCCTCGGTGCAGCGCTGACAGCCAGCACCGCGTTTGCAGCACCGCAAGTTGTTGATAAAGTTGCCGCCGTAGTCAATAACGGCGTGGTTTTAGAGAGTGATGTAGAGAGCATGATGCGCTCGGTGAAAAGCCAGGCACAGCAGGCTGGTCAGCAGCTTCCCGATGACAAAACGCTGCGTCATCAGATTGTTGAGCGTCTGGTTATGGATAACATTCTGCTGCAGATGGGGAAACAGGCCGGGATCCAGATTTCGGATGCGCAGGTCGATCAGGCGATTCAGAATATCGCTGCGCAAAATAAGATGTCCACGGATCAGCTGCGTAGCCGCCTGGCTTACGACGGCATGAACTACGGCACCTACCGTGAGCAGATCCGCAAAGAGATGACGCTGTCAGAAGTGCGTAACAATGAAGTGCGTCGTCGCGTCACTATCCTGCCACAGGAAGTGGATTCTCTCTCCAAACAGGTTGCTTCACAGAACAACGCCAGCACCGAGTTAAACCTCAGCCACATTCTTCTGCCGCTGCCGGAAAACCCAACTCAGCAGCAGGTTGATGATCAGGAAACGCTGGCGAAGCAGTTAGTCAGCGAAAGCAAAAACGGCGCGGACTTTGGTAAGCTGGCGATCACCTACTCTGCCGATCCGCAGGCGCTGAAAGGCGGCAATATGGGCTGGGGCCGTATTCAGGAGCTGCCGTCACTGTTTGCTCAGGCGCTGGTGACTGCGAAAAAAGGCGATATCATCGGCCCGATCCGTTCCGGCGTTGGTTTCCATATCCTCAAGGTGAACGATGTCCGTGGCGACAGCCAGAACATCTCCGTTACCGAGGTACATGCCCGCCATATTCTGCTGAAGCCCTCTCCGGTCATGACCGACGAGCAGGCGCGTCAGAAGCTGGAGCAGGTATCTGCGGATATCAACAGCGGCAAAACTACCTTTGCTGAAGCCGCTAAGCAGCTTTCCCAGGATCCTGGCTCTGCCAATCAGGGTGGCGACTTAGGCTGGAGCTCACCGGAGATGTACGACCCGGCGTTCCGTGATGCACTGATGAAGCTGAAAAAAGGGCAGATGAGCACGCCAGTGCACTCTTCCTTTGGCTGGCATCTGATCCAGCTGCTGGATACCCGTCAGGTGGATAAAACTGATGCGGCCCAGAAAGAGCGCGCATACCGCCTGCTGTTCAACCGTAAGTTTGCGGAAGAAGCACAGACCTGGATGCAGGAGCAGCGTGCTGCCGCCTACGTAAAAATTCTGGATCCTAATGCTCAGTAACGTACGCGTTGCGATCACGCCCGGCGAACCCGCCGGGATTGGTCCTGATGTAACCCTTCAACTGGCCCAGCGCGACTGGCCAGTTGAACTGGTCGTGTGTGCCGATCCAGCTTTGCTGCGCGAGCGTGCGGCAAAGCTGGGTTTACCCCTGACGTTAAGAGAGTACCAGCCCGGTATTGCCGCCCAGCCGCAAAAAGCGGGCACGCTGACCGTGCTCCCTGTCTCCACGCCTCAGCCGGTAAAAGCGGGCGAGCTCTGCGTGGCTAACAGCCACTACGTGCTGGAAACCTTGAGCCGCGCCTGCGATGGCTGCCTGAACGGCGAATTCGCCGCGTTGATCACCGGCCCGGTGCACAAAGGCGTGATTAACGATGCGGGCATCCCTTTCAGTGGCCACACAGAGTTCTTTGCCGACCGTTCGCAGTGCGAACGCGTGGTGATGATGCTGGCAACGGAAGAGCTGCGCGTTGCGCTGGCAACCACCCATTTACCGCTGAAAGCCGTTTCAGACGCCATTACCCGTGAAAGCCTGCATGAAGTTATCGCTATCCTGCATGCCGATTTGCAAAGCAAGTTCGGCCTGGCTTCCCCGCACATTTTTGTCTGCGGCCTGAACCCACACGCGGGAGAAGGCGGCCATATGGGGCGGGAAGAGATCGATGTGATTATCCCCGCACTGAACGAGCTGCGTCAGCAGGGTATGCAGCTGACCGGCCCGCTGCCGGCAGATACGCTGTTCCAGCCAAAATATTTGCAGCATGCCGATGCCGTCCTGGCGATGTATCATGACCAGGGGCTTCCGGTGCTAAAATACCAGGGATTCGGGCGCGCGGTGAATATCACCCTCGGCCTGCCCTTTATCCGCACGTCCGTTGACCACGGCACCGCCCTTGAGCTGGCAGGCCAGGGCAACGCCGATGCGGGCAGCTTTATTACGGCGCTTAACCTCGCCATCACCATGATCAAGAGCAGTAATGAATAATCGCGTCCATCAGGGCCATTTCGCCCGCAAACGTTTCGGCCAGAACTTCCTTAACGACCAGTACATTATCGACAGCATCGTTTCCGCTATTCATCCGCAAAAAGGCGAGGCGATCGTGGAAATCGGTCCCGGTCTGGGCGCGTTAACCGAACCGGTTGGCGAGCGTCTGGATGCCATGACGGTTATCGAACTTGACCGTGATTTAGCGGCGCGCCTGCAAACCCATCCATTTTTAGGTCCCAAGCTGACGATTTTTCAGCAGGATGCCATGGCCTTCGACTTCGCGGAGTATGCCCGCGAAAAAGGCCAGTCGTTGCGCGTGTTTGGCAACCTGCCCTACAATATCTCCACCCCCTTGATGTTCCACCTTTTCAGCTATACTAATGCGATCAAAGATATGCATTTTATGCTGCAAAAAGAGGTGGTAAACCGGCTGGTAGCCGGGCCGGGCAGCAAAGCCTATGGCCGTCTGACGGTGATGGCGCAGTACTACTGTCAGGTTATCCCAGTCCTTGAAGTGCCGCCGGAATCCTTTACGCCAGCGCCTAAAGTGGAGTCTGCCGTGGTGCGCTTAATGCCCCATGCGAAGATTGCTAACCCGGTGCAGGATATGCGCCTGCTGAGCAGAATTACCACCGAGGCCTTTGGCAAACGTCGTAAAACGCTGCGTAACAGCCTGGGGCATCTCTTCTCTGCCGAAGCGCTGGCGGAGATGAATATCGACGCAACGCTGCGTGCGGAAAATATCTCCGTGGCGCAATATTGTCAGCTCGCTAACTGGCTGTCTGCGCATCCTCAGCCGCAGGAGAATTAACACAATGATCGATACGCCCCGAGTCTGTGTGCACGTACAGAGTGCTTATATTCCCTCGCAATCTGTACCTGATGAAGAACGTTATGTGTTTGCTTATACCGTTACCATACGCAATCTGGGGCGTACCGCTGTGCAACTGCTGGGCCGTTACTGGCTGATTACCAACGGTAACGGGCGCGAGACAGAGGTGCAGGGGGAAGGTGTGATCGGAGAACAGCCCCATATCGCCCCCGGCAGCGAGTTTCAGTACACCAGCGGTGCCGTTCTCGAAACGCCTATGGGCACCATGCAGGGACACTATGAGATGATCGACAGTGAAGGGGAAACTTTCCAGGTCGATATCCCAGTGTTCCGGCTGGCCATTCCCAGCCATATTCATTAATTCACTTGATTGCACTGGCGCGTCCCGGCTTCGCGGCCCGGACGCGTCCGTCGCCTTTTCCGGAAAGGTTTAATGAGCACATATCTGATCGGCGACGTTCACGGTTGCTATGATGAACTTCACTCTCTGCTGGATCAGGTCGCGTTTGATCCGCAGCAGGATACGCTGTGGCTGACTGGCGATCTGGTCGCCCGTGGCCCGGGCTCGCTGGATGTCCTGCGCTATGTTCGCTCGCTGGGCGATTGCGTCCGGTTAGTACTGGGCAACCACGACCTTCACCTTCTGGCGGTTTTTGCCGGGATCAGCCGCAATAAACCCAAAGATCGTCTTAATCCCTTGCTGGAAGCGGACGATGCGGATGAGCTGATTAACTGGCTTCGCCGTCAGCCGCTGCTGCAGGTGGATGAAGAGAAAAAGCTGGTGATGGCGCACGCCGGGATCACGCCGCAGTGGGATATCGAAACGGCCCAGATGTGTGCCCGCGAGGTGGAAGCGGTGCTTTCCAGCGATACCTATCCGCTGTTTCTGGATGCCATGTATGGTGACATGCCGAACAACTGGGTACCGGAGCTTACCGGTCTTGCCCGTCTGCGCTTCAGCACCAATGCGCTGACCCGGATGCGCTACTGCTTCCCTAACGGTCAGTTAGATATGATCTGTAAAGAGGCACCGGGATCGGCTCCGCCACCGCTCAAGCCGTGGTTTAACATTGCGGGGCCGGTCGCTCGTGATTACACCATAGTCTTTGGACACTGGGCTTCACTGGAAGGTAAAGGGACACCGGAAGGCATTATCGGGCTGGATACTGGCTGCTGCTGGGGCGGGCCGCTGACGATGCTGCGTTGGGAAGATAAAACGTGGTTCGCTCAGCCCTCCAACCGCGAACGGGCGGTGGAAGAGTAGTTGCCGGCTTAACAAAACGCATCCTGCCAGAAAGAGCTCCGGCAGAATGCGTTTCATCACTCTGAAACTAGCGACGCTCCAGAATTTCGAAACAGAAGCTGTGGCTGTTCTTGTCATCCGCATCGTGGAATTCGCTGAACGTTGACTGCCACTCTTCCGGCTCAAAGTCCGGGAACGTCGTGTCGCCCACCACTTCAGCATCAATATGCGTCAGATAAAGCTTGTCGGCCTGCGCCAGAAACTGTTCATAGATCCGTCCGCCGCCAATCACCATCACCTCTTCAGCCTCACCGGCTGCCTGCAACGCTTCTTCGATTGAAGCGACCCAGGTGACGCCCTCAGCCGTAGAGGGCTGGCTGCTGATGACGATGTTCAGACGGTCCGGCAGCGGTCGTCCGACAGACTCCCAGGTACGGCGTCCCATGATCACAGGTTTATTCAGGGTGTTGCGTTTGAACCAGGCTAAATCCGCTGGCAGGTGCCACGGCATAGCGTTATCCATCCCTATCACACGGTCGGCCGCCATAGCGGCAATCAGGCTTATCATCTTGGAAACTCGGTAAGGTGTAAAATTGGCGCCATCATACGTAAAGGCGAAACTTTCGTCGATACCCCTGCAGCGGGATTTGCGTAAAGCTTTTGCAGGGTAACGTTTGCGTGGTATTTGCGCTGGCCAATAGCTGAAAAGTGGTGCGAACGTGCTAGAATCCGCACCTTAATTGCTACAGGACACCACCATGTTAGAGACCAGCTTGATTATCGCCACGATTGCGGCCCTGGGCATGCTTTCGCCCGGCCCCGATTTCTTTCTGATTATCAAGAATGCCGCCCGCTATCCCCGTACTGCAGCCATGTTTACCGCGCTGGGCGTCACCTGCGCCGTGGCCACACATATGGCTTATTGCGTGGCCGGTCTGGCCGTGGTGATCACCACCACGCCGTGGCTGTTTATGCTGCTGAAATATGTCGGCGCGGCTTATCTGATCTTTATTGGTATCCAGGCTTTGCTCTCACGCGGCAGCAGCAAAATGGATCTCAGCAACGTAGCGCCGGAAACCACCTCGCTGAAGAGAGCGTTTCTGCAGGGCTACCTCTGTAATCTGCTGAATCCTAAAGCCACGCTGTTCTTCCTGTCGATGTTTACTCAGGTGCTGAACGTGCATACCGGCCTGGGTGAGAAGATCTGGTACGCGGGGATTATTATTGCTCTCTGTGCTCTCTGGTGGCCTCTGCTGATCGTGATTATTCAGAGCGCTCCGGTGCGCCGTGGTCTGGCGAAGGCGCAGAAGCTGATCGACAAGCTGCTGGGCGGCGTGCTGATCGCGCTGGGCATCAAAGTCGCACTTTCCTGATCTCCCCTGCCCCACCGCGCTCCGATAACCAGAGAAAATACCTCAGCCAACTGCCGCTGGCTGAGGTGAGCGGATTACGCTCCTGATTTAGTCAGACCGGCAAATTCTGCTTTCGCTTTCTGTAACTGCTCTGCAAACGCCGGTTCCGCATGCAGCCTTGCAACCACAGCAGAGGCGACAAGGCGGGCAGCAGTCACGTCGCTCTGCCAGTGGTAGCCGCAAATGACCCGGCTTTGCCCCATTTCATACCCCCGCTTAAGGATCTCCCCCTGCCTGCTGGTATTCACTTCCGCCAGCACCAGCGCCGTTGCCCAGCCGATGGTGGTATGCCCTGAAGGATAAGAGCCATTTTTAGAGAGGGTACTCTCTTCATCCTGGCGGCAGGTTGGTTCGTTATAAAAGGCAAAAGGCCGGATGCGCATATAGTGATCCTTGGCGGAACGGGTAGCCAGATCGCCAGCGTCCTCGCGCATTTTCATCACCAGCCGGTAAATTTCAGGCGTTTTCTGCTTATCAATGGTCATCCCAAACGCCTCTGATAACGCTTCAGCCACGCCGTCACCCGCTACATGAGCATCTTTCCAGGCCTGCTTGCCTCTTGGCGTGTTCCGCAACATTTTGCCCACGTCATACTGAGCTTTGTCATTGAGAAAATCCAGGCTGTCCATGGCGGGCGGCGGTGGCAGCAGCGCCAGGCTGTCGGGGGCCTGCCCCTCTTGCAGATAAAACCGGTCCGGTTGAGTAGTGACATCTTTTGCAGCCAGCGCCGACTGCCCTGCCGCCAGGCAGACCATAACCGTTAACAGTAATTTCTTCATTTTTTATTATCCCAGAGTGTTGTGATACCGCTTCGGTGCGGAATTATGTAACCCATTGAAAAGATTATGCCGAAGAATAATATCGAAGCTAGGGCGTGGAAAACCGTAGCGGGATCACAGGCAAAAAAAATCCCTGCCTGAGCAGGGATTTTTTTACGATCTGGCTGGCTGATGCCGGTTAGCGCATTCCGCTCCCGCTAAAAGCAGGAGCCAGCGCTTACTTAGCCTTTGATCTGCGCATGCATTTCCTGCACGGAGATAACCTGCTCCGTTGGATCTGCACTCAGCGAGTTCGCGGTAGCGAAACCGCCGTTCAGCGTGGTGTCGTAATGCACTTTGTACTGCAGAGCACTGCGGCGGATGAGTTTGGAATCCGCAATCGCCTGGCGTCCTGCCGTGGTGTTGACGATATAAGCGTACTCGCCGTTCTTCAGGCGGTCCTGAATATGCGGACGCCCTTCATGCACCTTGTTCACCAGGCGTGGATTAATCCCCGCTTCACCCAGCACCACGGCGGTGCCGTGGGTGGCATCCAGCTCAAAGCCCAGCTTCTGCAGCCTCGCGGCCAGGTCAACGATGCGCTTCTTGTCGCCATCACGCACCGAGAGCAGCGCACGACCCGACTTCTTCATGTTGCTCTGCGCGCCCAGCATCGCTTTAGAGAACGCTTCCGCAAAGGTGCGGCCAACGCCCATCACTTCACCGGTTGAGCGCATTTCCGGGCCAAGGATAGGGTCAACGCCCTGGAACTTGTTGAACGGCAGCACCACCTCTTTTACCGAGTAGTAAGGCGGGATGATCTCTTCCGTTACGCCCTGCTCTGCCAGCGTTTTGCCAGCCATGACGCGCGCGGCTACTTTCGCCAGCGGCATGCCGGTGGCTTTGGAGACAAACGGCACGGTACGCGCAGCACGTGGGTTCACCTCAATCAGGTAAACTTCGTTATCTTTCACCGCGAACTGCACGTTCATCAGACCGCGCACGCAGAGCTCGAAGGCCAGCTTCTCAACCTGCTGACGCATCACATCCTGGATCTCTTTGCTCAGCGTGTAGGCTGGCAATGAACAGGCGGAGTCACCGGAGTGCACGCCAGCCTGCTCGATATGTTCCATGATGCCGCCAATCAGCACGCGCTCGCCGTCACAGATAGCATCCACATCCACTTCTACCGCGTCATCCAGGAAGCGGTCCAGCAGCACAGGCGCATCGTTAGAGACAGAGACAGCCGTGTGGAAGTAACGTTTCAGATCGATTTCGTCATAGACGATTTCCATTGCACGACCGCCCAGCACATAAGAAGGACGTACAACCAGCGGGTAACCGATGCTGGCAGCTTTCTCTACGGCCATTTCAATAGCGGTCACGGTGGCGTTAGCAGGCTGCTTCAGGCCCAGACGCTCAACGGCCTGCTGGAAACGTTCACGGTCTTCTGCCCGGTCAATGGCATCCGGGCTGGTGCCGATAATCGGCACGCCAGCGGCTTCCAGATCGCGCGCCAGCTTCAACGGCGTCTGGCCACCATACTGCACGATAACCCCTTTTGGCTTCTCGATGCGTACGATTTCCAGCACGTCTTCCAGCGTTACCGGCTCGAAATAGAGGCGGTCTGAGGTGTCGTAATCGGTTGAAACGGTTTCCGGGTTACAGTTGACCATGATGGTCTCGTAACCATCTTCACGCAGCGCCAGTGAGGCGTGGACGCAGCAGTAGTCAAACTCAATGCCCTGCCCGATACGGTTTGGTCCGCCGCCCAGCACCATGATTTTTTCGCGGTCGCTGTTAGGGTTGGATTCGCACTCTTCCTCGTAGGTTGAGTACATATAGGCGGTGTCGGTAGAGAACTCTGCCGCGCAGGTATCAACGCGCTTGTAAACCGGATGCAGATTGTACTGTTCGCGCAGCTTACGGACTTCTGATTCCGAGACGCCAGCCAGCGCAGAGAGACGCGCATCCGCAAAGCCTTTACGCTTCAGGGTACGCAGGAAGTCAGCGGTCAGGCCGTTGACGCCTTCATGAGCAACCTGCTCTTCCAGCTGCACCAGCTCCTCAATCTGTACCAGGAACCAGCGGTCGATATTGGTGAGGCTGAACACTTCTTCCACGTTCATACCAGCGCGGAAGGCGTCAGCTATGTACCAGATACGATCTGAACCGGCATCTTTCAGCTCGCGGCGGATAAGGGTCATCGCTTCCGGATCGTTGCGGTCCACTTTCGGGTCGAAACCGTGAGCGCCCACTTCCAGACCGCGCAGCGCTTTCTGCATCGATTCCTGCAGCGTGCGCCCAATCGCCATCACTTCGCCTACCGATTTCATCTGCGTGGTGAGACGGTCGTTAGCGCCCGCAAATTTCTCGAAGTTAAAGCGAGGAATTTTGGTCACAACGTAGTCGATAGAGGGTTCGAACGAGGCTGGCGTACGGCCGCCAGTGATATCGTTCATCAGCTCATCCAGCGTATAGCCCACGGCCAGCTTGGCGGCGATTTTCGCAATCGGGAAGCCGGTTGCTTTAGAAGCCAGCGCCGAAGAACGGGAAACGCGTGGGTTCATCTCAATGATGATCAGACGGCCATTTTCCGGGTTTACCGAGAACTGCACGTTAGAGCCGCCGGTTTCCACACCGATTTCACGCAGTACCGCCATCGAGGCGTTACGCATGATTTGGTACTCTTTGTCGGTCAGCGTCTGGGCAGGCGCCACGGTGATGGAGTCGCCGGTGTGGATCCCCATCGCATCGAAGTTTTCAATAGAGCAGACGATGATGCAGTTGTCGTTTTTATCGCGCACCACCTCCATCTCATACTCTTTCCAGCCAATCAGCGACTCATCAATCAGCAGCTCGTTGGTTGGCGACAGGTCGAGACCGCGTTCGCAAATTTCTTCAAACTCTTCGCGGTTGTAGGCGATACCGCCGCCCGATCCGCCCATGGTAAAGGAGGGACGAATGATGCAGGGGAAGCCTACATCCGCAGCAACCGCCAGCGCTTCTTCCATGGTATGAGCGATACCGGAACGCGCGGTTTCCAGACCGATTTTTTTCATCGCCACATCAAAACGACGACGGTCTTCCGCTTTATCAATGGCATCAGCCGTGGCGCCGATCATGGTGACGCCAAACTCTTCCAGCACGCCCTGACGCTCCAGCTCCAGCGCACAGTTCAGCGCAGTCTGGCCGCCCATGGTCGGCAGAACGGCATCAGGACGCTCTTTTTCGATAATTTTGCGCACGACTTCCCAGTGGATAGGCTCAATATAAGTTGCATCAGCCATATCCGGGTCGGTCATGATGGTTGCCGGGTTAGAGTTCACCAGCACCACACGGTAGCCTTCTTCACGCAGGGCTTTACAGGCCTGAGCGCCAGAGTAGTCGAACTCGCAGGCCTGGCCGATAACGATCGGGCCAGCGCCGAGGATCAGGATACTTTTTATGTCGGTACGTTTTGGCATGTTGGCTCCTGATTATTTAGCGGTAGAACGGTAAGCTTCGATCAGTTCGATAAAGTGATCGAACAGCGGGGCGGCATCGGCCGGTCCCGGGCTGGCTTCAGGGTGGCCCTGGAAGCTGAATGCCGGCTTATCGATGCGGTGGATCCCCTGCACCGTATTGTCAAACAGTGAGGTATGCGTCACTCGCAGATTGGCAGGCAAGTTGCTGTCATCTACCGCAAAACCGTGGTTCTGTGCGGTGATCATAACGGTACCTCTTTCCAGGTCTTTCACCGGATGGTTACCACCGTGGTGGCCCAGCTTCATCTTCACGGTTTTAGCCCCGCTGGCCAGCGCCAGCAGCTGGTGGCCCAGACAGATGCCGAATACCGGGACGTCGGTTTCCAGGAACGCTTTGATCGCCTCGATAGCGTAATCACAAGGTTCCGGATCCCCGGGACCGTTGGAGAGGAAAATGCCGTCCGGGTTCATCTTCAGAACCTCTTCCGCTGGGGTCTGTGCCGGAACCACGGTCAGGCGGCAGCCGCGGTCCACCAGCATCCGCAGGATGTTGCGCTTCACGCCATAGTCGTAAGCGACAACGTGGAAAGGCAGCTCAGCTTCCTGTTTCGCTTCCGGCAAACCGTCCAGCGTCCAGCTACCCTGCAGCCAGCTGTAGCTTTCACCGATGGAGACTTCTTTCGCCAGATCCATTCCCTTCAGGCCCGGGAACGCCTTAGCCTGCTGCAGAGCAAATTCTGCATCTGGCGCATCGCCGGCAATGATACAGCCGTTCTGCGCCCCTTTTTCGCGCAGCAGGCGGGTCAGCTTACGCGTATCGATATCGGCAATCCCCACGATGTTCAGGCGCTGCAGATAGTCTGACAGCCCCTCTTCATTACGGAAGTTGCTGGCAATCAGCGGCAGGTCGCGGATAACCAGACCCTGAGCGTGTACCTGAGAAGATTCTTCATCAGCGGAGTTGGTGCCGACATTGCCGATATGGGGATAAGTAAGAGTAACGATCTGGCGGGAATAGGAAGGATCAGTGAGGATTTCTTGATAACCGGTCATTGAAGTGTTGAAAACAACTTCTCCCACTGCCGAACCTGTTGCCCCGATGGCCCGACCGTGGAATTGGGTTCCGTCTTCCAGAACCAATAGCGCTGACTTAATCAAAACATCCTCCTGAGAATAAACAGTCACATTATTTGCATATTAATTCATGAGGACCCCATAAATCAATGCAAAAACCGCCTGAGTTCTCGATTTTTGGCAAATTGCGCGCATTCTAATGATCGCCCACCCCATTGTCTACCCTGCAGGTGAGTTTTTCATAGGTTTTTACTCAACTGGTGAGTAAATCGGAAGATTTACTGCAAAAGGAGCACTCATTACGGTCATAAAACCGGTTGCGTTAACAAATGCGCATAAGAAGGGTACTAAGCGGAGGAAAAAGTGGACCAAATGGTCAAAATTAACCTTATAGCGAGATAAAAATGGAAGATAACTTAAGATAATAAAGGTGAGGGAACAAAATATGATAATTAACGCTATTATTACAAAATAAAAAGGGCAATAAAATTATTGCCCATCCAATCAGAACGTTATGATTGAAATAACCACATCACGATGGTGCACAACACTTATAAATTTTCAAGATTAAGCACGCTTCTCATATCATAAAGACCATGATTATGACCGCTTAACCACTCAGCCGCACGAACCGCCCCTTTTGCGAAGGTCATCCGGCTTGAAGCCTTATGGGTTATCTCTACACGTTCGCCAATATCAGCAAAGATAGCGGTATGCTCGCCGACAATGTCGCCAGCACGAACGGTGGCAAAACCGATGGTCTGCGCTTTACGCTCACCCGTATGACCTTCCCGGGCATAGACGGCATGGTCATTAAGATCCCATTCCATCGCATCAGCAATCGCTTCACCCATTGCCAGCGCAGTGCCCGAAGGGGCATCCACTTTATGGCGATGGTGCGCTTCAACAATTTCGATATCAGCGTAATCACCCATCACTTTGGCGGCTTTCTCCAGCAGTTTGAGTACCAGATTAACGCCCACGCTGAAGTTAGCAGCAAATACGATAGCAATATCTTGTGATGCTTCTTTGATGGCCGCTTTACCTGCCTCATCAAAACCGGTGGTGCCGATCACCATCGCTTTCTGATGCTGGCGGCAGAATGTCAGGTAAGCCAGCGTGCCTTCAGGACGGGTGAAGTCGATTAGCACGTCAAAATCGTTCACTACAGCCTGCAGGCTGTCACTGATTTTCACGTTCAGCGTTCCTGTCCCGGCCAGCTCACCAGCATCAACCCCCACCAGCGAAGAGCCTTCACGCACCAGCGCTGCGCCTAAGCACACGCCTTCCGCCTCCTCTGCTGCCTGAATTAACTGACGCCCCATGCGTCCTGAGGCGCCCACAATAGCGAGGCGGATTTGTGCATTGTTCATTTTGAATCCCTGTATAAAGTCTGTGCATGCAAAGCGAAGACAGGTTAACCATGCGCTAACCCTCGCGCCACCTTAAAAGCAGCATAATAAGAATTTTATGCCAGCCGCGATGGATTATCAGTAAAACAAATTTTAGAGGGGTTTTATGGTGTGCCCACTCAAGTCAAAACCGGGTTCGGTGGCAAGGCGTCACCACGGAGCACGTTATCCGAGACGTCGTGAATCCATCCCTGGAGACTTGGATGCCGCATCCCTGCGGCATACACTCGGCTAACGTGCTCCGTGGTGCCCCCCCATCAGAATCAGCTTTGGCAGTATGTTCGGCGATCAAACAGATCAAAAGCTGACAGTGTCAAGCTTGTGCCAGCGCTCAATATTTTAGCTCTGGTTTTGGTTTTTCAAACAGGCAATGCTAAAGCTATTGGGAAGGAAGAGCGGGCTGATAAGCAAAGCATCTGCGACATGGACGTCGCAGCTGAGCCTCCAGGGAGGATTCACGGCGTCTTTGTGTTCAGCCCGCTCTTCCTGACCAGGCCACCATCAACACAGACGACATGCCTTTCTTTAAAAGCAAACTGAAGTTTTCCTGAGAGTGTTGTAGCAAAGTCAACGGCGGTTTTGGCGACTGGCGTCACCGGTAAGCGTGGTATCCGGGACGGCGTAAATCCTCCCTGGAGCCTTGGATGCCGCGTCCATGCGGCATACACCCGGCTACCACGCTTACCGGCGCCACCCTCAAACTCCACTGCTGTTGATAAGCCGGGTGAACACACAGGTCAGAGTCGGGCTTTAAAACAGGCAACACTGAAGCTTGTAGGAAGGAAGAGCGGGCTGATAAGCAAAGGCGAAGCGACATGGACGCCGCTTCGCAGCCCCCACGGATGGATTCATGGCGTCTTTGTGTCCAGCCCGCTCTTCCTGACCAGGCCACCATCAACACAGACGACATGCTTTTATTCAAAGGTAATATTAACGAGCTGATAGCTGTCCTGGCTATTACTCGACCTGACGCACTTCCACACGCAGCTCTTTAGGCACCTCGAAGACGATATTCTCTTCGCGGCCAATCAGCTCAATGGCTGCTTCGCCACCCAGCTCACGCAGACGCTGGATCACTTCCTGAACCAGAATGTCCGGCGCTGAAGCACCTGCCGTCACGCCCACACAGCTCACGCCCTTGATCCACTCTTCCTGAATATCTTCCGCAGAGTCGATCAGCCGCGCCAGCTTCCCGGCACGCTGTGCCAGCTCCGCCAGACGGTTAGAGTTTGACGAATTACGCGACCCCACAACCAGCACCACATCGGCATCTTTTGCCAGCGTGCGAACGGCTTCCTGCCGGTTAGTGGTGGCGTAGCAAATATCATCTTTACGTGGGCCAATGATTTTCGGGAAACGGGCGCGCAGCGCATCGATAACGTCGTAGGTATCATCGACGGAAAGCGTAGTCTGCGTCATAAAGCTCAGGTTGTTCTCATCCTTCACCTGCAGCTTGTAAACGTCTTCCGGCGCTTCAACAAGATACATGCCCCCTTTCGGATTGCTGTACTGCCCCATGGTGCCTTCCACTTCCGGGTGCCCGGCATGACCAATCAGGATCGCTTCTGTGCCCTTACGGCTGGCGCGTGCCACTTCCATATGCACTTTGGTGACCAGCGGACAGGTCGCATCGAACAGCATCGTCAGATCGCGCGCTTTGGCTTCTGCCCGCACCGCCTGGGATACACCGTGCGCCGAGAAAATCAGGATCGAGCCATCCGGCACTTCCCCGATATCCTCGATAAAGATTGCGCCACGCTCGCGCAGACTGTTTACCACATAGCGATTATGCACCACTTCATGCCGCACGTAGATCGGTGCGCCGTACATCTCCAGCGCACGCTCCACAATGCTGATGGCGCGGTCAACACCGGCACAAAAACCGCGAGGATTAGCCAGCAGGATTTGCATTTTTCGCCTCCAGTACCGGATCGATTTCCAGTACTTCAACATCGAAGTGGATAGTCTGCCCGGCCAGCGGATGGTTGAAATCCACGGTGATCGAATCGCCGGAAATTTCGCGGATCACGCCCGGCATTTCATTTCTGTCCATGCCGCTGAACAGCATGATGGCGCCGATTTCAGGCTCGCCCGCCTGAGTAAAATCGCGGCGGGAGAAGTATTGGATCAGGTCCGGGCTACGCTGACCAAAGGCGTCATCTGCGTCGAGCGAAAAAGCGCTCTTCTCACCGACTTTCAGCCCCAGCAGGTGCGACTCCAGCCCTTCAGAGAGACTGCCGTCCCCCAGACTGAACAGGGCTGGTTTGCCATTGTTACGCGTGGATTCCGCCGTAGAGCCATCTTCCAGCTTTAAGGTGAAATGCACCAGCACCGCGCTCTCGCGCTGCACAGAATCAGTCATACCCTGCCCTTAGTTTTTAGCCTGTTTGCCGGACGGGCTGAAAAAACCTTCCAGCACGATCAGTGCGGCACCAATACAGATGCCGCAGTCAGCGATGTTAAAAGTGGCGAAATGCCAGTCGCCCACGTAGAAGTCGATAAAATCGACCACAAAGCCATGATACGCCCGGTCAAACAGGTTGCCCAACGCGCCGCCAGCGATCAGTGCGTAAGCAATATTGTTCAACTTATTGCTGGCTGCGGTGCGGTACATCATCACCAGCAGCGCCACCACAATCGCCACGGCAATGCCGGCAAAGAACCAGCGCTGCCAGCCGCCTTTATCGGCGAGGAAGCTGAACGCCGCCCCGTAGTTATGCGCATAGAAGAAGTTGAAAAATGGCATCACTGACATCGACTCATGCAACATCAGCGTGTTCATAATCCACTGCTTGCTGGCGAAGTCGATGGCAATCACCACCACTATCAGCCAGACCCAGCGTAAACCGGTCGAGAAAATAGGTTTACTCATCAGGCAAACTTACGCTGTTCGCCAGCGCCAGCAATATTAGTGGCACAACGGGCGCACACGTCCGGATGCTCAGCATTCTGACCAATGTCCGTAGTGTAATGCCAGCAGCGTGGGCATTTCTCGCCTTCCGCTTTGTGCAGCGCGATTTTCAGACCTTTCACCAGCTCGCTCTGCTGCGCTTCTTCGTTAGCCAGCGCATAGTCAGCGACCTGAGCACCTGAAGTCAGGAGCACGAAACGCAGCTCATCACCCAGGCTGGTCAGCTTCTGCGCCAGATCCGCATCGGCATACAGCGTCACGGTAGCTTCCAGCGAACCGCCCACGCGCTTGTCAGCACGCGCCTGCTCAATCACCTTGTTGACTTCGCCGCGCACTTTCAGCAGCTCAGCCCAGTAGCTGTCGTTCATCGGCTCGTTATCCGCCAGGCCAAACAGCCCGTCGAACCACTCTTCGGTGAAGACATACTTCGCGCGCTTGCCTGGCAGTTCACCCCAGATCTCATCGGCGGTAAAGGACATGATCGGTGCCATCCAGCGCACCAGCGCCTCGGCGATGTAGTAGAGCGCGGTCTGGCAGCTACGGCGCGCCAGGCCATCCGCTTTCGCGGTGTACTGACGATCCTTGATGATATCGAGATAGAACGAGCCCATCTCAATGGAGCAGAACTGCATCAGACGCTGTACCACTTCATGGAAGTCATAGCTCTCATAAGAGGCGATGATCTCTTCCTGCGCCGCTTTCGCCCGTCCTACAGCCCAGCGGTCCAGCACCACCATCTCTTCTGGTTTCACCAGATCGGTTTCAGGATTGAAGCCGTTCAGGTTCGCCAGCAGGAAGCGCGCGGTATTACGAATACGGCGATAGGAGTCGGCAGAGCGCTTAAGGATCTCGTCAGAAACGGCCATCTCGCCCGAATAGTCGGTAGAGGCGACCCATAGACGCAGGATGTCGCCACCCAGTTTGTTCATCACATCCTGCGGGGAGACGGTATTGCCGATCGATTTTGACATCTTGCGGCCCTGACCATCAACGGTGAAACCGTGCGTCAGCACCTGACGATAAGGCGCTTTGCCTTTCATCGCCGTAGAGATCATCAGAGATGACATAAACCAGCCGCGATGCTGATCTGAACCTTCCAGATACATATCCGGCGTATGGCCGCCAAATTCCGGACGCGCATCCACCACCGAGTAGCTGGTAGATCCTGAGTCGAACCATACATCCAGAGTATCCGGGACTTTAACGTAGTTTTCCGCATCTGCGCCCATCAGCTCTTTGCTGTCCAGATCCCACCAGGCCTGGATGCCATCCTGCTCCACACGCTGTGCCACTTTTTCCATCAGCTCAAGGGTATCCGGGTGCAGCTGTTCAGTCTCTTTATGAACGAACAGCGCCATCGGCACGCCCCAGGTACGCTGGCGGGAGATACACCAGTCCGGACGGTTAGCCACCATCGACTCAATACGCGCCTGGCCCCAGTCCGGGATCCACTGCACGCCTTTGATCTCTTTAAGCGACTGCGCCCGCAGGCCTTTCTGATCCATGCTGATAAACCACTGCGGGGTAGCACGGAAGATGATTGGCGTTTTGTGGCGCCAGCAGTGTGGGTAGCTGTGTAGCAGTTTCTCAACGTGCAGCAACGCGCCCTTTTCACGCAGCAGCTCAACGATCATGTCGTTGGCTTTAAAGACGTTTACGCCATCCAGCGTCGGGTAAGTACCCGGCAGGAATCTGCCGTCCGGCCCTACCGGATTCGCGGTTTCGATGCCATATTTCTGGCCAATAACGTAGTCATCAGGACCGTGGCCAGGCGCTGTATGCACCGCACCAGTACCCGCTTCCAGCGTAACGTGCTCGCCCAGTACCACCGGCGAGGTATGATCCAGGAAAGGATGCTGGAAAGGCTGCAGCTCAAGCTCGGCGCCTTTGGTCTCGCCAAGCACCTGCCACTGTGCAATACCAGCGCGCTTCATCACGCTTTCAACCAGATCTTTTGCCAGGATCAGCGCGCGGCCTTCGATCTGCACCAGCTGGTAGTCAAATTCCGGATGCAGAGAGATGGCGCGGTTAGCCGGCATGGTCCACGGCGTGGTGGTCCAGATAACCAGTGAAATCGGTCCTTCAACGCTGGAAACGCCAAATTTGGCCTGCACTACCTCTTTGTCGACCGCATTGAACATCACATCGATAGAGGGAGAGGTTTTGTCGTAATACTCAACTTCAGCCTCAGCCAGCGCAGAACGGCAGTCCATGCACCAGTGCACCGGCTTGGCGCCTTTGTGCAGATGGCCGTTACCGATGATCTTACCCAGCGCACGAATGATATTGGCTTCGGTTTTGAAGTTCATGGTCAGGTAGGGACGATCCCAGTCGCCCAGCACGCCCAGACGGATGAAGTCCTTTTTCTGGCCTTCAACCTGTTCGGCCGCATATTCACGGCAGGCAGCACGGAATTCAGCCGCGGTGACTTTCTCACCCGGCTTGCCGATCATCTGCTCAACTTTGTGTTCAATCGGCAGACCGTGGCAGTCCCAACCCGGCACGTAAGGCGAATCAAAGCCCGCCAGCCCTTTGGACTTGACGATAATGTCTTTCAGAATCTTGTTAACTGAGTGACCAATATGAATGCTGCCGTTCGCGTAGGGAGGGCCATCATGCAGGATAAAGGTTTTTTTCCCTTTCTTGGCTTCGCGGATGATGCCGTAAAGATTGTCATCATACCAACGTTGCAGCATTCCCGGTTCGCGTTTGGCCAGATCGCCACGCATCGGGAACCCCGTTTCCGGCAAATTCAGGGTAGATTTATAGTCACTCATCAGATTCTCGATTCCGTATTTCGGTTCTGTTTAAACCGGTGTTTTCAGCCCAAAAAACGTTCGGGCGCTCACCACATCTTTAGCAATTTGCTCTTTGAGCGCGTCCAGCGAGGCAAAACGCTGCTCATTACGAATTTTTTTAGCGATCGCCACCTCTATATGGCGACCGTACAGGTCCATTGCAACGTCCAGCAGGTGAACTTCCAGCTGCTGACGCAGGCCGGCGACCGTGGGACGCGTGCCAATATTGGCAACGCCCGGCAGCGGCTTATCGCCCAGGCCATAAACTTCAACGGCATAGACCCCTTTCACCGGCGAGAGATAGCGTCTTAGCGGCAGGTTCGCGGTAGGAAAGCCCAACGTGCGGCCCAGCGCATCACCATGCACTACCCGACCCGAAATAGTGTAGGGATGGCCAAGAAGCGAGGCTGCCAGCGGCAGGTCATCTTCCGCCAGCGCCTGACGCACGGCCGTACTACTGATGCGGATGCCGCCATCACAAAAGGTCTGGGTGCTGATGACGTCAAAGCCATAGTTAACACCAGCCGTCTGTAATAGCAGGAAATCTCCCTGACGACCAGCACCAAAACGGAAGTCATCACCCACGGCGAGAAACTTCACGTCAAGCTTGTCCACCAGCAAATCGGCGACAAAACTGTCCGCGGTCTGCGCGGCGAAATGGCGATCGAAACGCACGCAGAGCACCGCATCCACGCCCGCTTCGCTAAGGTAACGGACTTTGTCCCGCAGGCGGGTAAGCCTGACAGGCGCTTTGTCGGCCGCAAACAGCTCAAGCGGCTGCGGCTCAAAGATCATTACCACCACCGGCAAATTGCGCTGGCGGCCCTCTTCACACAGTCGGGAAAGCAGCGCCTGATGGCCGCGGTGAACGCCATCGAAATTGCCGATGGTGAGTACGCAGCCGCGATGCTGCTCCCTAAGGTTATGTATGCCGCGGATAAACTTCATGGCTGGCTCAAATTTGTGGAAATCGGCGGATTATACCAACTACCGCCAGGAAGGTTAACCCGCGAATGCGGCTTTACTCTGTTTATCCCGGCATTTTCTCCGGCAAACCGCCCCGGCGCGTGGCGTTGACATTTATCTTGTGAATAAGCTGTATTCATTGGCATGAAGCTGGTAGAATCTTGCGCCATCGAAACGTAACCAAGTGTCGTTTGTTTAGCGACGCTTATTTGCACAAATCCATTGACAACCATGGGCGAAAGAGGCATATTCCTCGGCCTTTGAATTGTCCTCATAGAACTATTTGGGAGTTGGACCTTGGCTAATATCAAATCAGCTAAGAAACGCGCAGTAACGTCTGAGAAGCGTCGTAAGCACAACGCTAGCCGTCGTTCAATGTTGCGTACTTTTATCAAGAAAGTCTACGCGGCTATCGCTACTGGCGATAAAGCGGCTGCGCAGAATGCATTTAATGAAATGCAACCAATCGTGGACCGTCAGGCAGCTAAAGGCCTGATCCACAAAAACAAAGCTGCACGTCATAAAGCAAATCTGACTGCACAGATCAACAAACTGGCTTAATCGCCACGCTGTTAATCGGCTTTGATAAAGAAACCGGCGCTGCCGGTTTTTTTATTGGTAATTAAAAATTTGTGAGAAGTCCTTCTGACAAATGCGCTGTACGGCGGGATGCTGGATCATCCGCTCGGCAAAAATTACGTGATACTCCTCCACTACGCTCTCAATCCTGCCCAGTTCGACAATCTCTTTTTCCGCATAAATGTCAGCACCGTAACGGGATGGCGCAACAAAAATCGCATTGTGGCTAGTACCAAAGGCTGTCATCAGCGCGGCATCATCAAACTCGCCCAGAATATCCACTTCCAGTCCCTGCGTCTGAAACCAGTTCAGTAACTGGCGTCCCAGCATGTAACGCCGACCCGGGATCAGCAATTTACGCTGCTCAAGACAGGCTGGGAATGGGAGATCGGGTACCGGCGCCTGACACCAGAAGCTGACGCCACACTCGCCCAGCTTGACGGAAAACAGCCCCGCCTGCTGCGTGGAGTCTATCGGGCAGTCGGAGAGGATCATATCCAGCTTGTGCTGGCTGAGCTGCTCCAGCAGCATCTCATGGGTGGACTCAAAACAGCGCAGATGGATTTTTTCGTCCTCCACTACCGCCGTTTTCAGTACCTGACTCACCAGCCGCTTGGACAAGACATCCGCTACGCCGACATCAAACAGCAGGCTGGCCTCTTTGCGGTAATTAACGATATCCAGCATCTCCTGGCTGAGCTGGAACATCCGGTCGGCATAACGAAAAACTAACTGCCCCAGCTCAGAGGGCACCAGACCTCTTCCCTGCCGTTTAAACAGTTTGCCCTGTAACCGCTCTTCCAGCGCCTTGATCTGGCCGGTAATGGTCTGAGGCGTCAGATTCAGGGCATCTGCTGCTCCCACCACCGACCCGGCTTTGCAAACCTGCCAGAAGTAGTAGAGATGGTTGAAATTGATGTGTGACATACGCGCCTCCCTGATGGCGACATCAAGCGCGACCAGCAAAGGCTGGCCGCGCGCTCATTACCTGAGTTTGGCCCGCAGCAGCGAGTAGCCCACCACGGCTGATACAATCGAACCGGCAAGGATACCCAGCTTGGCCAGCGTCACCATCTCTTCATGGGCGGCATCAAAGGCTAGCGAAGCGATAAAGATCGACATGGTGAAACCAATACCGCAGAGCAGACCAATGGCAGCGATATCCTGCATGCGGGTGCCTTCAGGCAGCGCGGCAACCCGCAGCCTGACCGCCAGCCAGCAGATCAGTGTGATCCCCAACGGCTTTCCGATAAACAGACCAAGAATGATCCCCAGCGGAACATTCGAGAACAGCCCGTCGAAGGAGACGCCAGCCAGCGAAACGCCCGCATTGGCGAAAGCAAACAGCGGCAGAATCAGCCAGCTCACCCAGGGAGCCAGACCATGTGCCAGATGCATGGCCGGTGAATGGCCATTCTCTTTTTTCAGCGGTACGCAGAAACCGATGATGACGCCTGCCACCGTGGCATGAATGCCCGATTTCAGCACCGCCACCCACAGCACCACACCTACCAGCATGTAGAGCGAAATGCTGCGCACGCCCAATTTGTTCAACAGGATCAGCACCGCTGTGGCGGCACCGGCCACGGCCAGCGAGGTCAGAGAGAGATCCTGGGTGTAGAAGAAAGCGATAATCAGAATGGCGCCGAGATCGTCGATCACCGCCAGCGCCATCAGGAACATTTTCAGGGCGGGCGGCACGCGGCTGCCTAACAGGGCCAGGATACCCAGCGCAAAGGCAATATCGGTGGCGGTGGGGATTGCCCAGCCGTTGCTGGCGAGCGGATCGCTATGATTCAGTGCAGCGAAGATCAAACCCGGTGCCAGCATACCGCCCAGGGCAGCAATCAGGGGAAACATCGCCCGCTCCCGGGTGGCGAGCGAACCTGATACCAGCTCATGTTTTACTTCAAGGCCAATCATCAGGAAAAAGATCGCCATCAGCGCGTCGTTGATCCACAACAGCAGATTTTTACTGATATCCAGGCTGCCGAAGCGGAACTCAACGGGCACGTTCAGGATTGAGTGATAAACCTGTTGAGTGCCGGCATTATTCGCCAGGAACATCGCCACTGCCGCGGCGATGATCAGAACCACGCCGCCGGTGGCTTCATTTTTCAATAGTCGTTTTAAAGCTGAATTCATCAGAGCATTCCGTTAACAAAGTGATGAAGGAAAGTACCCTTAGCATACGCCTTTTAACTGCTCGTAAAAAACAGTTTATACCCGGTTATCACCTCAGTATTTCCGAAGTATAACCACAGACTGGTCAATATGCGTTTCTCCAGCGGCGGCCAGACACAAAAAAAAACGGACAGCCTGAGCCGTCCGTTTTATCTCTCTGATCTGAAGTTAGCGGGTCAGATCGTCGAAGAATTTCTTCACGCCGTCTAAGAAGCTTTTCGAACGCGGGCTGTTTTTCTCGCCGCTTGGTCCGCCAAAGCTCTCTTCCAGCTCGCGCAGCAGTGCTTTCTGCTTGTCGCTGAGGCTGACCGGCGTTTCTACCACTACGCGGCACAGCAGGTCGCCCTGCGCACCGCCACGGACAGACTTAACGCCTTTACCGCGCATGCGGAACAGCTTACCGGTCTGCGTTTCGGCCGGCACTTTCAGCTTCACGCGGCCATCCAGAGTCGGCACTTCAATTTCACCGCCCAGCGCTGCCATGGCAAAGTTGATCGGCACTTCGCAGTAGAGGTTATTCTCTTCGCGTTCGAAGATTGGGTGCTTGCGCACCTGTACCTGAACATAGAGATCGCCTGCTGGCGCACCATGCTCGCCCGCTTCACCTTCGCCGGTAAGACGAATACGATCGCCGGTGTCCACACCTGCCGGGATTTTCACCGACAGTGTTTTAGACTTCTCAACGCGGCCGTGACCGTGACAGGCGTTGCACGGATCTTTGATAACCGCTCCACGACCGTGACAGGTCGGACACGCCTGCTGCACGGTAAAGAAGCCCTGGCGCATTTGCACCTGGCCCTGACCGTGACAGGTTGAGCAGGTCTGCGGCTTAGTGCCTGGTTTTGCGCCGCTGCCGTCACAAACTTCACACTCTTCCAGCGTAGGAATGCGGATCTCTTTGGACACGCCGCGGACGGCTTCTTCAAGCGTCAGCTCCATGTTATAGCGTAAATCGGCACCGCGCGCAGCACGCTGCTGACGGCGTCCTCCGCCGAAGATATCGCCGAACACGTCGCCAAAGATATCGCTGAAATCTGCCCCGCCGCCGCCGCCAAAGCCGCCGCCCATGCCGCCCTGTTCAAAGGCCGCATGACCATACTGGTCGTAAGCCGCGCGTTTCTGTCCATCGGTCAGAATTTCGTACGCTTCCTTCACCTCTTTAAATTTGGCTTCGGATTCTTTATCGCCTGGATTGCGGTCAGGGTGGAATTTCATCGCCAGGCGTTTATAGGCCTTTTTGATTTCACGCTCATCCGCTGAATTGGAAACGCCTAAAATCTCGTAATAGTCTCTCTTCGCCATTCTGGTGGTCCTGCCCTTAATATGCATGAACGGGCGTGGAGAAAACTCCTACGCCCGTCAGGTTTCATCAGTGGCCTTTTTCAGGCCACCGTGCCCGCTCAAGGGCGATTATTTTTTGTTGTCTTTCACTTCTTCGAATTCGGCGTCAACAACGTCGTCCTCTTTCTTCGCGGAAGCATCACCGGCATCGGCTGCGCCGCCTGCGGCCTGCTGCTGCTGAGCGAACTCCATCAGTTTGCTGGAGACTTCCATCAGCGCCTGCATTTTCGCTTCGATTTCCGCTTTATCTTCGCCTTTCAACGCCGTGTTCAGCTCGGCCAGAGCCGCTTCGATCGGTGCTTTGTCATCGGCTGGCAGTTGTTCGCCAGCTTCGTCCAGCTGCTTACGGGTGCTGTGCGACAGATGATCGGCCTGGTTACGGGTCTGTACCAGCTCTTCAAATTTGCGGTCAGACTCAGCGTTAGCTTCGGCATCGCGCACCATTTTTTCGATCTCTTCGTCATTCAGACCGGAAGAAGCTTTGATGGTGATCTTCTGCTCTTTGCCGCTGTTTTTATCTTTCGCGGAAACGTGCAGGATACCATCGGCATCGATATCGAAGGTGACTTCGATCTGCGGCATGCCGCGTGGCGCTGACTGAATGCCGTCCAGGTTGAACTGACCCAGTGATTTGTTATCAGCAGCGCGTTTACGCTCACCCTGCACCACGTGAATAGTCACCGCAGACTGGTTATCTTCAGCAGTAGAGAACACCTGGCTGTGCTTGGTTGGGATAGTGGTGTTCTTGTTGATCAGCGGAGTCATCACGCCACCCATGGTTTCGATACCCAGGGAGAGAGGCGTAACGTCCAGCAGCAGCACGTCTTTCACGTCGCCTGCCAGAACACCACCCTGAACCGCAGCACCTACAGCTACCGCTTCATCCGGGTTCACGTCTTTACGTGGCTCTTTGCCGAAGAACTCAGCCACTTTCGCCTGCACCATTGGCATACGAGTCTGACCACCGACCAGGATCACGTCGTTGATATCAGAGACAGAGAGACCTGCATCCTGCAACGCAACTTTCAGCGGTGCGATAGAGCGGCTGACCAGATCTTCTACCAGCGATTCCAGCTTCGCACGAGTCACTTTGATGTTCAGGTGTTTAGGACCTGTTGCATCTGCAGTGATGTACGGCAGGTTCACGTCGGTCTGCTGAGCAGAAGAGAGCTCAATTTTCGCTTTTTCTGCCGCTTCTTTCAGACGCTGCATCGCCAGCGGATCGTTGTGCAGATCGATGCCTGAATCTTTCTTAAATTCAGCGACCAGGTAGTTGATCATGCGGCTGTCGAAGTCTTCACCACCCAGGTGGGTATCACCGTTGGTAGCCAGTACTTCGAAGGTTTTTTCGCCGTCCACTTCATCGATTTCGATGATTGAGATATCGAAGGTACCACCACCCAGGTCATAAACCGCGATAGTGCGGTTGCCCTGACCTTTATCCATACCGTAAGCCAGCGCGGCTGCGGTTGGTTCGTTGATGATACGCTTAACGTCCAGACCGGCGATACGACCAGCATCTTTCGTTGCCTGACGCTGCGCATCGTTGAAGTAGGCTGGTACGGTGATAACCGCTTCAGTTACTGGCTCACCCAGATAATCTTCAGCCGTTTTCTTCATTTTTTTCAGCACTTCCGCAGAAATCTGCGGCGGCGCCATTTTCTGGCCTTTCACATCGATCCAGGCGTCACCGTTGTCAGAACCGGCAATTTTATAAGGCATGATTTTAATATCACGCTGCACTTCTTCGTCCTGGAAGCGACGGCCAATCAGGCGCTTGATCGCAAACAGGGTATTCTGTGGGTTGGTCACAGCCTGACGCTTAGCCGGTGAACCGACCAGAATCTCGCCGTCCTGGGTGTAAGCAATAATAGACGGGGTGGTGCGATCGCCTTCTGCATTCTCCAGTACGCGCGCTTTACCGCCATCCATAATAGCGACACAAGAGTTAGTCGTACCCAGGTCAATACCAATAATTTTACCCATTACACATCTCCCACTTAAATTCATGTCAAATCAGTTTATGAACACTTAATGCGGGCTTTTTTTACCGTTTCAACTGCTGGCGCCGCGCTTTTTTTCCAGGTCCATAACCTTGGATGCCAACTAAGATGGGGCCATCCACCACGGCATCAAGGGGCAGCGATAAAAAAAAGTCATTTTTACCGCCAGCCAGCTCGTGGTTTCCCCTCCCCCGGATCTTCGGGATCCCGCGCCACCAGAAAACACCGGGAAAAATATTGCGGAAAATCAGCAAGATTCGCTAAAAAATCATTTTATCTCTGACTGAAGGACTCAACGAACGGTTGGGCCGAACCGTACAGCCTCTGGAGCAAGCTATGCAGGCTTAACAGTGCACTGGAAACAGAAAAGGCCCCGCGGGGCCTTTTTAAAATGGAAATCTTCTGCTGACATCAATCCTGAATCCCGCTCCTCAGGACGGTTACCTGCAGCGAGGTTGACCATGGCTGATGATAATTTTTATCACGGCCTGCTTTATTAACTGAAGGTATCTGCGCTACCGGCAAGCCGTTGACGGGCGAAATCGCGCTTAAGGCAGAGACCAACCAGTAAGCCCATTGCGGAGAGTGCCAGCACGTAGTAAGCCGGGGCCAGCGGCGTCAACTTCATAATCAGCGTCACGAATATCGGCGTCAGCCCGCCAAAGATGGCATAAGCCACGTTGTAGGAGAAGGCGATACCGGTGAAACGCACTTCGGCAGGAAAGGCCCGGACCATCACATAAGGCACGGCACCGACCACCCCAACGCTGAAGCCAGCCAGTGCGTAACAGGGGAAAAGCATCCCGGGATGCTCACCAACGGTGCGGTAAAACAGCCAGCTGCAAATAGCCAGCAGCAGGCTGCCAACAATCAGCGTTTTGCTGGCGCCAAACCTGTCGGCCGCCAGCCCGGAGCAGATGCAGCCAGCCAGTAACATCACCGTTGCCAGGCTGTTGGCCTGAAGCGCCGACGCTGCCGCAATGCCAAACTGTTTTTGTAACAGGGTGGGCGTCATCAGGATCACCACCACAATTCCTGCCGACAGCAGCCAGGTCAGCAGCATGCTTATCGCGACCTCCTTTTTGCAGTTCAGGATCACCGTTTTAAGAGGAAGTTCAGCCGCCAGCGCTTTACGTGACTGCATTTCGATAAAGATCGGCGTTTCATGCAGCCAGCGGCGCAAATAGAGGGCAATAAAGCCAAAGACGCCGCCCAGCAGGAACGGGATCCGCCAGCCGCCTTCAACAATCCCCTGCGCACCCAGGGTGGTGTTAACAAGGGTGGCCACAACCGAACCCAGCAGAATGCCTGCGGTGAGTCCCGCAGTGAGCGTACCGCAGGCGAAACCGATGCGTTTTTCCGGCACGTGTTCAGCCACAAATACCCAGGCACCCGGCACTTCTCCGCCAATAGCTGCGCCCTGCAGAACGCGCAGCAGCAGCAGCAGGATCGGTGCGGCAATGCCCAGAGTGGCATAGGTTGGCAGCAGCCCCATCGCCAGCGTAGGCAGGGCCATCAACAGAATACTGAGGCTGAACATTTTCTTACGGCCCTGGCTGTCACCAAAATGGGCCATGATGAGGCCGCCTAACGGGCGCGCCAGATAACCTGCGGCGAAAATAGCAAAAGTCTGGAGCTGGCGCAGCCAGTCGGGAATATCCGCCGGGAAAAAGAGATCGCCGATAACGGCCGCAAAAAAGACGAAAATAATGAAGTCGTAAAACTCCAGCGCGCCGCCCAGCGCCGCCAGAGAGAGGGTTTTATAATCCTGTCGGTTTAACCGACGCGCGTTATCGGGAGGCATAATTGTTCAGGCATATCCAGAAGTAGAAGAAAAAAGTATAGTTCGTCAATGTAAAGCTATGCGTACTATACCGTTCATTTCCTGACACACCAGCGCCGCTGGATCTTATGCCTGAATTACGCCATTTTTAGCCGTTTGTTTCGCGCCTGGCACTTTTGGGGCGAAAAGCTGCTACCACCGCCTCGTGCGTTTCCACATAAGGGCCTTCCAGCAGCTGAATACAGTAAGGCACGCTGGCAAAAATGCCGTGAACTTTGGTTTTGCCCTCCGCATCCTTAAGGCCTTCCAGCGTCTCCTGAATCGACTTCGGCTGGCCGGGAAGGTTGATAATCAGCGACTGTTTACGGATCACTCCCACCTGACGGGAGAGGATCGCTGTCGGCACGAAGTTAAGGCTAATCTGGCGCATCTGTTCGCCAAACCCCGGCATCTCGCGGTCAGCAATTGCCAGCGTCGCATCGGGCGTCACGTCACGACGAGCCGGTCCGGTTCCGCCAGTGGTCAGTACCAGCGGGCAGAATAATTCGTCTACCAGTTCGCAGATAGCCTGCTCAATCATCGGCTGTTCATCCGGTACCAGCCGCTTTTCAATGGTGAATGGCGTAGCCAGCGCCTGCGAAAGCCAGGCCTCAAGCGCAGGCAAGCCCTGATCCTGATAGATGCCGTTGGCGGCGCGATCGGAAACTGAAATCAATCCTATACGTAGTGTATTCATCGTGTCGTCACTGTAGTTACGGCCACGCTTTAAGGGCGGACGCGGGTGTCGGGGGGAGTAAGAGGAAAGGATAAACTATTGCAAAGCGGGATGTACAGCGAGTGAAAAGAGTGGCCGGTATGCCAGCCACTCTCAGCGGTTTACAGCAGGTCGGCAATCATCTTGTCGAGTTTGCCCTGGTCGAGAGCAAAGTTACGAATGCCCTGCGCCAGTTTATCCACGGCCATTGGATCCTGGTTATGCTGCCACAGGAACTCAGACTCGGTCATCTTCGCCGGACGCGCTTTCACTTCGCCAGCCCAGGAGAGTTTACGCTCCAGCGTGCCTTCAGTTTCCGCCAGCTCTTTCAGCAGACCTGGGGAGATGGTGAGACGGTCGCAGCCAGCCAGCTCAACGATTTCGCCGGTGTTACGGAAGCTTGCGCCCATCACCACTGTTTCATAGCCGTGCTGCTTGTAGTATTCGTAGATTTCAGTGACGGAAACCACGCCCGGATCTTCATGCGGCGCGTACTCTTTCTTGTCGGTATTCGCTTTGTACCAGTCCAGAATACGGCCAACGAAAGGAGAGATCAGGTAGACGCCAGCTTCGGCACAGGCACGCGCCTGAGCGAAAGAGAAGAGCAGCGTCAGGTTACAGTTGATGCCCTCTTTCTCCAGCTGCTCAGCGGCACGGATGCCCTGCCAGGTGGAGGCCAGTTTGATCAGGATACGGTCGTTGCTGATGCCCGCGTCGTTATAGAGTTTGATCAAAGAGCGGGCTTTGTTGATGCTGCCTTCAGTATCGTAAGAGAGGCGGGCATCGACTTCAGTGGAGATGCGGCCCGGGACCAGCTTCAGGATTTCCAGACCGATGTTGACGGCCAGTTTATCCGCGGCAAAGTTGATCTGCTCTTCTTTTTTGCTGCTCTGATCGCGCGCCCAGCTCACCGCATCATCAATCAGCTTGCGGTATTCAGGGATCTGCGCGGCGCTCAGGATCAGGGAAGGGTTAGTGGTTGCATCTTGCGGCTTGTAGAGCTTCATCGCTGCAATGTCGCCGGTATCGGCAACAACGGTAGTGAGTTGACGCAGGGAAGTCAGTTTGTCCGTCATAGTTGTCATTCTCATCAGAGTAGAGTTATCGGGTTCTTGAAAATCTCTGCCACGGATAATATCACGCGAAACCCGCCATGCAAGGTAAGGTTTCCCGCAGGCCACGCAGTGCTAAATCGTGAATAAATGCGCAGAGAAATCAGCGGTAGCAATGGCAGCGATTACTCCTTTCGCCGCCTGTTTTTTGCTAAAGTAGTGCGCTACTTCGGCTTATTCACACAAGGACTCAGGCATGTTGATGGTTATCTCCCCGGCCAAGACGCTGGATTTTGACAGCCCGCTGGCGACCAAACGCTTCACCCAACCGGCGCTACTGGATGATTCCCAGAAACTGATTGAGATCGCGCGGCAGCTTACGCCTGCACAGATCGCCTCGCTGATGAGCATCAGCGATAAGCTGGCGGAGCTGAATGCCAACCGCTTCAATGACTGGCATCCCCCTTTTACGCCTGACAATGCCCGTCAGGCCATTCTGGCGTTTAAAGGCGATGTCTATACCGGCCTGCAGGCGGAAACGTTTAGTGAGAAAGAGTTCGATTTTGCCCAGCAGCATCTGCGTATGCTTTCCGGCCTCTATGGCCTGCTGCGGCCGCTCGATTTAATGCAGCCTTACCGCCTGGAAATGGGCATCAGGCTGGATAACCCGGCCGGGAAAGATCTCTACGCCTTTTGGGGCGACAGGCTGACTGAAGCGCTGAACGCCGCGCTGGCTGGACAGGGCGATGATGTGCTGATCAACCTGGCTTCCGATGAATATTTCAGAGCGGTGAAGCCGAAACAGCTCAATGGCCGCATTATCAAACCGGTTTTCCTGGATGAGAAAAACGGCAAATTCAAAGTCATCAGCTTCTACGCCAAAAAAGCGCGTGGCCTGATGAGTCGCTATGTGATCCAACAGGGCCTGACCAAACCCGACCAGCTGAAAAACTTTGATGTTGCTGGATACCTCTATTCAGCTGAAGAGAGTAATGAAACCGATCTGGTGTTTAAACGCCGCGAACAGCCATAACTTCTGCATATAGTTGGGGCGGCTCAGCGCCCCTAATCGCCCCTTTTTCTCCTCCAGCCATAGCCTTTTTTTATAAGCCATTTTGTGACAGAACCATTACAACCTGCGGGTCACTCAAGGCGTAATCAGCTATGGGGGGGAAGAGTATGGATCAGCAGGGGTTAGAGAGAACCATCCGCGATCGGATGTGGCAGGCGAGCCATCAACAGGATGAAAACACCCGGGCGGGCGACTGGCACAATCCACTGCCAGAGTCGGCCAGAGAGTGGCTGATAGCTGCGGCGGCGCAGTTTGGCGTGGATGAGGCGCAGCAGCAGCAGTTTGCCGCCAGCGGCGTGATCCGGCTGGATGCGCTGCACATCATTCTGATTTGCCAGAGCGAGGCGCCGGTGCCAATGTGGCTGGCGGTGGGTATTCTGCCTGCGCCAGACGCGCTTCATCCTGAGGTCTGGCAGGAGGCGCTGCTGCGGGCCAACGATGTGGCGATGGCGATGAACGGCATCAGCCTTGCTCTCGATCGGCAGGGTTCAGCCCTGCTGACCAGGCCGCTGGCATTTGATCTGCCTGACCAACCGGATGCGCTGGCGAGCGTGATGAATGATTTTAATTCACTCGCTTCAAGCCTGATTGATCTGCTGCTTTCGCTGGGTCAGCCACCGGCCGTTGCACCAGAAGAAGCTCTGCCGCTTCCCGGCTGGATTGCTGGCTGGCAGCAGCAGTTAACAGAGCGTATGGATGCGCTGGCCCGGGAGGCCATTACCACCAACTGGCACTATCCCCTTCTTCAACAAACATTCGCCCTGTTGGACCTGTCACAGGAAAGCTATCTGCTGGATGGCTGCTTCTGCAAACTCTCCTTCCCGGAACGTCCAGTCTCGGTGCTTGCCGACGGCGATCAACGCCACCTTTTGATCTCTGCGCCGCTGGATCTGGCGATAACGCCAGGCGATGAGCAGCGGCACTATCTGGCTGCTAACCATGAGCTTCGGCTGTTCACCCACTGCTCGCTGGCGCTGTGCGGAGAGAGCATCTGCCTGGTGAGCCGCTGGGATTCGCTGGGGCTGACTGCTGCCGATTTCGCCAGCTGGCTGGCCGATTTTATGACGCTAACCGTGGCGTTTGATCGCCGCCATCAAAGTGCTGCCTGAACGGAGGAGAGAGGCCATGAGTAATTCAATTCAACAGGTTCCCGGTCAGTTTCAGATGAACAGGCCCGGCTCACGCGGTGATGAGGAGAGCGGCCCCCGGCCCGACAATGGCCCCGGGCGCGCCGCCAGAGCTGCTGCCAGCGCAGGGCAGTTTTTCTCCGGGCTGGCGGAAGGAGGCACTGCCCTTGCGGGCCGGGGATCCACTGCCGCCTGGAACGGCATGAAATCGGGAGGAAATGTTGCCTGGGAAAGCACCAAGACGGTGGGGAATGCCACCTGGGGCGGAGTGAAAAGCAGCGGCAACCTGGCTTTAACCGGTGCCAAAATAGCGAGCAATGCCGGTCTGAAAGGAGCAAAAATAGCCGGAAAAACAGGCTGGAACGACACCAAATCATCGGCTGTTGCCCTGGGTAAATTCACCCTTGCTCCGCTACAAAATAAGGCCTGGGGTGCGCTGGGCGGCCATGCCTTACAGCAGATGATTACCTGCGGCCTGCCCACCATGATGCGCGAGGAGGCTTTTATCGAAGCCTACAATATGTTGCTGCCTCATCTGGCAGAAAAACATCCCGCTGCCGCTGTTGGCCTGCAGGCTGCCGTCTCGCTTGCCAATATCGCGGCTCAGATCCATATCCGTGAACCCCGCCTGGAAAGGGATCCGCAGCAAAATCAGGTGGCGGTGCGCGGGCAGTTTGGCCTCAGCCCCGATCGGGCCGGGGTGATGCAGCGCGATAAACCCGCGGAATGGAATCGCCTCAGCGAACAAACGAAAACCGACTCAAAACGCGTTACCGGGCAGCAGATTGCAGCAGAACTGATGAATGTGGGCATGTCGATGGCGGGCGCGCTGACCGGGAATCCCGGCCTGACGGCGCGCGTGCTCAGCACCCAGCTGCGTAATGTTATCTACGCCGGTACGCGGGAATCTTTGCAGGCCACCGGCAGCATGGTCGCCTCCCGTGACGGCAAAGCCAGCTACGGCGTCAGCGATGCCAATATGAGCACCAATGGCGCCTGGTACACGCTGAATACGCTGGCGATGGGCATGCTGCAGGATGGTCTGATTCAAAAAGCGCTGCCGAAAGGCTATACCGTCTCCGGCCCGGAGATCCGCGATGCGTCGGGCCAACGTCTGAGCGGTAAAGCGCTGCATGAGATGGGCGCGATCGTCTCCGCCCTGCGCGCCGCCTGTAATACGGTGATTGAAACCGGCGATGCTTTTTTAGGTAAGCATTACGACGCTAAACAGGTCGGCGATTCGCAAAAGTTCTCCCCTTCCCTGCCGATGAAAGATTATGGTCGCCTGCTGGACCACTCCATTGCCCGTCTTAGCTGGAACAATTTTGCCAACGGCAGCACGCTCGCCTCCCAGCAGATTATGAATGCCATAACCAAAGGGAATATGTCGCCGCTGCTTTCCAGCCTGTTCAACAATGCCGGCACCGCCGCCGCGTTTGGGCTGACCTATAAGGTGGTAAACCAGATCTATCAGGCGCACAGCAAGGTTCGTGGCGCCGTTGCCGCAGAGAGTCAAAACCCGACCAGCACCCAGAACCAGGCTTCGCTCACTGCCGCCGCTGGAAACCAGGCTACCACCAGTACAGGCAATCAGAACCAGGTTACGCTTACCGCCGCCCCGGCAAACCAACCCACGACCACGGGTACGCTGGCCTCATCAGGGCAAAATCCCACAGGTAACTCATCGGCCATTGCAACAGCCGGCGGCAGCTCATCGGGTACAGCACAGCAGAGGATTACTGGAGGGTCGGACAGTTGAAAAAACGGCCCTGTGCAGGGCCGTTGGAGATCGTTGACGCTGTGTTACGCGATTGAGGTTACTTGTGCAGCAGGAAATCACGCAGCGCAGCGAAATCTGCTGCCATCTTGTGCGACAGCAGCGGCAGGTTAGCGCGATCCGCCAGCTCCTGCGGAACAGGCAGCTTGCGGTCGAGGATCTCTTCCACGCTTTCGATAAACTTAGCGGGATGCGCGGTGCCCAGGAACAGACCAAACTCCCCTTCCTCAAGCTGATCGCGCAGCATACGGTAAGCGATGGCTGCGTGAGGTTCAGAGATATAACCCAGGTCAGCCAGCTCGCGCATGGTGGCTTTGGTGGTTTCGTCATCCACCGCGCCGTAGCCGAGATCGGTCAGGCGCCAGGTCTTACGGCGGAAAATCTCTTCCACACGCGGCCAGTTGTTTGGCTGGCTGACATCCATGGCGTTTGACAGAGTGGAAACGGTTGCGTTAGGCAGCCATTCGCTGTTTACCAGAAAGCGCGGTACGGTATCGTTGGCGTTGGTCGCCGCGATAAAACGCTTCACCGGCAGGCCAAGCGACTTCGCCAGCAGGCCCGCCGTCAGGTCGCCAAAGTTGCCGCTCGGGACGGAAATCACCAGCTGATTGCGCTTCTCCTGCGGTAGCTGAGCAACCGCTTCAAAGTAGTAGCAAATCTGCGCCAGCAGGCGGCTGATGTTGATGGAGTTAGCGGAGTTCAGGCCAATCGCCTTTTTCAGCGGCTCGTCATCAAACGCCTGCTTCACCAGAGACTGACAGGCGTCAAAGTCCCCTTCAATGGCGATAGTCTGGATGTTGCCGCCCAGAGTACAGAACAATTTTTCCTGCAGCGGACTGATTTTGCCCTGAGGATAGAGGATCACTACCCGCACGTTATCCATGCCGTAGAAAGCGTGGGCGACCGCTGCGCCGGTATCCCCGGAGGTGGCGGTGAGGATAGTAATCTTCTCATCGGCTCCGCTGACGTAAGAGAGCATCTGCGCCATAAAGCGGCCGCCAAAGTCCTTAAAGGCGAGCGTTGGCCCGTGGAACAGCTCCAGCGCGGAGATATCATCAGTGACTTTTTTCACCGGCGCCGGGAAGCTGAAGGCCGTTTTCAGGCGATCGTGCAGCTGATGCGGCGCAATTTCATCACCAATATAAGCAGAGAGAATTTTGCTGCTGCGGGTAACGAAATCCATTTCCAGCATCTCATCGATGTCGGTGAGCTCAAACTCCGGCAGCTCCAGCGGAAAGAACAGCCCCTGCTGGCTGCCCAGACCCTGTTTAACGGCCTGCGAGAAGCTGACCTGCTCGTTGTGATCCTTCAGATTATACAGTTTCATGCGTTATCCCAGTTTACGTGCGCCTGCCGTATCAATGCGGCAGATGTGAACGAAGCCTTCATCATTTTGCAGATAGTGCTGGCTGAGCCAGTCGGCCATGCGCTGTGCGGTATCCGGTTGGTCACAAACCGCGAACAGCGTAGGGCCGGAACCCGATATGCCGCAGGCCAGCGCGCCAATATCCTGCGCGGCCTGGCGGGCTTCTGCAAATCCCGGTAACAGCCTGGTGCGGTAAGGCTCGGCGATCACATCGCGCATCAGCTTTGCCGCCAGCGCTGGCTGCTGCGTATGGCAGGCATGAATAAACCCACCCAGGTAGCGACCATGCTTAATAATCTCTTCTTTACGGTACTGTGCGGGCAGAATAGCGCGCGCTTCCGCGGTAGAAACCTTGATACCAGGGTAAGCCATCACCCACAGCCACTCCTCAAAGCCTGGCACCTGCTGGCTGATAATCCCATTTTCCTCCAGCATCAGCTGAATGCCGCCGAGGAAGCAGGGGGCTACGTTATCATAATGCACGCTACCGGAAATACGCCCTTCCAGCTCGCCCATCAGCGCCAGCAGTTCGGTGTCGCTGAGCGGCTTGCCGCAGTGTTCATTCATCGCCATCAAACCCGCCACTACGGAGCAGGCGCTGGATCCCAGGCCCGATCCGATCGGCATATTTTTTTCCAGCGTCATCGCCACCGGCACGCGTTTGCCAATCGCTTCACAGAAGCGATCCCAGCATTGCCAGACAATGTTCTCTTCTGCTTTATCAGGCAGCTTGCTGACAAAGCGCCCCTCGTTGCGCAGGCTGAATTCGCTGGCCGCTTCCACCGTGACGCAATCCCCTAACAGGGAACCATCCACCGGTGAGACTGCCGCACCCAGTACATCAAAGCCCACGCTGACGTTGCCAATTGAGGCAGGGGCATAAATCTTGACCATTCTTAAACTCCCAACTTCCATGACAAGGTGCGTAACAGGTCGGCAAATACGCCTGCTGCGGTCACATCGTTACCTGCGCCATAGCCCCTGAGTACCAGCGGGATGGGCTGATAGTAGCGGCTGTAGAACGCCAAGGCGTTCTCGCCATTTTTCACTTTATACAGCGGATCGTTGCCGTCCACGGCATCAATTTTCACCCGGCAGCGCCCGCCCTCTTCAATGACCCCGACAAAGCGCAGCACTTTGCCCTCTTCACGGGCTTGTGACACGCGGGAAGCAAACGCGTCATCCAGCTCCGGCAGTCGCGCCATAAATGCTTCCACATCCGTTATCGCGGTTAGCTCTTCCGGCAGCACGGCCTCAATCTCGATGTCGCTCAGCTCCAGTTGATAACCCGCTTCACGGGCTAAAATCAGCAGCTTACGCGCCACGTCCATGCCGGAGAGATCGTCACGCGGATCGGGCTCGGTGAAACTCAGCTCCCGCGCCGTTTTGGTGGCTTCAGAAAGCGATACGCCCTCGTCCAGCTTGCCAAAGATATAGGAGAGTGAACCGGACAAAATGCCGGAGAAGCGCAGCAGTTCGTCACCCGCATTCAGCAGATTTTGCAGGTTTTCGATAACCGGCAATCCGGCACCTACGTTGGTGTCGTAAAGGAACTTACGGCGCGACTTCGCGGCGGCGGCACGCATCTGCTGATAGTAATTGTATGAAGAGGTATTGGCCTTTTTGTTCGGCGTGACCACATGGAACCCTTCGGCAAGGAAGTCGGCATACTGATCGGCCACTGCCTGGCTGGAAGTACAGTCCACAATCACCGGGTTAAGCAAATGGTACTCTTTCACCAGCCGGATCAGCCGTCCCAGATTGAACGGTTCATTGGCTTTCGCCAGCGACTCCTTCCAGTTCTCCAATGGAATACCGTGCACGTTGGTCAGCAGCGCTTTTGAATTAGCGATGCCGCAGACGCGGAGATCGATATGCTTATTCTTCAGCCAGCTCTGCTGACGATGGAGCTGGTCGATCAGCGCTGCGCCCACGCCGCCCACGCCAATGACGAAGACTTCGATAACCTGATCGGTAGCGAACAGCATCTGGTGCACCACGCGTACGCCGGTGGTGGCCTGGTCATTATCAACCACCACAGAAATAGAGCGTTCGGAAGAGCCCTGAGCGATAGCAACGATATTGATATTGGCTCGCGCCAGCGCCGAGAAGAATTTGGCGGAGATGCCGCGCAGGGTACGCATGCCGTCGCCCACAACGGAAATCACCGCCAGATGCTCCATTACGTCCAGCGGCTCCAGCAGGCCATCCTTCAGCTCCAGGAAGAACTCCTCTTCCAGCACCCGACGGGCACGGGCCTGATCGCTTTGCGGCACGCAGAAGCTGATGCTGTACTCGGAAGAGGATTGGGTGATTAACACCACGGAGATACCGCTGCGTGACATTGCGGCAAAGACTCTGGCAGCCATCCCCACCATGCCTTTCATTCCCGGCCCGGAGACGTTAAACATCGCCATGTTATTTAAGTTGGTGATGCCTTTCACCGGGGTCTCTTCGTCCGAGCTGTCGCCACCGATTAGAGTGCCAGGCGCCTGCGGATTGGCGGTGTTTTTGATCAGGCAAGGGATCTGGAACTGGGCAATGGGGGTAATGGTACGCGGATGCAGAACCTTAGCGCCAAAATAGGAGAGCTCCATCGCTTCCTGGTAGGACATTGACTTCAGCAGCCGGGCGTCAGGCACCTGACGAGGATCGCAGGTGTATACGCCATCAACGTCGGTCCAGATTTCGCAGCAGTCCGCCCGCAGGCAGGCGGCCAGCACGGCGGCGGAGTAGTCTGAGCCATTGCGCCCCAGCACCACCAGCTCACCCTTATCATTACCGGCGGTAAAACCGGCCATCAGGATCATATTCTCAGAGGGGATCTGGCTGGCGACGATGCGGCGAGTGGATTCAGGAATATCCACGGTAGATTCGAGATAGTGGCCCACGGCGAGCAATTTTTCTACCGGATCGATAACGGTGACGCCATGTCCGCGAGCCCGCAGCAGCGCTTCCATTATCGCAATCGACAGCTTTTCGCCGCGACAGATAATCGCCGCATTGACGCTGTCGGGACACTGCCCCAGCAGGCCGATGCCGTGCAGGATCTGCTTAAGCTGTGCAAACTCCTGATCGACAACCGTTTTCAGCCTGTCGTACTGAAAACCGGGCTGCGCTTCTGCGAGGCCTTTCAGCAGGGAGGAGAAGATGTTTTCCGCGTCGCTGATGTTGGGCAAAGCATCCTGACCGCTGATGGTTTTCTCAATCATCGCCACCAGATGGTTAGTGATTTTCGCTGGCGCGGACAATACGGTAGCAACCTGTCCCTGCTTAGCATTACTTTCCAGAATGTCAGCCACGCGCAAGAATCGTTCCGCATTGGCTACTGAGGTTCCACCGAATTTCAGCACTCGCATTATCAAATTCTCCTGAATTTTTGCCGAAAAAAAAGCCCGCACTGTTGAGGTGCGGGCTTTTTTTTGATTTTTCCTTTATGCGTCAGCCCGCACCGTTACCTGGGGTAATGGTGGTGGTAATAATGATTGTTGTCATCAGGCTCTGTTTACGCATTTTAGATTTATCGTCTGTCTGTCTATGAATTCTGTCGGCTTTCAGAAGTAAAGCAAACCGCCAGCCAAGTCAATTTTTTTATCGCTTTGCGGCGGCTGCCAGCCCGATCGACCCGTGAGGGATTTAAAGCAAAAACAGGTCCATTCTGTTAGTGACCGAAATAAACCCAGTAAGAGTCACTACTGAGACGCTATTATTCAGCTTTTTTATCTATAAGTTTTTTTTCTACATCGTGCAGCAGGCGGTGCAGCATCGCGCTGTCGCGCTGTTCCAGCAGGCCCAGACGCTGGGAGAGCCACTCTGCCAGCTTGCGGTCATTACTGACCTCAAGCCGTTCAAGCAACCGATCCAGCCTCTGGCGCAAGGCTGTTAATTGCAGGGCGTCTGCGGGAGCTTCTTTAGAGGCGGTCACCTGCCTGATAGCAGAAAGTTGATAACAGTAGACCATCACCGCCTGCCCCAGATTCAGCGAGGGATAGTCTGCCGCCATCGGGATCCCGGTTAACAGATCCATCAGATCCAGCTCTTCATTGGTCAGGCCCGTATCTTCGCGACCAAACACCAGCGCCACGCTGCTGACCCACTGCTGCTTCTCTTCTATTACTCTCTCTACCTGCTGCGGCGTCGCATAGTAGCGGAACTTTGCCCGGCTGCGGGCGGTGGTGGCGATGCTGAAATCGATATCTGCGAGCGCATCGGCCAGCGTCTCCCAGTGGGTGATCCCGTCCAGGATCTCCCCTGCGCCATGCGCTACCCAGCGTGCCGCAGGTTCAAGATGAGCCTGGCTGTTGACGATCCGCAGCTCATCAAACCCCATGGTTTTCATGGCGCGTGCGGCCGCGCCAATATTTTCTGGTCGGCGCGGAGAAACAAGAATCAAAGGAAAGCGCATAACGTCCTTAATCAGATGGCCCGGAGCCTGGCTTCACGCCCCGGGATGTAAAAACAATTGCCCTGAAAGCAACAAATACATAACATTTCAGGTGCATAGGGTAACTGGTCATAATCAAATTATATGATGGCTTTGCGCTGAATACCTTAATAAAAACAATTATCAAGATATAAACCCATACGCTTCAAGTAATTATCAAATGTTAAATTTGGTGCCATTATCTTTTCAGGTTTGAGCCATCTCGCCGGTAAACAGAGCATATTTGTGAGCTAAGCTGGCATTCTGGTAAGAGTTTTTCACAAAACGGTTAACGTGCTACAATTGGTTTGATATAAGTCAACTTAGCGTTGTTTATTACATTTTGGCCAGGTCTTGTGCTGTTATATTGCTGTTAATGCGGATAAGATATACCCCCATTTTTAAGCGTGCCGGGACAGGGTGCAACCACGATTTACAGGATGCGCAGCCTGGTCTTTAATGACTCAAGAACATATTCTGTACAGCTGTTGTTTTTCTACCGGATAACTTCCCTGCTTTATCTGGTTTCTTTACGGCTGTATGCCCTGTTTCGATTTTGTTGGCAATTTTAGGTAGCGAACACATGCAGACCCCGCACATACTTATCGTTGAAGACGAATTAGTGACTCGCAATACTCTCAAAAGTATTTTTGAGGCCGAAGGCTACATGGTTCATGAAGCTACGGACGGTGCAGAGATGCACCATATATTGACCGAAAATGACATTAACCTGGTGATTATGGATATCAACCTGCCAGGGAAAAACGGTCTGCTGCTGGCTCGTGAGCTGCGTGAACAGGCCAACGTTGCGCTGATGTTCCTGACCGGTCGTGATAACGAAGTGGATAAAATTCTGGGGCTGGAAATCGGCGCTGATGACTACATCACCAAGCCGTTCAACCCGCGTGAGCTGACTATCCGCGCGCGCAACCTGCTTTCCCGGACCATGAACCTGGCCCCGCACAGCGAAGAGCGCAAGCTGGTTGAGAGCTATCGCTTTAACGGCTGGGAGCTGGACATCAACAGCCGCTCGCTGGTCAGCCCACAGGGAGAGCAGTATAAACTGCCCCGCAGCGAGTTCCGCGCGATGCTGCACTTCTGTGAGAACCCAGGTAAAATCCAGACCCGTGCTGATTTACTGAAAAAAATGACCGGCCGCGAGCTGAAGCCGCACGACCGTACGGTTGATGTAACCATTCGTCGTATCCGTAAGCATTTCGAATCCACGCCGGATACGCCAGAGATCATCGCCACTATTCATGGCGAAGGCTACCGCTTCTGTGGCGATCTGCAGGATTAAGTCCACTCAGTGTGTGCTATAGAGGGCCGGAAATCCGGCCCTTTTCTATGCAGCACGCTATTTCCACGGCATAATAGGCACGGCGCTCAGGGCGTTCTTAGGCGAACCATCCACCACTTTATCGGAATAGCTCAGATAGATGAGTGCATTACGTTTTTGATCGTAAAACCGCACCACCTGCAGCTTTTTAAAGACCAGTGAGGTCCGCTTGCGGAAGACCACTTCGCCCTCAGCTTTGCCTTTGGCAATTTTATCGCTCAGTTCAACTGGCCCTATCTGCTGACAGGAAATCGCAGCGTCAGAGGTGTCTTCAGCTAAACCGAGTCCACCTTTAATGCCGCCAGTTTTGGCACGGCTGATATAGCAGGTTACATTTTTGACGTCAGGATCATCAAAGGCTTCTACCACAATCTTATGATCGGGGCCGAAGACTTTGAAAACGGTATCCACCGAGCCAACCTGCTCCGCCCGGGCGGCCATTGACGTTAAAATTACCGACGTGACTATTAACAATTTTTTCATTGTCATAACGTTACCATTGCTTAGAAAATAGATGACATTGTAAGGTAACCTCTTCAGGCACTTGCCGCATGGTAACACCCCCCGTTGTTTGATGTGTATCGGCAGAGGGTATTTATCAGTTCGATATGCAGTCGTTGTATGAGTCAGTAGTGGAATTTTTCCCTGCACCACTTTTATCAGGTAAGGATGATTTATGGATCAAGCCGGTATCATTCGCGATTTGCTTGTCTGGCTTGAAGGCCACCTCGATCAGCCGTTGTCGCTCGACAACGTGGCGACCAAGGCTGGCTATTCAAAATGGCATCTGCAAAGAATGTTTAAGGAAGTCACCGGTCATGCGATTGGCGCCTATATCCGTGCACGGCGCCTCTCTAAGGCTGCAGTGGCGCTTCGCCTGACCAGCCGTCCGATTCTGGACATTGCCCTGCAGTATCGTTTCGATTCTCAGCAGACGTTTACCCGGGCGTTCAAAAAACAGTTTAACCAGACGCCTGCGTACTATCGCCGCTCTTCCGACTGGAACTCCTTCGGCCTGCGTCCGCCGATCCGTCTGGATGATTATCGTCTTCCTGAAGCGACCTATATTACGCTGCCCGAGACCGTGCTGGTGGGTCAGACGCAGAGCTATACCTGCACACTGGAACAGATTTCCAGCGCCCGCGACGAAATGCGGCTGCATTTCTGGCGGCAGTTCCTGACAGAAACCGATATGATCCCGCCCGTGCTCTACGGCCTGCACCAGTCGCGCCCAAGCATGGAGAAGGATGATGAGCAGGAGATCCTCTATACCACAGCGGTGCCGATGGACCAGCTTTCGCAGGCGATGCAGTCCACGCAAACGGTGCTGCTGGAGGGGGGAGAATATGTGCAGTTTTTCTACGAAGGGCCTCGTGCCAGTCTGCAGGAGTTCATTCTGCTGATCTACGGCACCTGTATGCCAATGCTGCAGCTGACCCGACGTCACGGGCAGGATATTGAGCGCTTCCTGACGCACGGCGGCAAAAAGCGCCCTGAGCCGCCGGTGGATATCCGCTGCGAATACCTGATCCCAATTCGCAGCGCGACGGAAACGGCAACAGCATAACAGAGCGGGCGGATTTTCCTTCTGCCCGCGGCCTGAGCCATTCAGCGCTTATCCTGTAGTCAGGCGCTGCTTCCTTCGCCCTCTTCCCGGCACTCTCTTAACGCTGCAGTTCGTCCAGCGCAGGCTGCTCAAGATGCGAGATGTCTCCTGCCGTCTCCACTACCCATCCTTCCGCAAGCCAGGCACTTTGCTGGTGATCCACACGGGAGACAGAGCAGTTACGCAGACGCAGACGACGTTCCGCATGGGCCGGCAGACCCAGCAGCGTACTCACCAGCACCCCCAGCGCCATGCCGTGGCTGACAATCAGCGGGCGGCTGCCCTCGGGCAGTTCCAGACAGGCATTCAGCGCCTGCTGCATACGCCCAGCCAGTTCGGTCATCGACTCGCCCTGAGGAATACGGCCATTTTCGGTGCCGTCTACCAGCGTTTTGCGCCAGCGCTCCTCCTCCTCACTCAGCTCATCCAGCGGCCGCTGCTCCAGCACGCCCATATTCAGCTCACGCAGGCGCGGGTCGAGCTTTACGCCGCAACCACAAGCATCAGCGATGATTTCCGCAGTGTGTCGGGTTCGCCCCAAATCACTGGCAATAACGTGGGTGATGCCGAGATGTTTCATCCGCTCCCCCACCTGATGTGCCTGCTGCACTCCTTTCTCCGTCAGCGCGCTGTCCGACTGTCCCTGAATGCGTCGCGCTGCATTCCAAAGCGTTTCTCCGTGGCGAACAAGATAGACCTGTAACATGCGATTTTCCGTTATACTGCGACAAATTTGCCTGAAGGGTTCAAACAATTATGTACCATGTTGTCGCTGCCACCATCAATCCAGCCAAAATTAAGGCAATTTCTCAGGCATTCAGCGATATATTCGGGGAGGGATCCTGCCATATCGAGGGTGTCGAGGTCGACAGCGGCGTGGCCGCGCAGCCGGTTTCAAACGTTGAAACGAGAACTGGCGCACGTCACCGGGTGATGAATGCCCGTCAGGTTCGGCCTGAGGCAGACTTTTGGGTCGCCATTGAAGCCGGGATTGAAGAGGAGAGCGCCTTCGCCTGGATGGTTATCGAGAACCATAAGCTGCGCGGTGAGTCGCGCTCTGCCAGCTTCACCCTGCCCGCTATCGTGCTGAAAGGCATTCATGAAGGCCGCGAACTGGGCGAAGAGATGGCCAGGCTCACCGGCATTGAGAATATCAAACACAAAGGTGGCGCTATCGGCGCATTCACTGCCGGGCTGCTGACGCGTACCAGCGTCTACCATCAGGCGCTGATCCTGGCACTCTGCCCGTTTCATAACGATATCTACCAGATGAAGCCTGGCGAGGGGTCAGACTTTATCTGATCCGGTCAGCAGCTGCGCCTCCAGCCAGGCCTTCAACGCTGGCGGCGCGCTTTTCAGGCTGTTGGAGCCGCGCGTGATGGTAGCAATACCCACCCCCAGATCGTTTTTCAGCTCGCGCTGGCTCAGCTCACCCCGCATCAGCTCTTCAATGATCCGCAGCCGGGTGCCCAGCGCCTCGCGTTCGTCTGGCGTCATCATCAATTGCAGCAGCGGCAGATGTAATCCATTGCCAAAGGCTCGTTGCAGCAGCGTCACAAAACGCTGCCACTCTTCATTGTGCGGTTCCATGGTAACAGGAACGGAAGATTCGCTCATAGGTAGCCCATACTATTCAACTAGTACAGTAGCATAGCATAGCCCGGAGGGGATCAGTAGCGCCGTTCCCACTCGCCATCCGCCAGAATCTTGTCCGACTTGCCCATGAAATGACGATAATAAGCGTCGTAGGCCAGCACATTTTTCACGTAGCCGCGCGTTTCTGAAAACGGGATGGTTTCAATAAAGGCTACCGAATCAATCCGGCCTGCGCTGTTGCCCAGCCAGGTTTTCACCCTGGAAGGCCCGGCGTTATAGGCGGCGGAAGAGAAAATGCGGTTCTGACCAAACTGCTGATAGACCGACTCCAGATACTGCGTACCAATCTGGATATTGGTTTCCGCATCCAGCAGTTGGCTGCTGTTACTGTAGCCCGGCAGGCTGTAAACCTTCACCGTGTGCTGTGCGGTAGCGGGCATCACCTGCATCAGACCTGATGCGCCCACCGGCGAACGGGCTTTAGGATTCCAGGCGCTCTCCTGCCGGGCGATCGCCATCGCATAGCTCACGGGAATGGCTTTACCAACAGCATAACGCTCAAACTGTTCCTGATAGGCGAGCGGGAAACGCTCTTTGAGGTTATCCCACAATTTGCCGGTAATGGTGGCCTGAACGCTCAGCACCCACCAGTTCTGTTCCCAGGCAAAACGGGCAAGCTGCTGCTGTTGAATACTCGGTTTACTGGCTACCAGATAGCTCCACTCGGTGCGTGCCAGGTTATCCATCCCCCAGTACATCAGCTCCCGCACGCGAGCGATTTCCGCGCCCTGCGTCAGGCTGCCCTCTGGTTCAGGCGCTTGATTTATCTGCAATTGGTAATCCTCACCCAGACGCTGCGCGGCCACCATGGGGTAGAATCCCCGCTCCTGCATCAGCGCATGCAGGATTTTCTGCGCTTCCTCTTTACGCCCCTGCTCCATCAGCAGGTCAGCCTGCCAGTATTGCCACTCATCTTTCTGTTTTGCTTCAATCGGCAGGCGGGCGATCCAGGTATTGAGTCCGCGACGATCGTTGATCCCCAGCGACATTCTGACTCGCCGTTCAATCAGCGAGGTAGAGCCGCTGCGCATCACCACATTATCGCGCCAGCGCGCCTGTTCCGACGTCACATCATTCCCCATCAGACGCCAGGCGACAGCTTCACTGAGATCCTGCTGCTCCTGTTCACTCATCTTTTGCGCAGCGACCAGGGAGGGGATCATTGCCCGCGCATTTTCTGCATCTTCACGCGCTACCCGGGCGAAGGCGAGAGAGGTAGCCTGATGGGTAAAATTGGTTGGCCCCACGGCGCGGGCAAAGGTCACCACGTTCTGCGGATTGTTCTGCAAATCCATCACCGCGTTCGCCATCGTCTGGTAATCTTCCGGCAGCTGTTTAGCGAGGAAATTCACCAGGCTGGTATTCCCCTCTTTCATCGCCAGGCGGATCCGTTCCAGCGTGGTGATAGGCGTTTGCTCACCGGCAGCCTGCCAGACGTTGAACAGCTTGTCACAGGTGGCGGGCAGCGAGGTTCCGCGCAGCCAGATGGTTTTCGCCCCTTCCCAGGCAACCTGCTGTTGCCCGGTGGCCCATTTAGCGTAATACCAGTTACAGCGCGCCGAAACGGGCTTAGGCTCCTCCGGGCTGAACACCAGCAATCCCCGCCAGTCTTCACGGCGGGCCAGTTCATTAACGAAGCGCGTTGAAAGAGAGCGAACCGGCGGCAATGTGGGGTAGCGTTTGATAAAGGCGTTCACCGCCAGACCAGTTTCCTGATCGAGGTGCTGAGCAAATTCGCGGTATTCAAGATAGGGGTAGAGAGGATAGTCACGCAGCGTGGGCATCAGTTGCGCCACGGTCTCCATCTGATTGCTGTCCCAGGCCTGTTTGATTTCAAGATAACGACTGCGCTGGGCCTCCAGAGAGTCCGCCTGCGCCATTCCTGTTACGGCCAGTAAACAGGCCCCTGCTGTCCACAACTGCCACTTGTCCGCCATGACTTTCCCCACGTTACCGCCTCTCTTTATCCTGAACTTACCGAAAAACCTCCTTCATGCTAACCAGGCTTACGCACTCCTGCACGGTTCTGCACAAAAATTTACTTAACTGCGGCCTTTTAAAATGCATTTATGCAGCAAATGTTGCTTTTATTTGTCTGACCTGACTCCCTATCGCCCCTTTTTTGTTCATTCGCTGCCCGCTCAACGTGCACGCTTTCAGAGCCACTAATAATAAATTCATTAAATACAGTGCATTACCATTATGGCACAGCTTTTGCTGTAGTGAATTCAATCTTGTATACCAGATGGAATTCAACTCATGGCCCTGACCACCGGATTCACCCTTAGCGACTGGCAGCAGCATTATCAGCAGCACCCGGACGCCGTTCTCGCCACACTGGAAAGCGTGCTGGACGGTCTCTCTACGGAGGATAACGCCTGGATCTACCTCGCCACTCCGGCGCAAATCCGCGCCCAGGTGGAACCGTTGCTGGCGGCCTGGCATCAGGACCCGTCGTCGCTGCCGCTGTTTGGCGTGCCGTTTGCCGTCAAGGACAACATCGATGTTGCGGGCTGGCCGACTACCGCAGCCTGCCCTGCCTTCTCTCATGAAGCTGCCGCTGACGCCACCGCCGTTGCCAATCTCAAGGCCGCCGGTGCGGTGGTAATAGGTAAAACTAACCTCGACCAGTACGCCACCGGGCTGGTCGGCACGCGATCTCCGTTTGGTGCGGTGAAAAATACCTTTAATCCTGACTACGTCAGTGGCGGTTCCAGTTCCGGCTCCGCCTCCGTTACCGCACGCGGGTTAGTCTGCTTTGCGCTGGGAACGGATACCGCAGGATCGGGGCGCGTTCCGGCTGGCTTTAACAATATCGTTGGCCTGAAGCCGACCAAAGGGTGGTTATCCGCCACTGGCGTGGTGCCCGCCTGTCGCCTTAACGACACCATCTCTCTGTTTGCCCTGACCGTTGAAGATGCCTTTCTCGCTGCAAGCTGCGCAGGTGGTTATGACGCCAGCGATGCCTACTCACGCAGTAATCCGGGCCTGGCCCCCGCGGCTTTACCCGCCGCGCCAAGTCTGGCCGTGCCCGCCACGCTGGAATTTTATGGCGATGCGCAGGCCGAGGCTGCCTGGGAAAAAGCTGTCGCCGCGCTGCAGGCTACTGGCGCCACGCTGCACCCCATCGACTTCTCTGCGTTCCATCAGCTGGCCGAACAGCTCTATTACGGCCCCTGGGTTGCCGAACGTACCGTTGCGGTGGGCGACATGCTGGATCGCCCGGAAGAGATGGATCCGGTGGTGCACGGCATCGTTGCCAGCGGCAATAACTACAGCGCGGTCGATGCTTACAAAGCGGAATATCTGCGTGCGGAACTGACCCGCCAGATCCAGCAGACGCTCAGCCAGTTTGATGCGCTGGTGGTGCCCACCTCGCCCACCATCCATACGCTGGAAGAGATGAAGCAGGAGCCGGTGCGCTTTAACTCCCAGTTTGGCACTTATACCAATTTCACCAACCTGGCGGATTTGTCCGCGCTGGCGCTGCCCGGCCCGTTCCGTGAGGACGGCTTACCGGCGGGGATCACCCTGATTGCTCCCGCCTGGTATGACCGCGCGCTGGCCACTTTCGGCCAACGCTGGCAGGCCAGCCAGGCGCTGAGCCTGGGCGCGACGGGCAAGGGGACTCCCGCCGCTCATGCAGCCCTGCCCCCCTCTTCTCTGCATGTGCGCGTGGCGGTAGTGGGCGCTCATCTGACCGGCATGCCGCTGAACCACCAGCTCACCAGCCGTGATGCGGTGCTGGTTGAAGAGACCACCACCGCAGCCTGCTACCGCCTCTACGCCCTGGCTAATACCAAACCACCGAAGCCTGGCCTGGCGAAAGGCAGCGACGGCGCGGCAATCACCGTTGAGCTGTGGGATATCCCGCTGGCGCGCTTTGGCGAATTTGTTGCGGAGATCCCGGCCCCGCTGGGGATCGGCACGCTGGCGCTGGCCGACGGCCGCCAGGTGAAAGGCTTTATCTGTGAACCCGCCGTGCTGGCTGAGGCGACTGACATCACTGACTTTGGCGGCTGGCGTAACTGGCTGGCGCGCAAGGAGACCCCGAATGTTTAATACCGTTCTGATCGCCAACCGTGGCGAAATCGCCTGCCGGGCTATTCGTACCCTGAAACGTCTGGGGATTACCAGCGTGGCCGTCTACTCCGCAGCTGACAAAAATGCGCAGCATGTGAAAGATGCCGACATTGCCATCGCACTGGGAGGCGAAAAAGCCAGCGACAGCTATCTGCGCATCGATAAAATTCTGGCCGCGGCCCAAGAGACCGGCGCAGAGGCGATCTGGCCCGGCTATGGCTTCCTGTCAGAAAGCCTGCCGTTCGCCGCCGCCTGTGAGGAAGCGGGCATCGTTTTCGTGGGGCCAACGGCCCACCAGATTGGGGAGTTTGGCCTTAAGCATCGCGCGCGTGAGCTGGCCGCGGCGGCAGATGTGCCGATGACGCCAGGCACGCCGCTGCTCAACTCTCTTGAAGAGGCGCTTGGCGCGGCCGACACCATCGGCTATCCGGTGATGCTGAAAAGCACCGCGGGCGGCGGCGGCATTGGCCTGACGCGCTGCGCGGATGCAGAGGCGCTGCGCAACGCCTGGGAAAGCGTGCGCCGCCTTGGCGAACAGTTCTTCAGCGATGCTGGCGTCTTCCTGGAGCGCTGTATCGATCGTGCCCGCCATGTGGAAGTGCAGATCTTTGGCGACGGCAAAGGCAGGGTCATTGCTCTGGGCGAGCGTGACTGCTCGCTGCAACGCCGTAACCAGAAAGTGGTGGAGGAAACCCCTGCGCCACAGCTGCCGCAGGCGACTCGCGAGGCGCTTCTGGCCTCTGCCGTGAAGCTGGGCGAGCTGGTCAGCTACCGCAGCGCAGGTACCGTAGAATATATCTATGACGCTGAACGCGATGAGTTTTACTTTCTGGAGGTGAATACCCGCCTACAGGTTGAACACCCGGTAACGGAGTGCGTGACCGGGCTGGATCTGGTGGAGTGCATGCTGCGGGTTGCCGCAGACGAAGAACCAGATTGGTCCCGGCTGACGCAGGCCCCTCAGGGCGCCTCCATTGAAGTGCGTATCTATGCGGAAGATCCGCTGAAGAACTTCCAGCCAAGCCCGGGCGTGCTGACCGAAGTCTGCTTCCCGGACAACGTGCGCGTCGATGGCTGGATCGATACCGGTACAGAAGTCTCCGCCTTCTACGACCCGATGATCGCCAAACTGATCGTGCACGCGGAAAATCGCGAAGCCGCGCTTCTGAAGATGCAGCAGGCGCTGAGCGAAACGCGCCTGCACGGTATCGCCACAAACCTGGATTATCTGCGTCAGATTGTGGCAACTGAAGCTTTCCGCACGGGTAAAGTCTGGACGCGCATGCTGGACAGCTTTACGCCGCTCTCACCCGTAGTTGAGGTCCTACAGCCCGGCACCTGGAGCAGCATTCAGGATTACCCTGGCCGCCTGGGCTACTGGGATATTGGCGTGCCGCCCTCTGGCCCGATGGATGATTTTGCTTTCCGTCTGGCAAACCGCATTGTGGGCAACGCCGAAGAGGCCGCAGGGCTGGAATTTACGCTACAGGGGCCAACGCTGCGTTTCCACAGCGACACGCTGATTGCCCTGACCGGGGCTGAATGCCCTGCCGCGCTGGATGGCGAGAGCGTGGCTTACTGGCAGCCGGTTGCCGTAAAAGCGGGTCAGACGCTGACGCTGGGCCGTGCCCTGATGGGCTGCCGGACCTACCTGGCGGTGCGCAACGGGTTTGACGTGCCGGAATATCTGGGCAGCCGTTCAACCTTTGCGCTGGGACAGTTTGGCGGCCACGCCGGACGCACCCTGCGCGTTGCGGACATGCTGGCCATCTCTCAGCCAGCGCTGCCGGCCTGTACCACGCCCGCGCCGGTCAGTGAACCGCAGGCCGTTGATGCTTCGCTGGTGCCGCGCTATGGCGATGAGTGGAAGATCGGCGTGCTCTACGGGCCACACGGCGCGCCAGACTTCTTTACCCAACAATCCATCGACGAATTCTTTGCCGCTGAATGGCAGGTCCACTACAACTCCAACCGCCTGGGCGTTCGCCTTGTCGGGCCGAAACCAGGCTGGACGCGCGCCAACGGCGGCGAAGCGGGGCTGCACCCTTCCAACGTTCACGACTGTGAATATGCCATCGGCGCGGTGAATTTTACCGGCGATTTCCCGGTGATCCTCACCCGCGACGGACCAAGCCTGGGCGGCTTTGTCTGTCCGGTGACTATCGCCAAAGCTGAATTGTGGAAAGTCGGCCAGGTTAAACCAGGTGACCGCATTCGTTTCCAACCGATCAGTTTCGAGGAAGCGCACGCGCTGGAGCAGGCGCAGGCGAAAAGCGTGGAGAAGCTGCACGCCACCACGCTGCCCGCTTACGAGGTGCCCTCGCTGGCGGAAACCGAACAGGGTTCAGCAACCGTGCTGGCGGCCATTAAAGCCACTCCCCTCACCCCTACCGCCGTTTACCGCCAGGCGGGCGATAACTACATCCTGATGGAATATGGCGACAACGTGCTGGATCTGGCGCTGCGCCTGCGCGTGCACCTGTTGATGACGGCACTGCGCGAAACCGGCCAGCCGGGGATTGAGGAGCTGTCGCCGGGCGTGCGTTCGCTGCAAATTCGCTACGACAGCCGCATTCTCAGCCAGAAACAGCTGCTGGCCCTGCTGCTTACCCTGGAGAAAGAGCTGGGTGACGTCAGCCAGATGAAGGTGCCCTCGCGCATTGTGCATATGCCGATGGCATTTGAAGACAGCGCCACGCTGGGTGCGGTAGAGCGTTACCAGCAGACGGTGCGGGCAAACGCGCCGTGGTTGCCGAACAACGTTGATTTTATCCAGCGAATCAACGGACTGAGCAGCCGCGAAGAGGTCCGGCAGACGATTTTTGACGCCAGCTATCTGATCCTGGGCCTGGGCGACGTTTATCTCGGCGCACCGTGCGCGGTGCCTGTCGATCCCCGCCACCGCCTGCTGAGTTCGAAATATAACCCGGCACGAACCTTTACCGCAGAGGGAACGGTCGGCATTGGCGGCATGTATATGTGCATCTATGGCATGGACTCTCCTGGCGGCTATCAGTTGGTTGGGCGGACATTGCCAATCTGGAACAAATTCCTGAAAAACGAGCAGTTTGCCGCCAGCGAGCCCTGGCTGCTGCACTTCTTCGATCAGGTTCGCTTCTACCCGGTCAGCGAAGCGGAGCTGGAGGTCCTGCGCGAAGATTTCCGCGAGGGCCGCGCCACTATCACCATTGAAGAGACGGTGTTCGATTTCGCCGAACATACGCGCTTCCTCAGCGAAAATGCCGGCTCTATTGCTGAATTCCGCGCCAGCCAGGCCACCGCCTTTGAGGCTGAAGTGGCGCTGTGGGCGCAGGAGGAGGAAGGCGCCCCATTGACCAGCGAAGAGACATTGCAGCCGCAAGAAGCTGACGATGACGCGCTGCAGGTCAGTGCGGACCTGAATGGCAACATCTGGAAAGTGCTGGTGAAACCGGGCGATCTGGTGGCTGCTGGCGATCCGGTGATTATCGTGGAAGCGATGAAAATGGAGCTGGTTGTCCATGCCCCTCAGGCGGGACGGGTGAAGCGTATCGCCTGCCAGCCTGGCCGCGCCGTCAGCCCGGGTGATGCCCTGCTGTGGCTGGAATAAAGGAGGCAGAATGCAGGAACTTCACGCCAGACGCGGCAGGGCCAGACCGGAAGCACTGGCCGGAAAGGTCTACCAGACGATCAAAAACGACATTTTCGACTTTCGCCTGATGCCGGGCGACCGCTTCAGCGAAAGCGAAATGGCCGAACGTATGGATGTCAGCCGCACGCCGGTGCGGCAGGCCCTGTTCTGGCTGGAGCGGGAGGGCTATGTCGAAGTCTATTTTCGCAGCGGCTGGCAGGTTCGCCAGTTCGACTTTGAATATTTTGAAGAGCTTTACGATTTGCGGATCGTGCTGGAGTGCGAAGCGGTACGCCGCCTCTGCAGCATGCCGCCGGGGCGTGCCAGCGAGTTGCTGAGCGACCTGCAGCTTTTCTGGGCAGAGGCGCCGCGCCTGGAGGACGGCAAGGCGGTGTCACTGCAGGATGAAGCCTTCCATATGGCGCTGGTTGCCGCCGCAGGCAACAGCGAAATGGCGCGCATTCATGCCGAGCTGACGGAAAAAATTCGTATCATCCGCCGCCTCGACTTCACCCGCGAGGAGCGGATTGACGCGACCTATAACGAGCACGCCCGGATTTTGCTGGCGGTTCTGCATCAACACGCTGAGGAGGCCCAGCGCATTCTGACCGACCACATCTCTGTGAGTAAAGCCGAGGTCAGAAAGATCACATTACACAGGCTGCAGCAGGCAAGACTTCAACCGGATTCACCAACATAACCAGTAAAACTCAGGAGTTCGCCAGATGAAAAGACGTTCATTGCTCAAGGTTTTTGCTCTCTCCGCTACGGTTGTCAGTATGGGTTTAGCCTGGGGCGCGCAGGCTGCGGATACCATTAAAGTCGGGATCCTCTCCTCGCTCTCCGGCACGATGGCGATTTCCGAAACGCCGCTGAAAGACGTGGCGCTGATGACCATTGATGATATCAATGCCAAAGGGGGCGTGCTGGGCAAAAAGCTGGAGCCGGTGGTGGTGGATCCCGCCTCCAACTGGCCGCTGTTCGCGGAGAAAGCGCGCCAGCTGCTGACGCAGGACAAAGCCGCCGTGGTGTTTGGCTGCTGGACCTCTGTTTCCCGTAAATCGGTGCTGCCGGTGTTTGAAGAGCTGAACGGCCTGCTCTTCTATCCGGTGCAATATGAAGGGGAAGAGATGTCGCCAAACGTGTTCTATACCGGCGCGGCGCCCAACCAGCAGGCGATTCCGGCAGTGGAGTATCTGATGAGCGAAGATGGCGGCAGCGCTAAGCGCTTCTTCCTGCTGGGCACCGACTACGTCTATCCGCGTACCACCAATAAAATCCTGCGTGCTTTCCTGCACTCAAAAGGGGTGAAGGATAGCGATATCGAAGAGGTGTACACGCCGTTTGGCTACAGCGATTACCAGACTATCGTGTCAAACATCAAAAAATTCTCGGCTGGCGGCAAAACGGCGGTGATCTCCACCATCAACGGGGACTCCAACGTACCCTTCTACAAAGAGCTGGCGAACCAGGGCCTCAAAGCCACGGATGTGCCGGTCGTGGCCTTCTCCGTGGGTGAAGAGGAGCTGCGCGGCATTGATACCAAACCGCTGGTAGGCAACCTGGCCGCGTGGAACTACTTCGAATCGGTTGATAACCCGGTCAACAAGCAGTTCGTTGCCGACTACCGCGCTTACGCTAAGTCGCACAACCTGCCGAACGCCGCCACTGCGGTGACCAACGACCCGATGGAGGCCACCTATGTCGGCATCCATATGTGGGCGCAAGCGGTAGAGAAAGCGGGCACCACCGACGTGGATAAAGTGCGTGCGGCGATGGCGGGACAAACCTTCAAAGCGCCGGATGGCTTCACTCTGACCATGGATAACACTAACCATCACCTGCATAAGCCAGTAATGATTGGCGAAATCGAAGAGAACGGTCAGTTCAACGTGGTCTGGCAGACCGACAAACCGGTTCGCGCCCAGCCGTGGAGCCCGTACATTGCCGGTAATGACAAAAAGCCCGATCACCCGGTGAAATCGACGCAGTAATCCCTCTGACGGGCGGCCTCTTTGCCGCCTGTTCAGGCACGCGCCGGGCGAAAGTATCCGCCCGTGTGGGTTAACTCTGTAGGGGCCGATATGCCGGCCCGTTTCCTGCAACCCTGAGATGGACGGGCATTGCGATGACGATTCGCCCTTTTCTTACCCTGCTGTTTGCGCTGTGCCTGCTGGCACCGCTGGCAGCCTCTGCCGGGCCCGCTGCAGATTTCGCGGCGGCCAGCCGGACAGATCAGATTAAATTACTGCAGGCCTGGGCGGCCACGCCGGATCCCACGCGCCTGCCCTTTCTTCAGGCGCTGCGTAAAGAGCACGTGGTGCTGGATGAGAACAAACAGCCTTTTAGTGACACCGCAGGCAAGCTCACGCCGCTGGATAGCGCGGCCCAGCCTGCTGGTAGCACCAAAAAGCTCTTTATGAATAACCGTCTGCGGGTGATGGTTGCGACCACGCTGGCTGCCCATCAGCTGGTGAGCGACGACGTGGCGACCCGGCTAAGCGCAGCACGTGCGTTGCAAAACGACGCGCAGGCCGATCAGCTGCCGCTGCTGACCCAACGTCTGGCGGCAGAGAAGGATGCTGACGTGCACAGCGTGCTGGCGCAGGCTGTGGCAGGGCTGCAAATTGCCGACGCCAATCCTCAAATTCGCCTGCAGGCGGTGAAGCTGCTGGGTGAAACCAGCGATCCGCAAACTCAGGCAGCGCTTGAGCACTTAACGCAGCCGCAGAACGAGCCGGATGCTGGCGTCCGCGCCGCCGCCGCCGAAAGCCTGAAGCAGATCAAACAGCGCCTGGTGCTGGGCGACCTGCTCGGCCAGGCGTTTACCGGTCTGTCGCTTGGTTCGGTGCTGCTGCTGGCGGCGCTGGGTCTGGCCATTACCTACGGCCTGCTGGGGGTGATCAATATGGCTCACGGCGAAATGCTGATGCTGGGTGCCTATGCCACCTGGATGGTTCAGACGCTGTTCCAGCGGTTTGCTCCTGACTGGCTGGCCTTCTATCCGCTGCTTGCGCTGCCGGTCGCCTTTTTCATCACCGCAGCCACAGGAATGGCGCTGGAGCGCACCATCATCCGCCATCTCTATGGCCGCCCGCTGGAAACCCTTCTCGCTACCTGGGGCATCAGCCTGATGCTGATCCAGCTGATGCGTGTGCTGTTCGGGGCGCAGAACCTGGAAGTGGCCAATCCGCCCTGGCTCTCCGGCGGCGTGCAGGTGCTGCCAAACCTGGTGCTGCCTTATAACCGCCTTGCGGTGATTCTGTTTGTCTTTGGCGTGCTGTTCCTGACCTGGCTGCTGCTGAATAAAACCCGGCTGGGCATGAACGTGCGTGCTGTGACGCAGAACCGCGCCATGGCCGACTGCTGCGGCGTGCCGACGGGCCGCGTGGATATGCTGGCGTTTGGGCTGGGATCGGGCATTGCCGGTCTGGGCGGCGTGGCGCTGTCGCAGCTGGGCAACGTCGGGCCGGAGCTGGGCCAGGGCTACATCATCGACTCTTTCCTGGTGGTGGTGACCGGCGGCGTGGGCCAGCTGGCCGGTACCGTGGTCGCCGCCTTTGGGCTGGGGATCCTTAATAAAGTGCTGGAGCCGCAGATTGGCGCGGTGCTCGGCAAGATCCTGATTCTGGTGCTGATCGTGCTGTTTATTCAGAAACGACCGCAGGGGCTGTTCGCCTTTAAAGGAAGGGTGACCGACTGATGACGCAACCCATAACGCTTACCGTGGTGCAGAAGGCGCCACGCCTCAGCCTGATCGCTGGCCTGCTGGCGCTGACAGCGCTGCTGGTGCTGCCTTTTCTGGCGCTGCTGCCGGTGGATAATCCGCTGGCGATCTCCACCTATACGCTGACGCTGATCGGCAAGATCCTCTGCTACGCCGTCGTGGCCGTGGCGCTGGATCTGGTCTGGGGCTATGCCGGGCTGCTGTCGCTTGGTCATGGCCTGTTCTTTGCGCTGGGCGGCTATGCAATGGGCATGTACCTGATGCGACAGGCTTCCGGCGACGGGCTGCCCGCCTTTATGTCCTTTCTCTCCTGGAACGAGCTGCCGTGGTTCTGGGCAGGCACCCAGCATTTTGCCTGGGCGCTCTGCCTGATCGTGCTGGTTCCGGGCGCGCTGGCGCTGATCTTTGGCTGGTTCGCTTTCCGCTCAAAGATCAAAGGCGTTTACTTCTCGATCATGACTCAGGCGCTGACTTACGCCGGTATGCTGCTGTTCTTCCGTAATGAAACCGGCTTTGGCGGCAACAACGGCTTCACCGGTTTTACCACGCTGCTGGGCTTTCAGGTCACCGCCACCAGCACGAGGATCGGCCTGTTTGTCGCCACCGTGCTGCTACTGCTCGCCAGTCTGACGATCGGCTTTGCGCTTGCCCGCAGCAAGTTTGGCCGCGTGCTGACGGCAGTGCGCGACGCGGAAAACCGCCTGATGTTTTGCGGTTACGATCCCAAAGGCTTCAAGCTGTTTGTCTGGACGCTCTCCGCCGTGCTGTGTGGCCTGGCGGGCGCGCTCTATGTGCCGCAGGTAGGCATTATTAATCCCAGCGAGATGTCGCCGACCAACTCCATCGAAGCGGCTATCTGGGTTGCGCTGGGGGGACGTGGCACCCTGATTGGCCCGCTGCTGGGCGCGGGGATCGTGAACGGTGCCAAAAGCTGGTTTACCGTCGCCTTTCCCGAATACTGGCTCTTCTTCCTGGGGCTGGTGTTTATTCTGGTGACCCTGTTCCTGCCTCGTGGCGTTATTGGGCTGCTGCGCAGGAGGCGTCATGACTGATCAACTTTTCACCCAGCCGCACCCGGCAGACCGCCACCGGGAGCAAACCGATCCGGTGCTTTTGCTTGAGAATATCAACGTCTCCTTCGACGGTTTCAGGGCGCTGACCAACCTGTCGCTGGAAATTGGCGTGGGGGAATTACGCTGCGTTATCGGCCCCAACGGCGCAGGGAAAACCACCCTGATGGATGTGATCACCGGCAAAACGCGGCCGGACAATGGACGGGTGCTGTATGACCAGAATACCGACCTCACCACGCTCTCCCCGGTAGAGATCGCCCGCATCGGTATTGGCCGTAAATTTCAGAAGCCGACGGTGTTTGAAGCACTGACGGTCTTTGAGAATCTGGAGATCGCGCTGAAAACCAACAAATCCGTCTGGGCCTGCCTGCGCAGCCGCCTCAACAGCGAACAGCAGGATCGCATTGATGAGGTACTGAAGCTGCTGCGGCTTGGCGCGGAGCGTTATCGTCCGGCGGGCTTACTCTCTCACGGACAGAAGCAGTTTCTGGAGATCGGTATGCTGCTGGTGCAGGACCCGCATCTGCTGCTGCTGGATGAGCCGGCGGCAGGCATGACCGATGCCGAAACGGAGTACACGGCAGAGCTGTTTCGCAGCCTGGCCGGGCAGCATTCGCTGATGGTGGTGGAACACGATATGGGCTTTGTGGAAACCATCGCCGACCATGTGACCGTGCTGCATCAGGGGCAGGTTCTTGCCGAGGGCTCGTTGCGCGATGTACAGGCGAACGAGCAGGTTATCGAAGTTTATCTGGGGCGCTGAGATGTTACAGGTATCGCAACTCAATCAATATTATGGCGGCAGCCATATCCTGCGCGGCCTCTCTTTCGAGGCCAGGCCGGGCGAAGTCACCTGCCTGCTGGGACGAAACGGCGTTGGCAAAACCACGCTGTTGAAATGTCTGATGGGGCTGATCCCGGCGAAGTCCGGCACCATCAGCTGGCAGGATAAACCGATTAACAACCGCAAACCGCACCAGCGCGTGCAGGCAGGGATCGCCTACGTGCCACAGGGGCGCGAAATCTTCCCCCGGCTTACGGTGGAAGAGAATCTGCTGATGGGGCTGGCGCGCTTTTCCGGTGCTGATGCAAAACAGGTACCGGAAGAGATCTATCAGCTGTTTCCGGTGCTGAAGGAGATGAAGCTGCGTCGTGGCGGCGATCTCTCCGGCGGCCAGCAGCAGCAGCTGGCGATTGGCCGCGCCCTGGCCTGTAAGCCTCAACTGCTGATTCTGGACGAACCTACCGAGGGCATCCAACCTTCGGTAATCAAAGAGATCGGTGCCGTGATCCGCCAGCTCGCCCAGCGGGGTGATATGGCGATCCTGCTCGTTGAACAGTTCTACGACTTTGCAGCCGAGCTGGCCGACAGCTATCTGGTGATGTCGCGAGGCGAGATCGTCCAGCGTGGCCTGGGTGGGAACATGGAAGCAGAGGGCGTGCGGGGTCTGGTGGCTATTTAGCCGCAGCCTCTTCATCCCCGGTATTCATCCACGCTGATGCCATGCTTTTTAAGCTTGTTGTAGAGTCCGGCGCGGGAGACGCCGATCGTCTGCGCCGTCCGCCGCAGGTTGCCTTTTAGCGATGAGAGGACAGCGATGATGTGCGCACGTTCGCTGCTCTCCAGCCGGTGGGGATCGCTCTGTTCCGGAGTGCTGCCGATCTCTTCCGGCAGATCTTCGGCATGGATCAGCAGTTTGTCGCTGAGGTTGATCGCCCGTTCGACAATATTCTCCAGCTCGCGCACGTTGCCAGGCCAGGGGTAACGGCTTAAGGCCACCATCGCCGCAGGCGTAAACTGCACGCTGGCTTTTTTCAGCCGGGTGCACATCTTTTCGCTGAACCACTCCACCAGTTGAGGCACATCCCCTGTACGCTCACGCAGCGCAGGGATCCGCAGCGAGAGGACGTTCAGGCGGTAGAAGAGATCGCGCCGAAACGCGCCTCTCTCAATCGCCCGCAGCAGATCGCAGTTGGTGGCCGCAATGATCCTGACATCAACTTTAACCGGCCGCTGTGCGCCAATGCGCATCACTTCCGCCTCCTGCAACACCCGCAGCAGGCTGGTCTGCGCCTCCAGCGGCATATCGCCGATCTCATCCAGGAACAGCGTGCCCCCTTCAGCCAGCTCGAATTTACCTGCCGCACCGCCGCGCCGGGATCCGGTAAATGCACCGTCCACGTAGCCAAACAGCTCGCTCTGAACCAAATCTCGCGGCAGCGCTGCGCAGTTCACCGCGATAAATGGCCCGCCCTGACGGTCGCTGCCGTTATGGATCGCCTGCGCAAACAGCTCTTTTCCGGTACCGCTTTCACCGGTCAGCAGCACTGTGCTGTCGCTTCTGCTGCTGATCCTCGCCTTCTCCAGCACTTCGGTCAGCGCCGGTGAACCGCCACAAATCATCTCAAAGGTGTAGCTGGCGCCGATACCCATCACCTGGCGGGTGATGGCGCGAATGCGCTGATTATCGCGCAGCGAAACGATGCGTCCGCCATCAGGAGCGGGCATTACCGAGACCAGACAGGCAACGCGAGGCCGCTCCGACGGCTGAAATATCACCTCTCTGTCGTTGCAGAACGTCATATCAGTCAGCCTCAGCCCCTCCGGCAGCAATGCCTCATCGAGATCCCTGCCGGTCAGCTGCAGGCCGCGAAAAATCTGCCGGGCATAGCGATTGATGGTTTTGATCGTGCCGCTGGCATCGGTCACGATCACCCCTTCATTCAGGGTTTCCAGAATTGAGCGCTGCTCGGCCAGCAGACTGCGCAGAACCAGCTGGCGGCCAATGGCTTCCGCCGCCGCCTGCACTGTACCCAGCGTGTGATAGTGAAAATTATCCTGGCTGGCAGTCAGCGTCAGTACGCCGATCATTCTGCCTTCGGCATTACGTACCGGCGCAGCGGCACACTGCCGGTGCCGCTGGCGCAGCTCCTGTTTCCAGTTTTCGCCGCTCAGCAGATAGACCAGCCGCTGCTCATTCAGGCAGCGACCGGTGCAGTTGGTCCCCATCACTGACTCGCGCAGGATACTGCCTACGGGGGTCATATCCAGCCCGCAGTAGCAAAGGGTGACGCCATCGGCATCGGTAAGGTTGATGTGTCCGTCCGGATTGTAAGCCAGCAGGCTCTGCATAATGCCGCCCGCGACCTCAATCAGCTCAGCCTGCTTTTGCAGGATCGCCTTTAACTCGGCTTCAGCCGGGAAAACATAATTGATTGCGCCTGCATCGATCCCCGCCTCACGGCTGGTCTGCCATGAGCGCCGGATCGCCGGGCGGATAGCGTCAGGTTCCAGCCCGGCATTAAAATCCTGCCAGCCCTGCTCCAGCTGCGCGTCACGCAGGCTGGCCTCTGCGCCTTCCGGCAGGCTAACCAGCCCCTCGCACTCTTCGCCCATCGCGTTGAGCAAATCAGGTATATGCATTTTGTTTCCCTCCATTCTGGAATGTCCATTTTATCTACATGTTGAGTTTACATGTCTATTTTGTGTGCACTTTGTGATCGAAAGCCCGCGGATAAGCCGCGGGGCATGGGCTTTTGTGGCTGGCATAACAATTGCTACTCCTTCTGTGGCCGCGTGGCCTTGTGATTTTGCTGTTAACTGCGGAGGCAGAAGATGACCCTTTTTACTCTTTCCGTATGCGCTGAAATGGTTTTTCTGGAATTGCCCTTTATTGAACGGGTGAAGCGCATCCACCAGCTCGGTTTTGGCGTGGAGATCTGGAACTGGCAGAACAAAGACATTCCGGCCTTAAAAGCCACGGGGGCAAAATTTACCTCTATGACGGGGTACCTTTCCGGCAACTTAACCGACGATCGGGAGATAGCCGCGCTGTTAGCGAGCGCAGAAGTGTCGCTACAGGTGGCGGAACAGCTGGGCTGCCCTTCGCTTAATCTGCACGGCACCGGGCTGAATGAGCAGGGTCTGCCGGTAAAGCCGGTAGAGCAAGTGAGTGGCGCAATGTGGCTGAAAGCGGCAGAGACGCTGGGCAAGCTGGCCGCCCTGGCGGAACGCGCCGGGAAGGTCTTTACCCTGGAGAACCTCAATACTGCCGTTGACCATCCTGGCACGCCGTTTGCCAAAGCCAGCGAGGTGCTGACTCTGGTTGAAGCGGTCAACAGCCCCCATCTGCGTATCAATCTGGACCTCTATCACGCCCAGATTGGCGAGGGAAACTTAATCGAGCTGGTGAAACGCGCTGGCAACGCTATTGGTGAAATCCAGGTAGCGGACGTGCCTGGCCGCCAGGAACCCGGTACAGGAGAGATCAACTACCGGGCCATCGCCAGTGCGCTGAGAGCAATGAACTATCGCGGCGTGGTGGCGATGGAAGGCTGGGCCTCAGGTGACAGCGAGAGCGCCCTGCTGCGTTTTAAAGAGCAGTTTTTGTCCTGACCTCATAAATAAAATCGCCCTCAATGAAGGGACGTACCCTACAGGAAATAACACCATGAAAATGACCAAACCTTTACTGCTGATCTGCACCATGCTGCTGACTCCTCTCAGCCAGGCCAAAGAGCAGACCGTTGGCGTGGCGCTGGCGAACTTTGACCTGAATTTTGTCTCTATCCTGCGCACGCAGATGATGAAAGAGCTGGCTAAAGAGAAGATGACCGGTCAGTTTGAGGATGCCAAAGGGGATGTGGCGATCCAGGTGCAGCAGGTAGAGAATTTTATCAATCAGGGGGTGGATGCCATCATCCTGAATCCGGTCGATACCCAGGCGGTGAAGCCGATGATGGAAGCCGCCAGCCGGGCAAAAATCCCGCTGATCTTCGTTAACCGCAAGCCAGAAGTTCCGCTGGGCGCCAATATGGCCTACGTCGGCTCAGACTCTGCCCTGGGAGGCAAAATGGAGATGGAAGCGCTGGCGAAAAAGATGAATTACAAAGGCAACGTCGCCATTCTGATGGGGGCGCTCTCTGCCGAGGAGGCCCGCCAGCGTACCAAAGCCACCGAAGAGGTGATTGCTAAATATAAGGATATGAAGGTGGTGGAGAAACAGTCTGCAAAATGGATGCGTAACGAAGCGGTGGATGTCACCTCCGGCTGGCTGCTGAACGGCGACAAAATTGATGCTATCGCCGCCAACAACGATGAGATGGCGATTGGCGCTATCATGGCGCTGCAGCAGGCGGGCAATAAAGAGGTGCTGGTGGCGGGCATTGATGGGACGCCCGATGCGCTCCAGTTTGTGAAGTCCGGCAAACTTGCGCTGACCATTTTTCAGGACGCAGCAGGCCAGGGGATTGGAGCGGTACAGACGGCTAAGAAGATGCTGGCTGGCGGGAAAGTCGAAGGGACGATCTGGATCCCTTATCAGACCGTCACGCCGGAAAACTACACCAGCTTTATGACGAAAAACGTGAAGTAGCCAGACGCGCGGCTAAGTCCTGCAAAAAGGTCGCCGGTTTCCTTACCGGCGGCCTTTTACGCTTCAGCCAGCCCGGTCTCCACCCTGAAGCTGCGCTGTTCGCCAGGCTCCAGGGTAATCAGGGTGCCCGCCTTTTCCGCCGCACTGGCTCCTTCAGGACGGCAGGTTGCCGGTAACACAAAGGCTGCAACCTGCTGGTCGCTGTTGTGCAGGATCCAGCGGGTAGCGAAATTGAACTCTGCCGTATCGAAGCTGGTGCTGAAACCGTACCCGTCGGGAGAGTGCAGCGAAAACGTCGCCTGTCGGCCATACTGCGCCAGATTATCAGCAAAGAAGACGATCTCCGGGTCATACATTTCCGGGCGCGTCAGCCCGCCGAATGCCTGCGGATCCTCCTGCAGCTGACGGGTATATTCCAGCCAACCCGGCGTAGGATGGACGTGACCCGGAATGGATCTGCGGAGCTGGAACGCACTCTCCGGGATCGTCTGGCTGAAGGTGCCATTCTCCACATAGGCATAATTCATATGGCACATATACTGCAGCGGCATGGCCGCACCTGAGAGATTGGTCACCGCCATTTCAATGAGTAGTCGGGGTCTTTCCGCCAGCAGCGTTACGCCCGGCAAAGCGCGATAGTGGTGCCCGAAGCCTTTGATATATTCCGCTTCTCCCCGCAGGGCAAGGCTCTCTTCATCCAGTACCAGCCAGGCGCTGTCCATGCGCGCACAGGCCATTTCACCGTGTAGCGGGTGATCGTCGTCTGCTCCCGGGCAGCCGTTAGCCAGCAGGCCGGAGTGAAACGCGAAGCAGCCATAAGTATCGATAATATCCTTACCGGGCAGCGGCTGTTTAAAACCGCTGCCCATGGTCAGCCTCTGACCGTCAAACGCCGCATCCCAGACCATCTGGCCGTAAAAGGGCAGCACGATGACGTAGCCGCGGCTGTTTACCATCCGTACCGCTTCGATCCCGGAAGGATAACGGAACAGTTCAACCTTAAAATGGGCGTTATCCAGCAGCGTGCGCGGGGTGTCGCCAAACAGCGCCGGACTTAGTGGCAGCGTGGTTTTCATCGTGCCTCCTCAGCCAGACGACCGCTGGTGGCAACCGGCTCTTTTTTGTGGCGCAGTTCGCCCCAGAAATAGAATCCCACCCAGGCAAAACAGAGTAACGAGACGCCGAACGCCATCTGCATCGAGCCCAGACGGTCAGAGACCAGCCCCTGCAGCGCCGGGACAAAGGCCGCGCCCACAATCGCCATCACGATAAAGGCACCGGCGACCTCAGTATATTTGTTATCCACGGTGGAAAGCGTTCCCGCGTAGATGGTCGCCCAGCAAGGCCCGAACAGCACGCTGACGAAAACGGCGGCATACACGGCGGTGAAGTTGGGCACCAGCATCACATACGCCAGGGTGATCACCCCGACTACCGAATAGGCGATCAGCACCTTTTCAGCACGGAAACGGGTCATCAGGAAGTTGGCGACAAATTTTCCGATAAAGAAGCAGATAAAGCTGTAGATCATAAAGTTAGAAGCGTGCCGCTCGTTAGCCGCCCCCAGGTTCAGCGCCAGACGGATGGTGAAAGACCAGACGGCAACCTGCATGCCAACATAGAGGAACTGAGCGACGATCCCACGCTTAAAGTGACGGTTCTTAGCCAGGTAGCTGAAGGTTTCTCCCAGGCTCGGCAGCTTTTTCCCGGCGCTCTGCGGCTTGCAGTGTGGGTAACGCGTCAGCAGGAACAGCACCATCACCACCACTAACACCATCACCAGATATTTATAGGGCTCCAGCGTGTGCTCCAGCATGCTCAGACGGAACTGATGCAGCTGCTCCGGGTTCATCCCCGCCATCTGGCTGTGCAGGCTGTCGCCATCCTGAAACACCAGATATTTGCCCAGCACAATCCCCATCAGCGCCCCGACAGGATAGAAGGTCTGGCTGACGTTAAGGCGCAGCGTAGCGTGCTGCCGCTGCCCAATCATAGAGCTGTAGGTATTTGCCGCCGTTTCGAGGAAGCTCAGGCCAATGGCGATGGCGAAGATAGCCGCCAGAAACATGGTGTAAGTTGCCATATGGGAAGCGGGATAGAAGAGGACGCACCCGACAATATAGAGCGCCAGGCCCAGCAGGATCGCCACCTTATAGCTGCTGCTGCGGATCACCAGCGAGGCGGGGATCGCAATCAGGAAATAGCCGCCGTAAAAGGCGCTCTGCACCAGCGCGCTGGCGAAATCGCTGAGCGCAAACACGCTTTTGAACTGGGTAATCAAAATGTCATTCAGGCTGGCTGCGCATCCCCACAACGGGAACAGGCAGGAGAGCAGAATAAACTGCAACAGCGGGGTCTTATTTAAATAGCCATCAGGCTGCTGAACGATGCTCTGGTGCATAGCGGATCCTCAGTTAACGGGTGAGAAAACGGTGAAAGGTATCGGCATCGGGATAGGAAAGCTGAGTTCCCCGTCCGGTGACGCTACAGGCGGCATAGGCGGAGGCAGACTCCATCGCCTTAGCCACATCGCCATGCTGGATCAGGAAGTGGGCGAAGCAGCCGATAAAGGCATCTCCGGCGCCGCTGGTATCCACAGCACTGACCGGCGTTGGGCCAACCCGGTGGACTTCATCGCCATGCATCCAGACCGATCCCCGGCTTCCCAGGGTAATGATCAGGTTTTTCAGGCCGCGTCCCAGCAACATCTGCCCTGCCCTGATCACCTCCTCATCCGTAGCGACGGGCAGGCCGGTGAGGATCTCCAGTTCGGTTTCGTTGGGCATGAAGTAGTCGCACTGGCAGGCATACTGAATATCAAGCCCCGCCACTGCTGGCGCAGGATTAAGGATCACCTGAATACCGTGCTGACGTGCAAAGTCGATGGCGTAATAGACCGTTGGCAGCGGAATTTCCAGCTGCAACACCATCAGTCGACAACGCTTAAGCGCTTCAGCCGCGGCATCGATATCCGCTGGCGCAAGGTGTGCATTCGCTCCTTTGATAATCAGGATGCGGTTTTGCGACTGGTCGTCGACAAAGATAGGCGCAACCCCGCTTGAGGTGCCTGCTGCCACGGTGACGTTGTCAGTGTTCACGCCAAACTGCTGTAGATTTTTAACCGTATTCTCCGCGAAGAGATCTTCGCCCACCTTGCTGACCATCATCACCGCAGCGCCAAGCTTTGCCGCCGCAACGGCCTGGTTTGCGCCTTTGCCACCGCAGCCCAGCGCGAAATCGGGCGCTTCTAAGGTCTCACCCGCTTTTGGCATGGTGTTGGTATAGGTGATCAGGTCGACCATATTTGAGCCAATGACGGCAATATCCATGACGTTTTCCCCGTGTAAATTTTCTTCATTAAATGTTGTAGAAATAACAATAACAATCATCTTGTGTGATTTTTGTGACACCCGTCTCAGCCTGAAAATCGTGTTATCAGCGTGATGATTAGAGATTGACGGCCAGCCTGAAATGTTATTATTTTAACAAAACACCCGATCTGCTGAGGAACTCCCCTGTGCAAAACGTTGACTATGCCCGTTATATTGACCACACGCTGCTGGCGGCAAATGCCACCGCGCAGCAAATTATCGCCCTGTGTGAAGAGGCGATGGCCCATCGCTTCTACGCCGTTTGCGTCAACTCGGGTTATGTGCCGCTGGTGGCAAAAACGCTGGAGAAGAGCGGTGTGAAGGTCTGTTCCGTAATCGGTTTTCCGCTGGGCGCGGGGCTGACCAGCGCTAAAGCGTTTGAAGCGAAAGCGGCTATTGAGGCGGGGGCGGAAGAGATCGATATGGTGATTAACGTCGGCTGGCTACAGAGTGGCGAGATTGCCGCTGTGCAGGCCGATATTCAGGCGGTGCGCGAGGTTTGCGGCCCGATCCCATTGAAGGTAATATTAGAGACCTGCCTGCTCAGCGATGCGCAAATCGTTCAAATCTGTGAAATTTGTCGCGCACTCAGCGTAGCCTTCGTTAAAACCTCCACCGGCTTCAGCACCGGCGGCGCGCGCGAAGAGCACGTTCGTCTGATGCAGCAGACAGCCGGTCCGGAGGTGGCGGTGAAAGCCTCGGGCGCGGTTCGCGATCGCCAGACAGCGGATATCATGATCAACGCGGGCGCCACCCGCATTGGCACCAGTTCCGGCGTCGCCATCGTCAACGGCAGTCATCCCGCCGGCGAGGGATATTAACCGTTCTTAAAGGAGTGACTGACCATGGAAACCCGGCGCGATGAGCGCGTAAACAAGCTGTCGTCTGCACTTAAGCGGACCGACAAAATCCACCTGCGGGAAGCCGCGCGTCTGCTGGGTGTCTCTGAGATGACCATCCGGCGGGATCTCAACGAACAGCCTTCGGCGGTGGTGTTACTCGGGGGCTACATTGTCAGCGATCCTAAAAACAGTCAGGGACACTATTTTGTCACCGATCAGCAGGCGCACAACGTCGAGAAAAAACGGCGACTGGGGCAGCTGGCAGCTTCGCTGATAGAGTCTGGCGACACGGTATTTTTCGACTGCGGCACTACCATGCCGTGGATTGTCGATGCCATTGACAACGAGCTGGCTTTTACCGCTATCTGCTGCGCAATGAATACCTTTCTGGCGCTGAAAGAGAAACCCGCTTGTCAGGTTATCCTTAACGGCGGCGAGTTCCATGCCGACAATGCGATCTTTACCCCGCTGGGGCACGGCTCGGTCATGGACAGCCTCTGTCCCGGCAAGGCGTTTATCTCTGCCGCCGGGATTGACGCCGTTCAGGGCGCAACCTGCTACAACCTGAACGAGCTGCCGATGAAGCATCAGGCGATGCAGCGCGCCCGCCACAAAATTCTGGTGGCGGACAGCAGCAAGTTCGGCAAAGTGCTGCCCGCCCGTATTGACGAACTCAGCGCCTTCAGCACGCTGGTCAGTGACGAGACGCCACCGAAGGATCTGGCGAGCAAACTGAAGAGTCTGGGAATAGAGCTGATTACCGCGCAGAAGTAGAGGCTTCAGGCCCAGCGGTTAAGGATCTCCTCACCATCCCGCAGGCGGCGAAGATTTTCACAAACGCCTGCGACGTTGCCACTCAAAGAGTTATCCGTGACGCCGCCAATATGTGGCGTGGCGATCACATTGTAGTGAAACAGTGAGTCCTGCGGGTCCGGCGGCTCCTGCCAGAAGACATCCAGCCCGGCGCCCGCCAGGTGCCCTACTTCCAGTGCGGCCAGCAGCGCCTCTTTTTCAATCAGCCCACCGCGCCCCAGATTAATCAGGAAACTGCCCTGCTTCATCTGGGCCAGCGCCGTTTCATCAATGATATTCCGCGTCGCGTCGTTATCCGGCAGGCTGAGGATCACAAAATCCGCCTCGCTCAGCAGCGCGGGCAGATGCGCCATGTTGCCCAGCCAGTCCAGCTGATGCTCTTTGGCAAAACTCTGGTCGGCGGTTCTTTTCACGCCAATCAGACGGACGCCAAACGGCACCAGCCGCTTCGCCAGCGCCTTACCGATGCCGCCCAGTCCCACCAGACCGACGGTTTTTCCCGTCAGCCCCATGCCTACCGGCAGGCCGAGCTGACGGGTGGCGATCATCTCCGGCAGTTCACTGGCCTTGCGCGCCAGCCCAATCATCATCCAGATACCGAGTTCTGCAACGGAGTCGGCATTGCCGGAGCTGTCTGAGGGGACATTCGCCACCTGCACGCCTTGTGCCTTTGCGCTGGCAATATCCACGCCCTCCAGCCCGGCACCGGCCTGCTGAATAAGCCTGAGCCTGTCGGCGGTTTTCAGCAGCTCCGGCGTCACCTTCGCCATCCCCGGGATCAGCACATCATAGCCTGCCAGGCTTTCTGCGGCGTGGCCTGCAGAAGCGGTGAACTCGACGTCGGGCAACAGCTGACGACACTGCTGAATCATCCCGCCCCAGGCGTTCTCTTCCGCCGCTATCAGAACTTTCATCGATATGCTCCTGCTTTATAAGGCAAAAAATCAGCATAATCTGCTCAGCTCGAAAATCAAACAGTTATCTGATAAATCCTTTTTATCATTAAAAGGATCCGCGCGGCAGAAAGAGAGCCAGCAGGCAACCTCCCGAAAGTTTACTTAAGTCAGCGGCAGAATGGCGCGCATGCAGGCAACGAATTTGCGGCGGGAAGTATGACGGATATCGGCATAATCCGCGGTGGATGGCTGTGATTACCTGCCGAAACCAGTTAAACTTCGCTATCTGAGTGGGCACCCGCTGCCCCAATTAACACACAGACACCAAGAGGCTCATCCTACGTGGCTCAATTCGTCTATAGCATGCATCGCGTCGGCAAAGTCGTCCCGCCGAAGCGTCATATCCTGAAAAACATCTCCCTGAGCTTTTTCCCGGGCGCCAAAATCGGCGTGCTGGGTCTGAATGGCGCAGGTAAATCCACCCTGCTGCGCATCATGGCGGGCATCGATAAAGATATCGAAGGGGAAGCGCGTCCGCAGCCTGGCCTGAAAATCGGTTACCTGCCGCAGGAGCCGCAGCTGAACCTGGAGCACACCGTCCGTGAATCCGTTGAGGAAGCGCTGGCGGAAGTGGTTGGCGCGCTGAAGCGTCTGGATGAAGTCTACGCGCTCTACGCTGAAGAAGATGCGGACTTCGACAAGCTGGCCGCAGAACAGGGCCGGCTGGAAGAGATTATCCAGGCTCATGACGGCCACAATCTTAATACCCAACTGGAACGCGCTGCCGATGCGCTGCGTCTGCCAGACTGGGATGCCAAAGTGGCTAACCTCTCCGGTGGTGAACGCCGTCGCGTTGCGCTCTGCCGCCTGCTGCTGGAAAAACCGGACATGCTGCTGCTGGACGAACCGACCAACCACCTGGATGCAGAATCCGTGGCCTGGCTGGAGCGCTTCCTGCACGACTTCGAAGGCACCGTGGTGGCGATTACCCACGACCGTTACTTCCTGGATAACGTAGCGGGCTGGATCCTGGAGCTGGACCGTGGCGAGGGCATTCCGTGGGAAGGCAACTACTCTTCCTGGCTGGAGCAGAAAGATGCTCGTCTGGCGCAGGAAGCCTCAAGCGAAGCCGCGCGCCGCAAATCCATTGAGAAAGAGCTGGAGTGGGTGCGTCAGGGTGCGAAAGGCCGTCAGTCTAAGGGCAAAGCCCGTCTGGCACGCTTTGAAGAGCTGAACAATACCGATTACCAGAAGCGTAACGAAACCAACGAACTGTTTATTCCACCAGGCGCACGTCTGGGCGATAAAGTGGTGGAAGTCAGCAACCTGCGTAAGTCTTACGGCGACCGCTTACTGATTGACGATCTGACCTTCTCGGTGCCGAAAGGCGCGATCGTCGGGATTATCGGTCCGAACGGCGCCGGTAAATCCACGCTGTTCCGTATGATGTCTGGTCAGGAAGAGCCCGATTCCGGCAGCATCGTGCTGGGCGATACCGTGAAGCTTGCCTCTGTCGATCAGTTCCGCGACAGCATGGATAACAGCAAAACGGTGTGGGAAGAGGTTTCCGGCGGCCAGGATATTATGCGTATCGGTAACACCGAGATGCCAAGCCGCGCCTACGTGGGCCGCTTCAACTTTAAAGGTGTGGATCAGGGCAAGCGCGTTGGCGAGCTTTCTGGTGGCGAGCGTGGCCGTCTGCATCTGGCTAAGCTGTTGCAGGTTGGCGGCAACATGCTGCTGCTGGATGAACCTACCAACGACCTGGATATCGAAACCCTGCGAGCGCTGGAAAACGCCCTGCTGGAGTTCCCGGGCTGTGCGATGGTTATCTCGCATGACCGTTGGTTCCTTGACCGTATCGCCACCCACATCCTCGACTATCAGGATGAAGGCAATATCGAGTTCTTCGAAGGTAACTTTACCGAATATGAAGAGTACAAGAAGCGTACGCTGGGCGCCGAAGCGCTGGAGCCAAAACGCATCAAGTACAAGCGCATGACCAAATAGTGTAAAAACGGCGGTAGCCGTTGGTAACAGGTATATGCGAGATAGATCTTTGAGAGACCGTGAAGTAAGGGCCTGAATGCAGTTACGCTGAAAAAACAGTTCGGGTTTCTGCTGTCTCGTGTACCCAATTACCATCCGAATCAAAAGTACCCTAACTATTGATTCGGCGATCAACCCGCCCCGGCGGGTTTTTTCGTTTCCGGGTACGAGACGACTCGCCGAATAAAAGGATCTTCCGGATCACTTTTCAGATCCCTGAAAGCAATCGCCATTCCCTTACCCGTAAAACCACACTATTATTGCGCCTTACTGATCATACAAGGAAGAATATGATGCAGGGAAAAAGTCGGCTACTCCTTCTGGCGCAGGCCACGCTGACGCTTACCGGCTGTGAGGCCATGCGGCCCGACGACACGCTGGCAGGTGACGTCGACGCTTACAACCACACCGCAAAAGCCATCAACTGGTTCCGCGTCAATGGGGCCGGTGCGCCCGGTATGAATGCCTACGGCGAATCTGGCGGCGCGTGCTGTATTGCCTATTCCCGCACATGGACGCCGGGCCTCAAAGCACGCGTCGAGTGGGAGGCAGATCCTAATCCTTATGAAATTATCCCCAGAGTAAAACAAGGCGCAGGGTTCGAACCCGAGGCCTACGCGCGCCATGCAGTAAAATACCAGCACTTTGTCCGCACCGTGGATATTCCCCGGTACGGCCCTGAGGGCACCTGCGGTATCACCGTTCACTTCCTGCCCTGCGACCAGGTGGAGGTCACCCAGTCCTGCCATAGCCCCAACCATCCCGACAGCCTGATAAAATATCCCAGAAAGATGAAGGAGCCCGCCACGTGCCCACGCTCATAACCCAGCCCGCCTGTGCCCCACCGCCGTTTCCACTGGAATCTGCTGACCGCCGAAAGCTGACGCCCGAAGCCGTGATGCAAAATTACAGGCTCCTGATGCAGGAAGAGCGCGCTTCATTTCCGGGCACGAGAAGACTCGCCGAATAAAAGGATTTTCTGGATCACATTTCAGATCCTTGAAAAATAATCGCCATTCCCTTACCCGTAAAACCACACTATTATTGTGCCTTACTGATCATACAAGGAAGAATATGATGCAGGGAAAAAGTCCGCTACTCCTTCTGGCGCTGGCCACGCTGACGCTTACCGGCTGTGAGGCCATGCGGCCCGACGACACGCTGGCAGGTGACGTCGACGCTTACAACCACACCGCAAAAGCCATCAACTGGTTCCGCGTCAATGGGGCCGGTGCGCCCGGTATGAACGCCTACGGCGAATCTGGCGGCGCGTGCTGTATTACCTATTCCCGCACATGGACGCCGGGCCTCAAAGCACGCGTCGAGTGGGAGGCAGATCCTAATCCTTATGAAATAATTCCTAGAAAAAAGAACGGTTTTCATGAATACGAACCCGAAGCCTACGCCCGCCATGTGGCAAGATACCAGCACTTTGTCCGCACCGTGGATATTCCCCGGTACGGCCCTGAGGGCACCTGCGGTATCACCGTTCACTTCCTGCCCTGTAATCAGGTAGAGGTCACCCAGTCCTGCTATGGTCCACAACACCCTGACAGCCTGATAAAATACCCCAGAAAGATGAAGGAGCCTGCCACGTGCCCACGCTCATAACCCAGCCCGCCTGTGCCCCACCGCCGTTTCCGGTAGAGTCAGCTGGTCGTCGAAAGCTGACGCCCGAAGCCGTGATGCAAAATTACAGGCGCCTGAAGCAGGAGGAGCGCGACTACCATACCCGGAAGTGCGTTGAGGCCGGGTCACGCGGCGTCTACACCTGCAGCAAATGTCTCCATATCAGCCTGTTTTTTGACGGCACCGGCAACAACGAAGCGAACGACACCAAAACGGCCAGGCCGCCGCACCCGACCAATATCGCCAGGCTTTACCACGCCACCACGCAGGACAGGGAACGCGGTTATTATAATTACTACATGCCTGGCGTCGGCACTCCCTTTCCCAAAATTGGTGAACCGGACTATGACAGCATGGGGCTGGCGCATGCGCTCGGGGGAGAAAACCGCATCAACTGGGCGCTACTGCGTCTGGTCGATGCACTAATTCACACCTTGACCGGCGGCAAGCTCGATGATGACGTGGCAAAAAAAGAAATCATCGGCATGGCCGCTCACTGGCCGGTGACCGGCGAGGTGCCGCGCCGCCTCGTCATTAACCGGCTGCTGTCGCCACTGGCCAGGAAGGTTCAGTACCACAAGCCCACGCTGCTTGGCATTAAACTGTTTATTTACGGATTTTCACGCGGCGCGGCCGAGGCCCGGACCTTCGTCAACTGGCTTACCCAGCTTTCTCCCCCGCAAGAGAACGGGCAGTACCCACCTGTCATCACCCTGCTGGGGCTGCCGGTAACCGTCGAGTTTCTGGGCATCATTGATACCGTGCCGTCCGTCGGCTTGCCCAATCTGGTACCGGGCTTTAACGGCCATCAGGGCTGGTCTGACAATACCCAGCACCTGCCGGACGAGGCCGCCTTTCCCGGCTTTGTTAAACGCTGCGTACATATGGTCTCGGCCCACGAGCAGCGTCAGTGCTTTCCGCTCGACTCTGTGCGCCGCGCAGACGGCCGCTACCCGACATACGCCACCGAGGTCATTTATCCCGGCGTTCACTCCGATCTCGGCGGCGGCTATCCGCCCGGCGAGCAGGGCAAAGCCTGCAACGACGTCGGACTGCTGCTCTCACAGATCCCGTTGCATGACATGTACGCTGCAGGCTTTGAGGCCGGGGCTCCGCTCGCCATTCTGCCGGAGCACATTCCTGAGCAACTAACCCAATTGCTCAATTTCCGGGCATTCCCTTCAGGATTTGAGGAAGAATTTAAGCTCACTCACGAGCTGATCGTACGCTTTAACGCATGGCGCACCACGCTGGGCATAACCCCGGAACCCTCATCGACGCAGGTAGGCGACTATCAACCCATCAGGCTGGTTCAGGGACTTGAACACCTCGTGCGTGAGCAGATGGGCTGGCTGACCGCATGGCGCATTGGCCGCTACGGTAAAAATACCTACCTTACGCAGCCCTTTTATCTGCACCAGACCCGTGAAGACGAAGACCCGAAGGTGCTGAAGGCCAATCAGGATGCCCGGCTTGCCGAGCAGAAAATACGCCGCCGCGCCCGGATGCAAAAAGGCGGGGAGGAGGTGCAGGGACTGCCCGACTACGCCCCCAGGACCGAGCAACGCCAGTCCCGCGAAGCCGCTGCTGAGTTTCAGGCTGACTATTTCGGCTGGGATCGGGATCAGCATTCATGGCAACAGGTAGTGCTCGACACAATTCCCGGTCACGCTGTTTATCTGATGCGCAGCCGCGATCGTAAAACCGAATATGAAGCCATGAAGCGTGACGGAGAACGCCTCTTTCCCCGGCTCTACCGGGATAAAATGGGCTGGGTAACCTTTGATGCGACCAGCAAACTTATCATGGCGCTGTTCGACGATCATGTGCATGACTCCCGCGCATGGTTTATGCGCGAAAGCGGCTTACAACAGCGAGAAATGTGGGCCAGTTACTTCCTCTACCGGCTGATTTATTTCGGCCTGACGACCAGCCGCGAACTGTCGCTGGTCTCCGTCAATCGCCAGTTGGTCGGTACCGGTATCGTGCAGGGGGCCGTCACGGTAAAACAGCAGGAGATGACCGCCAACGGAGAGGAAATGCTGGAACGCAGGTTCATTGCCATGAATGGCGATCCGGTAGTCGCCGAACCCGGTGCGCTGGCACTGTGGTCGCCATCAATTTATGCACCCACGATCGCCGAATCACAAAAAGAGATCATCCAGGAGAAAATGTTCGAGCACGGTAAACGGTCGATCCTGGCGCATTGGGTCTAACCCTCGTCACCTTGAAGGCGGGCTGGCGCGCCCGCCTTTACCCCAGTGCGGGCCTTTGTTAGCCGCTCTGACGCGCCCTCACCCGTTCAAGACTGATACTATTTTTGATGGTGCGCACCACGTCAAAATCTGACGTCCTAAGCGCCCTAATCACATCCTGACGCGTTTTTAATCTTACCTGCCAATAGTGAACACGCGGCTAAGTGGGTAAACTCTCAATCAGAGATGACTTATGATAAAAACAGCAAATCATTGATAAAACTCCCGAAAAATGGGTGACTGCAACGCGAAGTCGATAAACCGCGCCAGCGCGGGCGAATTCAGCTTACGACTTGGGTAGACCAGCCACAATTCGTTGCCTTCGACCTGCCACTCTGGCAGCACCTGCACCAATCCCCCATCCGGCACGATATCCTCGGTAAGGAATCTCGGCAGCAGGGTGATTCCTGCATCGCCCAACGCGCACTCGCGCGCATAGACCAGGTTGTCGGTCATATGGATGGGCGGCAGCAGCCAGCGGTAATACTCCTCTTCCCGCTTCAGTAACCACTCGCTCCAGGCGCGATGAGCAATACAGCGATGCGTTGAAAGCTGTTGCGGATGGGTTAACGCTTCATGTTTATCCAGATAACCTTTTGAGGCCACCAGCAGCCTTTCGCAGTAGCCGATGCGCCGCCCAATCAGCGATGAGTCCTGCGGCTGTCCGGTACGCAGCGCCACATCGTAGCCCTCCTGCACCAGATCCCGGACCTCATCCGAGACGGAAACTTCAAGCGTGACGTCCGGATATTCCTGCTGAAAAGCAGCATTAAAGCGCGCCAGTAGCGTGGCGCCAATCCCCGCTGGCGAGGTAATGCGCAGGCGTCCGCTGGGGTTATCCCGCAGGCGTTGTATAGCCATGTTGGCACGTTCGCTGGCCTGCATCATCTCCTGACAGTGCACCAGGTAGCGTTCGCCGGCAAAGGTCAGATTGAGCTGACGCGTGGTACGGTTGATCAGCCGAATACCCAGCGCCTGCTCAAGCTGGCTGATGCGCTGGCTGACGCTGGATTTCGGTAATCCGGCACGCTTTGCCGCCCCGGTGAAACTGCCGCATTCGGCCACCAACGCAAACAGGGCCATATCCTGCAGCTGTTTAAACATAATTGTTCACCTGAAACGAACACTTCGTTAGTTATTGTACGGCTTATCATGAGTCCGCTTAGCTTCTACACTGAATATCACACCTTAAAGGAGATGCGCCATGAGTATTAAAGCGATTGCTATCAATCCAGAAAAACCGCAGCAGTTTATTGAAATTCAGCCGGAAAAACCGACGCCGGGCGAATACGATATGTTGGTTGAAGTAAAAGCCGCTTCGGTCAATCCAGTGGATACCAAAGTCCATAAAGGCGCGCAAAAGAGTGGTTTGCAGCAGCCCCGGATTCTCGGTTGGGATGCCAGCGGCGTGGTGCTGGAAGTGGGTAGCAAAGTCAGTGGCTTCAAGGCTGGCGACGAAGTCTATTACGCGGGTGATCTTACCCGTCCGGGCAGCAATACCACGCATCAGCTGATCGATGCCCGCATCACCGGCCACAAACCTGCCTCACTGAACTGGGCGGAAGCGGCAGCCATCCCGCTGACGGCGCTGACGGCCTGGGAAGGTCTGTTTGACCGCCTGCAGCTTGATAAGGTGGAAGAAGGCAAAACGTTACTGATCGTTGGCGGCGCAGGCGGCGTAGGCTCGCTGGCTATTCCGTTTGCCAAACTGCACAGCAAAGTGAAGGTGATTGCCACCGCTTCCCGTCCAGACTCCGTACAGTGGTGTAAGGATCGCGGCGCGGACCTGGTGATCGATTATAAAGATATGGTCGGCGAGCTGGAGAAGCACGGTCTGAAGCAGGTCGATTACATTTTCTGCCTGAATGACACCGATGGTCACTGGGAGGCGATGGCAAAATTGATTGCGCCGCAGGGGCATATCTGCACCATCGTAGAGAATGAGAAGCCGCTGGAAATGAATCAGCTGAAGCTGAAAAGCGCCGCGCTGCATTTCGAGCTTATGTATACCCGCAGCATGTTTAACACGCCGGATATCGCCCGTCAGGGTGAGATTCTGGATGCCACGGCGAAGCTGCTGGATGCAGGGAAAATCACGACCACGCTGAACAAAACGCTGCAGGGGCTGAGCGTGGAAACCCTGACAGAAGCCCATAAATTGGTGCTGGAAGGCCATATGCGCGGGAAAGTGGTGATGGTTTACTGATCTGTGCGTCGCCAGGATGGCGTTGATATTGTCAGAAGCTTTTGCCTGCTGCGAAGAGCCCAGAGCTTCTGATTATTCAAGCATCCTTTGGCATATCTCCCGGGAAAAAACCTTACGTAGCTTGCAGCATCTGCTTATGGCGTAAAGGGATCCGGGCTGCCAGGCAGAGCGCCAGATGCAGTAATAAATGCCCTCGAAGGAACGGATTCGGTTTGGCCAGCGTTTTACTCAATCTCCAAAGACTGGATAAAACGTCTGGCCGTCAACCTCACAGTGGCGTTCACTCCCTGAAGCCAGCGATAGTCACTCTACTTCGTCACAACCTCAATATACCAGGGCAGGCTAACTGTACAAACATACATAAATATTCGTTGTGTTCGCTTCACATCGGCATACCATTAAGCAAAGATGCTGCTTCGCTTCTTACTCATTAAATCATCCTCTCTAATGCGATCCTGTGCCTACTTAAGCTGACAATGGCCTCGCTGAAGGTTTCCCGTCCAACCCATTGCACTAAATTTCCAAAAATCTGTGCAGTACCTTCCAGTTTTTATTCTTACTTGTCCACTCTGCTGGAATCGCTCCACAGCCGGATCGGCGCGCTGCTGGAAATGCACAATTTTCTTAGCCCGGCCGATCTCTCGGCGTCGCTGGGCTATCCCGATAATGCTGGCCACCCCGACGTGCAGGCGATTATTGAGCAGGCTATCCGCAAGATCTGCGCAGCGGGTAAGGCCGCCGGTTTCCTGGCTGTGGATCCCGCCATGGCAAAAAGATGTCTTGAATGGGGAGCCACTTTTGTTGCCGTTGCCGTAGGCGTAGGCGTAGGCGTAGATACCATGCTTTACAGTGAGGCGCTGGATCGTCGCCTCCCGCTGTTCAAATCCATGGCGCCGGATAAGGCAAAATTAACCTACTGATTTTTCCTGAATATGCTTTCTGCTATTGCAGAAAGGCAGCCGCGGCCAGCCATAAAGGCCGCGCCGCTGCCGCTTCGTAAGGCGTTTTTGTGACCCGTCCCGCAGCCCCTTATCCAGATGCCAAAATTTCCCTCATCCCGCTCCGGTATCCTTGTGCGACTGAACGATGCTCCCCGCCGCTCCACTTTTTATACTGATTTGGCATTACTCTTGTCTCGCCAGTCAGCACGCACCCTTAACCATAACTTCAAACGGCTGACTGCCCTACTTTATGAGGTTTATGGAATGAAAATCAGTCATGTTGAGGTAATCCGCCTCGCCGTTCCCTTTGCCAGCGATCGCCGCTCTATCACGGTGGATGAAACGGCATGGAACGCCGCCTCCCCCGCGCTAAAAAAGATGGAAACGCTGCTGGTGCGCATCGAAACCGATACCGGCCTGCAGGGCTGGGGAGAAGGCTTTGGTCATCTCTGTAACCCTGTGACCGCTCAGGCGTTGCAGAGCCTGGTTGTTCCTTTTTTTCTGAATAAAAACGTGCCGGAAAGTCGTGAAGCACTGGTCGCATTGATGGCGGAAGCGGAACAGGCGCTGCACGCTTTTGGCCGCGGCGGGCCGGTGCGTTACGCCCTGTCGGCGGTGGATATCGCGCTGTGGGATCTGCTGGGTCAGCATCTCGCCAAACCCTTGTGGCAGCTGCTTGGAGCTGAACGTCAACAAATTGGCCTCTATGCCAGCCTGGTGAGCTACAACAACCAGCCGGAAGAGGTGGCATGGCAGGTCAGGCGTGCCTGGCAGGCGGGCTTTCATATGCTCAAACTACACGAAACCGAGTATACCGCCATCGCCGCTGCACGAGCCGCGCTGCCGGAGGAGGCTACGCTGATGGTCGACGTCAACTGCCCATGGACGGTTGACGAAGCAGGCAACCGCGCCCGGCAGCTGGCGGAGCTTAAGCTGGGCTGGCTGGAAGAGCCGGTCTGGCCGCCAGATGACATTGCTGGCCTGGCGGAAGTACGCCGCGCGGGAACGCCGATTGCGGCCGGAGAAAACGCTTCGGGCGAATGGGATTTCGAACAGTTTTTTGCCTGCCAGGCGGTAGATATCGTGCAGCCCAGCGTGGCAAAGGTAGGCGGCATTACTGCTTCGCTGCGCGTTTTTGAACGCGCCAGGCTACACGGGGTAAAAGTGGTACCGCACTGTTTTTACTACGGCGCGGGCCTGCTGGCGACGGCACACCTCGTGGCCACGTTACCTGCCGACATCAGGCTGGAAGTTCCATGGATCCGCTTCACGCCGCTGCTTTATCCGCAGCTTGATTTTGCGCCCACGCTCCGCCTGCCGGACACACCGGGCCTGGGATTCGTTCCCGACGCACAGGTGCTGAAGGCTCATACCCACAGCCATATCAAAATCACTCCGGAGGGCGTTACCCATGTTTAAAAACTATCGCAGCGTTGTAGCGCTGCTCCTGTTCTTCGCCGGGATGCTGAACTATCTCGATCGCGCCGCGCTGTCGGTGATGGCGCCGCTGGTCAAAACAGATCTGCAGATTAACGATGCGCAGATGGGCATTCTGTTCAGCTGCTTTTTTATTGGCTACTGCCTGTTTTGCTTCCTGGGCGGCTGGGCAGCCGACCGCTTTGGGCCGCGCAAGGTGTTTGGCTGGGCGGCCGCCATCTGGTCGCTGTTCTGCGGCGCAACGGCACTCGCCGGTAACTTTGTCCACTTGCTGATTGTCAGGGTGCTGTTTGGCATCGGCGAAGGCCCGATGGGCACCACCACCAATAAGTCGATCTCCAACTGGTTCCCCCGCAAGGAAGTTGGTCGCGCCGTTGGCTTTACCAACGCCGGCCAGCCTCTTGGCGCCGCTGTCGCTGCGCCAATTGTCGGTCTGGTCGGGCTGCAGTTCGGCTGGCGCGTCTCCTTCGTGGTGATCGCCGCGCTCGGCTTTGTCTGGCTGGCGTTCTGGCTGTGGCTGTTTCGCGACAGGCCGGAGCAGCATCCCCGCGTCAGCGAGCAGGAACGTATCGTGATTACCGCTCAGCGCCCGGCCACGCGTGCCGTCGAAGCGGGGGCGGCTCAGCCAACCCGCCTCTGGCACTACGTGCTCTCCCTGCCGGTGCTGGGCGTAGCCGCCGCCTTTTTCTGCTTTAACTACATTCAGTTCTTCTTTCTCTCCTGGCTGCCAAGCTATCTGACCGATTTCCAGCATCTGGATATTAAAAGCATGAGCCTGATCGGCATCCTGCCATGGCTGGGCGCGACGATTGGTTTTATCGGCGGCGGAGTGATTTCGGACGCGCTTTATCGGCGCACCGGCAATTTTCTGCTTTCCCGCAAGCTGGTGATTTTTTGCGGCCTGGCGGTCGCGGCGGTGTGCGTGATGCTGACGGCTTGGGCCAGCAGCGTTACGCTGGCGGTATCGCTGATTACGCTGGCCAGCGTGTTCGCCTATATGACGCCACAGGCCTGCTGGTCGCTGCTGCAGGATATCGTGCCGGCCGAACGCATCGGTACGGCGGGCGGATTTGTGCATCTGCTGGCAAACCTGGCGGGCATTCTTTCGCCCGGCATCACCGGCTTTCTGATTCAGTATGGCGGCGGCTATTCTTCCGCCTTCCTGCTGGCAAGCGTGCTGGCGCTGACCGGGATGCTGCTGCTGGCGCTGTTTGTTCGCCAGCGGAACGTTAACGAACTGCGGGCGCTGGCATAAAGGCTGGAAAAGCTGGCGACGTTGCTGTCGCTGCTGATGGGCCGGAGAGCTCTGACAGCATAAAAATACCTGCCGGAAAAACAAACGGCCCGCATTGATGATGCGGGCCGTTTTATTATCGGGCGTCAGGCTATCGGACCGCTATGCGTCAGGATGCCCCTGCTTCGCGCCCAGCATCTCCTGAACCAGCTCAACGCAGCGCAGGAAGCGTTCATCGTAGCTATCCTGCTCAACGTGCACATAGCTGATGTTATTCTCTTCCAGCATCGACACCAGCAGCGTCTGAAACTCTTTGCGATCCACCGAACTGCCCAGGCTGCGCAGGCCGTCAGCTACCCACGGCACGTTGTTCTCCACCAGAATCACCAAATCAAAGCGATACTCATCAATCAGCGCCTGCACAAACGGGTGCTCACGCCCCTCATATTTCTTGCAGAATGCCTGCGTGGTGACGAAATCGGTATCGATAAAAGCGACTTTGTTGGCGTACTTCACCGCAAAATCGATGTACTGTGCCTGACCCAGCGCGATCTTGTCGTAGTCGGAATACTGCAACGCCATCTCATCGCCGCCAAGATGCGAGAAAACATAATCGCGGCCAAACTCCCAGGCGCTGGTCGTATTAAAGATATTGGCTAACTTGTTGACCAGAGTGGATTTACCGCTCGACTCACCGCCCAGAATTGCCACCGTACGCACAAAGAACGGCTTGACCTCGGTGGGAATATATTCCCAGTAGCGGAACGGATCCTGACGAATTTGCGCGCCGCTGATGCTCATAAACGATCGTTTGGGATCGATAACCACCGCCTCGATCCCCAGATGCTGCTGATACTGCGGTGCATCAAGCTCTTCACTGGTGTAAACCCGGTTCGGCACGATACCGTGATTTTCCATAAAATCGTTGATGCCCCGGCTCCAGACGTCCCAGCCATGCGGATAGGGCTCCATGCCCTCTTCGTTAAACGAATGGATACGGATGTTCTTCTGGTATTTAAATGTCTGCAGCAGCCAGCGCAAGCGGTCGCTGATGGTGGGCTGCTGCGACATGGCGCTGGCTTCAAACAGCTGGCGATCGCGCGGCTCATCATAGCCCATCACGATATGCAGCTCGTCAACCTGGCTACAGGCGCGCTGGATCAGATAGATATGACCGGTATGCAGCGGATAGAATTTCCCGAATACCACGCCGATGGTCTTTTCACGGCGGGGAAACTCCAGCCCCAGAAAACGGTGCAGGGCTTCCAGCTTCTGTGCGCTGGGACTTTTGATTTTGGCGTTAAGGAGCTGGCTGAGATAGCCTTTGGTCATGCCGCTGGCATCCGCAACCTGCTGCAGCGTACACCCCTGCTGGCGGATAGCGCTCTTCAGATAATCGAACGTCGACATCAAATGCCTCCTGCATAACGGGCGGAACCGCGTCCGCCACTATGATGAAAATGCGCTTAAATAACCCGCTGTCTGGCCGGGCCAGACGCCGGTCAAAACAGGCCACAGCCCTTAAAGATCTTCCAGGATTGCCAGCGCATCGGCCAGTTTCTTCACGCCGTAGACCTTCATGTTCTCCGGCGGTTTTTTCGGCACGTTAGCAGCCGGTACGATGGCGCGACGGAAGCCGTGCTTCGCCGCTTCAGAAATTCGCTCCTGCCCGCTCGGCACCGGGCGGATCTCGCCCGCCAGACCCACTTCGCCAAATACCACCAGATCCTGAGGTAAAGGGCGATCGCGCAGGCTGGAGACCATCGACAGCATCAGTGCCAGGTCAGCACTGGTCTCCGTTACCTTGACACCGCCGACGACGTTCACAAACACATCCTGATCGGCCATCTGCAGGCCGCCGTGACGGTGCAGCACCGCCAGCAGGATCGCCAGACGGTTCTGCTCCAGCCCCACCGCTACGCGACGCGGATTGCCCATCATCGAATGATCTACCAGCGCCTGGATCTCCACTAGCAGCGGACGCGTTCCCTCCCACAGCACCATCACCGAGCTGCCCGAAGTGACCTCCTCGCCGCGGCTGAGGAAGATAGCAGAAGGATTGCTCACTTCCCGCAGCCCCTGCTCCGTCATCGCGAAGACACCCAGCTCATTCACGGCACCAAAGCGGTTTTTATGGCTGCGCAGCGTGCGGAAGCGGGAATCGGCATCGCCATCCAGCAACACGGAGCAGTCGATACAGTGCTCAAGCACTTTCGGCCCGGCCAGCGAGCCATCTTTGGTTACGTGGCCGACCATTACGATCGCCACGCCACGGGTTTTCGCAAAGCGGGTCAGGTAAGCAGCGGTTTCGCGCACCTGCGCCACGCTGCCTGGCGATGACTGGATATCGGCCATGTGCATCACCTGAATGGAGTCGATCACCATCAGCTTCGGCTCCTCCTGCTCGGCGATCTGACAGATCTGCTCGATGCTGGTTTCCGACAGCATATTGAGATTTGCCGTCGGCAGGCCCAGACGGTGCGCGCGCATCGCCACCTGCTGAAGCGACTCCTCTCCGGTGACATAGAGCGTTTTCATGCCCTCGGCAAGTTTGCACAGGGTTTGCAGCAGCAGGGTACTTTTCCCGGCACCGGGACTTCCCCCGATCAGGATGGCACTGCCCGGCACGACGCCGCCGCCCAGCACGCGGTCAAACTCTTTGAAGCCGGTAGAAAAGCGCGGAAGCGCTTCGAGGCTGATTTCAGAAAGTTTCTGCACGCGGCTGGGGCCTGCGCTGCCCGCATAGCCAGAGAGGCGCTCGTTACGCGCCACGGCAGGAGAAGCCGCTAAACGCACTTCCGTAATGGTGTTCCAGGCGTGACAGGCGCTGCATTGCCCCTGCCAGCGTGGATAATCGGCGCCGCATTCATTACAAACAAAGGCGCGTTTTACCGCTTTGGCCAAATTGGTTCCTTAACGTTCTTCGTGGATCAGGCTGCCGCTGAGAATGCAGAACACGCCCATTAAATCCGCATGGCGGATGATCACTTCGGTCTGTTGATTCACTTTCGGCTTGGCGTGATAGGCAATGCCCAGACTGGAAGCCTTAATCATCAGTAAATCGTTGGCGCCATCGCCAATGGCGACGGTTTGATCGGCTGCAATTTCAAAGCGTTTTGCCAGCTTATGCAGCGTGTCCGCTTTATATTGTGCATCGACGATGTCGCCCAGCACTTCGCCCGTCAGCTTACCGTCGCGAATTTCCAGCACGTTGGCGGCAATCGCAGAGAGGTGCAGCTTATCCCGCAGGTACTCGGCAAAGAAGGTAAAGCCACCGGAAGCGATCGCCACATGCCAGCCCAGCGCCTGCAGCTTGTGCACCAGTTCAGTCAGACCAGGCATCAGCGGCAGCGCATCACGCACTGTAGTAAGAATAGTGGCATCCGCGTCTTTTAGCGTGGCGACACGCTGCCGCAGGCTGGCGGCGAAATCCAGCTCTCCGCGCATTGCCCGCTCCGTCACCTCGGCTACCTGCTCACCGCAGCCAGCGAGTTTGGCTATTTCATCAATGCACTCAACTTCAATCGCCGTAGAGTCCATATCCATTACCAGCAGGCCTGGCGTTTTCAGATGCGGGATTTTGCCCAGCGGCGCCACATCTAACCCAGCCTCGTGTGCCAGTTGCATAGCCCGCGGCGTGAGAGAGCCAGCCAGGCGCACCACGTGATACTCTTCAACGCGCCAGGCGCTGACAATCACCATCGCCGCACCTAACTGATGCTGAAGCTGCGTCAGGCTCTCTTTTGTCAGTTCGCGTCCATACAGAAGCCAGCCGGTGCGGCCAGCGCGGTAGTCCAGCGGCATCACTTCATCGCCACTGAGAGAAAGAGGTAAACCCGGCCAGAGAGAGACATCGGATGGCAGGTCGCACCAGGTGAGACTATTTGGCATTACAGCTCCTGTAGGGACATATTAACCACGCAAGAGGCTACCTTGTCAGCCCCGCTTCTGGCAACATAAAGCTAAGAGCCAGGGGAGTTAGTTAAGCGTGAAGGATAAAGATGGCAAAGGCCAAACTTAAATTTCGTCTGCATCGTACGGCAATCGTGCTGATCTGCCTCACCTTACTGGTGGTGCTGATGCAGGGTGCCTCCTGGTTCAGCCTCAGCCATCAGATGGCGCGTTCTGAGCAGGTGGATGAGCTGGCGCGAACCCTCACACGCCAGGTGGCTTTCAGCCTGACGCCGCTGATGGAAAACAGCGACGACAATCATCAGCAGATCGCCAATATCATCAGTCAGCTGACCCGCGACAGCCGTATTCTGGATGCCTCGGTTTATGACGATGACGGCACGCTTTTAGCCCACAGCGGCGAAACCATTAACGTGCGCGACCGCCTGGCGCTGGATGGACAGCGTGCGGGCAGCTACTTTAACCATCAGCTGGTGCAGTCGCTGGACAGCGCAGAGGGCCCTCGCGGTTTTCTGCGCGTGACGCTGGATACGCACGTGCTGGTCACGGAATCCAAGCAGGTGGATAACACCACCAATATCCTGCGGCTGATGATGCTGCTGGCGCTGGCTATCGGCATTATTCTGAGCCGGACCCTGCTGCGCGACCGCCGCACCCGCTGGCAGCAGTCGCCTTTCCTGCTGACGGCTAATAATCCGGTAAAAGAAGATGATGATGAGACAAGCGAAGAGGCCGCTCCGCAAGCCGACAAACCGTAATCGGGCCATGCGGTGGAGCGGGCGCATCTTCCCGCATATAGCCCGCGCTGTTTGGCGCAAAGCTCATCGGCAACATATCACAGGCCGGCGTCAGCGTGAGCCCTGACGCCGTCAGGAAAAGCGTAGTAAGCCCGGCCATAATGAATAGATTCCTGAATAGATAATTAGCACTTAATTACCTGAAAATAAAGAAAAGATAAGCAGGAATACGCAGGAATATGAATAGATATTTATAGAGAACGGCAAGTGTATGAGGTCAGTTCTGGCCGGATTGCCCGGCCAGTTTTTACCCCTTAATCAGCCTTGTCGCCCAGCAGTACGGACTCCAGCGCGATCTCAATCATCTCGCTGAAAGTGGTCTGACGTTCAGCGGCGGTAGTCTGCTCACCGCTGCGGATATGGTCAGAAACGGTACAGATAGCCAGCGCTTTCGCACCAAACTCTGCAGCCACGCCGTAGATGCCAGCCGCTTCCATTTCCACGCCCAGAATGCCGTATTTCTCCATGACATCAAACATCTGCGGATCTGGCGTGTAGAACAGATCGGCAGAGAAGATGTTGCCTACACGGGCGCTTACGCCCAGCGCTTTAGCGGCATCCACCGCGTTACGCACCATCTCAAAATCAGCAATGGCGGCGAAGTCATGATCCTTGAAACGCATGCGGTTTACTTTAGAGTCGGTAGACGCGCCCATGCCAATCACCACATCACGCAGTTTGACATCAGCACGCACCGCGCCGCAGGAGCCTACGCGAATGATTTTTTTCACGCCAAAATCGGTGATCAGCTCTTTCGCGTAGATGGAGCAGGAAGGAATACCCATGCCGTGGCCCATGACGGAGATTTTGCGGCCTTTATAGGTGCCGGTATAGCCCAGCATGCCACGCACGTTGTTCACTTCTACGGCGTCCTGCAGGAAGGTTTCCGCGATGTGTTTAGCACGCAGCGGATCGCCCGGCATCAGAACCACGTCAGCGAAGTCACCCATTTCTGCATTAATATGAGGCGTAGCCATCATTCATCCTTTTTAAGTCTTGCCAGCGTCGGTGCGCTGGCCGGTTACGTTTTCGCTGATTACAGCATGCTTTTGCCATATTCCATATCGGAAAGGCCAAAATAGTTAGCGATGGTCTGGCCGATATCGGCGAAGGTTTCGCGATAGCCCAGCGAACCTGGCTTCACGCCTGGCCCATAAATCAGCACCGGAATGTGCTCGCGTGTATGTTCCGTCCCTTCCCACGTTGGGTCACAGCCGTGGTCAGCGGTTAAGATCAGGATATCGCCCTCTTTCACTAAGGCCATCAGCTCCGGCAAACGGCGGTCGAACAGCTCCAGGCCGCCTGCATAGCCCGGCACGTCACGACGGTGGCCCCAGGTGGAGTCGAAATCCACAAAGTTAGTGAACACGATGCTGTTGTCCGGCGCGATTTTCATCTCTTCGATGGTGGCGTCAAACAGCGCATCCAGCCCGGTCGCCTTCACTTTTTTGGTGATGCCGACGTGCGCATAGATATCCGCGATTTTCCCCACTGAAATGACCTGGCCGTTCTGTTCATCAACCAGCTTTTTCAGGATGGTTGGCGAAGGTGGCTCAACGGCGAGATCGTGACGATTCCCGGTACGTTCGAAGTTTCCGGCTTTATCACCCACAAACGGGCGGGCGATCACGCGGCCAATGTTATAACCGCCTTCGGTCAGGGCCTCACGGGCGATTTCGCACAGCTTATAGAGGCGTTCCAGCCCAAATGTCTCTTCATGGCAGGCAATCTGGAACACCGAGTCGGCAGAGGTATAGAAAATCGGCTTGCCGGTTTTCATATGCTCTTCACCTAGCTGGTCAAGGATCACCGTACCCGATGAGTGGCAGTTGCCCAGATAGCCCGGCAAATCCGCTTTCTCTACCAGCAGATCTAACAGCTCCTGCGGGAAGCTGTTCTCTTTGTCGCTGAAGTATCCCCAGTCAAACAGCACAGGAACACCGGCAATTTCCCAGTGGCCCGACGGCGTGTCTTTGCCGGAAGAGAGTTCGCTGGCGTAAGCGTAAGCCCCGATAATCTCCGCGTTCTCATCCAGGCCTGCGGGGAACTTACCCGTCGACTCTTGTGCCGCTTTGCCTAAGCCTAATGCGGTCAGATTCGGCACATGCAGCGGTCCTTTACGGCCTTTGTCCGCTTCACCTTTGAAGCACGCTTCGGCAATGTGTCCGAGGGTATCTGAACCCTGGTCGCCAAATTTGTGGGCGTCTTTGCTGGAGCCGATCCCGAAGGAATCAAGCACCATGATAAATGCACGTTTCATTCTGATCTCCTGCGTCTGTGACGCGATAAGCTTAAATTTTATCGATCGGAACAGTATGACGCTTATCCGGTAATTCTGCGATAGATAACGGGCGTCTCCTGCGGAGCCGTTTCACTGAGTGTGATGGCGCGCGTTACCGCCAGCGCCGCTTCCTGCCAGTCTGCTTCTGTTGCAGCATGGATCACCGCCAACGGACGCTGGCTGTCGGCCATGTCGCCCAGCTGCGCCATCTCGCTTAAGCCAACGCTGTAGTCAATCTGATCGCTGGCCTGACGGCGACCGCCGCCCATCGAGACCACTGCCATCCCCAGTGCCCGCGTATCCATAGCGCTGATAATACCCGGCTTTTCGGCATAGAGCGCTTTGCTGAGCATCGGCGCAGGCAGGTAGCTCTCCATTTTTTCGATAAAGTCAGCCGGGCCTTTCTGCGCAGCCACCATCTTCGCGAAACATTCTGCGGCTTTGCCGTTATCCAGCACCGCCTGCAGTTTGCGGGTAGCTTCCGCCGTGTCCGCTGCCAGCCCGCCGGAAACCAGCATCTCTGCACTCAGGGCCAGCGTGACCTCCAGCAGGCGTGGGTTGCGGTATTTCCCGGTCAGGAAGTTAACCGCTTCACGCACTTCCAGCGCGTTACCGGCTGTGGAAGCCAGCACCTGATTCATATCGGTCAGCAGGGCTGTGGTTTTGCAGCCCGCGCCGTTTGCCACGCCAACGATGGAGTGAGCCAGCAGCTCAGACTGCTCAAAAGTTGGCATAAAGGCGCCGGAGCCTACTTTGACATCCATCACCAACGCATCCAGCCCTTCCGCCAGCTTTTTCGCCAGGATAGAAGCGGTGATCAGCGGGATAGAGTCGACCGTTGCGGTGATATCACGGGTAGCGTAAAAACGCTTGTCGGCAGGGGCCAGGGAGTTAGTCTGGCCAATAATCGCTACGCCCACCTCTTTGATGATCCGTCGGAACGTTTCATCATCAGGAAAAATATCAAAGCCGGGGATCGCTTCCAGCTTATCCAGCGTGCCGCCAGTATGGCCCAGCCCGCGGCCTGAAATCATCGGCACGTAGCCGCCGCAAGCCGCCACCATCGGTCCCAGCATCAGCGAGGTGACATCGCCCACGCCACCGGTGGAGTGTTTGTCCACCACCGGACCATTCAGATTAAGCGCCTGCCAGTTGAGCACCGACCCGGAATCGCGCATGGCCATGGTCAGCGCTACCCGCTCCTGCAGGGACATATCGTGGAAGTAGATGGTCATCGCCAGCGCAGCGATTTGCCCTTCGGAAACGGTATTATCACGCACACCTTTGATGAAGAAACGGATCTCTTCTTCACTCAGCGCCAGGCCGTCTCTCTTTTTTCGAATGATTTCTTGTGGCAGGAACACGTTGCCCCCTGGGGTTTATCTTTGATGAGGACGGCAGATCTGCCGTCCTGATACCGGTTGCGAGGGCGAAAAAGTTCGCCCTACGCTCAGTAAGCTGAATCGCTTTTTGCGCCGCTATGTCCGGCGGCTGTCAGCAGGCTGGCTAACAGGCTGGAGGCACCAAAACGGAAATGACGCGCATCCGCCCAGTCGCTACCCAGAATCTCATCGGCCAGCTTCAGGTAAATAGCGGCATCTTCAGCCGTGCGTACGCCACCGGCAGGCTTAAAGCCAACCTGATGCTTTACGCCCATCTCAGCAATGACGTTGAGCATAATCTCAGCAACTTCCGGTGTGGCGTTGACCGGCACCTTACCCGTTGAAGTTTTGATGAAATCGGCACCCGCTTTGATGGCGATTTCGGACGCTTTGCGGATCAGTTCAGGATCTTTCAGCTCGCCGGTTTCAATAATGACTTTCAGCAGAACGTCTGAATCTTCGCACGCCTCTTTGCAGGCGCTGACGATGTCATAACCAATATCTCCATTACCCGCCATCAGGGCGCGATAAGGGAACACCACATCCACCTCATCAGCGCCATAGGCGATGGCGGCATGGGTTTCTGCCAGCGCAATTTCCAGATCGTCGTTACCGTGCGGGAAGTTAGTCACGGTGGCGATGCGGATATCTGGCGTGCCCTGCTCACGCAGCGTTTTGCGCGCAATCGGGATAAAGCGTGGATAGATGCAAATAGCTGCGGTATTACCCGCCGGGGATTTGGCCTGATGGCACAGCGCGATCACTTTCTCGTCGGTGTCATCATCATTCAGGGTGGTTAAATCCATGAGTTTGAGCGCGCGTACGGCAGCTGCGGTGACGTCGGTCATAGTGTTCTCCAGGCATTGTTCAGGCGGCTTGCCCGTTTCGCGACAGCGAAAGCCGGGGTCCTTGCCGCCAGCGCCCGTTTACCGGGCTGGAATGTTAAAATAATAACGGAAAAGGCAGCACCTCTTCCGTGATGAAATTCACGATCTAAAGAAATAGCACTGCAAGCGAAACCCTTTTGATGTGATTAATATCACATAAAATTGGTTACTGTTGCTGCTCCGGCTCTCTGGTAAGGCTGAAAAACAGGCTGAAACAGGGTTTTGCCAGCAAATGTTATAATAATAACATTTATGGCGCAGTGTAGCAGCGGCAAATGACACCTCGCGCAGCGAAGTTGTCAGCCAGTCAGATTTAAGAGTTTAGCTACTCAGAGCTGAAAAAGGGTGCGGGTGTTCTCACGCAGGGTTTCGGCAATCTCCTGCGGAGATTCTTCCCGCAGTTCACACAGGCTTTGCCAGACGTTTTTCACGCGCTCAGGCCGGTTCGCCTGGCCCTGAAAACCCTGCAGCGGCATATCGGGCGAATCCGTTTCCAGCAGTAAAGAAGAGAGAGGAAGTCGGGAGATCGTGTTGCGGGTTTTACTGGCGCGTTCATAGGTGATAGTACCGCCCACGCCGATGGCGTAGCCCGCGCGGATAAACGCCAGCGCCTGCTGTTCGCTTCCGGCAAAACCATGCACCACGCCACGACGCGGCAGCGCCAGGCGCTTAAGATGCTGTGCTAATTTGTCATGAGTACGGCGGGAATGAAGGATCACCGGCAGGTCATAGCGTTTTGCCAGCCGTAGCTGGGCATCCAGCAGCTGCTCCTGCTTGTCGAACTGAGGATCTTCAATAAAGAGATCCAGGCCAATTTCGCCGATCGCCACCAGCTTTTCCGGCTTCAGCTTCAACCAGTTTTCAAGCTGCTCCAGGTGCGAGTCACGATGCTGAGCGATCGCCATCGGATGCGTGCCCAGCGCGGCATAGAGAGGCTGCCAGCGTTCCGCCAGCGCCATCACGCCAGCATACCGGTCTGCTGAGACGCCCACCACAATGATTTTCTCCACGCCAGCGGCGGAAGCGAGCCTCAGGCTCTCCTCCTCATGCCCGCAAAAGGGGGCGAAATCAAAATGACAGTGCGTATCAACAAATCCTGCAGTCATGCCAGCGAGCCCTCATTGTAATCAGCATCGTTTCCCGCCAGCGGATCCAGAATCACGCCATCACGTACCGGCTCGTTTGCCACTGGTGCAGGCGGGATAACTGGCTGCTGACTGGTCAGCGTATCGTTCTCATTCAGCCATTGACCCAGTGTAGCCAGGAAATAACGCCCGCAGCGACGGCCCAGATGATAATCCTGGTTCAGCGACGCCACGCGGCTGCCCAGTGCCATGCTGGCCAGCACATGCGGCGGAAAGATCTCAATGATATTCAGCTTGCCCGGCGGGTTATCGATGAACGCTTGCGTGGCCCGGTAGCTCTCTTCATGCAGATGCATGATATTCACCAGCGGCTGCAGCGCGCTATCCGTAAGCCAGCGCTCGATTCGCTTCAGCCACTGCGGCGTATAGGTCATCTGTGAGGGTACGGTACGAATAACCACGATGGTTTCCGCACCCCGGCGCGCCGCTTCACGCACCGGAATCGCATCGCTGATGCCGCCATCCAGATAGCTGATCCCTTCCAGATCCACGCCGGGACGGTAAAGCCCGGGGATGGCGCTGGAGGCCTTGATGATATTCAGCCAGTTCGCCGCCGTCGGAGCAAAATAGCCTGGCGAATAGTCATCGCTGCGGCAGGCGCACATATAAAATTCCCGGCCGGAAGAGAACATCTTCTCTCCCGCTTCCATCGCCAGCGGAAACTCCTGGGCAGTAATGTTCACCAGCCAGTCAAGATCGATCAAGTGCCCGCCCCGCACAAAACGCAGCGGATCAAAAAAGAGTTTACTGGTGGTATAACGCGTAATCACCCGGCGGGCATAACCCGGCTGACCGCAGATATAGGCCGATAAGTTTTGTGCGCCCGCAGAGGTGCCCAACATCAGGTCGAAGGGATTGAAGTTAGCCCGCTGAAATTCATCCAGCACGCCAGCGGTGAAAATACCGCGCTGCCCGCCGCCTTCGCAAACCAGGGCGAGTTTACCCGGACGAAAAGGTGTTAACGCCAGCGGCTCAATGTTGCCGAGAGTAACAGGGATGCGTCTGCCCACAGGCGGTATCCTGATGAAGGGGGAATGCGGTGAGGATACAGGGGAAAGAGACGGGCCGTTTGGCGTAATTTGCGGTTGATCAATTTTTGTCTTAAAACGCCGGAGGCCAGTCAGTGACTGGCCTCCGTTGATGCTGTTTTTATTCTCGGGTCTATAACTTCTTGCGGCCGGTGAACAGGCTGATCAGGAAGATAATGATACCGACAACAAAGACGATTTTAGCTGCCCATGCGGCTGTACCAGCAAGACCACCAAAACCTAACGCTGCTGCAATGAGCGCGATAATCAGAAAAATAATGCCCCAACGAAACATAAGCTTCTCCTTACCCTATTGTAGAAATCTTGCTGCCTGATTTATTAAATCCGCCTTGTCCGGCGTGACTCGATTATTGTCTTCAACACTATCGATTCAGGCCACCTGGGGTGGCCCGTCTCAATTTTATGACTTCACAGTCAGATCGTTCTTAACGCTTTTCACGCCATCAATGGCTTTGGCAATCCCTTCGGCACGTTCAGATTGTGCCTGACTTTTCACCGTACCGGAAAGCTGAACCACACCATTGGTGGTTTCCACTTTCACATTACGTGACGGGACGATGTCGTCTGCTAACAGTTTAGCTTTAATTTCGCTGGTCGTTGCCGCATCTCCGGCATAACCGCTGACGCTCGATTTTGTGCTGTCTTTCGCGTGCAGTTTATCGCTGACAGACTTAACGCCTTCAACTTTTTTCGCCGCCGCTACAGCCTTTTCGGCCTGATCCTGCGAAGGAACAAAACCACTCAGTGTCACAACGCCAGAATGGGTTTCTACGGAAATATCTGTGCTTTTGATTGCGTCGTCATCTACCAGAGCGGCTTTCACCTTGGCAGTCACGCCGCTGTCATCCATGTACCCGCCGACTTTTTTCATAGAGCTATCGATTTTTGAACCCGCGCTGTCGGTAGTGGACTGCACTTTAGGAGTCGTGGTGTCTTCTGCCATTGCAGCACCACTTACCAGAGCAGAACCAACCAGTACAGCCATCAGAGTTTTATTCATCTTAGTCATATTCATCGATCATTCCTTCTTCATGTGATTGCACTCACAACTGTGAGCTTTCAGCCACAAACGGCGTGACTGTAGTAGGTAAGACGTTGCAGCAACCGCGCCGCATATTTTGCGTCCGTCAGAATTCAATATAGACGCTAATCAGGATTTCACCGCTGCTTGTGGTTGATATGATGGATAAATGCGCAATAAGCAGGTTTTTTAAGAGCAGTCTGTATAATCAGGACCAGATGGAACCAGAGCAGCCGGGCCAAAAAAAAAGCGATGCACAGAGCATCGCTTTCACAGTATAGACCAGCAATCCCCTGCTGTTAGTGTTCGCGCGTTTTGCGGAACACCACTTCAGGATAACGCTCCTGGGTGATATTAAGGTTAACCATGGTCGGTGCGATGTAAGTGAGGTTGTCCCCGCCATCCAGCGCCAGGTTAACTTCGTTTTTACGCTGGAACTCATCAAATTTCTTCACGTCGCTGCACTCTACCCAGCGCGCGGTAGAGACGTTGACGGACTCATAGATCGCTTCCACGTTGTATTCACTCTTCAGGCGCGCCACAACCACATCAAACTGCAGCACGCCCACGGCGCCTACAATCAGGTCATTATTGTGTACCGGACGGAATACCTGCACTGCGCCCTCTTCCGACAGCTGAACCAGCCCTTTCAGCAGCTGCTTCTGCTTGAGCGGATCGCGCAGGCGGATACGACGGAACAGCTCCGGCGCGAAGTTCGGAATACCGGTGAACTTCATGTTTTCACCCTGGGTGAAGGTATCGCCGATCTGGATCGTGCCGTGGTTATGCAGGCCGATGATATCGCCAGGATAGGCTTCTTCAACGTGCGAACGGTCGCCCGCCATAAAGGTCAGCGCATCGGCAATCACCACATCTTTGCCCAGACGAACCTGGCGCAGCTTCATGCCTTTTTCATATTTGCCGGAAACCACGCGCATAAACGCCACGCGATCGCGGTGTTTCGGATCCATGTTTGCCTGGATCTTGAACACGAAACCGGTGAACTTATCATCCGCCGCGGTGACGGTACGCAGATCAGTCTGGCGCGGCATCGGTGAAGGCGCCCAGTCGACCAGGCCATCCAGCATATGATCCACACCGAAGTTACCCAGTGCGGTGCCGAAAAACACCGGCGTCAGCTTGCCCGCCAGGAACGCTTCTTTATCGAACTCATGGGACGCGCCCTGCACCAGCTCCAGCTCTTCACGCAGCTGGCCGGCAAGCTCTTCACCGATCGCTTTATCGAGATCCGGGTTATCCAGACCTTTTACAATGCGCACTTCCTGGATGGTGTGCCCTTTACCGGTCTGATAAAGGTAGGTTTCGTTTTTGTAGAGATGATAGACGCCCTTGAACAGCTTGCCGCAGCCAATAGGCCAGGTAATGGGCGCGCAGGCAATTTTCAGCTCGCTCTCCACTTCATCCATCACCTCCATCGGGTCACGAATATCGCGGTCCAGCTTGTTCATAAAGGTGATGATTGGCGTATCGCGCAGACGGGTCACTTCCATCAGCTTGCGGGTACGATCCTCAACGCCTTTCGCAGCATCAATCACCATCAGGCAGCAGTCCACCGCCGTCAGGGTACGATAGGTATCTTCAGAGAAGTCTTCGTGCCCCGGCGTATCCAGCAGGTTTACCAGACTTTCGCGGTAGGGAAACTGCATCACCGAGGTGGTGATGGAGATCCCACGCTGCTTCTCCATTTCCATCCAGTCCGATTTGGCGTGCTGGTTAGAGCCACGCCCTTTTACTGTACCGGCAGTCTGAATCGCCTGCCCGAACAGCAGCACTTTTTCGGTGATGGTGGTTTTACCGGCATCCGGGTGAGAAATAATGGCAAAAGTGCGGCGACGGGCCACCTCTTGCATAAAGGGTGCATTTGACATGAAAAAACTCAGTTAGGTGCTGTGCCGCCGCTGCGCAGACGGCGCGGGGCGTATCACAGACAATTAATCATTAATGGCCGGCATTTTCGCCGATCCGGCGGTTATAAACAATGCAGAAGGCCGCGTAATCCCCATAAATGCGTGCAGCGCCGGAAGCACAGGGCACCGGCTGCGGTTTTTTCACCCATTTTGCGGCGGGGAGTCAGGATCTACACTGGCGCGGCCTCTTAATGACTGGACGGAGACTTTAGCATAAGGGATTCAGCCAGGGCGATTAAGCGTTTCCCTGGCCTGCTCAAATTTTTCCCGACACTGGCAGCCTGTAATATGGTCGTTGATCAAGCCTAACGCCTGCATCAGGGAATAGGTGGTGACCGGCCCGACCCACGTCCAGCCCCGCTTTTTCAACGCTTTCGACATGCGGATCGATTCGGGCGAGGTTTTAGCGCTCTGCCACCAGGCCAGGTCCACGACCGGCGGCCGATCTTTCGCTTCCGGCTCAAACTGCCAGAACCAGGCTGCCAGCGAACCCGCCTCCTTAATCAGTTCCTGAGCGCGCTTTGCGTTATTGATGGTGGAGAGGATTTTCGCACGATTGCGCACAATGCTTTTATCTTCCATCAGCCTCGCCACATCCTCTTCGGTAAACTGCGCCACCGCATGGAAATCAAAATCTTTAAAGGCGCGGCGAAAGTTCTCCCGTTTGTTATAGATCAGCTGCCACGACATGCCGGAGTGAAAACCTTCCAGACAAACCTTTTCGAACAGGCGGCGGTCATCCACCACCGGCTGGCCCCACTCGTTATCGTGATAATCGGGCATAGAGGGCTGCCAGTAGCAGCAGACGCGGCCATCTTCAGTCAGGGTCAGACCCGCTTCTTTCAGGTCTGCCAGATAGTGTTCATCCATTCTGTGTTCCTGTTAATGCTGCTAAGAGTGCTCTGTAAAGATAAACGGCGGTCACAGCCCGATGCTATACCTGACATCCGGTGTAACAACCGCATTTGGTTTTTTGCTGAGACAGCAGCTATTTTTAGACCATCAACGGCGAGACGTCTGTGGGCTTTGCTCCAGGATGCGCCATTTTTTATCAGAAAGAGGACTTTCGGTTATGAGCAACACGGATTATCAGCCAGCAAAAGTGTGGTCAGAAAACAAAGAAGCGGGCGGAACCTGGGGAAGCATCAACCGACCCACCGCCGGTGCGCGTCATGAAGCAACCCTGCCTGTAGGCAAACACCCGCTGCAGCTCTATTCCATGGGAACGCCAAACGGCCAGAAGGTGACCATCCTGCTGGAAGAGCTGCTGGCGCTGAACGTCAACGATGCTGAATATGACGCGCATCTGATCCGCATCGGCGAGGGCGATCAGTTCTCCTCAGGCTTTGTGGACGTGAACCCTAACTCCAAAATCCCTGCGCTGCTGGACCGCTCAACCACGCCGCCAACCCGCGTGTTTGAGTCCGGCGCCATCCTGCTTTATCTGGCAGAAAAATATGGCCATTTCCTGCCGAAAGATCCGGCTGGCCGCACTGAAACGCTGAACTGGCTGTTCTGGCTGCAGGGTTCTGCCCCTTACCTTGGCGGCGGCTTTGGTCACTTCTATAACTATGCGCCGGTAAAAATCGAGTATGCGATTGACCGCTTCACCATGGAAGCCAAGCGTCAGCTCGACGTGCTGGACCGCCAGCTGGCAGAACATCGTTATATCGCCGGTGAAGATTACACCATTGCCGATATCGCTATCTGGCCATGGTACGGCGCGCTGGTGAAGGGAATGGTCTATAACGCCGCAGAATTCCTGGATGCGGGTTCCTACAAAAATCTGCTGCGCTGGGCGGATGAAGTGGCGCAACGCCCTGCCGTTCAGCGTGGCCGCATCGTTAATCGCACCTTCGGCGAGCCTTCCGAACAGCTGCACGAGCGCCACGATGCGTCAGATTTTGATCTGCGCACTGAGGATAAGCTGGCTAAGTAACGACGCGCTTCCGGCGAAAGCTGCTGTCAGACCGGAAGGTTGCAGCAGCTTTTTTTTCAGCCAGCCTCAGCTCTGGGCGCTAACCCGCATCAGGCATGCAGGATCACTTCCAGCTCCTGGAGCGTTTTGACCTGCCAGGTAGGCTGGAGACCTTCCGGCCGCGGACGGTTATCGGCATTCAGCCAGCAGGTTGCCAGCCCGGCGTTAATGCCGCCAAGAATGTCTGAGTCAGGATTATCGCCCACCATCATCACGCGGTCGCGCGGCGGGTTACCCATCTGATCCAGGGCGTAGTCGAAGATAGCCGGATGCGGCTTGGCATGGCCAACCTGTTCGGAGATCACCAGCAGATCGAAATAGTCCAGGAAACCTGTACGCTTGAGTCTTGCCTGCTGAAGGGCGGTAAAACCATTGGTGATAATACCCATTTTTACCTTCCCTTTCAGGGAATTAAGCAGATTTACCGCGCCGGCAAGCGGCACGCACAGCTCAGCCATGGCGGCAAGAAAACCGTCGTTCAGATCGAGCGGCGTGACCTTCAGCTTATCTGCCCAGTTCTGAAAACGCTGATGCTGCAACTGCAGCGCGCTGATGGCGCCATTCTGATAATCCACCCACAATGGTTTATTGATCGCCTGATAATCGTCGTAATCGTCAGGACTGAAGACCACGTCATACTGCTGAAACAGACGCTGCAAACCCGCAAACGCGTCGAAGTGAAACAGCGTATCGTCAGCGTCAAACAAGATCCAATCCCACTCTTTAAGCATCTCTTACTCAATCCTTATAAGGTCAGTGCCATGATAATGGCATCTTCTTTGCCGTCCGCCGTTGGGTAGTAATTACGGCGCACCGACACTTCGTTGAAATCCAGCTGTTCATAGAGCGCAATGGCGGGACGGTTTGACGCCCTGACTTCCAGCCACAGGGTCTGGATGCCGCGGCTTTCAAGCTCCGTAATCACATGCTCAAGAAGTTCACGCCCAATCCCACGACGCTGAAAGGCGGGATCCACGGCCAGATTAAACAGCGTGGCTTCGTCCAGCACCACCTGAGTAATGGCAAAACCAGCCATCTGTGCATCTACAGTAAGCTGATAGTTCAGATAACGCTCACCCTGGTTGCTGATAAAAGTTTTTTCACTCCAGGGAAAAGCGTGGCTGCGCTGCTCAATGGCAAACGCGGGCTCAAGATCTTGCGGGGTCAGTAAAGAAATCTGATTCATGTTGAGAAATCTGCTGCCACAGGGCGCGCTTGGCACCGGCATTATGATAAAGCTCCGCAAGAACAGGCGAAGCGATCTGCGATCCGTTCAGTGCAGCCGGGGGCGTAATGCCCAGGTACCAGCTTGCACAACGGGTCTCTGGCAACATCGCCAGTTGGTCAGGGGTCAGGACGGCGACTTCATCTTCGTGCATCAGCATGGCATGCAGCACATCGCGAATCAAAGGATCGGTCAACAGCGGCGGGACTTCCGCCACAATCAGCAGGCGCGTCTGCTCGGGTAAAGAAACCGCTACTTCCCCCTGTAGGGCGCGCGGACGCCGCAGCGTATACTGCGTGATGCCCATTTGCTCTAATAACCAGTCACGTCTGGAAGACATCATTATTCCTGTCTGGTCGCCCGATTGCGACGCTATGCTAGCAAACCCATCGCTTCTGCGCCAACGTTGCCATGCCTGTGGTAGCAACTCGCAATGAAAAGGAATGCAGCTTCTCCGCAGGCTTTGCTGCAACTCCGGCTAATTTGGGTATAATCGCCGCTCTGATTCGTAAGGAGCCACCGATGTCTGCATTTAGCCCGGCCAGTGAAGTGATACTGCGCCACAGTGATGAATTTACTCAACGCCGCGTACTGTTTGCTGGCGATCTGCAGGATGACCTGCCCGCGCAGCTGGACACCGTATTGAGTCGGGTACACACCCAGCAATATCATCACTGGCAGATCCTGAGCCGCACGATGAATGAGCACGCTCAGTATGGCCTGGTGGCGACAGCGGAAACCGTAGCCGGGTGCGACACGCTGGTCTACTTCTGGCCGAAGAACAAACCCGAGGCGCTTTTTCAGCTGGAAAACCTGCTTTCGCTGCTGCCGGTGGGCAGTGACATCTTTGTGGTGGGTGAAAACCGCAGCGGCGTACGCAGCGCAGAACAGATGCTTGAATCCTGGGCAACCCTGAACAAAATCGACAGCGCCCGCCGCTGTGGTCTCTATCACGGTACTCTCGACAAGCAGTCAACGTTTGATGCTGAAGCTTACTGGGATGAGTATCCGCTTGCGCATCTGACCATTAAAACGTTGCCTGGCGTATTCAGCCGTGACGGTCTTGACGCTGGCAGCAACCTGCTGCTCTCCACGCTGCGCCCGCACATGAAAGGCAAAGTGCTGGATATCGGCTGTGGCGCAGGCGTGCTCTCTGCCATGCTGGCCAGCTTCTCGCCGAAGGTTCGTCTCTTTATGACCGACGTTAACGCCGCCGCTGTGGAGGCCAGTAAAGCTACGCTGGCGGCTAACGGTCTGGAGGGCGAAGTGTTTGCCAGTGACGTCTACTCAGAAGTGAATGGCCGTTACGACATGATTATCTCCAACCCGCCGTTCCATGATGGGATGCAGACCAGCCTGGACGCAGCGCAGACGTTGATCCGCGGCGCGGCAAAACATCTGAATATGGGCGGCGAACTGCGCATCGTAGCCAACGCCTTCCTGCCCTATCCGCAGGTGCTGGATGAGACCTTTGGCAGCCATGAAGTGCTGGTGCAAAACGGCCGCTTCAAAGTGTATCGTGCTGTCCTGCAACGCGCAGCGAAAGCGAAGCGCTAAAGAGAGAGCGGCGAAAAAATCGCCGCTGTTTTACCCAGCAAGTTCCTGATTCCCCACCTCAAGCCGCAGAAAGTGACTTTTTACAACGATTCTGGCAACAGCGCTAAATAACTGTTGACGTCCCCCGGAAAATCTCTAGAATGCGCCTCCGTGGTTGCAATACAGTTTACCTGTATTGAAGGTATGCGAAGGTGGCGGAATTGGTAGACGCGCTAGCTTCAGGTGTTAGTGTCCTAACGGACGTGAGGGTTCAAGTCCCTCTCTTCGCACCAACAATCACGTTGTTCATATTACGCAGCATTAGAGCGATGGTGGCGGAATTGGTAGACGCGCTAGCTTCAGGTGTTAGTGTTCTTACGGACGTGAGGGTTCAAGTCCCTCCCTTCGCACCAATGCGGTGATATGAATAAAGAAAGTTCAACAGGATGCGAAGGTGGCGGAATTGGTAGACGCGCTAGCTTCAGGTGTTAGTGTTCTTACGGACGTGAGGGTTCAAGTCCCTCTCTTCGCACCAAGTTGATTCTCTCTGTTTTGCCTCGCTTACTGCCTCTTTTACCTTATGTAACACCTCCTTTTTCCTTAAGCTTTGCCACTACGTTTCTCTTTAATCCTTGTCAGTTCTCTTATTACAGTGCCCTTTCCCTCTGTTTATAGCGCCCCAAATTTCAGGGTTATTGCCGCCACGCCTCCGGCCAGCGCCAGACAGGAAGGCAGCAGCAGATAATGGCGCAGACGTTTGTGAAACAGCATCACTAACGTGGCTAAAAGAGCACTCACCATGACCACTCTCCACCCGGAGAACGAGAGATTCATCAGGGCGATAAGGGGCATCAGTGCACAGGGCAGCAAAACTCCCCAGCCGCTATCAAGCCGTTTACCTGACATCCAGCTGATTCCCCAAAGTCCGCATGCGGCGATCATTGCTGTCAACATCGCTCTACCCACACCTTTTCAAATGATAATGATTACCAATAGCATATAAGAATATTTATCACTCTGCAGCACTTTTGTTGTCATACTGCTGAAACTTTGCGCTCGCTGATGACACTTCTGATGTTAAGTGATAGATTGAAAGCGATTACAATTAAGAAAATCCAAATAATAACAGACAGAAACTATTCCAGGCACGAAATAGTCCACCGTTGCAGATTACCGGTGCGGCTTTTTTCAATGCAGTCACGAGTAGAAAATAATGAAATTACAAAGTTATGATGAATTGCTTAACAGCAAGCATCGGCTGTCGCTGATGCTCTTTCTTTTTTTAAACTCAGTAACGTCCCTATTTTGTTTATGCAGCATCAATGGAAAAATGGCGACTTTCCAGTATTCCCCGCCCACGGTAATTATTGCGTTATTCAGTGCTATAATTGTGGGGTGGATGCTTTTAAAGCCTTCAGGCAAATTTCCGATATTAAATATCGTCGCGATCGTTACCGGTTTACTCTGGACATGGCAAATATACCTTAAGTATGAGTCGGTATTTTATTTCGACGGCAGCTTTTTAGTGATAAGCCTGGTCAGCGTCTTTTTTATCAGCGCAATTGCGTTAGGCGATCACCTGCTGGCTTTCTGTCTGCATACGGCGCCGCCCTCCGTGGCGGTACTGCTGCTGGATCATGGCCAAAACACGGTGCTTATTCTGTTTACCATCGCCTTGCCGCTGATAGGCTTCACGCTGCACCATCTGATGCAGCGCCGCCGCGACAGGTTTACCCGCCGTCTGATGCGCCAGCTCTATGAAGAGAAAGAGACCTACAGCGATCTCAGTATGCTGGACCCGCTGACTGGCCTCTATAACCGCCGTGGGTTAAAAAACCGGCTGGAAAATATTCTTGAAAATCATGCGGGAAGCCACTTTGTCCTGCTGCTGGATATCGACCATTTTAAAGCCTATAACGACAACTATGGCCATGCGATGGGCGATCAGGCGCTGGCTCGCGTCTCTGTTGCCATTCGGGATGCCGTGCGGTCCAGGGACATTGTGGCGCGCTATGGCGGAGAAGAATTTCTGGTGCTGTTAACTAACGTCAATGAGTCGATCGCCCGCAAGCTTTCAGAGCGGATCCGTCAGTATGTCCTTAACCTTGAGATCCCTCATCGCTTCAACGATCGGGTAGCGACCCATGTCACGGTCAGCGCCGGATTTGCGCCATTGTATGAAGAGGATTTTGACAGTGCGCTCGCTAATGCCGATCGCGCGTTATATCTGGCTAAGAATCGTGGGCGTAATACTATTCTTTCCTATGAAGATATTGCCAAAAGCAGCCTGGCTCAGCCAGCTGATGCCATGTAGTTTCCTGCTATGGCCCAGGGATATGGGCCAATACTTTTATTAATCTGATCATTAATTTTAATGCAAATGCCAGAAAAAACGGGAGAGTTTGGGTTAATGAAGCCCGGGTGCAGAAAAATACATTATTACTCTGAATCAAAAATAACCCCCTGACGGATCCCTTTTAATGAAATGCATCTCATTTAATAATGCCCGCAAAAAAAGTACTCTTGATTATTCCTGAAATTGGGAATTAATGGTGATATACCTTTTATTTCCTCCCTGCTCTTTTCTGCAGCTGTTGTTATAAAAAATAAGAAACGTTTCCCTGCCCTTTGCCTACTGTTAAACGCAGCCCGTGCGATCGTCCCCGGCACAAAATGAAGCTTGTTTGTGCAATTTTCCTCAGATAGAATCAAGAACGATTATCGTTTGCACTTCGATTCACTCTGGAAACCTTATGGCTACTCTCATCCGTCAGGCAGTTGAGTATGGTTCACATCCGCTGATCTTTTTGCAGAGCAGCCGTCCGCTGGCGCATTCGCTGCGGGCACTGTTCAGTGAAAACCGTGCATGGTTTCTGGAAAGCGTAAAGCTGGGCGAGGAAGCGCCCGCCAGCAGTATGACGCTGGACCGCTGGTCTGCCCCGGAGAGTTTTGCCCGGCTGAACGCGCTATATGGTGATTTTATCTATCGTGAGCAGCCTGAGCTGGCTCGCGAGCAGAAGCCGCTGCAGTCGCTCTGGGCGCAGTGGTACTTCGGCCTTGTTCTGCCGCCGATGATGATGGCCCTGCTGCTTGAGGAGCGTGCGCTTGATTGCTCCCCTGAGCACTGCCACGTCGAATTCCACGAAACCGGCAGACCGGCGACCTTCTGGTTTGACGTCCGTGAAGATGAAGAGGCGCGCTATCTCTCTCCCCGCCGCCGCATGGATCGCCTGATCCAACAGCATCTTATCCCGGTAGTACGCGGCATTGAGCAGCATGGCGAGATCAACAGCAAACTCATCTGGAGTAATACCGGCTTCACCGTCTGGTGGTTCCTTGGAGAGATAGCTTCCCTGCTGGGCGAACCGCTTAAGGTCGAACTGGAACACGCCTTCTTCTTCTCTAAAACCCTGCTCGATGGGTCAGAAAATCCTTTCTACCGCACCATGCTGCCGCGTGAGGGTGAAATGCAGCGGCGCACCTGCTGTCAGCGCTATCGCCTGCCTGATGTCCAGCGCTGCGGTAACTGCACGCTAAAACCGGTCTGATTTCGCCCCTTCCCGTTTACAGTTCGTCTGCTCTGTGGCAACTTTATGCGCTTCGTTATGTGGGAGAGAAGCATGAGCCTGGAGTCTGTACGGCAGTTCTTTGCCGAGCGCGCCCCCGATATTGGCATTATTGAACTGAGCGAAAGCACCGCTACGGTTGCGCTGGCGGCCCGCGCCCACCATGTGGAACCGGGCCAGATTGCCAAAACGCTGTCGCTGAAGGTGAAAGATCGGGTGATCCTGATTGTGACTCGCGGCGATGCCCGACTGGATAATCGCAAGCTGAAGGCGACCCTGGGTGCCAAAGCACGCATGCTGAGCACGGATGAAGTGGTGAACTGGACAGGCCATCCGGTGGGCGGCGTTTGTCCTTTCGGCCTGGAAACGCCGTTGCAGGTATTTTGCGATGTGTCGTTAAGGCATTATAACGAAGTGCTGCCTGCAGCTGGCTCCATCAACAGCGCGGTTCGCATCGATCCGGAAACGCTGGCTAAGCTGACCGATGCCACCTGGATTGACGTCTGCGAAATCCCTGCCTGACTGGCAGCCCCGGGCGTACACCGTTGCGCCCTCTTATATCCGCTGCATCATTAGCTGGTTGACTGTCGGATCGCCTCCCGCATTCCGTCAAGCTGCGTGCCTTCCGACGGCGTAACCAGCGCATAGTTGTAGTGGTTGTCACTCCAGTATTGCGCCATCAGGTCGCTGGCCCGGCGTTCGCCATGAGGCAGCTTAACGGGTTCGATCGGGCGAATATACCAGGCGACACGGCTCCCTTCCGGGCTCTGATACATCACCAGCGCCGCCGGGCCGTTATCGGTCGCCATCAGTCTTGCCCCCAGTAACCGGTAGCCAAACTGTTCAAGATTGGGCGGCAGCGTGCCGTTGATAAAATAACGCTGCACCCAGGAGGCCAGTTCACCGTTCCCCGCAGACACCACATCCAGATTCGCCGCCGTTGCGCTGCCGAACAGCTTGTAGGCCTGCATCGCATCCTCCATTGGCAGGCGGGTCTGCGCCATCTGCACATTCTTCAGCTGCCAGCCAGACCAGCCGCCCACGCCAAGCGTCATCACCAGTGCAAACGCTGCAGCAGCCTTCCATTGCCGCTGCTGACGAACCCGCTGACGAAGCTGCGAAGGCTCCGGCGTTTCCATCGGCACTGGCTGCTGATGAAGTGCAAGGCGTAGCTGCCGGGCATCCTGCCGCCACCCTTCCACCTTCGCCGCCTCTACAGGATTCTCCGCCAGCCAGCGTTCCACACGCCGGGCGGTTTCTGCATCGAGCTGGCCGTCCAGCCAGGCGTGCAGTTGCTCTTCATCGGGTTGCTGGCCCCTCATTTTACCCTCCTGAATGCGACAGCGGGCGTTTGCCCGTCAAGATGCTGATGCAGTTGTTTACGCGCCCGTGACAGGCGTGACATCACCGTTCCCAGCGGAATAGCCAGGGCCGTCGCCGCTTCCTGATAACTCATCCCCTCCACGCTTATCAGCAGCAGCAGTGCCCTGGCATCCGCAGAAAGTTGTGCAAACTGCTGCAGAGTCTCATCGGCTATCGCCAGCGTTTCCGCAGAGTCGCCGGCGGGCTCCTCACCGGTGAAAAAGCCCAGGATCCGCTGATAGCGTTTGCGCCGCCGCTCACCGTCAATAAACTGCCGGTAAAGAATGGCGAACAGCCAGGCCCGCAGGCTCTCCTCTCCCCGGTAGCCCGGCCAGCGGCTGAGCGCTTTGGTCAGGCAGCCCTGAACCAGATCTTCGGCGCTGTGAGGATTGCGGGTCAGCCACAGCGCAAAACGCTGCAGATGGGGCAGGACGTCCCGGATCTGTTGGTCTGTAAGCGGCGGCATAGCGACTTATCCCCGGCGTTTCGAACCCGTCATACTGCTGAACACGCCGTCCCGCAGGATCAGCCCATGGAGCAGCGCAGCGGCCAGATGCATCATCACCGTGATAAACAGGATCAGTGCAACCCAGGTATGGAGCGGACGCAGCAGTGCGTAAAGATCGTTACTGATCGGTACGATCGGCGGCAGTAAAAAACCCGTCCCCAGAGTAACAGGATATCCTGCCGCCGACAGCATTGCCCAGCCAATCAGCGGCTGCGCCAGGATCAGCGCATAGAGTACCCAGTGAGAGAGATGCGCCGCCGCTTTTTGCAGCCCGGGGATGCTGTCAGGCAAAGGCGGTTTCGCCGTAGTGAAGCGTATCACCAGCCGCACAACTACCAGCAGCAGGATCGCCACCCCCAGCGGCTTATGGATAGCCACCAGCAGGCCGTGCAGAGAGGAGACGGTAGAGACCATCCCCACGCCAATAAACAGCATGGCCAGAATAGCCAGCGCCATCAGCCAGTGCAGCACGCGGAGTGCCGGATGAAAATAGGTGACCTGTTTCATAAGTGTGCTCCCGATGCGCCGTGGGCTTCTTCCTGCGTGCGGCGATTATATGATTTGGCATAAGCGGCAGAACGCGCGTTCAGCAAAGGATCGTCAGAGGCTGCAATACCATCCGGCAGGATCAGCGGATCGTAATTAATGTTATTGCAGGGCCCGCCCTCCTGCGGCACGGTACGGTTCAGAACCAGAGTGCCGGCATTCAGCGTCTGGCGGTCGGCTGGCCAGACCTGGCTGGCATCGTTGCTCACATCCCCCTGTGCTGCCACGGTGAAGATCAGATCCCACTTCAGGGGACCCTGCGCCAGGCGTTTTTCCAGATCCTGCTGAAGGAAATCTTTACTCTGCTTGTCCTGCGGGGAAAGAGCTTGCCAGGCCTGCTGCGGCACCATGCTCCAGCGCACCAGATGGCTTTGCCCGCTTTTGTCGATCAGACGGAAGGCGTTGAGGCTGTTGTAGCGATCCACCGCCCAGCTTCCGGAAGGAATATACTGTTTAACCCAGGTACCAAATGCTTTCGCTTCAGGATGCGCGGCGGCAAATGCCTGCATCTTTTGCGGATCGGGTTTGCCCGTAGCGGGGTCCGGCTTTGAGGCAACAAGCTGATCGTAAAAACCCTGCGGCGTGGCAACCGGGAAAAACGGCATCGCATTCATCCCGGTGCGCCACTGCTGGCCGGAGGCGGCAGTGAAAGCCAGCGCCATACTGCGAATCGGCACAGCGTAATCTGGCGCGCCGGCATTACCGCCAGCAATGGCAAAGCGCCCGATTACCGGCGTGGTGGTGGAGGCTGCAAACAGGGCGGCACGGGAAAGCGAGCTGGCGTTGCCGTTAGCCTCGAATTCTCCAATCACGCACAGACCTTTAGCATGATTGCGCCTGAACCCTGGTTTTTCTCCCGGGCCGTGTTGCAGCGTGTTCACAATTTTATCGGCGGAGAGACGCTGGGGCGCAAGCCAGCCGCCCGCCCATAAAAACAGCAGTACCAGCAGCAGCGGGATCCCTCCTACCAGCGCCAGGCGCAGGATACGCGGAAGTGTTGTCGTGGGTTGGGTCATATTGAGTGCTCACAAATTTAGCCAATGAGCAGATAAAACGAACCAGCAGCGGCTTTATTCCCTCGGGAAAAAAATAATTTTTTGCTACACTCCCCGGCGTTGAGTCCTCCAGGATATTCATGGTTTGTCGCTGATTCAGATGCACCGCTCACCCAACCGCTTCGCAGCCTGGCTCGCGGTGTGCGCCATTTTGCTGTTATTTATTGCTCCGGTGATTTCCAAATCGCTGGTCTCTGAGGCTGGGCGTCACGCCATGATGATGCCCGGCATGGTGATGGCCGACGACGATGGGATGAGCATGCCAGCGGGGGAAGCAATGCCCGCCGGCGATGAGAGCATGACGCCCGCTCATGCTGTGACCCACCAACATGCGATAAGCACGGCATCAGATCGTTCCCTCTCCCACCCTGATGGGATCGACCCGGGTATGATGACCACCATGTCGCCGCTTGAGCATGCGCGAATGATGCAGCATCACCCCATGTCGATGATGGACGACAGCGCCTGTGGTTACTGTGTTTTGCTGGCGCATCTACCGCTCGATCTGACCAACTTACCCGCTCTCTGGTCGGCCCTTCAGGCCGCCAGACTGCCCGACCTGCCGCTGTTCCGCCCCGTGGTGGCGCGGTTTATACCCCGTTTTTTCCATCCTCGCGCCCCGCCCGTTTACTGAGCCCGTGTCGCTTTAACTACACTGCTGCCGTGATTACGGCAGACACCTGCTCATGCCTGATCACAGGCGGATGGAATAATTATGTCAGATAAAATCCTGGCGCACTCTGCACGCGCCGAACAATCCCGGAGCGCACTTCTGCCGTTGCTGCGCCGTTTGCACTTCTATATTGGTCTGTTTATCGGCCCGTTCATCTTTGTCGCTGCGCTGACTGGCGCTCTGTACGTTATGACGCCGCAGCTTGAAGCGGCGTTATATTCCCATCAGCTCTTTACCACCAGCCAGGGGCCGGAAAAAACGCTGGCGGAACAGGTTCGCGTGGCGGAGGAGTATATCGGCCCGGGCGCGACCCTCACCGCCCTTCGCCCAGCGCCCACGGCGGGTGAAACGACGCGCGTGATGTTTACCATGCCGACCAAAGGCCCGGTGACCACGGCGGTATTTGTCGATCCGCATACGCTGGAAATTCGCGGGATGCTGGATGTCTACGGCACCAGCGGCGTGCTGCCGTTACGTACCACGCTCGATTACCTGCACCAGAGTCTGTTGCTGGGCGATTTTGGCAGGAACTACAGCGAACTCGCCGCCAGCTGGTTATGGGTAGCGTCACTGGGAGGTTTGCTGTTATGGGCCACCAGCCGGGCACCGGGAAAAATCAAAAAGGGTAGCCGATCACGCGGGCAAAGCGTGCTGCGGCATCGTTACTGGCACAGCACCCTGGGGATAGCTCTGCTACTGGGATTACTGTTTTTCTCGGCAACCGGCCTCACCTGGTCACGCTGGGCTGGCGAAAACATCTCCTCAATGCGCAGCCATTTTGGCTGGCTGACCCCTTCCGTTAATACAGTGCTGGCTCCCTCTCCTGAAAGCACGTCGACGATCTCAGCTCACGATGAGGTCAGGGAACAGGCTGAGCACCCTGAGCCGATGGGCAGCGGAAGCGCTCACAGCAACCATGATCATCCTGCACCTCTGAACAGCCCTCCCCGGGCGCCAGCGGATGAGCATGCAGAGCACAAGATGCAGGGCATGAAGATGGCTGATGATTCCATTGCCAAAGTCGCTATTTTGCCCGAGCAGTTTGATGCGGTGGTGAAAACTGCGCGTGAGGCAGGCATCTCGGCAGGAAAAATTGAAGTACGCCCCTCAACCCACGCTGATAAAGCCTGGACCGTCAGTGAAATCGATCGTCGCTGGCCTACGCAGGTCGACAGCGTGGCGGTCGATCCGCGCAATTATGCCTTGCTTGATAAAGTGGAGTTCGCGCAGTTTGGTCTGCTGGCTAAGCTCACGCGCTGGGGAGTGGATGCGCATATGGGCGTCCTGTTTGGCCTGCCGAATCAGCTGATTCTGGCGGTATTTGCGCTGGGGCTTTGTGTGATGATCGTGATGGGATATCGCCTCTGGTGGCTGCGCCGTCCGGCCGCAGGCCAGGGAGCCCATCCGGCAGAAACGCTGATGTATCACTGGCGAAGGCTTTCCGTCAGCGCCCGGTTTCTTCTGCTGGTGGCAGCAGCGGCACTGGCTCTGAGCCTGCCCTTAATGGGGATTACTCTACTGATAATGCTGGTGATCGATCTGTTCCGCTGGCAGCGGGCAAACAGGCTAGCGGCTTAGCGAACTGCCAGGCGGCTTTTGCCCGGGCGGCGGTGTCTGCCCGGAGAGCCATTGCCTGTGCGGAGATAGCAGCCTGACTTACAGAAGCTGTGATGCCAGCCTCTGCCTGAAGAATATTGTCAGGCAGATTAACAGGAGTAATTCTCTCCCAGCTTCAGCTCCTGGAGCTGGGATCATTACGCCAGCGCTTTCTCAAGCATGGCTATCAGCAGCCGGTTATCCACCGTTTGCAGCACGTGTACCAGCCCGCCGCCCGGCGCATCAATCCCGACGTTTACCAATAGTGGTTGACGATAACGCCATGACTTGCCACGCGTCTGACCGGGGCGCAGTTCAACATCCACATAGTAATCGGCTGCCGTGGCAACCTGCTGATTCAACAGCCAGGCGATAACCAGCGCATCATGGATCCAGCAGCCGGGAAGTTTGCGCGTCTGAATGGAGTAATCTATCCAGGGTCGCAGCGTTTCGGTGACAAAGTGCGCCAGCGTGGTGTTCAGTTTAGCGATCCGGTTGAGGTCATTATGGGTCATCAGCGTCTGGGTAGTGACATCCATCGGCACCAGCGTAATGCTGGCCCCGCTGGTTAACACCTTCCGCGCCGCCTCCGGATCCAGTCCAAAGTTGGTATCCTTAATGTAGTCATCCAGGGCAAAAACTCCGCCCATGATGGCGATTTCCTGCACCGCATCAATCATCTCGGGATAGCGCTCCATCGCCAGCGCCACATTGGTCAGAGGACCGATCGCCACCAGAGTTATCTGCCCTGGATTTGCGCAAATCAACTTTGCGATAGCCTCTGCCGCTTCCTCTTCCGGGGGCGAAAACCGGCGTGGCTGGCGGACACCTTGCCAGAGGTGCGCGAGGTTGCTGTTGTGAACACGGTTATCCAGCGCTTCCCGCCACGGCTCTGGCGGCTCCACCAGCGCGCGATCGGCGCCTTTTACCACCGGCACGGAAAGGCCCAGTCGCTCCACCAAATCCTTTGCCACATTGAAGCCCTGTTCGCAGGGCGTATTGCCTGCCACAGTGGTAATCAGTTCAAGTGAAACATTGGCCGACCCAAGCGCGAGCGCAAGAGCCAGACCGTCATCTACATTGGCACCGGTAATGCCGTTTCCTGGGTCACAATCAATAATCAGTCGTTTCATTTTTTATTATCATATTTTACGGCTTTGCTCGCGCTTGTTAAAAACGCAGCCGCAGGATTCACCAATTTCCAGCTGATGAGAAAACTCACTCAGCTGCGCCTCGCCTTCCGGGGCGGACAGCATTGCAATGGCCCTTTTCGCCATTTCCTCTACCGGCTGACGCACGGTGGTTAATGAAGGGACATGAAACGCTGACTGTTCCGTTCCATTAAAACAGACCAGAGCAACCTGCTCTGGTACGGAGATGTTGTGCTCTGCCAGCGCACGAATGCAGCCGATCGCCTGCGTTTCGTTAGTGGCAAACAGGGCGCGGGGCAAAGAGCCATTTTTCAGCATCTGTTTTGCCGCTTCATAGCCGCCCTCACGCGAATAACTGGTAGGGAAGATCCATTCCGGGCGTTCGGTAACGCCAAAATCTGCCAGCGCCTGACGCCATCCGGTCAGGCGATCCTGAGTATTAAGCCGCTCAAGCGGGCCGCAAATAATTCCCACCTCTTTGTAGCCATGACTCAGCAGATGCGAGGTGACCTGGTACGCCGCGTCACGCTCATCCACGCGCAAAATATTGACCTTCAGCGCCGGATCGACACGGTCCAGCATCACCAGCGGCGTGCCGGTGGCCTGAATAATATCGATATAGGGATGGCGGTCGACGCTGTTATAAAACAGCCCGTCAACCTGCTGGCTCAAAAGCGTATTAATCAGCTCCAGCTCGCGCTTGCGGCAGTCGCCTGCATCGCCCAGCAGCATAACCATGCCGTTGCTTAACGCTTCCTGCTGTAGAGCATGGGCAAAAGAGGCAATAAAGGTATTGGAAATATTGGGCACAACCAGACCGTAGGTTTTACTGGTTCCGGAAGCCAGCGCTCTGGCCACGCTGTTGGGGCGATAGCCCGTTTTTTTGACCGCCTCAAGAACGCGAAGCCGCGTTGCTTCCGCAACCGGCCTCGGTCCATTATTGATAACGTAACTCACAACCGCTACGGAGGTGCCGGCCTCTCTGGCCACATCTTTACGGGTCGCGCGATTAAGCGTGGTTTTTGCCAATTTTTCGCCTTGTGTCGTGGCGAGCCGTGCGGCCCGCCCTGTTCCCGTCAGATTGCATCTTCAGGGGCATTAAGATCGCGCCCACGGGTTTCCGGGGCAACAAATGTGGTCAGGAAACCGATCCCGGCCATCACCGCAAAATAGGTGGCAATCGGCCACCAGTGCCCGGTCCAGGACAACAGCGCGGCGGCAACCAGCGGTGCCGTTCCACCAGAGAGAATGGAACCCAGCTCTTTCGCCGTCGCCATTTTAGTATAGCGATGGTTCACGCCAAACATCTCCACCCCCCAGGCCGCCTGCACGCCGTAAATACCGAGCGAGGCCAATCCCATGCCTGTAACAATTGTAGCAATCACAATGGCTGGCTCACGGGAATCAAGCATCATAAAGGCCGGGAAAGCGTAGAGGATCAGTAGCAGACAGAAGCAGCGGTAGGTGATGCGGCGGCCAAAGCGGTCGGAAAGCCAGCCGGCAAACGGGATGATCAGGAAGCCGAGCAGCGAGGCGAGAAAAACGGCCGTGGTGGCGACGGACTTATCTACCGCCAGAACCTTAACCACATAACCGATCATAAAGCCCTGCGCCAGATAAGAGGGGCCATTTTCACCCACACGCAGGCCTACCATCACAAAGAACGAACGGCTGCGCTGCCAGAAGCTGCGGTTATCGGCAGGCTGTACGGGAAGCGTGCTTTCACGCTGCGCCAGTACTTCCGCTTTTTTCCGTTCGAATACCGGCGTTTCCTTCAGGTGACGGCGGATCCAGAGCGCCACCAGCGCAATCAGCGAGCTGCAAAGGAAGGGAATACGCCAGCCCCACTCCTGCAGCTGCTGTTGATCCATCTGTACCACCGCCAGCCAGACCAGCGATGCCACCAGCGTGCCGCTGTTTGATCCCAGAGCGATAATTGAGGAGACCAGGCCACGTTTTTTTGCCGGGGCGTATTCACCCAGCATCACCGTGCCCCCGGACAGCTCCGCCCCTGCGCCAAAGCCCTGGCTGAAACGCAGCACCACCAGGCAGGCCGGGGCCCACAATCCAATGGAAGCGTAGCTGGGAATAAGACCAATTAAGGTAGTGGAGGCACCCATCAGAATGATGGTGGAAACCATCACCACTTTGCGGCCTTTACGATCGCCCAGCCAGCCAAAGAAGAGTGCGCCAATAGGCCGGGCGATAAAGCCCACGGACCAGGTAGCAAAGCTGGAGAGAAGCGCCATGGCGGGGGTGGCTTCAGGAAAGAAAACGTCGCCGAAGATGATGCCGGCTGCCAGGCCATAGAGTGCGAAATCCGCATACTCCATCGCTGTGCCAAGCCAGCATGAGAGGGTTGCGCGCCAGAAATCCTTGCGCCCTTCTGCTGTTGTCAGAGACTCATCTGCCGCCGAGGAGGCGGAGAGCGAAACCTTTTGTTGAATTCCTTGAGGAGTAGACATAAAAATTCCCTGATGTGCTGCTGTCTGAATTGCCCTCCCTGGCATGCCCGAATAAACGGGTAAATCCGCCAGCGAGAGCGCTCTTTTTCTGAGCCAAAGGTCAGTAACAGGTCCCCTGGTGTTGGGATGTATTATTCGCTTCCCGTTCGTTGGTTTTCGTAACCAATCGCATAATTAACGTGAAACAAAGTGACCTTCACTAAGCAGTTGAGCAACATGCACCGTGAATTTTTAGTATGGCCTCATTGTATCTACGCGCGTAGATAAAGCAATAGTTTACTGAAAATAAATTAGCATTACTTCACATTGCTAGCTGATGTACATATTAAAAAATCAATAAATTCAAAATGTTAATAATATTCAGAAAGGGAATCACTTATACATAAACCTGTAACACAGCTAATAAACTGTACTAACGATCGAAAACCATACAGCAGTGACTGGCTCAGTCCGGGCCAGTGTAAACAGCAGTATGTTGCAGCAGCATGACGTAAAAGGAATGGAGAGCACTCTTAAAAAGAGGGCGACGATTTGTCTTAGTGAACGTGGCGACATATTCTTGATAAAAGTTACCGGAGGGAAAGGCATGAGCATAATTCTGATGCGTCACGGGAAACCCGATCACCGGGTCGGCGGGCGCTTACCGGCGCTGGCTATGGCGCAATGGTGCGAAGCCTATGACCTCTCTGAGGTCCAGGATTTTCCGCCCGAAAAGAGTCAGTGGGTCGCGGCGATGGCAGATTATGTCGTGACCAGCCCTCTGCCCCGCGCCCGTTCGTCGCTGAAAAAGCTGGGGCTGGAACCCGCCTGTGTTGATGACGTCTTCAGCGAAGTCTCTCTTCCAACCGTATCACTGACCTATCCTCATCTGCCGCCGTCGCTCTGGCTTTCTCTGCTCCGCCTGCTGTGGTTTTGCGGATATGCCGGATCGGTTGAGTCCTTCCAGCAGGCTGAACAGCGCGCCAGCCAGGCTGCAGAGAGGCTGATCGCCTTTTCCAGCCATGGCAACGTTCTGCTGCTGGGGCATGGCATCATGAATAAAATGATTGCCCGTCATCTGCGTAAAGCGGGCTGGCTGGCGGAGAAACATGGCAGCAGCCGCCACTGGAGCACCGCTATTTACCATCCCCCGGTGATCCCGCCGGGTCAGCATTAGCGGCAAATGACTTCAGCACATCAATAAAAGCCCGCAAGGCGGCCGGAACATACCGGTGGCCGGGATAGTAAAGGGCAAGCCCGGGTGAAGGCGGGCTCCACTCTTCAAGCAGCATCCGCAGCCTGCCATTTTCCAGCCAGGGCCTCGCCACGCTATCGGGTAACCAGGCAATGGCCTGACCAGCCGCCGCCGTTTCCGCCATCAGTTCGAGATGATCCAGCATCAGCCTGCCCGGTACGTCAATATGGCGCTCGATGCCGTGACGGGAAAACTCCCAGCGATACCGTTTACCGCTGGGCAGCCGAAAACGGATACATTGATGGCGCAGCAGATCGTCTGGCGTGGCGGGCGTACCGCAGCGCTGAAGATAGTCTGGCGACGCCACGGCGATAAACCGCAACTCCCCGCCAAACGGCACGGCCACCATATCCTGAGGCACATCGTCCAGCAGGCGTACACCGGCATCAAACTTTTCGCTGACGATATCAATCAGCCTTCCTTCCGTAACCAGATCAAGCGAGATAGCCGGATACCGGCGCAAAAACTCAGGCACCACCTGCTGCAACACCTGGCGCGCAGCGCTCTCGCTGGCATTAATGCGCAGAGTGCCTGCTGGCTGCTGGCGGTACTGCTCGACGGAACTCAGTGCGTTATCCAGCCCCTGCAGCACTGGCCGTAGCTGGCCTAACAACTGCGCGCCCGCTTCGGTTGGCGATACGCTACGAGTGGTGCGATGCAAAAGCCGCACGGCCATTTTCTCCTCCAGCGTCCGCAGCATATGGCTGAGGGTTGAAGGCGACAGCCCCAGCTCATCGGCAGCCTGCCGGAAACTACCCCGGGTTGCTACCAGCACAAAAGCGTTCAGGGCGGCCAGATCGGGTTTCTGATTCATGGGTAATTTTCACCAACGCATGCATGACTGGACGGATAGTAGCACTAATCGTGACGGCGTAAGGTTAAGGCTCACCTGAGAGGAGAAGCTTTATGTCTAAAACATGGTTTATTACCGGCACTTCATCGGGCTTCGGCCTGGAAATGACCGAACGCCTGCTGGAGTGCGGCGACCGCGTTGCCGCCACGCTGCGCAATCCCGCCCAGCTGACCTCACTGCAAGCGCGCTATCCTTCCCGGCTCTGGCTGGCGCAACTGGATGTCACCAGCGCAGATAATGTGCGGAAGGTGATGGATGATGCGTTTGCCGAGCTGGGGCAGATTGATGTAGTGGTCAGCAATGCAGGCTATGGCCTTGCAGGAGCGGCGGAAGAGCTTAGCGATGCGCAGATCGTCCGACTGTTAAACACCAATGTTCTTGGCTCGATTCAGGTTATTCGTGCCGCGCTGCCGCATCTTCGCCAACAGGGAGGCGGGCGTATATTGCAGCTCTCTTCGATGGGCGGCCAGGTAACCTTTCCAGGGCTGAGCCTCTACCACACCAGCAAATTCGCTATGGAGGGATTTGTGGAGGCGGTTGCGCAGGAAGTGGCTGAATTCAATATTCAGTTCACGCTTGTCGAGCCAGGCACCGCGCAAACCTCGTTTACCAGAGGCATGGAGATGGCCGAGCCGCTGGCGGCCTATGATCACAGCGGCATCCGTCAGCTGCTGGCAAGCTGGCCGAACGTGGGCGATGCGAAAAAAATGGTGCGTGAAATGATCGCCTCAGCCGACCGCTCCCCTGCTCCACGCAGGCTTACGCTCGGCAGCGATGCCTGGACGCTGGTTCACGCTGCCCTGACGGCGCGCCTGGCAGAACTGGAAGCACAGCGGGGGACAGCCTTCTCTACAGACAGTGATTAACTCACTGCTGATTCATTTTCAGAGGAACAGGCAAGCATCGCAGAGTCCCGGATATTCGCAGACGGACGGGAACATTTTAAGCTTGTGTCAGCTGCCGGAGAGGCCGTCAGCAAGTCCTCTGAAGGAGAGTACTGTGTCTGAACTGAATACAAAAGTTGTGGCTATTACCGGGGCCAGCAGCGGCATTGGAGAAGCAACTGCCCGCCTGCTGGCCGCCAAAGGTGCGCGCGTTCTGCTGGGCGCCCGGCGTACTGAGCGTCTGGCGAAAGTGGTTGATGAGATCCGTGCTGCGGGAGGAGAGGCCCACTTTATGTCGCTGGACGTCACCAGCCTGACGGAGATGGAAGCCTTTGTTGAAAAAGCAAAAAGCCATTTTGGTGGGCTGGATGTCTTTATCAATAATGCCGGGATCATGCCGCTTTCTCCACTCTCTTCCCGCAAGGTTGAAGAGTGGGACCGCATGATTGACGTTAACATCCGTGGCGTGCTGTACGGCATTGCTGCTGCACAGCCACTGATGGAACAGCAGCAGCATGGTCATATCATCAATATCTCTTCCATTGGCGGGCTGGCAGTTTCGCCCACCGCCGCGGTCTATTGCGCCACCAAATTTGCCGTGCGGGCGCTCTCTGACGGCCTGCGCCAGGAGACTGACAGGCTCCGCGTAACGGTAATTTCGCCGGGGGTGGTGACGTCTGAACTGGCCGACACCATCAGTGATGATACTGCACGTGAGGCGATGAAAGCGTTCCGCCGCGTTGCGCTTGAGCCGGAAGCTATCGCCCGTGCCGTTGCTTACGCTATTGAACAGCCGGCGGATGTGGATGTCAGTGAAATCGTTGTGCGTCCAACGGCCAGTCCCTATTAATCCTGCCTCTGCCCGCCACCTGAGCGGGCAGACTTACTATCCTGCCGTGCTGACAGCGGGTTCAAGCCGCAAAATATTCTGCATATAGATCGCCTCCTGCACCGGGCTGCGGCCAAAAAACCGTTTAAATTCGCGGCTGAACTGCGAAGGACTTTCGTAACCCACTTCCGCTGAAGCGGTCGCGGCGGAGATGCCGCCGCGCACCATTAATAATCTGGCATGATGCAGGCGGGTCGATTTTAAATACTGGATAGGCGAACTCTGCGTCACCTTTTTGAAATGCGCATGGAAGGTGGCGACGCTCATCCCTACTTCGCTGGCCAAATCGGCCACCTCAAAATGCTCCTGAAAACGGTTTTGCTGGATATTCATTGCACGGGCAATCTGCGCAAAAGAGCCCTTCTGCGCCAGCGCAGCACGCAGCGTTGCGCCCTGCTCGCCGACCAGCACCCGATAGTAAATCTCCCGCAGCAGCCCGCCACTCAGCACCTGCGTTTCCTGCCTTGACTGAAGTGCCTGTAGCAAGCGCACCACGCTTTCCCCCAGCGCAGGATCCAGCGGTGAAGAGAACATACTGACCGGTTCGCTGCTGCGCGGAGCAGAGAGCGATAAGGTGAGCATCAGTTCAGCCAGCAGCTGAAAATTGAGCCGGAAAGCGACCGCCAGCATCGGTTCTTCCAGGGTGGCTTCGGTCTGGCTGATAAACGGCAGCGGCACGGCGACGACCAGACAGTGCTGGGCATCATAAACGTAAGCCTCATCCCCCAGAAAACCGCGTTTGCGCCCCTGACAGACAATAACGATGGAGGGTTCATACAAAACCGGCGTGCTGTCGAGCGGCATGTCTGAACGCAGAAAGCGCACATCCTCCAGCGCCGATTGCGTATAACCGTTGGTCGGCGCCAGCGCGGTGATCAGCGCAGCCATCTTTATCCGGCGCTCTTCGTTTTGATCGGTTGTCATGTTGAGCTTCCCTGGTCTGTTTCAGCGTGGTGATCAGCCGCGTAATCTTTCTTTAGCCGTGCTGCTTTTCAGCCATGTCAGTCATCCGGGCTGGTATCAGCGTTGTTAAGCGCGTCAGCTTATTGCCTGCGGCTTATTCTGATCTTCAGCCTTGATGATCGTCTTCAATGCCCAGCCGCTGTTTTAGCTGAGTGCGGGAGTCTGCCAGTTTTTTTTCAGCAAGCTCATCATCCTGAATGGCGCGGGCCAGCGCCATGGCCCCAATCAGTTCTGCCTGCACGGAGGAAGCCAGCGAATCTGGCTCGGCATGATCCATCGCCTTTAGTGAACGGGCAATCATCCCATGCATCTCTTCAATTCCCAGCGTAAAGCGATCCCGGGCTTCCTGCGGCAAACGCCTGGCTTCACCCGCCAGCGAAGGCATGGGGCAATTGTGCTCCGGCGTTTTTCGGGTTTCTGCTGCAAGATACCTGTCGATCAGGAAAGAGAGCTGAGCCGCACCTTCCTGCAAAGTGGATAAGCCATTAAGCCTCTGCCTGGTTTCAATAAACATACGATCGATAACATTGGAGACCAGATCGTCACGGGAAGCGAAATGAGCATAAAAACCGCCGTGGGTCAGCCCTACCCGCTTCATCAGCGCCGCCACGCCAATACCTTCTGTCCCTACCACCCGCATAATCGCGGCGGCTTCATCCAGAATACGCTGGCGGGTACGTTCTTTATGGCTGATAACTTCGGACACGGCTCCTCCTTCAGGAACGTTTTTTATAGCAACTGGCTGATAAATAAGTATGTGGCTTTCGGGCGTCTGAGAAAAGCGGACGGCCATTTATTTGCGAAGCGGATTCCGGAGAAAATTATCAGCCTCTTCAGCCTCTTCAGCCTCTCCTGCTTCTTCAGCTTCTTCAGCTTCTTCAGCTTCTTCAGCTTCTTCAGCTTCTTCAGCTTCTTCAGCGCGAGTATACGCATCAGGTCGATAGAATATGACGATGATAATAATTATGATTGTCATCATATTCAACTTTTCAGTTCGTTACAGGCGAATAACTCATTGAAATAAAAATACTTTTAAGAAACACCCTTTCTTTATTTTTGCATTTCAGAGGGAATTGAGCAGCTTGACAGATAATATGATGACCATCATATTAAGCCTCACCATCAAATGATGGCCATCATATTCAGGAGTGCAGCATGTCCATTTCATCAGGCAAAAAAGGTACGGCAATGGTTACTGGCGCATCCGCAGGCATTGGGGCCGTTTACGCCCACCGACTGGCAGAGCGCGGTTATGACCTGCTGCTGGTAGCACGGGATAAAGCCAAACTCGACGTTTTGGCGGCGCGTCTTTCGTCTGAGTATGGCGTACACAGTGAAGTCCTCGCGGCTGATCTGATCAATCAACAGGATCTGCTTCAGGTCGAACAGCGCCTTGCCGGTGATAATGCCATCACCATGCTGGTGAATAACGCGGGAATGAGCGTAGCGGGCGAGTTTCTGGATAATGAGATCGAGAGCGTGCAACAGATGATTATGCTGAACGTGCTGGCCCCTACCCGCCTTGCACATGCGGCAGCTAACGCTTTCAAAATCCGCAGGCAGGGAACCCTAATCAATGTCGCTTCCGTGCTTTCGCTGGTGCATGAGATGGCTAACGGCGCTTATAACGGCACTAAATCTTTTGTTCTGACCCTCACCCGTTCGCTGGAGGCCTCGCTGCAACCGCACGGCGTCCGCGTGCAAGCCGTTTTGCCAGGACTGACCCGCACTGAGATCTTTGAACGCTCCGGCAGCTCTGTTGATGAACTCCCACCACATATGGTGATGGAGGTCGACACAATGGTGGATGCTGCGTTAGCGGGTCTGGATCTGGGGGAAAGCGTCACCATTCCTTCACTGGAGAAAATTGAGAACTGGCACACTTATGACACAGCCCGCGCCGCGCTACTGCCGGATCTGTCGTTAAGCCAGTCTGCGTCTCGCTATCGTCAGGGCTGAGCAGTATTAGAAAAGAGGAGGTGATATTGTTGTCCCTCACCTTTTCCAGGTAAGAAGTGAAGCAGCTCCTTACCTCTGAAAGAAGAAGCGAAGGCATTCCTTATCTCTTGTTTAAGGTAACGATGCTACCTTCCCGAAATATTATCAATGATGATCGGGATGTCACTGACTAAAGCGAAGCGGTTGCGGAAATGAGATTTTGTGGAAGCGGTTGTTAATCAATCAGTTCGGCTGAAGGCCTGAGTGCCTGGAAAACAGCCAACCGGATGATAACTGCTGGATTGCATGCCCAAGTTACATTATAATCCTGCGCCGCAGGCCCCTTAGCTCAGTTGGTTAGAGCACGCGACTCATAATCGCTTGGTCACTGGTTCAAGTCCAGTAGGGGCCACCAAATTTATCAAGGACTTAGACAGGAAACTGGCTGAGTCTTTTTTGTTTTCTGGCATTACAGTTGACGTAATGGGTGATGTAATCCACATGCTACATCACCTGTTATCAGGACACAGAGTACTGAAAGGTATCCTGCGAGTTGAGCCATGTCGTTGTCATTTCCGTGCCGTAGACCTTCAGAGCAGTGGTAACTTAAAATGAACCCTCTCTGTTCAGAAGCGGACCGTAAAGCGTGCCGGCAGCTGCATTATCTGCTCAGCAAAGCGGCTTTATTACGTCCGAAAGTGCCCGGATATCGCTGACCACAAAATCGGGAGCCGGCGCCAGCGGATAAAGAGACTGTCCCTTACGAGTAATGAACGCTGTTTTCAGGCCTGCCCGTTTTGCCCCTCCTACATCCCAGCCATGCGCAGCCACCATCATACAATGCGCGGCGGGTCTGCCCCCCTCGCGTATAGCCCACTGATACACTCTCAGATCAGGTTTATAGACTTGGGGTTGTTCAACGCTTAGAACTCTGCTGAAAAATGACATGAGGCCCGCTGAAACGAGCTGCTTTTCCGCCAGCGCTGCAGAGGAGTTGGTCAGCGCAATAAGGGTAAAGCCCTGTTGCCTTAATGCAGACAGCCCTTCAGCAACATCAGAATGCGCAGGCATTGATGCCAGAACATCTGCAACTGAAACGGGGTCTTCTGTGAGGGTAATATCATAACGTCCGGCCGTCATGGTAAGTACTGCTTCCGCTATATCTCCGAAACTGTGCCAGCTGCCTGTCACCGATTCCACCAGGGAGTAGTGCAACAATGATGTAAACCAGGATTCAGCTATATCAGGCCTGTTCCCCAGTCGTCTCGCCAGATAATTTTTTAATTCAGTGGTGTCCAGAAGTGTCTCATTTACATCGAAGAATATAATGCCACTACTTTTTACTGTCTCATGACTGCATGTCATCTGACCTCCGGTTAATTAACGTTTTTGAAACAAAGAGATGCTAACCCGCAGGTAACGTATCTTAAGGGTAGATTGCTTTATGTGTTTGCTCAACAACGACTACTGGAGCGGCAGGACATGGGTGCCATCCTTATATCAGTGCGCGCCAGAAATGATAACGGCTTCCGGTGGAGAGATGTGGCGTGAGAAACCACGCACAGTGCCCAATTCACAGCACTCCATCGGCTGGAAGCCAGTTCATGCGGGCCCCCCTGCTTCAAAATCCACAGATCATAAATATAAAAAAAGCAGCCCCAAAGGGCTGCTGCATCTGACTCAAGTAAACCCCACCTTAATCAAGTCTCAGGTGGTGCCTTCCCTTCCTCGATGAAATCTTCATCAATCTCATCGCTGTTATTACGGTTATCGCGGCCGGAAAGCAGGTTCCAGCAGGCGATAAACATGGCGGCAATCAGCGGGCCAATAACGAAACCGTTAATCCCGTAAATCTCCATTCCACCCAGCGTGGTGATGAGAATAAGGTAGTCCGGCATTTTGGTGTCTTTGCCCACCAATAATGGGCGAAGAATGTTATCAACCAGGCCGACAACCACCACAAAGAAGCCGACGATAAACAGCCCTTTCCACAGCATGCCAGAAGCAAAAAAGAAGATGGCTGCCGGTACCCATATAATGGCGGAGCCAACTGCAGGGATCAGGGAGAGGAAGGCAATTAATGCACCCCACAGCAAGATACCTTCGATACCGGTGATCCAAAAGGCCAGCGCCCCTAACGCGCCCTGCACGACGGCTACTACAACAGTTCCTTTCACCGTGGCACGAGAAACGGCAGCAAACTTCATGAAGAGATGGTGCTTCACATATTTTGATAGCGGTAACGCCTGGAGGATGACGTTCACCAGGTAAGCGCCATCTTTCAACAGGAAAAACAGCAGGTACAGCATGATCCCGAAACCTACGGTAAAGCTGAACGTACTTTTACCGATCAGGAAGGCGCTGCCGGCAAGATACTGGCTCCCCTGCAGAGCGAACTGCGACAGCCTTTGTTGAATGTTCGTTGCTGTATCCAGCTGATGTTCTGAAAGGAAATGACGCGCCCAGTCAGGCAGATGCTGCATCACTTCTGCAAAGATCACCGGAAGCTGGGTATTGTTATTTTGCAGCTTGGTGTAAACAACGTTGAATTCAATCGCCATTGATGACGCAATCACCACCAACGGCGTGAAGACGATCACACAGATCACCACCAGGGTTAAAAACGAGGCCAACCCGTTTCTTTCACCAATCAGCTGTCTGATTTTCGTTTTCATCGGATGGAAGATCACTGCCAGGATAGCAGCCCATAATACCGAGGAGTAATACGGCCCCAATACATCAAGAAAAGCCACTGTCACAATAAACAGGATCAGAATAAAAAATCCCTTTGTCAGGCCGTTAAATCTCATTTTAGTCCCTCTACACTGCAATTTTGCTCACGAAGCATAGAGCGCATTATACCTTTTGCAATGAAAGAGTTCAGGGACAGTTTTTAGCACCCTTGTTGAAGCAGGCTACAGGCAGGATTAAGTGAACTAAAAAGACTAATTGAGGCGGAAAAATACATCGGCATTATGCAATGCCAGCAGGACTTAACCTGGCTGAATAAGGAGGGTGCCGCTGGATCATGCCGCAACATCCAACAGGCGGGAACGAGTCCCGCCGTTGGGTTGCCTTACCTTACGGCTTCGTAAGCCAGGCTGGCGACAACCTCTGTTCCTCCCTGTTTGATATGCAGTTCGCACAGCGAGCCGCGGGTCAGCCAGGTGAAGATTAACACCGTCACGCAGACCACCAGCAGGCTCAGGAAGAGCAGTTTATGTGCCATCGTTGGCTTCCTTCTTCCGTTGCTTTTCAGCAGGTAAAAGGCTACCTTTATGTTGCTACGCATAAGGGTTGGCCTCACTCAGATTAACATCGTGTGGGGCCTTTCTCTTTCTGTCCCTTACGCATGCTCAGGACAAAAAGATCCAGAGCACCCGCCGTGTAGTTTACCCAATCCCCCTCACCTGTTAATGAGCAGCTCGTGAAAACCCGAGGCGGATCCGCTATTTATGCAACACATATGAAAGTCTGAATAAAGACCGTTAGTGGCAAAATGGCCAGCATCTGAAAGACGACTCATAATAGTGGCTTTACCGTCCATTCCGGGGAAGAAAAATGCTGATAGCACAAGTCTCTGATATTCATGCTTCCCAGGATAACGACAATCTGAGTCGGTTTGACAGAGCGCTTGAATGGCTGGATCAGCTGAGTCCGGATGTTCTGGTGCTGACAGGCGATCTTATTGACGCTGGATGGGGTGAAGGGTACCACCTGATTTCTGAGCGGCTGAAGCTGAAAAAATGGACATCCCTGATTCTGCCAGGCAATTCTGACGATCGCCACCTGATGCGTTCGGTATGGGGAGCGAACCAGTGGGCCAGTGATGCGCCTGGAGACTCCCTGCATTTTGTCTATGAAACCGAGCATCTGCGCCTGACAGGCCTGGACACAACCGTTGAAAACAAAATCTCTGGTAATGTCATCAATCATCTTGCATGGCTGAAAAAACAGCTCCAAAGTGTAACTACACCGCCATCGCTTCTGTTCCTGCACCATCATATTTTTGAATCTGGCATACCTACACTGGATAGCACTATGTGTGACGGTTCCAGCCAGCTTGCCGAACTGCTCAGGCAAATACCCGATAAGCCGCTTGCCATCGCCTCCGGGCACGTCCACCGGCCGGTTGCGGGAATTTTTGCTGGTATACCCGCTTTCATCAGCGGCTCAATTTGTCCGGCCAATCCTCTCTGGTTTGGTTCAGCGAATGTCCCACCGGTAAACGATCCGCCTTCGCTGATGATCCACAGATATGCGGGAAACGTTCTGACCAGTCATCATGTTTCAATTTAATGCTGAAGCCACGCTAAGTTCAGATATTCTGTTTACCACACTGGAGAAGATGTCATGGAATGGTACAGCCAGCAGGGATTTGAAGTTCGTCTTGAATGGAGTCTGTCTGCCGTAGACTATCTCGCTGACGAAACTGACTGTGTGATAGTGGTGGATGTGATGTCATTTTCAACATGTGTGAGTCTGGCCGTTGATAACGGTGCCCATATCTATCCCTATCCGTGGAAAGATGAATCAGCACTGGAATATGGGATCAGTATGGGAGTGAATACGGCCAGCTTTGACCGAAGGTTCAGCGGTAAGGGCTACAGCCTCTCCCCGTTATCAATACAGAATATAAAAAAGGGCGAAAGCCTGGTGCTACCCTCTCCTAATGGTTCAACAATTTCATTCAGGGCAAAAGAGGCAGGGATAGCGGTGTTCAGCGGCTGTTTCAGGAATATCTCTGCAACGGCCAGGGCATGTAGCGCTTTCAAACGTATTCTGGTTATTCCCTGCGGAGAGCGCTGGCCCGATGGCAGCCTCCGCCCTGCGATTGAAGACTATGTAGCTGCAGGAGGCATCACAGAGGCACTGGGGCGTAAAAGCCTCTCACCAGAGGCTCTGACTGCTCTGGCCGCATACCGTTATCATCAGGAACATCACCTCTCGCTACTTCACAACTGTGCATCAGCAGCAGAACTTCGCCTGCGAGGGTTTGAAGAGGACATTGCCCTCTCTCTTGAGGTAGATGCTGGCAAGCTTGAATGCAGAATGTATGGCAACTTTTACAGCTCAGGACAAAAAGATCCAGAGCACCCGCCGCGTAGTTTACCCAATCCTTTCTCCTGATGAGCAGATCGTGAAAACCTGTGGCGGATCCTCTGTTTATGTCAGAACGTTGAAACCTCTTTTTCAGGCAAGCTGGACTGGCCACTGGTTCAGGACAATGCCCCTTTTACGAGCGCCTTCACCAAAGTCTTTCAGCACCGCTTTCACATCCGGATCGATATATTCCGCATTGTCATGATCGACAATCACCACGCTGTTTTCCGGGATCTCTGCCAGCAGACCTTGCAGACGTGGATTATGCATAAAGGTCAGGTTTTGCTGGAAGCGCAGAACAAAGTGGTCGTCATAGCGCGTCAGCTGCATCGCGTTGCGGTGGCTTTTGTAGATGCTGAACAAAATCTGGGTCGCCAGACCGATACCGATACCGGCCAGCATGCCGAATACCAGAATGCCGCCGATGGTTGCCAGGAAAGGAACAGACTGCTGCGCACCCTGCCGGAAATGCTCCACAAACAGGCGGGGCGTCGCCAGCTTATAACCGGTATAGAGCAGCACGGCGGCCAGGCTCGCCAACGGTATAGCATTCAGCAGATCGCTGAAGAGCAGTCCACAAACCAGTAGCAATACGCCATGCAGCAGAATAGAAATTTTACTCTGCGCGCCCGCACTGACGTTAACCGAACTGCGGACGATAACCGCCGTAATAGGCAGGCCACCTAAAAAGCCACTGATCAGGTTACCAATGCCCTGCGCGCGCATCTCTTTATCCGGCGACGGTGCCGGGTTCTGCGGGCGTAGTTTTTTCAGCGCTTCCTGACTGAGCAGCGTTTCAAGGCTGGCGACGATGGCAAGCGTTACCGCCACCATATAGACCGCCGGATTCTGCCAGACGCTCCAGTCAGGGCGTACCAGTTCGCCAGTCAGCGCTGAAATGCTGTCGAAAGAAGGCAGAGAGATACGTGGCAGCGCACTGACAATTTCCGGGAACATCCTGCCTCCGATCACCGTCACCAGGCAGCCGAAGAGTACGGCAACCAGCGGGCCGGGCATCCAGCTCAGCGCCTTGATCTTTTTCAGCGTCGGCGTCGACCAGAACCAGAGGATAAACAGACCAATCCCCGCTACGGCGATGGCCGGGATCGAGACGCTGAAGGCACCGCCGGTGATCATCGAGCTGAGCTCGCTCTCTTCAGAAGACCCTAAAGCCACAGGAATTTGCTGGATTATCAGCAAAATACCGATGGCCGCCAGCATGCCCTTAATTACCGTTCCCGGCACCAGCGTGATAAATCGCCCTGCCCGCATCACGCCCAGCAAGAATTGCAGCACGCCAGCGACGATCAGCGCAAACAGTAACGCTGAGAAAGAGCCGAGCGTTTCAATAGCGCCGGTAACGATAGTGACCAGACCTGCAGCCGGACCGCTGACGGCAAATTTTGACGGGCTGAAGGTGGTGACGACCAGACCGCCGATCACGCCAGTCAGTAAGCCCACAAACGGCGGCAGTCCGCTGGCTTGTGCAATCCCCAGGCAGAGGGGTAAAGCCACCAGAAACACAACCAGACCAGCCGGGATGTCCCGGCGAAGCGTATTCAGATTCATGGAGAAGGTTCCTCTGCACTGTGTTGAATTAACTCTTTCAGATGCCCGGACTGCAGATCGTAGACGCAGCCAAACACGTCCAGTTGCACACCGGCACGCCACGCGTTAAGAACAGGCTCTGCGGCGATAAGGTGAGTGAACTGTGCCAGGACATTCGCCTCGACCAGCTGATTAAGTTTCTCAGTTTCATCCTCGATGCTTGCGGTCTTAGCCAGGCCGGGAGCGAGAGCTTCACGCAGTTGTGTTATGCGCCGCGCCAGCGGGGAGTTTTCGTCGGATAAGGGAATGCCAGGCAGAGCGAACGCCGCCTGTACGCCGCCACAGCCATAGTGACCGCACAAAACAATGCGTGAAACCTTGAGGTATTCCAGCGCATATTGCAGCACGCTCATAAAGTTATCGTCCCCCTCCACCACCATATTGGCGATGTTACGGTGAACGAAGAGTTCTCCCGGATGGGCACCGGTAAGCACTTCTGCCGGTACGCGGCTGTCAGAGCAGCCTATCCAGAGCGAATGGGGCTTCTGCGAATGCACATTCTGATGAAAGTACTGTGGATTGCGTTGGCGGCGCTGTAAGGCCCAACTGCGGTTTTTCACTAACAGGGGTTTAAGTGTCGTCAAAATACAGTCTCTCTTTGCTGGAATCAGGGATCGGGTCAGGCGTTAATAGTTTGAAATAAGTGTTAATCGGGAATTACTCTCTGCATCAGTATGTACATATCTGATGTAATAAGTTCTGACATTTTAGAATGGACTTAATTATTAGGATTTATCCTGGCAGATTAAAATAAAGTGAAATGTAATCTTTTTTAAATTAATTAATAAAATATTGATTTTTTAACTTCAGGAAAAAACAAGTTAAAAAGCAGAAATTCAAGCTACATTAAATCATTATTTTCAATAAGTTATAATAACCACTTATTTTTTATTGTTATTGAGATATAAGTAAAAGTTATTCCTGAAAAGAAAATTCATGAAACAGTCGTCTCATTTTAATATTGTCCTATTAAGGGTTCTGTAACTGCCTGAAGGGAATTAAAACGAGAGGGAATAAGGCTTTTCATCTGTTTCACTATGGACAGATAAGTCAGGTAGTAATAACGCTATTTATCAAGTATCGTCAGAAACACTCTGAAATTTTTTAACATCTTTACACAGAATAAACCCCGCAGATCGCGGGGCTTTATAAACAAGGCTGGGGTGACTGAACTTTTGCCGGTCCTGTTTTTGCCTTAACCAGGGCCAGAAGGCATCAGTGGATCACGGCATTCAGGATCAATACGCCCGCCAGTCCCAGGAATGAGATCAATGTTTCCATCACCGTCCAGGTTTTCAACGTCTCGACCACCGTCAGATTAAAGTACCCTTTAAACAGCCAGAAGCCCGGATCGTTCACGTGGGAGGCGATAACGCTGCCCGAACCTACAGCCAGCACCATCAACGCTGGATCGGTATGGGTAATGGCGATGATTGGCGTAACAATCCCGGCGGTAGTAATAGCCGCGACGGTGGCCGAGCCGAGCGCCACCCGCAGCATCGCCGCCACGGTCCAGCACATCAGCAGCGGTGACAACGACGAGCCTTTCATCAGATCGGCAATGTAATTACCCACGCCGCTGTCCACCAGCACCTGCTTGAATGCGCCACCGCCCGCAATAATAAAAACAATCATCGCGATAGCGGCAATGGAGCTGCCGCACATCTCCATCACCTCTTCCATCTTACGCCCGTTACGCAGTCCCAGCGTCAGCACGGCGACCACCACAGAGATAAACAGCGCAACGGCCGGGTTGCCGATAAATTCAAAGAACTGCCTGACCCCATTTTCCTTCGGCATGGTCAGCTCGCAGACGGCGGCAATCGCCATCAGGATCACCGGGATCACCGCCGCGAAGATGCTGATCCAGAAGCCGGGCATCTCATGCTCTTCGAAGATCTTCGGATTAAATAATCCTTCAGGCGGTTCACGCTCGAAACTTTTCAGGAAGCGGGAGAAAATCGGCCCGGCGACAATCACCGTTGGGATAGTGATAATCAGGCCATAGAGCAGCGTGGTGCCAATATTTGCCCCAAAGATGGTGGCAATGGCCGTGGGGCCGGGATGGGGCGGCAGAAAACAGTGCGTTACCGAAAGTGCTGCCACCATGGGCACGCCTACGTAGAGCAGCGGCATCTGCGCGGCAGCCACAATAGTAAACACCAGCGGCAGCAGCAGGACGAAGCCCACTTCGTAAAACATCGCCAGCCCGACAATCAGCCCGGTTACCACCAGCGCCCACTGCAGATGTTTTTTGCCGAAGGCGGCGATCAGCGTGGTCGCCACCCGCTGCGCTGCGCCGGTGTCCGAAACTAATCTGCCCAGCATAGCGCCGAAACCGAGGATCATTGCCAGGCCTCCCAGCGTGCCGCCAATCCCTTTTTGAATCGATGCCACTACCGCCAGCGGCGTCATCCCTTCCGCCACGCCAACCACGGCAGAGACAAACACCAGGGCAATAAAGCCGTTCACTTTAAAGACGATCATCAGCACTAAAAGCAGGATCACGCCAACCGCTATAATGGTTACAGGCATTGTATTTCCTTGAAGAAAGTCGCCAGAAGATGAATCAGGTGTAGCTGCTTTTCACCGCCTGCGCCGCCTGGCAGGCTAAATAGTTGGCGGCGCATCACACTCCGGTTAACAACACTTTCCGAACGGGCTTTTCGCCGCTACAGTACAACTCATCCGACCACTCACTTCAGGCTCCTATGAACCCTTCTCTGTTCTCGCCGCTGGATCTGGGTTTTACCCAACTGAAAAATCGTCTGCTGATGGGCTCGATGCATACCGGGCTGGAAGAGCATGCTGACGGCCCGCGCCGTCTGGCCGCTTTTTATGCCGAGCGGGCAGCCGCTGGCGTGGCGCTGATTGTGACGGGCGGCATTGCTCCTTCACCTGAAGGGGTAGTTATGGCGGGGGCAAGCGTGCTGAACCACCGGGAGCAGCTTGATAACCATCGCCAGGTGACTCAGGCGGTACACCAGGCTGGCGGCAAAATTGCGCTGCAAATCCTGCACGCCGGCCGCTACAGCTATCAGCCCTCTTTAGTGGCGCCCTCCCCGCTTCAGGCGCCGATCAACCCTTTTAAGCCGCTTGAGCTGACGGCAGAGGCTATTCTGGCGCTGATTGGGGATTTTGCCCGCTGCGCCGCGCTGGCAAAAGAAGCGGGCTATGACGGGGTGGAAATCATGGGCTCGGAAGGCTATCTGATTAATCAGTTTCTCGCCGCGCGAACCAACCATCGTGATGATGAGTGGGGCGGAGATGAAACCCGCCGCATGCGGTTTGCGATAGAAATTGTCAGGGCGGTGCGGGAAGCTGTCGGACGCGAATTTATCATTATTTTCCGGCTCTCCATGCTGGATTTGGTGGAACAGGGCAACACGCTGCCGCAAACGGTGCGGCTGGCAAAGGCTATTGAGTCCGCAGGCGCAACGCTTATCAACACCGGCATTGGCTGGCATGAGGCACGGATCCCGACTATCGCCACCTCGGTGCCTCGCGCTGCCTTTGGCTGGGTGACGAAACAGCTCCGGCAGCATCTGCATATTCCACTCATCGCCACTAACCGCATCAATCATCCCGATGTCGCCCAGGCGCTGCTGGATGAAGGCTGTGCCGATATGATCTCGATGGCGCGCCCTTTTCTTGCCGATGCGCAGTGGGTGGAAAAAGCGCAATCTGGCCGCAGCAGTGAGATCAACACCTGCATCGGCTGTAATCAGGCCTGCCTGGATCAAATTTTTGCCGGGAAGATAACGTCGTGCCTGGTGAACCCCCGCGCCTGCCATGAAACGGAGATGCCCGTTCGGTCAGCGAAGATAACAAAACGTCTGGCAGTCGTTGGCGCTGGCCCCGCCGGCCTGGCTTTTGCCGTGAATGCTGCCTCCCGCGGGCATCAGGTCACGCTGTTTGATCGCGCTGCCGAGGTCGGTGGTCAGTTCAATATTGCCCGGCAGATACCGGGAAAAGAGGAGTTCAGCGAAACGCTGCGCTACTACCGCACTCAGCTGGCGCTGACGGGCGTCAGGCTCAGGCTGAACGAAACGGCGGCGGCGGACCAGCTCGCTGATTTTGACGAAGTGGTGCTGGCAACCGGCGTGACGCCGCGCTGGCCAGACATTCCAGGCATCGATCATCCTTGCGTATTGAGCTATCTGGATGTGCTGCGGGACAAAAAACCGGTAGGGAAACGCGTGGCCTTAATTGGCGCAGGCGGCATTGGCTTTGATACAGCGGAGTATCTCAGCCAGCATGGCGAGTCAACCAGCCTGAACGTGGCGGCGTTTTGTCGGGAGTGGGGAATTGACCAGACGTTGCAGCACCAGGGCGGAATAGTGCCGCCTGTTCTGCCCGAACCAGAACGCGAGATCTGGCTGCTGCAGCGCAAACCCGGCAAACCGGGCGCCGGGCTGGGTAAAACCACCGGCTGGATCCATCGTGCCAGCTTGCAAATGCGGGCGGTAAAGATGTGGGGCGGCGTGCAGTATCTGCAGATTGACGATCGTGGGTTACAGATCCTGCGCGACGGCGAGCCGGTACTACTTGAGGTAGACAACGTGGTGATTTGTGCCGGACAAGAGCCTGAACGGGCGCTGGAAGAGGCGTTACGGGCAGCGGGCAAGCCGGTGCATATTATCGGTGGGGCTGACGTGGCGCTGGAACTGGATGCGCGGCGGGCGATCGCTCAGGGCACAAAGCTGGCGCTGGCAATCTGAAGTCGGCCGCCTTAATCCAACGTAGGTGATGGCAGGATACCTTTGTTCTTTAACGATATCCTGCTCGACAGACTAAGATTTTCACCCCGCGCTGGTTTCGGCCAGTTCTCTCTTTCATCTCAGCATGCTGGTAACAACTTGCCTCCTGCCAGCGTGCCGATCGCTACTTTCCGCTCCACGCCTTCAAATTGGCATCACGGGTTTGCAGCTTCTGTTCTGGCGTGAGCTTGTTATACCCTTCGCCTAACCCGCTTTCCCAGTCTCCGTAGAGCGGATTAGGCAGAATGATAAATTGCGTGCCAAAGAGGCGGTTGTTCTGGTTCACGAAAGCCCGGCGCTGGGCATTGCCCTGATGATAGGTCGCTGCGCCGTAATCGTTGAGATTATCTCCCACATACAGCACCACGTTGTACCCTTCTGCTCTGATGGCATCGAACCGCGCCTGCTTGTTGGAGCTGTCGGTTTTCAGACGCAGCGTTTTGTCATTTACGCCGGTAAAGCCCAACTGCCGGAGATTTTCTGCCGTGGCGGCAGCATCCTGATTATCACGGTTGGAGACATAGAACATCGTGCCACCGTGGCTGTTGACATAGTTGGCAAAGTTGACCGCGCCCGGTACGGCGAGAGCCTGTTTTGCCTGCGTCCAGCCTGACCAGGTTTTATCGGAGAAGGGTTGGTTCGCTTTGACCTGCCATGCGCTGTAGGCGCTGTTGTCGATCATCGTTTCATCCAGATCGACAATCACCGCTTTAGGCTTACCGGTCAGCGACGGCGCTTTATCAAAAGCGAGCGTGGCGAAGTTAAACGCCTGATAAGCCAGCGCCTGATATTCACCCGACTGCTGGAACCAGTTGAGCGCCATAACCGACTGCTGGTTGAGCTGATTAGCGGCATCCGTTTTCTGCTGCGCGCAGCCGGAGAGGGCCAGCGCCATCAGGGCGGCCACGCTTAACGACGTTTTCAATTTCAAAATGCAGGATCTCCTGTCAGGGATAGCGGAAAGGCTTTTAAATAAGTGCCTTAAAACTGTAGCATCTTCCTCATATTGTGAAGAAAATGTTAGTCCGCCGACCGCTGATAAGGACCGGATCATGCCGCAACCCTACTATTCCCCACTCTTATCCCGGCTGACGTGGCTTGAGCACGCTTTCCAGGTTGCCGGAGAACGCCCCCCGGAAGAGAGTATTTATAATCAACAGCGCCACAGCGCCACGGTAGTGCTGGACACAGAGGCGCTGCCGGTCAAAAGCCGCGAGGCGGACGGGCTGATTGGCACAGGCACGCGCCCGGTGACGGTCTATACCGCCGACTGCCTGCCGATTTTGATTGCGGATATCCGCCACAAGCAGGTCGCAGCGGTACATGCCGGTCTTAACGGCGCACTCTCTGGTGTGCTGGTTAATACGCTTCGCCTGTTGATTGAGCGGGGCGCAACGCCAGAGAGCCTGATAGTTGCGGTAGGCCCCGCTATTGGCCCCTGCTGCTATGAGCTGGGTGAAGAGCGCCTTGCCCGCATCGGGCAGGAGACGCCGGATATTGCCCCCCTTCTCGCCTTCACCTCCTCTCAGCCCACCAATCCAAAAGCCCTGCGGCCGCAGGCAGTGGCAACCACACAGGGAGAGTGGTTCGATTTGCCGCTGCTGGCTAAAAGAGTGGCGATGCGTGAAGGCGTGCCGGAAGCGCAGATTGAGCTGAGCCAGATCTGCACCTATTGCATGGCGGAGGAGAAGGCCAGCTATCGCCGTAATACCCATTTTGATCACGGCTATCAGCAGCGCTTTTCCTGGATCCGTAAGCTCAGCTGACTGCACCGAATTCCACGCAGTAAAAAGGCGGAGCGTTAACACGGCCCGCCTTTTTTACGCTGAACCCAGTTGCGATTTAGCGCATCTTCACTGAACGCAGAATAACGAATTTCTGATTAGAGGCGACGGTAGTGCAGTTGCCGAACAGTTTCTTCATTTTGCGGTAGTAATCCAGATGACGGTTACCCACCACACGCAGTTCCCCGCCCTGCTGCAGGCAGCGATAAGAATCGCGCATCATCTGCCAGGCAATATAGTCAGTCAGCGTATTCTGCTGATGGAACGGCGGGTTGCATAACACCGCGTGGAAGGTATTCGACGGGAAACCAGCCAGCGAATTGTTGACCGAGAAGTGGCAGCGATCCATATCGTCCGGACGGTTCACCTCCACGTTCATCTCACTGGAGGCAACAGCCATCCAGGACTCATCAATAAAGTGCACTTCTGCCGCCGGGTTCTGATCCAGCGCCGTCAGGCCAATCACGCCGTTACCGCAGCCCAGGTCGGCGATTTCGCCCTCGATATTCTCCGGCAGATTAGCCATAAAGAAGCGCGCGCCTACGTCCAGGCCGCTTCGCGAGAAGACGTTAGCGTGATTATGGATCTCGTATGGCGTGTCATCCAGCGGCCAGATGGAGGTCATGGGGGCCTCTTCCAGCGCAGGCAACGTTGGCTGGCAGAAGATCAGCCTGGCCTTTTTCACCGCCAGCGAGGTGGTGGTAACGCCCAGCACACGTTCAAACAGGTTGAGTGTGGAAGTATGAATATCTTTGGCTTTACCTGCGGCGATGATCTGCGTCTCTGGCGTCACAACGCTGCGCAGAGAGCGGAGCTGGTGCTCCAGCAAGGCCAGCGTTTTGGGGATCTTCATCAGCACGCGTGCTGGCGCAACCGGCAGCGGAGCAAGGCTGTTGATAAACTTCACGTCGCCTTCATCCATCGCATTCAGATTCAGGTTCTGCCGCGTAGCCAGCTCGCCCATCAGGGAGTCGCTGATGCTGTAGAGCTCTTCGCCGTAAAGCCCACAAGCCAGCGCACCAAAGGTGTCGTTGAACAGGAAGGTCGGTCCGGTAGTCTGGTCGTCTGCCACGTGCTGCAGCAGATATTCATCAGCGGCATCCCACGCCTGCAGCGGGCTCTCTTCGCGCGTTTGAGGGAAACGGTGCAGCGTCAGCGTGCGGTGGCTCAGTTCGAGTTGGCTCATGGGATGACCTTAATGGTAAAATTCCCGCGTTTTATCCCCTAAAACGGGCTAACAGTAAACTTTTTTCTTTCCTGGAGTCTGCATGTCGTCGCTTATTTACCTGCAAGGTTACCCTGAAACGCTGTTGTCACAGGTGCAAACGCTGATCGATCAGCAGCGTCTGGCGGAGGTCCTGCAAAAGCGCTATCCGGCCAGCCACGCCATTACCAGTGATAAAGCGCTCTATGACTATGCGCTGGAGTTGAAGAATCAGAGCCTGCGCAATGCGCCGCCGCTGAATAAAGTGATTTACGACAGTAAAATCAAGGTGATGAAGCATGCTCTGGGCCTGCATACGGCCATTTCCCGCGTTCAGGGCGGCAAGCTGAAGGCCAAGGCTGAGATCCGCGTGGCGACCATTTTCAAACAGGCACCGGAAGCCTTTCTGCGTATGATCGTGGTGCATGAGCTGGCGCACATCAAAGAGAAAGATCACAACAAGGCGTTTTACCAGCTCTGTTGCCATATGGAACCGGACTATCATCAGCTCGAATTCGATACCCGCCTCTGGCTGACCGAACAGGCTCTGCGGGGACGTGAGGGCTGATCGCCCTGCAAGCAGCCGCGGAACGTGGCACGGCACCACTTTCAGGCTACAGGAATTCTTTTGCCTTCTGGATCAGGCTGGTTTTGGTCAGCGCTCCCAGATATCTCTTCTCCTGCGGATTATTCAGCACCGGCAAGCGCTCCAGCGTTACTCTGGCAAACGCTTCCCACCCTTCGGTGATGGTTTGGTTCTCATAAATATAGGGGAATGAATCATCCATGACGCAGCTCACCGGCGAATCCAGCGTGATCTCTTTATCCAGCACTTTCCTGGCGATATCGTGCATCGAGACTGCGCCCATAAACTGACCGGTATCGCTGATGACATAGACAAAACGTTCACGCTTCAGTGAGCTGACCGCCAGCGCTTTTCCCACGGTATCGCCGGGCTTCAACGCGGCGCCCGACACAATGAACTGCGAGATAATGCCGTTATCGAAATCGAATTTAGCGTCGGAGCGGCTGAAGTGATTGCCAATCACCGGATAGGTGCTGCTGGACTGCAGCCGGTAGACGGTCATTGAGGCCAGCACGCAGGCGATCATGGTGGGGAACAGCAGGCTGCTGTTGAGCGTCATCTCCAGCACCATCAGCATCGCCATCAGCGGGGCCTGGCTGACCGAAGCGAGCACCGCCCCCATTCCCACCGCGGCAAAAATCACCGTGTTGCTGACCGGCCAGCCAGCCAGGCTGGCCAGCGTTGCCACTATCACGCCAAGTACCGCCCCTATCAGTAACGAGGGAGTAAACAGGCCGCCAACGGCGTTGGACCCCACTGAAACTGCCGTAGCGATCATCTTCAGCACCAGCAGCACAATCAGCCCTTTCAGCACAAAGCTTCCGGCCATGATTTCCACAATCACTTCATAGCCGTTTCCCAGAATATTGCTGCTGCCTACCGCCATCGCGCCGACGATAACGCCCCCTAATCCCAGCCGGAACGGCAGGCTTTTGATGCGGCCAAAACGTTGTTTGCTCTGGCCGATCAGCCAGATCATCGACCAGCCCACCAGGCCCGCCAGCAGACCCACGATCACCGTCAGCAGAATATTGCCGGGCGTCAGGTCAAACTGAGCGTGGGAAAAAGGGTAGATGGCGGAACGGTAACCCAGCGTCCACATGGTCAGCACCGCCACACCAGAGGAGATAATCAGCGGGATCAGACGCTGTAAGGCGGAGATGCCAAACGCAATCTCCGCCACAAAAATAGCGGAGGCCAGCGGCGCATGATAGACAGAGGAGAGCCCGGCGGCGGCGGCCATTGCCACAATATCGCTGTTTTTCAACGCCAGACGGCGGAAGCAGAACCGCCCCATCAGGCTGCCGCTGAGCGCAGAAAGCTGCACCATCGGCCCCTCTTTACCGATAGAAGCGCCGCTGCTGATGCTGGCAACAGAAGAGAGTGCGCGGAACAGGGAGGTTTTGGTGGGAACGGCGTCGAGCCTGGCGTTGATCACCTCCAGGTAGTCGGTGCGGACCGTCTCTTTCTGTTCAATAGCGGTAGCATAACGCAGGAAAAAACCGGCAATTACGCCGCCCAGCCCAACCACCACCGGCCAGAGATACCACGGGTAGACGCCGATCGCTTGGGTCACATCCTGCTGCGTACCAAAGAGTACGGAGTTGATAAGTTCAATCAACTGGCGGAACCCCAGCGTCACCAGCGTGGCCACCAGACCTACCGGGATAGCAACCAGAATGCTGGTCCAGTTCAGTGCGTGTTTACTGCCCGTCGTCATTATCTTTGCTCACCCTAATGCGCGCATTTTCTCTTATCGTGAAAGAGGATACGGTAAAAATCAAACTGCCTGAGGCAGGATAACAGAGTGCCACACTGCGCGGCGCGCTTCGCTTTTTTTAGCCATTGCCCGCGGCAACTCACGTGCTACTCTGATCGATAACGCCGTGGGCAGGGTCCTCTCCTGCCCCAATTTCGCCCAAAACGTGTGGAGACTGAAACACGCATGATACGCTTCGCAGTTGTAGGGACGAACTGGATAACCCGCCAGTTTGTCGATGCCGCCCATGAAACCGGCAAAATGAAGCTGACCGCCGTCTACTCCCGCTCGCTGGAACAGGCTCAGGCCTTCAGCAAAGATTATCCCGTTGAACATCTTTTTACCTCGCTGGAGCAGATGGCGCAGTCAGAGGCGATAGATGCGGTCTACATCGCCAGCCCCAACGCCCTGCACTGCCAGCAGTCGCTGCTGTTCCTGCAGCATAAAAAACATGTGATCTGTGAAAAACCGCTGGCTTCTAACCTGCGGGAAGCGGAGGCGATGATCGCCTGCGCACGAGACAATCAGGTGGTGCTGTTTGAAGCCTTCAAGACCGCCAGCCTGCCTAATTTCCTGATTTTACAGCAGGCGCTGCCTAAACTGGGCAAGCTGCGTAAGGCGCTGTTGAGCTATTGCCAGTACTCTTCGCGTTATCAGCGCTACCTTGATGGCGAGAACCCCAACACCTTTAACCCTGCCTGGTCAAACGGCTCCATTATGGATATCGGTTATTACTGCCTGGCTACTGCCGTCAGTCTGTGGGGCGAGCCTGAGCGTGTTACCGCTACCGCCTCTCTGCTGGAAAGCGGCGTGGATGCACACGGAACAGCGATCCTGGAGTATGGCGACTTTGACGTCACCATTCTGCACTCCAAAGTCAGCCAGTCTGGGGTGCCGAGCGAGATTCAGGGCGAACAGGGGTCGCTGGTGATTGAGCAGGTCTCTGAATGTCAGCGCGTCAGCTTTATGCCACGCGGTGCAAAAAGCCAGGATCTCAGTTATCCGCAGCATATCAATACCATGCTGTATGAAGCCGAAACGTTCGCCCGGCTGGTGGAAACGAACGAGATCGACCATGCGGCTCTTGCCACCTCACGGACAACGGCAAAGCTGCTGACCGAAATCCGTCGTCAAACTGGCGTCGTCTTCCCCGCTGACGATCTTGCGTCTGTGTAAATATTTCTAAATATGTCCAGTTGTGATTGACCTATGCTGCGCCAGCCCTTATCTTCTGGCGCAGCATAGGGGAGTAACTTCAACGCCGAACGATCGTCAGCACGATATCCACAGATATCCGGTCGTCGGGCAACAGGACGATGTGCCTGCTGTGAGTGAGACCTGGCCTTAACGGAACCTGTTCACCTTCTCTGAAGGAGGCAGCCTTCCACTGAAAGCCAATTCTCATTTTACAGGATATCGCTATGCAATCTGTTGGCACGCCTCTGCTGTGGGGCAGCTTTGCCGTCATCGTCATCATCATGCTGGCTATCGACCTCTTCTTACAGGGGAGACGCGGCGCACAAACCATGTCAATGAAGCAGGCCGCGCTCTGGTCGCTGCTGTGGATCACCCTTTCTCTGCTTTTCGCCGCCGGTTTCTGGTGGTATCTCGACGGCAATATCGGCCGTGAAGTCGCCAATACGCAAACTCTGGCGTTCCTGACAGGCTACGTGCTGGAAAAAGCGCTGGCTGTTGATAACGTTTTTGTCTGGCTGATGCTGTTCAGCTACTTTGCAGTGCCTGCTGCCATCCAGCGCCGCGTGCTGATCTACGGCATTCTTGGCGCTATCGTCCTGCGTACCATTATGATCTTCGCCGGAAGCTGGCTGGTCTCTGAGTTCAGCTGGATCCTTTACCTGTTCGGTGCGTTCCTGATCTTCACCGGGATCAAGATGGGCATGGAGGGCGGCAGCGATGAAGAAAGCAACGTCGGCGACAAGCCGGTTGTGCGCTGGCTGCGGGGCCATCTGCGCATGACGGAAAATATGGAAGGCGAGAAGTTCTTTGTGCGCCGTAACGGCGTGCTGTTCGCCACGCCGCTGCTGCTGGTGTTGATTATGGTGGAGCTGAGCGACGTTATTTTTGCCGTTGACAGTATCCCTGCCATCTTCGCCGTCACTACCGATCCCTTTATCGTGCTGACCTCCAATCTGTTCGCTATCCTGGGCCTCCGCGCAATGTACTTCCTGCTGGCTAACGTCGCAGAGCGCTTCCACATGCTGAAGTATGGCCTGGCTGTGGTGCTGGTATTTATCGGTGTGAAAATGCTGATCGTCGATTTTTATCACATCCCGGTGTCGATCTCGCTGGCAACCGTGGGGGGCATTCTTGCCGTCACGCTGCTGGTTAATGCCTGGGTGAATCATCGCAACGACCAGAAGCAGCTAAGCAAATAATCGTGCCGCTGGCGAAGGGCTGGCTAAGACCAGCCCTCCGTATCGCTTACCGCCAGATCTTCCTTTAATGCCCGCCAATTCTTACCGACCTCAATTTTTCGAGACTTTTCCCTTCCCCTGCCATCACATTTCCTTATACTCACCCGCGCAAACACACCGATGCCGCACTATCCAGCGCAAACGATGCTGGTGCGCATTGTTATTAATAACAAAAATGGTTTTTTATTATGAGTATGGAAAAAAGTCGTCCCGGACTGGTGCAGCGCCTGATGCAGGGAAGCCTGGTGAGCCAAATCATGATCGGCCTGGTGGCCGGGATTGCGCTGGCGTGGTTCTCCAAAGAGAGCGCGCTCTCCGTTGCCCTGCTGGGTACCCTGTTTGTCAACGCGCTGAAGGCGGTTGCGCCGCTGCTGGTGATGGTTCTGGTGATTGCCTCTATTGCTAACCATAAGCACGGCAATAAAACCAGCATCCGCCCCATCATCATCCTCTATCTGCTGAGCACCTTCTGCGCCGCCGTGGTCGCCGTAGTGTTCAGTCATCTGCTGCCGCAGACCCTGACGCTGACCGATGCCAGCCAGCAAATCACGCCGCCCTCCGGGATTCTGGAAGTGCTGAACGGCCTGCTGATGAGCATGGTCTCGAACCCTGTTGATGCGCTGATGCACGCTAATTACATCGGGATCCTGGTCTGGGCAATTGGCCTGGGCTTTGCGTTCCGCCACAGCAGTGACACTACGCGCGCTTTTCTGAATGATGCCTCCAACGCCGTGACTTATCTGGTGCGCATTGTGATCCGCTTTGCCCCCATCGGTATCTTTGGCCTGGTGGCCTCGATTCTGGCTTCGACCGGATTCTCTGCATTGTGGGATTACGCGCACCTGCTCTGCCTGCTGATTGGCTGTATGCTGCTGATGGCGCTGGTGTTTAACCCTCTGCTGGTCTACTGGAAAATCCGCCGCAATCCCTATCCGCTGGTCTTTACCTGCCTGCGCGAAAGCGGCGTAACCGCCTTCTTTACCCGCAGCTCTGCGGCGAATATTCCGGTGAATATGGCGCTGGCGAAAAAGCTCAATCTGAATGAGGATACCTACTCGGTTTCGATTCCCGTTGGCGCGAACATCAGTATGGCGGGTGCCGCAATCACCATTACCGTGCTGACGCTGGCGGCAGTCAACACGCTGGGTATTCAGGTCGATATCAGTACCGCGATCCTGCTGAGCCTGGTGGCTTCCATTTGTGCGTGCGGCGCCTCTGGCGTGGCGGGCGGCTCGCTGCTGCTGATCCCGGTAGCCTGTAATATGTTTGGTATTCCGAACGAGGTTGCCATGCAGGTGGTCGCGGTGGGCTTTATTATCGGTGTGCTGCAGGATTCCGCAGAGACCGCGCTGAACTCCTCGGCGGATATTCTCTTTACGGCCGCGGCCTGCATGGCTGAAGATCGCCATCAGGAACGCCGCGCCTGAAAGGCTGTTGAAGCAGCATTGAGATGCAAAGCGGGCTTCTGCTGAGGAATTTTCACTCTGAGTGAGCTTTGGCAGAAGAGTCAGCCCAGCACCGCTTTACAGCAGGCTCGTCACCCGAGGTGGCGAGCCTGCTCTGTTTCCCTGCTGTGGCCTTATGCCCTCTTCAGAGCGTGACGCCGCTTTTGAAAATCGCCAGCTCCCTGAAATCGTTCTGTTCATTACGGGTCTGGCGACCATTGGCAATCTCCACCAGCGTATCGACAAACTTCTCCAGCAGCACCGACATCTCCGTTCCTTTGATCAATACCCCGGCATCAAAATCAATCCAGTGCGGTTTTTTCGCGGCCAGCTCGCTGTTGGTGGAAAGTTTAACCGTGGGCACAAAACCGCCGTAAGGCGTGCCGCGTCCGGTACTGAACAGCACCATATGGCAGCCTGCGCCTGCCAGCGCGCTGGTTGCCACCGCATCATTACCTGGCGCGCTGAGCAGGTTCAGGCCCGGCTGATGAAGGCGTTCACCATATTTCAGTACATCAACCACCTGACTTTCTCCCGCCTTCTGCGTACAGCCAAGAGACTTTTCTTCCAGCGTGGTGATGCCGCCCGCTTTGTTGCCTGGCGACGGGTTTTCGTAGATCGGCTGATTGTGGTCGATGAAATAGCGCTTAAAGTCATTGATCATACTTACCGTTTTGGCAAACGTCGCTTCGTCGCGGCAGCGGCTCATCAGGATCCGCTCAGCACCAAACATCTCCGGCACTTCGGTCAGCACCGTGGTGCCGCCGTTGGCGATCATCTGGTCGGAAAAACGCCCCAGCAACGGGTTGGCGGTAATACCGGACAAGCCATCCGAGCCTCCGCACTCCAGGCCAAATTTCAGTTCGCTCAGGCGGCCTGGCTGGCGCTGGTCGTGTCGCATAACCTCAAACAGCTGGCGAAGATGTTCCAGCCCGGCCTCGACCTCATCATCATGCTGTTGCAGCGCCATAAAATGTACGCGCTCAGCATCATAATCGCCCAGCGTTTCCCGGAAGATATCCACCTGATTGTTTTCGCAGCCCAGCCCAATCACCAGCACCGCGCCCGCGTTGGGATGGCGCACCATATTTTGCAGCATGGTGCGGGTATTTTCATGATCCTGCCCGAGCTGCGAGCAGCCAAAAGGGTGAGTGAAGAGGTGGACGCCATCAATGCCCGCCGCGTCATTACTCTCTTTCAGAAAGCGGGTAACCATCTGCCTGGCAATACCGTTTACGCAACCTACCGTTGGCAATATCCACAGCTCGTTGCGGATCCCGACGTCGCCATTCTTCCGCCGGAAAATTTGCACCTCACGGTCGCCAGCCTGAGGCGGTAAGGTAGCGAAGTCGGGCTGATAGCTGTACTCATCCAGATCGTTCAGATTGGTACGGGTGTTATGGGAATGCAGCGTCTCACCGGCCGCTACCGGCACGGTGGCATGACCGATGGGCAGGCCATATTTCACCACCAGATCGCCCACGGCCAGCGGCTGAAGCGCACATTTATGCCCCCGCTCCATGCTCTGCTTCAGGATCACCTCCAGCCCTTCCAGGCTCAGACGTTCGCCTTCAGCGAGATCGGTTAAAGCTACCGCCACGTTATCGTTTGGATGAATTTTAATGTAACGCTGCATCTGTTGTTCCTCAGTTCAAACGCATCAATGCCTGACGCATGCCATCGCCGACAATGCGCTGCAAATGTTCTGTCAGCGTGGCGGTCAGGCCGCTGACGCTGTTTAACTCTTCGCCCCAGTGACCCGATGCGCTCAGCACCGCTTCAACCAGCTGCTGCGGCGCCATTTTTCCACTATCGACCTGCTGCCACAGCGTGGCGAACGTTGTCAGCCAGGCTTCATCATCCTGCAAAGCAAAGCTCTCTTCTCCCCGCTTGCCGCGGTAATAAGCCAGCAGGGCGGCAAAAGCAAAGGTGAGACGCGCAGGCGGTTCGCCATGCAACTCACAGTGCCTCAGGATTTGGGGCAGTAAACGGGTGCGAAACTTGGCCATGCTGTTCAGGGCGATAGCCTGTAACTGATGACGGATAAAAGGATTACGGAAGCGGCTCAGCACCGCATCGGCAAAGCTGTTGAGCTCATCAGGATGCTGGGAAAGCGCAGGGATAATCTCCTCTCTCAGCGTGCTGTCAACGAAAGCGGCAATCTCTGCATCGGCCATCGCTTCCCCAACCGTATCCAGTCCGGCGAGGTAAGCGACCGGCATCATGGCCGTATGCGCTCCGTTCAGTATCGCTACCTTCTGCTCTTTGTAGGGTTTGATGTCATCCACCAACCGGATATTCAGTGGAAACTTATCCAGGCAAAGCGCCTGTTCCAGCCAGGCTGGCCCCTGGATCGCCAGCAGATAGTAGATCTCTCCCGCCACCAGGTACTCATCCTGATAGCCCAGCTGCTGCTGGATTTCAGCGGCGTCCTGCGGATAGCCAGTGACAATTCTGTCGACCAGCGTTGAGCAGAAGGTGTTGTGCTGCTCAAGCCACTGCACAAAGGCAGAGGGAAGCGCCCAGTAGTGCGCATAGCGCAGCACCAGTGCCTTCAGCGCCTCGCCGTTGTCATCAATCAGCTCACAGGGCAGCATCACCCACCCTTTATCGCTGGCGCCGGAAAAGTGCTGCCAGCGGGCAAACAGCAACTGCGTCAGCCTGGCGGGAAAACTGGCGGGCGGCGTATCTTCCAGACCGTCGTTTGGGTCATAGTGAATACCGGCTTCGGTGGTATTAGAGAAAACGAAGCGGATGTCCTCCTCCCTGGCCAGCGCCATAAAGGCTTCGTATTGCCGCCAGGGGTGGATCTCTGCATTAACTGAGCGGATAAGCCGCGGTTCGCTCACCACTTCCCCCTGCTCGTTCACTCCACGGATCAGGGTGGTATAGAGCCCATCCTGGGCATTAAGGCTCCGCGTGCTCTGGCTGTTGCGCGGGCGCACTACAACAATGCCCGCATCAAGGTCGGTATGTTCATTCAGCAGGTCAATTTGCCAGCCAACAAAAGCGCGCAGAAAATTGCCCTCACCGAACTGAATGATTTTTGTCGGGTGAGCCCGCCCCGGGAAATTTTTGCGGTTCAATGCTGGCATAGCCCTATCCTTTACCTGAAACCTGAGAGTAAGTCAGCGCTACAGAATGGCCGACCAATGGCTTCATGTTTAAAAGGGAACAGCAGGGTTGTCCCTCTCCTCGCCGGGTAATTGCAGGTTCGATCACACATTCAGGGTTTAATTGTGTATAAAAAACCGTTGTGGAGAGATTTTCGCCAGCAGTAAATAAGGAAAATGGAATACGACTCTGGAAACAGGCCACTCAAAGCTTTTTACAGCCCAAATGCTGATAAATCGCTTTTTTCTAAATATCGTTTTCCCGCCATTCTTTTCAAAATAAGCGCTATAATGTCAGCCTGTGTAAAACTTCTTTTACCTGACTCCCAGGCCCTGTAAAACAACCTTGGCGACGAGTTTCTCCTGTCTCATTCGCCGGTATTTTGTTACAGTTAAGCGCCTTTTCTTATCGTTTGAGACGGTATTCAGGGGGCGTTCCGTTTTTGCCTGTTAACCATAATAGTCTCTGTGTTCAGACTGGGTGCCGCGCTCATAATAACGATTAACTCTTCGCGCCGGCCTCGTGCAGAACACCGTAAACAATGATGTTCGGGAACACCCAATGGATATTTTTAAAGCCCTGGTTCAAGCGCTTTGGCAACAAGATTTCGTCACTCTTTCCGACCCTACTCTGGTGTGGGCCATCTATTTTGTCCTGTTTATGATCCTTTTTCTGGAAAATGGCCTGCTTCCCGCTGCTTTCCTGCCTGGTGACAGCCTGCTGGTATTAGTGGGCGTACTGATTGCTAAAGGGACCTTAACCTTCCCTATGACCTTGTTTATTCTTACCACGGCGGCAAGCCTGGGATGCTGGGTCAGCTATTTACAGGGAAAATGGTTGGGCAACACCCCTACCGTGCAAAAGTGGCTGTCGCACCTGCCCGCGCAATATCATCAGCGGGCGCATCAACTTTTCCACAAACATGGTCTTTCTGCGCTGCTTATCGGCCGCTTTATTGCCTTCGTCAGAACGCTGCTGCCCACTATCGCTGGCCTTTCAGGCCTGAGTAATGCCCGCTTCCAGTTTTTTAACTGGATTAGCGCACTGCTGTGGGTGCTGATTCTGACGGTGCTGGGCTTCGCGCTGGGCAAGACCCCTATTTTTCGCAAATACGAAGATCAGCTGATGTTCTGTCTGATGCTGCTGCCGCTGGTGCTGCTGGTCTTTGGTTTGGTTGGCTCACTGGTCGTGCTCTGGCGCAAAAAGCGCAGCGCGAACAATGAGAAAGGAAATTCATAATGCTGGCTCTGCTCAAACCTTATCTCTCTGTGCGGGTGTTCTCTATCCTCATAGTTTCTCTTGCGGCGCTGATGATGGTGATATTTGTCCCTTCACTTTTCCGTAATGAGACCGCCCTGCAAATTCGCGTCTCGCGTCAGGGCACTACGCTGCCCGATGGGTTTTATGTTTATCAGCGGCTGAATGCCGAGGGGATCCCCATCAAGAGCATCACGCCGGACAATAACTCGCTGGTGATACGTTTTGATACCGAAGAACAGAGCATTGCGGCGGAGAAGGTCCTGCACCAGATGCTGCCCCATGGCTTCGATATTGGCCAGATCGATCCCTCTGGCTCCTCACAGTTAATGAACCGCCTTACCCTGCGAAAGCAGTCGGTAGGCTAATTTTTCGCCGGTTCAGCAAGCTATCCCTAAGAATCTTCTCTCTTTTTGAGCTTTTCAGGTTTTCTGACTATGCTTATCAGGCCAGAGAGACCCGATTCGTTTTTCAGGACTACCGGGTCGTCCAGCGACCCAACACAATGGAAGGTAACAATAAGCATGAAATACCGCACTCTCCTCGGACTCAGTCTGTTTACTCTGACCACATTTGCCAGTGCTGCGGACACATTGTGTCTGCAAAAAGAGCAGGAAATTCAGCATGAAATCGACCTGGCCCAGAAACATGACAATCAACGTCGTGTCACCGGCCTGGAGCGCGCGCTGACGGAAGCGAAAGCGGGCTGCACCGATGAAAAGCTGAAGGCGCAGCATCAGGATAAGATTGCTGAGCAGAAGCAAAAAGTGGCCGAGCGGCAGAAAGAGCTGGAGAAAGAAAAAGCGGACGGCGATGACAGTAAAAAAATTGCCAAGCGTGAAAGGAAACTGGCAGAAGCAGAACAAGAACTGAAGGAAGTTCAGGCTGCACCTTACTAAAGTAAGGGCACCGGACTCTCATTACTGACCATCAAAGGAGTTTGTCATGTCAAAAGATACTACGTCTGAACATCTGCGTGCAGAACTGAAAACCCTGGCGGATACGCTGGAAGAAGTGCTGAGCAACACCGGTGACAAATCCAAAACCGAGCTGGACAAGCTGCGCAGCAAAGCGCAGAGCGCGCTAAAAGATACCCGTGCACGCCTGGGCGACTCTGGTGAGCGTATTGCTCAAACCTCACGTGAAGTAGCCGATCAGGCTGATGTTTACGTGCGTGAAAACCCCTGGACCAGCGTAGGAATTGGTGCCGCCATTGGTGTGGTACTGGGCGTCCTGCTGACGCGCCGTTAATTATGGCAGATTCTCAACAACGCCACGGCCCCGGCAAAGGGGTCATTGACATCGGACAGCGTATCGTCACTACCATAGTGGGGATTGTGGAAACGCGTGTGCGGCTGGCAGTGGTCGAGCTTGAGGAAGAGAAAGCCAATCTGATCCAGATGCTGATCATGATTGGCCTTACTATGCTCTTCACCGCGTTCGGTCTGATGAGCCTGATGGTGCTGATCATCTGGGCAGTCGATGCACAGTATCGCCTGATGGCGATTGGCGTCACTACCGCCGTGCTGTTTGCCCTGGCCCTTATCTTTGGACTCTGGACGCTAGCCAAATCACGCCGCTCTACGTTGTTAAGCGTCACCCGTAAAGAGTTGAAGTCTGACCGGAAGCTCCTGGAGGATGATTGATGAGCCGCGAGCGTGATGAACGCAAAGCAGAGCTGCTGCGTGAAATCCAGCAGCAGCGGCTTGACCTGAGCGCCGGTAAAAAGCGTTTTCTGGCCAGCACGGCCCGCTATGACCATGGCTGGCTGACGCTGGTTGGACTGCGGCGCTATGTGGCTGTGGGAAGCGGCCTGATGGCTATCTGGTCTGTGCGCAACCCGCGCTTTATTACCCGTTGGGCGAAGCGCGGCATTGGCGCGTGGAGCACCTGGCGCATGGTTCGTACCTATCTTCCCCGTCGTTAGCCCCTTCAGCCCTCGCTGAGAGGGGCTTTTTTATTTCTTCCCCCCGTCAGAGTCCAGCAACGTCTGGATCGATCCTGCTATTCAATTTTCCTGAAGAACATCGACAGTTTATCTCGCTTACAATACTCCCCTTTCGCGAATATTATCTCCTGCAACGAACGGTACTGAGCGGTAAACACGCGTCGGGCCTGAATAAAACGTCGCAGGTAAAATTACCTGCCTGATAAAACTTGTTAGGGTGAATCATGAAAAAATTAGAAGATATCGGCTTTTTGGTTGCGCGCATTCTGATGCCAGTGCTGTTTATTGTCGCAGGCTGGGGAAAAATTAACGGCTATGCCGGTACTCAGCAATACATGGAGCACATGGGCGTTCCGGGCTTTTTCCTGCCCCTGACTATTCTGCTTGAATTTGGCGGCGGCCTGGCAATTCTGTTCGGTCTTCTGACTCGCTTTACCGCGATCGTGACTGCCCTGTTTACCCTGATTACTGCGTTTGTCTTCCACGCTGATTTCTCTGTGGATGGAAACTCTATCAACTTCATGAAAAACCTGAGCATTGCCGGTGGCTATCTGCTGCTGTTCATTACCGGCCCTGGCGCAATCAGCCTGGATCGCATCCTGAACAAAAAGTGGTAAGAAACACCCGCTATACTGAGTAGCATCGAAGCGAGGAGACGAGATCCTCGCTTTTTCATTTGTATGAGGGAAGGATCATGGGACAACTGATTGACGGTGTCTGGCACGATAACTGGTACGATACCAAATCCACCGGCGGACGTTTCAAGCGCTCGGAATCGGCATTCCGCAACTGGGTGACTGTGAATGGCGAAGCAGGCCCAACCGGCAACAGCGGCTTTCGTGCTGAAGCAGATCGTTATCATCTCTATGTTTCTCTGGCCTGCCCCTGGGCGCATCGCACGCTGATTATGCGCTCGCTGAAAGGGCTCGAATCACTGATTTCCGTTTCCGTGGTTCATCCACTGATGCTGGAAAATGGCTGGACATTCGACGATGACTTCCCGGCAGCCACGGGCGACAGCCTCTATCAAAACGAATATCTTTATCAGCTCTATCTGCATGCGGACAAAGAGTATACCGGCCGCGTGACCGTTCCCGTGCTGTGGGACAAGCAGCAAAATACCATCGTCAGCAACGAGTCTGCCGACATCCTGCGTATGTTCAACAGCGCTTTTGATGCTGTTGGAGCAAAAGCGGGAGATTACTATCCTGCCGATCTGCGCAGCAAAATTGATGAGGTGAACAGCTGGGTTTACGACACCGTGAATAATGGCGTCTATAAATCTGGCTTTGCCACTTCCCAGCAGGCTTACGATGAAGCGGTTACCGCGCTGTTCCGCTCGCTGGATCGCCTTGAGCAAATGCTCGGCCAGCACCGTTATCTGACCGGTGACAGGCTGACAGAGGCCGATCTGCGGCTGTGGACGACGCTGGTAAGATTTGACCCGGTCTACGTGACGCATTTCAAATGCGACAGGCACCGTATTAGTGACTACCTGAATCTGAATGGCTTCCTGCGGGAAATCTATCAGATGCCAGGCCTGGCAGAAACGGTCAATCTGCCGCATATCCGCCATCACTATTACTGCAGCCATAAAACGATCAACCCGTCCGGGGTGATCTCTCTCGGCCCCGCCTTCAACTGGGATGAGCCGCACGGTCGCGACGAGCGATTCCGTTAATCTTTATGCTGCCGGCAGCAACGAAAACGGCCTCCTTTTCCAGGGAGGCCGTTTTTTATCGGTTTTCAGGCGGCTTGAGTACCTTACCTTGCTTTCGCCGTTGCACGCGGCCAGATTACTGCGCCTTGCCTTGATTCAGGCACGGCACGGCACGTGATTGCTGCGCCTGGCCTTGATTTCGTCGTTGCTTGCGGTTTAGTTGTTTCGCTTTGCCATCAGTTTTGGGATCTCACGCAGGCACCAGGCTTTTGCTTCGCCCATGCTGTCACGCCGCCAGGCCATGATAATGTCAACCTCGCGGGTATATTCCGGGCTGACAACGCGCAGCCGGCCTTCAGCAATATCCTGTTCCACCATCGGATAGGGCATGGAAGCCACCCCCAGCCCGGCAAGCAGCGCACGGTGCTTGTCTTCGATTGAGCTGACGGTCAGCCGTTGTTGTTTGTCCAGCAGCTGCACAGTGAGTACCGGCCGCTCCCGCGCGGTATCTGCGACGGCAATCCCGCGATATTTCACCCTGGTGACCTCTGAGAGCGGCTCTGGCTCGTCATGAATGGGATGATCCGGGCTGGCAACTATCACGCTGATCATGCTGTAGAGCTTGCGGGTATTGATCTCCGACGAGGCGCGAAAATGCATATCCGGTGCAATCACAATATCCGCCCGGCCTTGCTCAAGCCGCTCCCAGGCACCCGCCAGCACCTCAGTGACCAGCGAAATTTGCGTATTGGCTTTTTCGGCCAGCTTATCCAGCAGCGGAAACAGATGGCGGCTGGGCACCAGCGCTTCCGTAACAATCGTCAGGTGGGTTTCCCACCCTCTCGCCAGCGCCTCAGCATCTGTCGTCAGCTTATCGGCCGCTTCCAGCAACACTCTTCCGCGCTCAAGCAGCATCCGGCCTACGTTGGTAAATTTGGTACGATGGCCGGAACGGTCAAACAGCACCACATCCAGCTCCTCTTCCAGTTTCTGCATCGTGTAACTCAGGGCAGAAGGGACGCGGCCCAGCTCATCCGCCGCAGCCGCAAAACTTCCCCGCCGATCAATCGCATCCATTACTCTCAGCGCTTCCAGCGTCAGGGCGCGGTCTTTAGCCATAGCAGTTCTCTGTCAGGAATTTTGAATATACCGAGCAGATTAACTGGCTAACAATCTGCCGTCCAGAAACTTACCATAGAAGGATAATAAACGGTCAGCGAAATGCGCTGACCGGGGAGGATATATGATTACCAGTCGCACCGCGCAAGCGTGTGGCAAGGCTGATTATGGCTGGCTGCAAGCGCGTTACACCTTTTCCTTTGGCCACTATTTTGACCCTAAATTACTGGGCTATGCGTCGTTACGCGTGCTCAATCAGGAAGTGCTGGCACCAGGGGCTTCCTTTCAACCAAGAACCTATCCAAAGGTCGATGTACTGAACCTGATCCTGCAGGGCGAGGCGGAATATCGTGACAGCGAAGGCAATCATGTCACCGCCGGTGCGGGCGAGGCTTTGCTGTTGTCTACCCAGCCTGGCGTAAGCTACAGCGAATTCAATCTCAGTAAAGAGCAGGAGCTGACGCGCATGCAGCTGTGGCTGGATGCCTGTCCTGAGCGTGAGAACGCCGGAGTGCAGCGGATAGCGATGGCTGAGAAGGCCCGTTATATGCTGCTTGCTTCACCTGACGGCGCGGAGCGGAGCCTGCAGCTGCGTCAGCAGGTCTGGGTTCACCACGTGGTGCTGAAGCCAGGAGAGACGCAGACCGTGAAGCTTCACGGGCCGCGCGCCTATGTGCAGTCGATCCACGGCAGTTTGAATGCAGTTGCCAGCTCACAGGCTAAAGAAGAGTTAGTCTGTGGCGACGGTGCCTTTGTCTGTGACGAACAGAGCGTGACGCTGGTAGCTGAGACACCGCTGCGCGCGCTGATTATTGATTTGCCTGTTTAATTTAAGCCGGCACCAGGGAAACTTAGCGACCTGAAACAGAATCAGGCGAAAACAGAGCTGTGCGTTTTTGGTGTGCAGCTATTGCAGCACCAGGGAAAAATTTCATCATCAAAGCAAAACCCCGCTGACGCGGGGTTTTCTTTATGCAGCACAGCGGTAAAAATCAGGCGTCAGATTTACGCAGCGCCGACCAGTAACCATAAAGCTGCAATGCGGCGGGGCTGATCGCAGCCTGACTGCGTTCGTACTCTTCCGGCGTCATTTTATCGATGATCGCAGTCCCCTCTTCTGAAGCATGCAGCGCTATCGCGTCAAGTGCGGGTAGCAGGGTTTCCGGCAGGGTTGACCAGTCATCCAGCCCCACACCTCGCAGATAGCCGAAGCACCACTCTTCCACCACGATGTAATCTTCATCATCAACGGTGCTGTAACCAAACAGCGGATCGAACTGGTCAGGCGCCGTTGCGAGTCTTTCAGCAATATCGTTCTTGTGCTGGAACAGGAGGTCGTTGAACCGGGCCTCTTCCGCTTCATCAGCCCAGCGGGGAATATGCTGCTGTCCGCCCCACATCGCCGTGAGCCAGACCGAGTTCTCCAGCTTATTTGGCCCGGAGAGCACCGCAGTCAGCATGCCGTCCAGCTCAGAGATATCGAGCACCGATTCATCGTTGCCATACTCCAGCAACACTTCATCCAGCCATTCCAGTTGCTCTTCGTTAAGCGGTCCCGTATTCATACTCTGCTCCCCACAAGGATTTACGAACGATCCCTGAAGTTTACCTGCTAATCCTCTTTCCCGTAACGAAGAAAGCAGAAAGCTTGCGTTACCCTGCCCGTTGAAACGCAAAAACCCCGCCGGAGCGGGGTTTCATTGATTGTTGAAGCTGACCGGTAAGCCGCGTTCTTTTCATGGAGAGCGTCGTGGACAGTCATTCATCTACGCTGCTGAAACGCAAAAACCCCGCCGGAGCGGGGTTTCTTTGATTGTTGAAGCTGACCGGTAAGCCGCTTTCTTTTCATGGAGAGCGTCGTGGACAGTCATTCATCTTCATCTACGCTGCTGAAACGCAAAAACCCCGCCGGAGCGGGGTTTCATTGATTGTTGAAGCTGACCGGTAAGCCGGGTTCTGTCGTGGACAGTCATTCATCTAGGCCAGCAATCGCTCACTGGCTCAAGCAGCCTACCCGGGTTCAGTACGGGCCGTACCTGGTGAACCCCTATTTGGCCTTGCTCCGGGTGGAGTTTACCGTGCCACGAACTGTTGCCAGCCGCGCGGTGCGCTCTTACCGCACCCTTTCACCCTTACCTGATCCCACAAGTGGGCCATCGGCGGTTTGCTCTCTGTTGCACTGGTCGTGGGCTTGCGCCCCCCAGGCGTTACCTGGCACCCTGCCCTATGGAGCCCGGACTTTCCTCCCCTCTGTCTGTCTCCCCCGAAGGAGGACGGCAACAAAGCGGCGACTGTCTGGTCAGCTTCGGCGCGGATAATAGGGTATTCCGCGCGGTTTGTCACCCCTCTTGCTGCTCCAGGGCGTACTTATAGAGGGCATTCTTTTTCACGCCGTGGATTTCAGCGGTGATCTGGGCTGCTTTTTTCAGCGGCAGCTCTTTCTGCAGCAGGGCCAGCGTACGCAGCGCTTCCGGGGGCAGCGCATCCTCCTCCGCATGGAATCCTTCCACTATCAGCACCATCTCGCCTTTACGGCGGTTCTCATCTTCCAGCACCCAGGCCAGCAGTTCGCCCACCGGCGCGCCCTTAATGCTCTCCCACGTTTTGGTGATCTCACGGGCGAGCACCACATAGCGATCCGTTCCCCATACCGTCACCATATCCTGTAGACTCTCCAGCAGACGGTGGGTGGATTCGTAGAAAATCAGCGTGCGGGGCTCCTGTTCAAGGGCGCGCAGAGTATCGCAGCGACCTTTGCTTTTGGCCGGCAGAAATCCTTCGTAACAGAATCGATCGGACGGCAATCCGGCCGCGCTTAATGCTGTAATTGCCGCACAGGCGCCTGGCAGCGGTACAACGCGAATGCCGGCTTCGCGGCAACGACGGACCAGATGATAGCCGGGATCGTTGATCAGCGGCGTGCCGGCATCGGAAACCAACGCTATGCTTTGCCCTTCCTGGAGCTTAGCCAGCAACGTTTCTGCCTTATGCTGCTCATTGTGATCGTGCAATGCGAAGAGCCGCGCATTGATGGCGAAATGTTGTAGCAACAGCCCGGTATGACGTGTATCTTCCGCTGCGATCAGGTCGACGCCTGCAAGCACCGCCAGCGCACGTTGGGTGATATCGCCCAGGTTACCAATCGGTGTTGGAACGATATAAAGCGTGCTGGAAGAAATATCATCGCGTTGTTTCATTGTTTGATCCGAATTGCCGATTTAATATTGAGCATCTTGAAAAAAACATCACTGGATACAGTATGCTTCCTTCGAAAGTCATTCATAACAAAGCAGGACGCTGCATGCCTGTTCTGCTGGCCGCCCTGTTTTTTGCCGGGTGTACCAGCCAGGGCCCGCAAACGCCAACGGCGAATGTGCAGGGCGCAGCTACAGGCACCTCTGACTACTACCTGCAACAGATGCAGCAAAGCTCAGATGATAACAAGGTTGACTGGCAATTACTTGCAATCAAAGCGCTGCTTAACGAAGGGAAGGTCCCTCAGGCTAATGACCAGTTCTCCAGCCTGCCGCAGACGCTGAACGATACGCAACGTCAGGAAGCCCTGCTGTTAGAGGCGCAGTTAAAGCTGACGCAGCAGGACGTTAATGGCGCTACAGGGCTGCTGAAACAGGTGGATGTCGCTTCGTTATCGAAAGAGCAGCAGTCGCGTTACTATCAGTTGCAGATTGCTGTGAACCAGGGGCGTCCCTCTCTGGATGTGCTTCGCGCCTACATTGCGCAGGAGCCGCTGCTGGGTAATCCGGCCGATAAGCAGAAAAATATCGACGCCACCTGGCAAACGCTGGTGCAGCTGACGCCCGATCAGGTCAACAATATGGTGATCAACGCGGACGAAAACATTCTGCAGGGCTGGTTAGACTTATTGAGCGTCTACAAGGCTAACAGCAACGATCCGGATATGTTAAAATCGGGCCTTGCCGACTGGCAAACGCGCTACCCTAACAATCCGGCGGCCAAAATGCTGCCAACGGCGCTGAGCCAGGTGCAGAACTTCCAGCAGTCTTCAACCGGTAAAATTGCGTTGCTGCTGCCATTAAGCGGCCAGGCACAGGTTTTTGCCAACGCGATCCAGAAAGGCTTCAACGACGCTAAAAATGGCGTGCTGGCTCAGGCTGCCGCGCCTGCTCCTGCTGACAGTGCGCCTGCGTCGACAGATGCCGCTGCTCAGCCTGCCGCGCAGACTGACACTAACCCGGCAGATCCCGCTGCGGCAGTAAGCCCTTCAGCCGCGCCGACAGAAGCGAACGCCAATGCCGCACCGGAGAGCAACCCTGCTCAGCCACAACCTGCCGCGCAATCCGCTAACGTAGCTGACACCGCGCCGCCTTCCAGCTCTACGCAGGTGCAGGTGTATGACACCAGCACCCAGCCTGTTGATCAGGTTCTGGCGCAGGCGCAGCGGGATGGCGCCACATTAGTGGTCGGCCCGCTGATTAAAAGCAATGTAGAGAAACTTGCTTCTCTTCAGACGCCGCTCAATATCCTTGCGCTGAACGAACCAGAGTCGGTACAGAACCATCCGAATCTTTGCTATTTTGCGCTTTCTCCTGAAGACGAAGCCCGTGATGCCGCTCATCATATGTGGGATCAGGGTAAACGTTCGCCCCTGCTGTTGGTGCCACGCAGCTCGCTGGGCGACCGGGTCAGCAAAGCCTTTGCGGCTGAATGGCAGAAGCTTGGCGGCAACACGGCCCTGCTGCAGCAGTTCGGCTCCATTGGTGAGCTGAAGCAGGGGATCAACAGCGGTGCAGGCTTGCGCCTGACCGGTACGCCGATTACGCCGCAGCCAGAGCAGCCGCAGGGCGTGACCATTGCCGGGCTGACTATTCCAGCCCCGGTGCAGGAACCGGCAGCAACCACAGGTGACAACGGCAGCGTGGATGCGGTCTATATCGTGGCGACGCAGAGCGAAATGGAGCTGATCAAGCCGATGATCTCTATGCGTGTCAGCAGCCGTAACATGGTGCAGATGTATGCCAGCTCGCGCAGCTATCAGGCAGGCGCAGGCCCGGACTACCGTCTGGAGATGGAAGGGATGCAGTTCAGCGATGCCCCTCTGTTGTCCGGCGCAAATCCTGCGCTGATGCAGCAGGCAGCGAAAAATTTCAATAATGACTATTCGCTGGTTCGTCTCTATGCCATGGGCGTGGATGCCTGGACACTGGCTAACCACTTTAACGAAATGCGCCAGCTGCCAGGCTTCCAGATCAAAGGAGAAACCGGCAACCTGAGCGCTTCACAGGACTGCGTTATCAACAGGAAGTTGACATGGAGCCAGTATCGTCAGGGACAAATCGTTCCGGCAACCTGAGTCGCCAGCAAACGGGGGCGGGCTATGAGCAGCAGGCCCGCCGTCTGCTGGAGAATGCAGGTTTGACCTTTGTGGCGGCAAATGTCCGCTATCGCGCAGGAGAGATAGATCTGATCATGCGCGACAGGATGACATGGGTATTTGTCGAAGTCCGTTATCGCCGCAACGCGCTTTTTGGCGGCGCGGCGGCCAGCGTGACCCGCAGCAAGCAGCAAAAGCTGCTCCGTGCTGCGGCGCTGTGGCTCCGAAGCCGCAACAGCACACTGGAGACAGCGGACTGCCGCTTTGATGTGGTAGCGATAACCGGCACCCAGGTCGACTGGTTACCCAATGCCTTTACGGCAGAGTAGTGCTCTCTCAACGACTTACCAGGTGAATGAAGTGCTGGAAAGAATAAAAGTTTGTTTTACCGAAAGTATTCAGACGCAGATTGCAGCCGCAGAGGCGTTGCCGGATGCCATCGCTCACGCCGCGATGACGATGGTACAGTCGCTGTTAAACGGCAACAAAATTCTGAGCTGTGGCAATGGGACCTCCAGCGCCAATGCCCAGCATTTTGCGGCCAGCATGATCAACCGCTACGAGACAGAGCGCCCCAGCCTGCCCGCGATTGCACTCAGCGCGGATAACGTGCTGCTGACCGCTATCGGCAATGACAGGCTGCATGAAGAGATTTACGCCAAGCAGGTCCGTGCGCTGGGCCATGCGGGCGACATTCTGCTGGCTATCTCAACGCGCGGTAACAGCCGTGACATTGTGAAAGCCGTAGAAGCAGCGGTGACGCGCGACATGACAATCATAGCGCTAACCGGATATGACGGCGGCGAGCTCGCCGGTTTATTGGGACCGCAGGATGTGGAAATTCGCATCCCCTCGCACAGAAGCGCGAGGATTCAGGAAATGCATATGTTAACCGTGAATTGCCTGTGCGATTTAATCGATAACACGTTATTTCCCCACCAGGACGTTTGAAGGAGCTTAAATGAAGGCATTATCTGCAATGGCCGTGGTGCTGACCGCACTGATGTTACAGGGCTGCGTGGCAGCGGTTATCGGCAGTGCTGCGGTAGCGACCAAATCCGCCACTGACCCGCGCACCGTTGGCACCCAGGTGGATGACAGCACCTTAGAACTGCGCGTCAGCAATGCGCTCTCCAAAGATGAACAAATCAAAACGGATGCCCACATCGTTGCTACCGCTTACCAGGGCAAAGTGCTGTTGACGGGTCAGGCGCCTTCTGCGGATATAGCCAGCCGTGCGAAACAGATCGCCGTAGGCGTGGATGGTGCAACCGAGGTGTATAACGAGATTCGCACCGGCGATAAGGCGTCGTTCGGTACAGCCTCTTCAGATACCTGGATTACCACCAAAGTCCGTTCACAGCTGCTCTCCAGCGACCAGGTGAAATCGTCCAATGTGAAGGTGACCACCGAAAATGGCGAAGTCTTCCTGCTGGGCCTGGTGACTGAAGCTGAAGCGAAAGCGGCGGCAGATACGGCCAGTCGGGTCAGCGGCGTGAAGCACGTGACCACAGCCTTCACTATTCTGAAATAGCGCAACGCGCCCGTACAGGCCGGAGTGGAGTAGAGACTTAACGTCCCGCTCCCCCGGCCTGCACGCAAGCGTAAACCACGCTGGCACTGCAGGCAGCGACCAGGCGCCAAAACCTGATGTTTCAGCAGAGGCAGAGAGTCAAAGCCTGCTCAGACAATCCATCGCCACCGCCTTGAAGCTGGCGAAATCTCCGCTGTCACGCAGCCTTGTCATCGCCCTTTCACGCATAAACGTCACGAAGAGATCGTAGATAGCCATCGCCTCTTCATACTCCGTTTTGCTGATGGCCAGCAGAAAAATGACGTAAGCCGTCTCATCACCCCAGGCAATGCCCTGTGGAGCCAGCACGGTATAGACCACCGTTTTCTTCGCCAGCAGCCCCAGCGAGTGCGGTAAGGCAATCCCCTCGCCCAGCATGGTACTGACAATCGCCTCACGCTCTTCCACCGAAGGCCAGAAATCGCTCTCCACCACCCCTTCCCGCTCCAGCTGTTGGCACAGCGTCTGGAACAGGGTGGCCTGAGTCATGGGCTGGTCGATAACGCAGAAATGCGCAGCATCGAAGTACTTTTCCAGCATATAGGGGCGGGTGCGATCCACCAGCACCAGCTTGCCGATCTGCTCAAGCTGATACTCCGTGGGAAAAGGCGACATCACCACCACCGGTTTGCCTTTCTCGCTCAGGCGCGCCGTGGAGATCACAAAGTCCTCCTCAACGCTGCTCTTCTGCTCATATTCACGCAGCGAAATGATGCTGCTGAGAACGATCTGCGGATACTTACGGGTCAGCATGGCCTGAATCATACGTACCGTCGAGTTGCCGGTATCACAGACCAGCAGGATCTGCGGATGGCGCTGATAGCCCACGTTATAGTGCCGCTCCAGCCCGACGCCAATATGCAATACCAGAAAACCGATCTCATTTTCGCTAATCACGTAGGGGGTATATTTCCCCCAGCTGGAAACGGCCGCCAGGGTAACGTCATAAGCCATCGGATAGTGCTGTTTGATGTTGCTCAGCAGCGGGTTGGGAATATTGATCTGATAGCGGACGCGGGTGATCATCGTTTTGATATGCGTCAGCAAATCCGCCCGCAGCTGAGGATCGTTTTGCAGATTGAAATTGTAGTGGTTGTTGATGTAGCTGAGGATATAGTCCACCAGCGACTCGCCATCATCGGGGCTGATGGCGCTGGGCGCAATCTCCTCCACCCGCCGTGCGGCAATATTGACACGCAGATAGGCCTCTTCCGCAGGCGAAATCGCCTTGCCGGTAATAGGCCGCATCAGATTGATGATATGGCGGGCGGCATCGCGCACATCCTCATCCACATCCTCTGCGCTGAAGTCCGACAGTGGATAGCCTTCGCTGATACGTCTGACCGCCACGGCGCAATAGAGGCGCAGATAAAATTCGCTGTCATCCGTCATGCGGATATGGAAGCGGCTGAAACACTGATGCAGCAGCGGCTGAAGCGTTCCCAGCATGCCGCTGTTCAGCGCCTCGAGATTTAGCAGCGGATCTTCGCTGTCCTCCTGGGCAATCTGATAGAGCAGATCGGTCAGGCAGGTCCGCATCGCCACTTCGCTGCCAAACAGCTTCATGCCGTAGCGGGGCTTGGTTTCAATTGCCAGCTGATAGCGCCCCAGCCACTCTCTTACTTCAGCCATATCGCTCTGCAGCGTGGCCCGGCTGACAAACCACTCGTCGGCCAGGTCCTCCAGCTTCAGAGAAAAGGCTGAAGTAAGAAATCGGGTTAACAGATAATGTACGCGCGCGGCTGAAGTGCGGGGTACCCGGAGATGTGAAGGTGACTGCTGCTGTAGCAGGCTGTAGCGATCTGCATCCTCAATTTTTAGCTGATAGCCCTCACCGCGTGACAGCACAAAACGCACGCCGTGATCGGCCAGCAGCTCGTTCAGGGTGGTGATGTCCGTACGGACGGTACGCGTGGAAACAGCAAAGCGTCGCGCCAGCTCGTCCTGGGGCAACGTCTCGTTTTGTAACAGATCAAAAAGCTGAGCAAGGCGTTGGTTAGGGAATCTCACAAATGTTCCTGTTGTCAGGGAAGCCTGAAGCGGCCGGAAGACCCCGGCCACAATAGCATTAAGGTGTTAAAACTAACTGCGAAGGCGCGCCCACAGCGGTGTAATCATTGCTGAACGTCAGGGCACCGCTGGCAGCATCCACCTGGAAACGGGTGATGTTATCGCTGCGCTGGTTCATGGCATACAGCGTCTTACCATCTGGTGACAGCGTCAAGGTACGCGTGTAGTCGCCCCGCGTCCACACGTCATCTTTATGACTCAGCGTGCCGTTCGCTTCAATAGCAAAATGGCCGATACTGTTGTGTAAGCGGTTGGCGACATAGAGGTTTTTACCGGCTCTGTCGATCGCCAGACCGGCAGCAAAACTGGTGCCTTTATAGCCCGCAGGCAGTGCGGAGACGGTGGCGGCTTCAGTCAGCCTCCCGGTTTTGCGGTTCAGCAGATAACGGGTCAGCGTGGAGGCCTCTTCGTTGATCAAATAGATCGATTTGCCATCCGGGTGGAACACAAAATGCCTTGGCCCTGCGCCGGTTGAAGAGGCGGCAATCCAGGGCGGGCTGTTAGCCTGCAATTTGCCGTCGCTGCTCAGTCGGTACTGATAAAGGCGATCCAGTCCCAGATCCGTTGAGAAGACAAATTTACCGGTGGGATCGCTGGCGATCATATGCGCATGGGGACCGTTGTGATCGCTGATGGCAAAGCTTCCCTCCACTGCCGCTGCTGGCTTGCCTGCACCCGGCGGGCCCTGATCCTGCTGTGAGTCACTGGCTTCTGCAAGACGACCATCCGCCCTGACCGGCAGCACAGCTTTACTGCCGCTAACGTAATTTGCTACCAGCAGAAATTTCCCGTCTGGCGTCAGGGAGAGGTAGACCGGCCCCGCGCCCTGCGAACTGACCTGATTGAGCTTGCTCAGGCTGCCATCCGCCGCAATGGCATAGGCCACGACAACCCCCTTCTCGCTCTCACTGGCGACATAAAGGGTTTTGCCCTTCGCATCAATGGTGAGCTGAGCAGGATTGGGCAGATCGCTGACCAGCGTTTTACCGCTGAGCGCGCCGCTGGCGGCATCAACCTGAAAACGGTAGACCCCTTCGCCGTTGGGATTATAGCTGCCGACATAGGCAAATTGCGCCTGGGCGACCAGGGGAACCGTCGCCATCAGCGCGACAGAGACGGCAGAGATCAAAGACCAGTTACGCATGGTGTTCCTCGCAGCAGAAGTTCAGGAAAGAGGGATAACGGCGGGCAGAGCGCCCGCCGGTTTAGCTTAACCAACCAGCTTTTTGGTCATCGCCAGCAGGGTGCTGACGTCGGCCGGGCGCGTGTTGCCGCTCTCTTTATCAATAATGGAGCTGTAGATATGCGGGATGATTTTCGGCACGCCCGCCTCAAGCGCGATCTGCAGGATCGCTTCATAGTTTTCCAGATCGATGCCGCCGGTAGGTTCCAGCCAGAAGTCGTGCTCTGCGCACGCTTTTGCCACGGCTTTGAACTCATCAATCGATTTCAGACCGCCCATCGGGAAATATTTTACCGAGCTTGCGCCCATATCCTTCAGCATGGCGATGGCGGTTTCCACCGGCACAATCGCATCGGCGGCCTGAGAACTCAGCGGTCCGGTAGAGATTTTTACCTGGCCCACGCTGCCGGTTGGGGAGATCAGCGCATTCACCACGGTCTGGCTCTGGCCCAACAGTGCGCGGCTGGTTGCTGCACCGGTGAAGACCTGATTAACGTGCTGCGGCTGGATCTCAGCGGAAATGGCGCTGACCATCGCGGACTGGTTAGGATCGCCCGCGCCCAGGCCAACAGAGATCGCATTATCAATCAGAGCGGCATATTCACGCATATCCGCTACGGCACTCTCCACGCTGTCGTAGTTTTTCGACAGCACGCCCACCAGCACATGGCCTTCAGCCGCTTCCCAGATCTCACGGGCATTCTCTTTGGAACCGGCCAGCACGTTCAGACAGACGCGCTCCTGATAAAATTTAGGGGTCAGCGTCATGCGTTTTTTTCTCCTGATAACAATGATTTGATGCAAACATAGATCGTATTCAGCTGCGCAGGGGAGACGCTGCGGACGTCTACCTCAACGATGCCTTCATTGGCTTTATAGCCGCGGAAATAGATGGCGATGTCGCCGGTTTTCAGCGCCTGCACCACTTCGCCAGTGGTATGGCCAATCACCGCTTCATCAAAATGGATTTCGGTGCGGGCGATGTCACGTCCTGCTGCATCCCATACCACGCGGGAAGTAATGCCAGGAAGAGAGTTCAGGCTGTTGATAAACGGCGTCATTTTCTCCACCATCTGTGCACCGGAGACTTTCTCCTGCACCAGATAGTTTTCAATCGCCTGGGTCAGCCCCAGAATGCCCTCTTTCCCTACCTTCATCGCCCGGCCAATACCCATCGACTGGCGCTTCACCCACTCAACCGGCTGTTTACGCCCCATCACCAGCCCGCTGGTTGGCCCTTCAATAGCTTTGGCACCGCTGTAGATCACTAAATCAGCGCCATACTGGTAGTAACACTGCAGATCTTCTTCTGCGGCGGCATCCACAATCAGCGGCACGCCATGCTTGCGGGCAACAACCGCAGCCTGTTCAACGCTGAGGTGGCTCTTCTGCACGCAGTGGTGAGATTTGATATAGAGAATAGCGGCTGTCTGCGGCGTAACCGCAGCAGAGAGCTGATCGGCTGAGCACTCGTTGGCATAACCAGCCTCTACCAGGCGACCACCGCCCAGCGCAACCATGGTGCCCACCGGCGCGCCATAGTTCACGTTATGCCCTTTTGGCACCACAATGTCGTGAGGAACAATCAGCGGGGCGGCGTGCAGATTCTCCAGCAGCCACTCATCATCCTTAACGATCACCGCCGCCACGGATTGCGCAATCCCCGCGGAAGCGCAGGAGACCACCACGGCATCTTCCGCACCCAGCAAATTAGCGATGTACGCGCCGGTTTTATCGACCAGATCCTTCATTTCGAAATAGTGATTCAGGCCATAGTTTACCGTTTCAACCACGTCGGCACTCGGCGTGGAAACGCCCAGGATGGTCATGCGGCCAGAGGCGTTAATCACCTGTTTCAGGCCATATTTTTCATAAATCGAAGACATGATGCTTTTTCCCTTCGTCGGTAATGAACCATTGTCCCGCCACGATGGCGGCCAGCGGCACCAGCTGTTTCTCGCCTGCCACGGACTGCCCTTCGGAGTCGGTAAACAGGCAGGTTTCCTCTTTGAGGTCAAAAATAGTCAGGTCAGCGTCCATGCCTGGCTCAAGCCGGCCTTTGCTGTGCAGTCGCAGCCCTTCTGCCGCCTGGTGCGTAACGCAGGCGATAATTTGCGGCAGGGTCATGCCTACGTTGAAGAATTTGGACATCACATGCGCCAGGGTATAGACCGGGCCATGTAGCCGGTTACGGCAGTAGATATCGGAACTGATGCTGTGCGGCAGAATGCCCCGGGCAATCGCCACGCGAGCCACCTCAAAGCTGAAGCTGGCGCTGCCGTGCCCCACATCCAGCCGGACGCCGCGCTGAATAGCCCGGCTTACGGAAGCGCGAAGCTCCCCGGCAGGCGTCAGGATGCGGTTAGGCTTGCCGTTGTAACAGTGGGTAATAATGTCGCCACCGGTCAGCAGATCGGCTATCTCATCCAGATCCGGCGGGTTGTTGCCGATATGCACCATCAGCGGTAGATCGCCGTTCTCGTGCTGGATCTCTTTCGCACGGATCAGCGGATTGATGCCGTTGGCTCCCACCACGCTGCTGCTCATGCGCGCCTTGATGCCGATGATAAAACCAGGCAGGCGCTGCACCGCATCGCGTACGCCAACCTTGTCTATCTGCTTCATGTCGGCCAGCTCGTTCTGCGTCACGATGCCGGTACGGGCAATGTTCAGCAGCGCATAGACCTGGGTGCTGGCGTTGCGGGTTAGCTGATAAAATTCGTCTACGTCATCGGCGCCGGTACTGCCTGCATCCACCACGGTGGTGACGCCGGTAGATACGCCGATCTTGTCCGCTTCATCATGATAAATAGGGGATTTTGGATAACAGTGGACGTGGGAATCGATCCAGCCAGCGCTCAGCCAGTAACGCCCCGCCAGATCACGTTCCTGGGCAACGCTGCCGCTTACTTCGCCCACTGCAGCGATTTTCCCCTGCTGCACGGCGATGTCGGTCAGGCTGCCATCGGGCAGTCGTGCACGACGGATAATGAGGTCAAACATGGCAAACTCCTTCTTTCACCGGATGCTGTGGCACCCGTCACAGCGGCTTGCCCACTACTTCAGGCAAGCCGCCGTCTCTTCTAGAGAGCAACCGGGAAGAAAGCTCCCAGCAGCATGGCACCCAGGATTGCGCCACCGGTAATCGGCTTGTTCCAGAGATAAAACAGCAGCGCGCCAATCAGCGACCCTAAGCCGATCGGAATCGACGCGGTCATCGCAGAGAGGATGATCAGCGGCCCCAGGAAGCGGCCGGAGGAGTTACCCGCCCCCATCATCACGTCCGCACCGTAGGTGGAGTCGCTGTTATTGATGGTGAACTTACGCGCCAGGATTATCAGATAGCCGATAGCCAGACCAATTACCAGGCCGGTGACCAGCGAAGCGCCAAAGTTGGCGACCGGGTAAACAATGCCCGCCCCCAACAGCAGCGCGGGAACGCCAAGGCCCACGCCGGTCTGGATCGCGCCACCAATGTCCAGGATCCCCACCAGCGAACCCTCAATAATACGGGCAAACAGGAAGCTGGCACCGAAAGCCGCGACCGCGCCGTAGACGCCAGTTTCCATCCCTGCGCGCAGCATCGATACGAAAGCCACTTCGTTAAAGGCACCCAGGCCGTAGGTGTAATACATGTGCGTACCGGCAAAAACCCCGGCTGAGAGCAACCCGACAAAAATCGGGAAAGACCAGTCGGCATACCAGAAACCGCTTTTTGACTCTTCCATTATCATTGTCCTCGTCTTATTTGCCGCTCAGGGAGTTGTGGATCATCTCCAGCCACCCTGGCACGCCAAGCTGGAAGGATTGCAGCATCTTCATATCAAAGCCGCGGAAGAAGCCGCTCAGCACGAACAGCAGGACAATCGCCACCATCATGATTTTGGTCACTTTGTTCCAGCCGCTCTCCTCCACGCCTTTACCGATCAGGATGCCCAGCACCAGACCCGGTACGGCGTTACCCATAATAAGCTGCGCGAGACCGCCGAAGATGGTTGCCCAAAAGCCCGATTTTTTGCCCGCGTCGATAGCTGCCAGCCAGAAAATCACCGGCATCACCGTATTCACCAGCAGGTTTGCCGCTGGCACCAGCACTTTAACGGCGGTGACCTGCAGCGCTGCCGGAACGGCGGAAGCCGTGGAGTTCAGGAAAGCCACGACGATCATGCCGATGATGCCGCAGGCAATCGCCATTTTTTTCGGATCGTGCAGGGTTTCCGCTACGTTGCGGTTTTTCACCATCAGTGCCGACGCGCCCCAGTGTGGGATGATGCGGTGGTCAACATCCTGCGTGAAGGAACCGGCGGCCACAGAGGAAGCCCAGGCGTTAAAGAAGAAGCCCAGGCCAAAGGAGAAGTGAGAGGCGGGATCGCCTTCACAGGAATTCAGTTCACCCAGTGTACGAAACGCCCCCATCCCCTGCGTTGTTGGTGCGTGAAACATACGCGCTGCACCAGCGCCGACGCCCACACCGACAAGACCGCCGATGATGAGCGACTTAAAGAGAATAATTAAAAACATCAGTCTTTCCTTTCAGGCTTGCGCCAACGTTTTTAAGTCATGGTTATTGCTGCCCTTACAGGCAGTGCTTTATTGCGTAATGAAATTGACTTTGTCAGTGTCAATCACCGTTACGTTGACGGTAATATCCAGCTCTACGCTGTAATTCCGTCGCTCTCTTGCCAGAAAGAAAAACAGGAACTTCTCCTTTCTGACACTCTCCCGGGCGTGAACCACGACGACATCCTGGGGTTCAATCCGCAGCAGAACTTTGTTGGTCGCTTTCAGGACCGTGTTCTGTACCCGGCTCAGCGCATCGGCAAAGGCGCGCTCTTTACTGTCACCCTTGCCGCTGACGTTCACCGTGGTGGTGAAGTGCTCCTTCATCAATTAGCTACCGTGCTTCTTGGTCCAGGCCTGCACCAGACGCTCACCTAACTCCTCTTTATCCATAAAACCGAAGCCCAGCACCGTGGCACCTTCATTGATGGCGGTAACGCCCTCGTCAACCGAGCGCATGCCGTGTTTCGCTTTGTAGCCATATTTGTTCTGCGCAGTGATTGCACCTGCACCGCCGCTGCCGCAGAAAGAGATGCCGAATGAGGCGTTCTCAGCCTTCATCACGTCGCCCAGCTTCATATCTGCCGCCACGCCCGGCACAACCACCGCTTTGCCGCCAGCTTTCTCAACGCCCGCTGCCACTTTCTGCCCTTTCCCTAAACGATCGCCGATAACTACGATGACTTGTGACATGCTCTGTTCCTTAATTAATTGAATTTGTAAGTTTTTAATCCGGGATGGCGCCTGCGGTTAGTCGTTCTCTTTTGCCACTTCAAAGTGAACAGAGAGCAGCCAGGCCTCCTCTTTCGGCAGGTTGCCGAACAGATCCACGACCTGCTGCGCCAGCGCCATCGACTCAGGGGAGATATCTTCAAACAGCTCCTCCTCCACTTCCGGCAGCGGTTCGCCGGTCAGGGAGCGCAGCGCCATCGCCTTAACATGCGAGGCGAGCATCTGCTGCTGCACCGCATTGGGGACGATCGCTTTTGCCGCAAACAGGTCAGCAATCTGCGCCATTACTCTCTCTGCCAGCGTCTGAATCGCCTGCTCACTTTCAGCCCCGTTCACGGATACCGCTCCATTATTCACACTGCGCTCCTCGTATTTCGCTCTGGTCCAGCCAGAACGGTGTTTTTTCGCGTTAAAAATAAATTAGCCCCAGCCGGGAAAAGTGTATAGACCGACTTTTTCCACTTCGAAGTGGAAATAGAGCCAGCGGGTGTGGGTCAGGCCACAAAATGGTTATTTCATGCAGAAAGAGGATAAAAATGAGAGATAAGTCACGTTATTCCCGCCAGCCGCGATAATTTCGCGCAGCAGGAAAGAAAAAAGGCATACAGGAAAGCCCCATCAGGCTGATGAGATAGGTAAAACTTATAATGGCGAGGAGGCGCGGAAAACAGGATGGAAATGACGAAATTAAATGGGCCCGGCTGAGCCCTTAAATACCAATACTACTCCAGAGAATTTAACGGAATTTCTTATGATTCTCGTTACGCGTGTCGGCAAATTTTTTCGCTTCTTCTTTCGCGCCCGCCAGGTCGCCACTATTTGCCAGCTTCATGCTGGTATCTATCTGACTTATCAGCTTATCCAGTCCAGCATGAAAGTCTTTCATCTGGGCGCTGTCGGCAGGCTGCCCTTTTAACTTATCGGGCGTTTGCGTTTTGGCATCTTCAGCGGCGGCGCGCATATCGGTCAGCGCTTTTTTAAATTCTGCAACATCATCCGTTTTCGTGACGGTACGCAAGTTGCCATTCAGAATATCCATATCCTCTTCCAGGCTGGCCAGCGCCGAAACGCTGGAGAATAACAAAGAAGCCGTCAACAAAGTCAGTAACGTTCTACGCATGGCGCAATTCCTTATTTTTATGTGAAAAGCACGACAAAAAGGGGTGACCTGTGGCCACCCCATAATAATACGCTTAAATGACGGAATTACTGCCCGGCTATTTTCATTTCTGGCAGCAGCACCGAGCCGCACTGGATATTACTGCGCAGCTCAATATCGCTGCCGACGGTGACCATATTGCGCCACATATCTTTAAGATTACCGGCGATGGTTATTTCACTGACGGGATACTGGATCTCGCCATTTTCCACCCAGAAACCTGCCGCACCGCGGGAATAGTCGCCGGTGATGCCGCTGACGCCCTGCCCCATCAGCTCAGTAACTACCAGACCGGTGCCCATCTTTTTCAGCAGCTGCTCAAAGCTGTCGCCCTGACCAGCTATGCGCCAGTTATGGATCCCACCAGCGTGCCCGGTGCTCTGCAGCCCCAGCTTGCGTGCAGAATAGTTGGTCAGCAGCCAGGTTTGTAGCACGCCATCTTTGATAATATCGCGCTGCTGGGTACGTACTCCTTCGCTGTCGAACGGCGTGGAGGCTAGCCCTTTCAGCAGATGCGGCTGCTCCTGAATGGTCAGCCACTCTGGCAGGATCTGCTGGCCCAGGGAATCGAGCAGGAAAGTGGATTTACGGTAGACGCTGCCGCCACTGATGGCCCCAACCAGATGACCAAACAATCCCGTTGCCACTTCCGCAGCAAAGATGACCGGCGCTTTCATGGTGGAGAGCTTGCGCGGCGAGAGGCGCGACAACGTGCGGCGCGCGCACTCTTCGCCAACCCATTCAGGCGACTGCAAATCCTCAATAGCGCGGCCAATGGTATAGGCATAATCACGCTCCATATCGCCATTGGCTTCCGCAATCACGCTGCTGGAGATGGAGTGGCGGCTGGAAGAGTAGCCCTGGATCATGCCGTGGCTGTTACCAAACACTTTCATGCCGATGTGGCTGTTGAAGCTGCCCCCTTCGGTGTTAGTAATGCGTTTGTCCGCCTTCAGCGCCGCCTGCTCTGCGCGAGCGGCCATCTCAATAGCGCGATCGGGGTCGAGATCGGTCGGGTGATAGAGATCCAGATCGGGGGCATCAAAGGCCAGCAGTTCACGATCGGCTACGCCAGCATAAGGATCGGGCGAGGTAAACTTGGCGATATCGATCGCCGCCTGTACGGTGCGTTTAATCGCCTCGGGGCTGAGATCGGTAGAGGAGGCGCTGCCTTTGCGGTTTTGATGGTAGACGGTGATGCCGAGTGCGCCATCGCTGTTGAATTCTACGTTTTCCACTTCACCAAAACGGGTGCTGACGCTGATACCGGTGGTTTTGGTCACGGCAACTTCCGCCCCATCGGTGCTGACTTTTGCCAGTTCGAGTGCTGTCGCTACCGCCTGTTCGAGGGTTTTACGCTGTTCTGCAACTTGGGAGAGTAATTTCATGGACCTACCATATAATTGATTAGGGCTGCTCTGGCCGCGGTGAAAACGGCAGATTTCCAGATTCATTCGGGATAAGGGTTCATTTGAGTCTAACAGACTCAGAGAACAATTTCGCAGTAGCCTAAGTTTCCTGATAGCATTAGCCTCTTTTTTAGGAACCTCCCATGACTAAACAGCCCGACGACTGGCTTGATGATGTACCCGATAATCAAGAAGAAGAAGATGAAGAGATTATCTGGGTCAGTAAAAGTGAAATAAAACGTGACGCCGAGGAGCTCAAGCGCCTGGGTGGAGAACTGGTTGAGTTAAGCAAGAACTCGCTGGACAAGATCCCGCTGGATGAAGATCTGCGCGCCGCGATTGAGCTGGCGCAGAAGATCAAGAAAGAGGGCCGCCGCCGTCAGATGCAGCTGATTGGTAAAATGCTGCGCTCACGCGATGAAGAGCCGATCCGCCTGGCGCTGGACAAGCTGAAGAACCGTCACAACCAGCAGGTTGCGCTGTTCCACAAGCTCGAAGTGCTGCGTGACCGTCTGGTTGCGGAAGGCGACGATGCCGTGCCGGACGTGCTGGCACTCTATCCCGATGCGGATCGCCAGCAGCTGCGTGCGATGATCCGTAATGCACAGAAAGAGAAAGCCGCCAACAAGCCGCCCAAAGCCTACCGTCAAATCTTCCAGTACCTTCGCGATCTGGCTGAGGCTTGATCCTGAACGGGCGGAATAACCCCGCCTTCAGGAGAGATGCCCCACACCTGCGATCGTTAAGCTTACTGGCGCCGCGGATCTCCCCCTACGGATATAACGAGGGGGCGAATTTCTCCGCCCCCTTTACTCTCTTCACTGCGCCCGGCGCGCTTACTTCGCCAGTCTTTCCAGTAGCTTCTGATGAATGCCGCCAAACCCACCGTTGCTCATCACCAGAATGGTGTCGCCCGGCTGCGCCGTTTTAGCAATCATCTCCACTAATGTATCCACATCCGCGCTCCAGTGAGCAGGCTGCACGCACGCCTCGGCTACTTCTGAAACCTGCCACGGAATGTGGTGCGGCTGGAACAGGAACACTTCATCGGCTCTGGCCAGCGCAGGCGCCAGATCGTCCTTGCTGATCCCCATTTTCATGGTGTTGGAGCGCGGTTCCAGCACGGCAAGAATGCGCGCCGTGCCGCCCACTTTGCTGCGCAGCGCCGTCATGGTCGCCAGAATAGCGGTAGGATGATGGGCAAAATCGTCATAGACCTTGATGCCATTCGCTTCACCACGCAGCTCCAGACGACGGCGGGCATTGATAAAGTCGTTCAGTGCCAGGCCCGCATCTTCCGGTTTAATGCCCACGTGCCGCGCGGCCGCAATCGCCATCATGCCATTATGCATGTTGTGCTCGCCCACCAGCGCCCAGTTCACTTCCGCCACGCGTTCACCGTCCAGCCAGACTTCCCAGCGAGAGGCATCTGGTGTCAGCTTTTTCGCCTGCCAGCGGCCGGACTCACCCACGCTCTCCTGCTCGCTCCAGCAGCCCATGGAGAGCACCTGTTTGATGTTGACATCATGTTCAGGCAGCAGGATCTTACCCTGTCCCGGCACGATACGGATCAGATGATGGAACTGACGCTGAATAGCTTTCAGGTCGTCAAATATATCCGCGTGATCGAACTCAAGATTGTTGAGGATCAGCGTGCGCGGGCAGTAGTGCACGAATTTCGACCGCTTATCAAAAAAGGCGCAGTCGTACTCGTCCGCTTCGATGACGAAGAATGGGCTTTTTCCTAAAGTTGCTGAAACATCAAAGTTTCCCGGCACGCCACCAATAACAAAGCCGGGTTCGAGGCCGCACGCCTGTAAAATCCATGCCGCCATGCCTGCCGTAGTGGTTTTTCCATGGGTTCCGGCGACGGCGATGACCCAACGGTCGCGCAGTACGAAATCATGCAGCCACTGGGGGCCAGAGAGGTAAGGAATGTTACGTTCAAGCACCGCTTCCACGCAGGCATTTCCGCGCGTCATGGCATTGCCGATGATCACCAGATCGGGGGCCGGGTCGAGCTGGGAAGGATCGTAACCCTGAATTAAATCAATGCCTTGTTTTTCAAGCAGCGTGCTCATCGGCGGATAAACGTTGGCGTCTGAACCGGTCACCTCATGGCCGAGCGCGCGGGCCAGCATGGCCAGGCCGCCCATAAAAGTGCCACAGATACCGAGGATATGAATACGCATAATAGATCCGTTAACAGGAAAGTCCGGCGCACAGTGTAGCGTCCCCGCTGCGAGGAAGAAACGGATTTGCCCTATGTTCTTTAGCGTTCAATCGGCTAAACTGCGTACGCATACGTTGGCAGTTTGTAAAGCAGGCTGCTGTTCAACCGCAGATTCAGGGATAGTGTTATGAAAACGTTAGGCGAATTCATCGTCGAGAAGCAACACGACTTTCCTCACGCCACAGGTGAGCTGACCGCGCTGATTTCAGCCATTAAGCTGGGCGCGAAAATCATTCACCGTGATATTAACAAAGCTGGCCTGGTGGATATTCTGGGCGCCAGCGGCGTCGAAAACATTCAGGGCGAACAGCAGATGAAGCTCGATCTGTTTGCCAATGAAAAACTCAAAGCGGCCCTGAAAGCGCGCGGAATCGTTGCCGGTATCGCCTCTGAAGAAGAAGATGAGATTGTGATCTTCGAAGGGGTGGAAAACGGGAAATATGTGGTGCTGATGGATCCTCTGGATGGCTCGTCAAACATTGACGTTAACGTCTCTGTTGGCACCATCTTCTCTATCTACCGCCGCATTACCCCGGCAGGCACGCCGGTCACTGAGGAAGATTTCCTTCAGCCTGGCAACCAGCAGGTTGCTGCCGGCTATGTGGTTTACGGCTCCTCAACCATGCTGGTATACACCACTGGCTGCGGTGTTCACGCCTTCACTTACGATCCGTCACTGGGCGTATTCTGCCTCAGCGCGGAAAAAATGGAGTTCCCGGAAAAGGGTTACACCTACTCCATCAACGAAGGAAACTACATCCGTTTCCCGCAGGGCGTGAAAAAGTATCTGAAGTTCTGTCAGGAAGAAGATCAGCTTACCCGCAGACCTTACACCTCACGGTATATTGGCTCGCTGGTAGCGGACTTCCACCGCAATCTGCTGAAAGGCGGCATCTACCTCTACCCAAGCACTGCCAGCCATCCGCAAGGCAAGCTGCGCCTGCTGTATGAGTGCAACCCAATGGCGTTCCTGGCCGAGCAGGCTGGCGGTAAAGCCAGCGACGGTCAAAACCGTATTCTTGATTTAACGCCAGAGACGCTGCACCAGCGTTCACCGTTCTTTGTTGGTAATACCGACATGGTGAACGATCAGGAGCGCTTCCTGCGCGAATTCCCGGACGCGTAACGCTTTCAGGTCAGCATTGAAAAGGGCGATCTCAGGATCGCCCTTTTTTACGTCGGTTCTCAGGCCGCACTGACCCTGAACGCTGCCATCGACTGCACCAGCTGCTGAGACTGCTCTTCAAGAGACTGGGTAGCGGCCGCAGCCTGCTGAACCAGTGCCGCATTTTGCTGCGCGACCTCATCCATCTGCGTGACGGCCTGGTTCACCTGCTCAATCCCATGGCTCTGTTCCTGAGAGGCGCTGGAGATCTCTTTCATCAGCGTTGTAACCCGCATTACCTCGGTAGCGATTTCATCCATGGTCTCCCCGGCCCGGGTCGCCATTTGCGATCCTTCATTCACTCTGGACTGTGATTCACTGATTAATTCACGGATCTCTTTTGCAGCCGTTGCGCTACGCTGCGCCAGGGTGCGGACTTCGTTAGCAACCACCGCAAAGCCCCTGCCCTGCTCGCCCGCACGTGCCGCTTCCACAGAGGCGTTCAGCGCCAGGATATTGGTCTGGAAGGCAATACCATCAATCACGCCCAGAATGTCGCCGATGCGTCTGGAGCTGTTGGAAATATCCTGCATTTTCTCCATCACGTAGCTGACCACTTCACTGCCCTTATCGGCACTGTCCGACACCGATCTTGCCAACTGGTGCGCCTGACTGGCATTTTCCGCATTCAGCTTCACGGTAGCAGTAAGCTGCTCCATGCTGGCCGCCGTTTGCTCGAGCGAAGCGGCAGACTCTTCCGTACGCTGGGCAAGGTTGAGGTTGCCTGAAGAGAGCTCCCGACTGCCGATATCAATTTGCAGGCTGGCATCCCGCACGCGGCTGACCGACTGTTGCAGAGAAGCCTGCATTTCAGCCAGTGCGGTGTTCAGCCTGCCCAGCTCATTTCGGCCGCCTTCTGGTAACAGCTGCGTCAAATCGCCAGCCGCCACAAATTCCAGGTGCTCAATAGCTGAATCCAGTGGCTTTAGCAGGATCGCCCGCAATAACAGCCAGGAACCAGAGAGCAGAATAACCGTCAGAATGCCGCAGAAAACGATCAGGAGAGTGAGCATCTGCTGGTTTTTTGCTGTTTCTGCCAGCTGAGAATCTGAAACCTGATTCGCAAAGAGGTTGAAGTCTTCCACTGATTTATTGAAGGCAGAGTTCAACGGCGTGAATTTTTCTTCCAGAAGAGTGTAATAAGCATCGGTATTCTGCTGCTTCAGGGCAACCATCATCGGTTGAATACCCTGCTCAAGATAGGTGCTGTAGCTGGTTACGATGGCATCCGCCAGCTTTTTACCTTGTGCGGTTATGGTGCCCGCATCAACAAACTTTTTTAGTTCCTGCCGTGACGTATTAAGGTAGCTTTCGGCCCTGTTTGTCGTGGCGGTCGCGTCATCGATCATGCCGATCTCCATCTTTCTTACCGCTAACGCAGCTGTGGCGCGCGAACGAAGCAGACCGTTATTGGCAAGAAAAAGGCTGTTTAACTCGACGCCCTGAATGCGGTTAACGACGTCCAGCGAGCGATTTCCTTTATTAATGGCACTGATGCCCATCAGGCTGACGCTTAGCAGCATTAACGTCATCAACGTTAGCAAGGCTAATAACCCGTTTCTGATTGAGATTTTTTTAAGCATGATGTTGCGTAATCCTCACTAAAGTTGTTAATCCATGAACCCCCAAAGCGATGAGATTATCGGCAACGAATTCGGCAATCTTTAGCAAAAATGAAGTAAAAACGATCAGAGGTCATACGAGATTGATATAGATCAATTTTGCTTTCTGTCTGAAGAAGCGAGCTTTATCAACGTATAAGACCGGCCGGGCAAAAGGGGTTAACATCATGGCAAAACCGGTTCGGCTGAATTTTTTTTAAACATTATTAAGAGTATTTTTATGAAAAAAATTGCCCTGGCCATCGCGGCCCTGCTGTTTATGTTTAACGCTCATGCCACTATTCATCCGATTGATGCTGCCCAGCAGAGCTGCCTGAATAAAGCCGCAACCACTCTGGCGATGCAGCGCTGTTTTAGCGCGGCGACTGTCGCCTGGGACAAAGAGATGAATCAGCAGTACGCCAGACTTACCGCCCTCCTGAATTCAGAACAGCAAGCCAAATTAAAAAGTGCTCAGCGTGCCTGGCTTAAATACCGTGACAGCTGGCTGGAAGCCGCTAAAGCCCGACTGAGTGATGGCGGTACTCAGGCTTCGCTACAGGCAGGGGCTCAGGAGGTGACGCTGGTTAAAAACCAGGCGCTGGCGCTGAAATCTCTGGCTCAAAGCTGCGGCAATCCGGATGAGTGCAATTAAGCTGTTGCAGCCGTTTGCCCGGCGCAGCCGTCAGCCCAGTACTGGAGCATTCCGAAAGGGTAAAAAGGGGGGATACTTTCACTTTCAGTTGGCTATAATGAGCGTCACTCGATTAAGACTGAATAAAGGAATTAACCATGAGTTTGAACCTGGTTCCAGCGGGCAAAGATATGCCAGAAGACATCTATGTTGTTATCGAGATCCCGGCCAATGCCGATCCGATCAAATATGAAGTCGACAAAGATTCCGGCACTCTGTTCGTGGACCGCTTTATGTCTACCGCGATGTTCTATCCGTGCAACTACGGTTACATCAACCACACTTTGTCTTTAGACGGTGACCCGGTAGACGTGCTGGTCCCTACCCCTTACCCACTGCAGCCAGGCTCGGTAATTCGTTGCCGTCCGGTTGGCGTGCTGAAAATGACCGACGAGTCTGGCGAAGATGCCAAACTGGTTGCCGTACCGCACACCAAGTTGACCAAAGAGTACGATCACATCAAAGATGTGAACGACCTGCCAGAACTGCTGCGTGCACAGATCACTCACTTCTTCGAGCAGTATAAAGCGCTGGAAAAAGGCAAATGGGTGAAAGTGGAAGGCTGGGACAACGCTGAAGCGGCTAAAGCTGAAATTGTTGCCTCTTTCGAACGCGCTGCGAAAAAATAACCTTTCGTATCGTGATAAAAAAACACCGCTCAGTGAGCGGTGTTTTTTTTATGGGTAGTATGCCTCATCAATTATCTGGTCCCATTCCCAGGGGCAGACCTGCGGAAACTGTTTCGCTTCTATGCCGGTCTCTCGCGCAGCAGACAAAATAGCATCACCATAGGCATCATTTACCAGTTCAGGCAGCTCTTTCCTGAGGCTGGGATTTCGACTCAAACGGCGAATAATTTTCCGACGTTGTTCTGCAAGTGTTAATTGCCAGCTACGCCCCTGATATGAGGGCTGATATTGCCATTTCAGTAAATGCTGAAGCAGGACTTCCAACCGTGATTCCAGTTCACGTCGCTCACTGTTACCCATGCTCGCAATTTCCTCAAGCAGGTTCCCTGTGTCTAATTGATCCAGATTACCAGTACGCAGTAATTCAGCCTGCTCAAGTGTCCATCCATAGAAATCATTTTCATAATGAGTAGTCATGATAGGCTCTGCTACAGAATCAAAAGTGGTGGGGTGAGTTTCTCAGCTTCGCTTCTCTTAGTCAAAAAACAGCTGTTTTTTTACACACTGCTTCGCAAATTACTGATAAAAAAACACCGCTCAGTGAGCGGTGTTTTTTATGATTTCTCTTCGGTGGGATCGACCGCATCGCGCAGCAGCCAGTCGCCGCTGACAATCTGTTTTTTCCCGACAACCGAACGCTGATAAACGTAGAGCCACGCGCTACCATAAGGCGTTTGCATCAGCTGACGTTTGTACTCCCCGCCTTTGGTTCTGAGCGCATCCAGCTCACCCAGCATGGACGCATCAATGCGGTAAACTTCGCAATAAACCCGTCCGTTTCCCGGCACCACGCCGGGATAAAGACCCAAACTGTAAAGCTCATAGCCGTCGATCTGATGATCGCCCAGCCACTGCCCGTTGGTCATCCAGTGACTGTTGCCTTGCTTACGCCTTAAGCTGCCATAGACAATTATTCGCATTGCTAGAACTCAAACTGATAGAGCAAATCCAGAGCCTGGTCGAGACCAGACACCGCTTCCAAATAGAGCTTGGGCATCAGGCGATAACGCAAGGTTAACGTCGCCAGTGAATCAAATATGCCAACACCGTATTTTACCTGTAGACCCGGCAGAACATAGCCACTGACCTGGACCTGCTGACTGTCACCGACGCCAGCCGTGTCCAGGGCCAGGTTACTCACACCGAAGGTCTCCCCGATTTTACCCACAACCTGCCCACTTTGCGCAAGCCCCAATCCCACTAAAGCGGAGGTTACTGCACTGCTGTCGCTGCCGGTAGAGTCCAGACCCTGCCCGCGAAGCAGATAGGACAAGGCTTCCTGCTGCGACATCGCCGGGTCAGAAAAGACTTCTGCCTTGGGTTCATCGGCCAGCCCGGTCACTCTGACGCCTGCGGTTACATCATCTTCGGTCGCTTCAGGATTACGGATCGCCTCAATATTAAGATACGGCTGGTCCGGTGGACCGGCAAACTGCAGCTCACCTTTGCGCACAATCAAGTCCTGTCCATACGCATGGAAGCGGCCGGATGGGATGTTGATCTGCCCGTTAAGGCCCAGGCCACGTCTGTCCTGCACCATTTTCAGATCGCCATTCAGTTTAGCTTTCAAGCCAAAGGCGCTGAGCCGCACGTCGTCACCCACATGGATAACCAGATTGCTGTTGATCGGGATCGCGGTGGATTTCGGCGCGATGGGCTTGAGGTTTTTATCCAGCAGCACTTCATCGGAGGAGACCCCCACGGCGCTCTCCGGCACTTCCTGCACGGTAATCCGCGCCCAGGGAATGTCCACGCGACCGTCCAGGTTGAACAGCTGCGGCGTGGCTTCAAACACCAGATCGGGTGAAACGTCCATGCGCACCATTGGCGGCACCGTTACGCGGATTTTGTCCCCTTTCGCCGCTATGCGTGCGCGCCATGCGTCCAGCACGTTCCAGTCCGCGCCGCCACTGAGGGTGAGCTGCCCTTTGGAAGTCTGCACCAGCCCTTCCAGCGTGGAGCTCATGCCGTTGAAGACCATATTCAGGTTGGCGGCGGTGAGGTCAACCGGCATAAAGCTGCCATCGACATCCACATCCTTCAGGCCGAGCTGGCCAAACACCTGCGGCTTTTGCAGAGAGCCGCCGAGCCGCAGCCTGGAGTTCACCATCCCGGCCACCTTCTCACCCTTCATCAGCGCCGGATTAAGCAGCGCCAGCGACAGGTTGGCGATATTGACGTTACCCGACAGCGTGCGCCTGCCCTCCGGATCGGCAATCTGCACGTTGCCATCCAACTGACCGTTATTCGCAATATGGATCAGCCAGTCGAGCTGGGCGCGACCGTTACGCAGCACCGCGTTCAGGTTCAGCGTGTCAAATGCGATCGGCAGCGTGTTGCCTTCCACATCCTGCTCCACCTTCACGCCGTTGCCCTTCAGCGAGACGCGGCCCTGCGGCAGACCGCCGCCAGCGCTCCAGCTTACGTCAGCATCGCCAGTGAAGATGCCGCTGAGCTGCGTCCCCTCGCCGAGGAACGGCTTTGTCATCGCCAGATCGAAGCGGTTAAGCGCCACTTTTGCATGCCCGGAAGGGCCTGCCTCAATGGTTTGCGGCACGCACAGCTCCGCGTTGGGGTTTTGCCAGCAGTGCGGCCCGACAGTGACGGTCTGGCTGCTGTTGAGGTAATCCAGCGCGATAGCGCGGGTTAAGCGCCATTCCCCTACCGGCGTGTCGAAACGGGTATTGTTCAGTGACCCTTTCCAGCGCTGAGTAGCGCGATCGAAGCTGCCGTTCAGGGCGAGCTGGCCGGAAACCGGTTCGCCGATCACGTTCAGCTTCAGCTGATGCTGCTTTTCACTGCCGCTGGCGTCCAGCGTGATTTTTGAGAGAGCCAGCGCATCCTGTTGCAGTCGATCCACCTCAAGAGCCAGCTTGCCCTGTATTTGCTCACCTGAACTGACATCCCCTTTCAGCATCACACGGGCGATAGTGAGCGCCTGCCAGCGCAGGCCGGTTGCGGTCAGGTCAGCGAGTAGCTGCGGCGTTTTCAGGTCGCCGCGCGCTTTGATGGTGCCTTTCGCTACGCCGCCAAGCCCTGGCAGGGCATTATCCAGATGCTGTGCATCAATGTTGGCATCCAGATTAAGCTTGTCGCCCAGCGATCCTTTGAGATCGATATTATTACGACCCAGCACCAGCTTCAGGCCCGGGATATCCCACTGGTTATAGCTGTTGCCGTACAGCGAGCCGTCCGCAGTAACGGCATTCTGCTTAACGTTGCCGCGCAGCTTCAGCTCCGGCACGCGCATCTGCCAGCTTCCGCCGTACAGGCTGCCGCGCGTGGTAATTTTACCTTCCAGCTTCGCAGGCCAGTCCGGGTATTGTTTCACGGTATTGATGCCGGAAAGCGTCAGCTCGCTGCGCCAGCTGATCGCTTTGCTCCAGTCCACCAGCGCGGTGAGCTCGGTATTCCCTTCCAGCGCCGCAAGCCGCAGCTTATCCAGCGCGAACTGTTCAACGTTGCCTTTGCCATCCAGCGTCACGGTGGCAGGTGGAATGCCCTGCCCCTTCAACGCGGTTTTCAGCGACATCACGTAATCCGTCGCTTTTCCTTTAAAGCTGAAGTTAACGTTATCGGCCTGATACTGCGTTTCGCCAGTCAGCGGCCAGCGCAGCTGCGGACTCTGCACATTTATCGAGAGCGGTAAACCCACCTCTGCCAGCCGGGTAGTGGCGTCCATTTGTACCCGCACCGGGCCAGAGAGATTCAGCGCAAGGTTGAGCTGCTCACGCAGACCGCCCTCTACCGTCATTTTGATCTTCTCGCCTTTGATCGGATCGACGTTGAGCGCGCTGTAAAGCGTGAGGTTCACCGGCCAGTTATCGGCAAGCGTGGCCTGGCCCTGCGCGTTCAGCTGGCCCTGTGGCGAATCCACATCCAGCGTCTCCAGATGCAGCAACCTCTCCTGCGTTTTGGCTTTCAGCAGCAGTCGGTTCACGGTGATATCTGTGTCGCCGGTAATACGCAGCTGCTCGCCGAGGAGTTGCTGAACATCAACATCCAGCGGCATTTTGAAGTCCGGCAGATCCGGCAGCAACGGTTTAGCGAACATCGCCTTCAGGGTTTCGCCCAGCGGCTGTTCATCCGGCTTCGGCTGCTGCACTTTCGGCTGTACGACCTCTTCATTAGCTACCTTCGCCGCTTTGGGCAAGGCGATCAACAGGCCCTGAATATGGGTGGGATTCAGCGTCAGCGCCCGTCCCTGCCAGTTGAGTCCCGAGGTGAAATCGGCCAGCGAGATTGCCGTGTCATCGACTTTTACGTTGATGTTATGCAGCGCCAGCTGACGCAGCGTGATGGGATAAGGCGTACTCAAATCGCCGGAGGAGGGTTCCTCTTCTTCTGGCGCAGGCGCAGCGGGCGCCATTTTTTTGCTGTCCACCACCACGTTGACATCTTTCAGCGCCAGGTCATTCACGCAGAAGGCACTGTTTTTCAGACAGCCCAACTGGAGAGCCAGGTGAAATTCCCCGGCGTTAACGGTGACGCCCGGCATCTCATACTGCACGCCTTTCAGCGTAAGATTACGCCAGCCGCCGTCCACCTGTTTGATCGCCAGGCCAGGAACCCAGCGCGCCGCGCCGTTCAACACCAGATGCAGTCCGGTCGTGGTGCCAATTAAAAATGCGATGCCGCCCAGCAGCAGCAGCAGGAAAATCAGGATGCCAATAAGGACCTTTTTCCAGCGACTCATAGTTCAGGCCCCAATCCGATGTAAAACTGTATATCCCGATCTTCATCATCCCCAACCGGTCGGGCAATATCGAGCTTGATCGGCCCCACCGGCGACTGCCAGCGCACGCCGAAGCCTGCGCCAGTTTTCCAGTTACTTTGCTTGATATCATTCACCGCTTCACCAGAGTCAATAAAGACCGCTCCCCACCATTTGCCCGTTACGTTGTACTGATACTCCAGCGAGCCGGTAGCCAGTTTAGAGGCACCGGTCAGCTTACCGTCCTCATCTCGCGGCGAAATACCTTTGTATTTATAGCCGCGAATGCTGCGGTCGCCCCCGGCAAAGAAGCGCAGATCCGGCGGGACTTTGTCAAAGTCATTGGTCTCAATCCAGCCGAGGTTACCGCGCGCCACGAAGCGGTGCTTATCGGCCAGCGTGCGTATCCAGACGTTCTGGGCCTGCACCACGGCGAAGTCGATATCTGAACCCCAGGTGGTATCAGAGACGTCGAGAGAGTAGCGTTGTGAATCACCCCACGTCGGCATTAATCCCCCTCTGGAGCGGGTGCGGTTAACGCTTACACCCGGATAGAGCAGCATGGTGGTGTTGGTGACGTTACCCTGGGTAAAGTGATCCAGACTCCAGCGCAGGTTAATCGCGCGTTGCCAGCCGGAGGAGGATTCCCAGTAGCGGGACGCCGCCAGCGTGGAGGAGTCAGATTTGGTGTCGTTAAGGTCAGTTCTTTTCAGCCCTCCCTGAAGCAGGTAATACTGCTCAATAGGGTTTTTCAGCAGCGGGATCTTGTAGCTGAAATCGAGCTGCTGCTCCGGTGCCGAGACGTTGGCACTGGTAGTAAGGCTGTGCCCGTAGCTGTTGACCCAGGGCTTTTTCCAGGTTGCTTTGACCCGTGGCCCTACATCTGTTGAGTAGCCCACGCCGGTTTCAATGGTGTTTTCCGTGCGTGGACTGACCACACCGTGCAACGGCAGAATTTTGTTTTTACGGGATTTGTCGAATTCAGGCGCCACCACCACAGAGTTAAACCAGCCGGTTGCGGATAAACGGCGGTTCAGCTCGGCCAAATCGCGCGAGCTGTAATAATCCCCTTTTTTAAAGGGCACCAGATTCTGCAGATACTCTTCGCGGATTTGCGAACCTTCAAAACTGACGTCGCCAAAGCGATAACGTTGCCCGCTGTCGTAATCGATGTCCCAAAAGGCCTCCCGCCGCTCCACAGAGACGCCCAGCTGGCTTTTGGCATAGTCACCATCAAAGTAACCTTTGCGCAGCGCCATGTTGCTCAGGGAGCTTTTAAAGCCGTCATAGTCACTGTGGTTCAGAACGCCGCCGATCTTTCCGCGGCCGTTTTTCACCAGCGCCTGATAATCTTTATCTTCACGCGCTTCGCCACGGATGATCACCGTTTCACCCGCCAGCTTCACTGGCTCGCCCGGCGTCACTTTGGCGATCAATACCGGTCTTTTACCGCCTGCAGGCGGAGGCTGAAGATCGAACTCAATGGTTGGATCGTAATAACCCAGCGCTTTAAGGCCCTCTTTAACGGCATCGCTGACGCGGGCGCGAAAACGACCATCGGCCGAAATCTCATCACTTGAGATGGTGGAGAGCCGCGCACGGACGTTTTTTTGTAAATCCCCGGATAACCCTGTCACCTGCAGTCGCACGGTGGCCGCTTCAGCAAAGGGTGCAGCAGCTAAAAGACCTAACATGCAATAGACATGAATTCGTGGCACGCTCACTCCTGATTATGTTGCCGGCCCTGATTCCAGCTGGGCACAACGTCTTCTTAATTTTATTTACTGGCTCTGGATCCTAAGCATGGCAACTTTTTGCCGCTTATCGACCTCTTTTTCCGCGTAAAGCCAAATTGTTGGACTTATTGTGTGCAAAGAGAGCATGGGTTACAACAAGGGATTGTCAATGAATGGTCGCGTCTGAGACGATCCATTGGCAGAGCCGGATTAATCTCATGCTGATCGCTGCCGTAATTGTAAGCGTTGGACACCACGGCTATAATCCACAGCACAGGTGCTGTTACCGCCTGTTAACTGACTTCTGCACCGGCTTTATGCCGATGGCGCAGACATTTTTGGCACGGATAGCCGAGCATCTCATACCGGAACAGGATGTTCGCAGATCCTCATGCGCTGCCCAGGCCAAAAATGACAAGTAATTAACTCAAGGTCGGTTTCGAGCGCTTTCACCTGATAGCCACTGAACCGGGCCATTTTATGGATGTTTTATGTTAGACAGCTTGCTTGTCATCGTACTGCTGATTGCGATCAGTTCATTTTTCTCTCTTTCGGAAATCTCGCTTGCCGCCGCGCGCAAAATTAAGCTGAAGTTGCTGGCCGACACGGGCAATATCAATGCCCAGCGAGTGCTGAAGATGCAGGAAACGCCAGGGATGTTCTTTACCGTGGTGCAAATCGGACTTAACGCAGTGGCTATATTAGGCGGTATAGTGGGCGATTCCGCCTTCTCACCCGCTTTTCGCTCCCTTTTCGAACGTTTTACCAACCCGGTTCTGGCAGAACAGCTCAGCTTTATCTGCTCGTTTACCGTCGTTACCAGTCTGTTTATCCTGTTTGCCGATCTCTTCCCTAAACGCCTGGGGATGATCTCCCCGGAAGTGGTGGCGTTGAAAATTATCAACCCAATGCGCTTTTGCCTGTTTATCTTTCGCCCTCTGGTCTGGTTCTTTAACGGCGGGGCTAACATCATTTTTCGCCTGTTTAAAATTCCGCTGGTGCGCAAGGATGACATTACCTCTGACGATATCTATGCGATAGTTGAAGCTGGCGCGCTGGCGGGGGTTTTGCGTAAACAGGAGCATGAGCTGATTGAAAATGTCTTTGAGCTGGAGTCCCGTACGGTTCCCTCTTCAATGACCTCACGTGAAAATGTGGTGTGGTTTAATCTGCATGAAGATGAAGCGAGCCTGAAAGAGAAGATCGCCAATCATCCTCACTCCAAATTCCTGGTGTGCAATGATGATATCGACCACATCGTTGGCTACGTCGACTCGAAAGAGCTGCTGTTAAGGGTGCTGGGGCATCAGAGCATGGCGCTGAACAGTGGCGTGCAGATCCGCTCGGCGCTGATAGTACCGGACACGCTGACCCTCTCTGAGGCGTTGGAGAGCTTTAAAACCGCCGGTGAAGATTTTGCAGTAATCATGAATGAGTATGCGCTGGTGGTGGGGATTATCACCCTGAATGACGTGATGACGACGCTGATGGGCGATCTGGTCGGTCAGGGTATGGAAGAGCAGATTGTGGCGCGTGATGAGAATTCCTGGCTGGTCGAGGGCGGCACGCCGATTGACGACGTGATGCGCGTACTGGATATCGATGAATTCCCGCAGTCCGGCAACTATGAAACCATTGGCGGCTTTATGATGTTTATGCTGCGCAAAATCCCGAAACGCACCGATTTCGTGAAGTTCCACGGCTATAAGTTTGAGGTGGTCGATATTGACAGCTACCGTATCGATCAGCTGCTGGTGACCCGCATTGATGCGCGTCCAACGGCGGCGGCTGTACTGACTAAAGTGGCTGAAGAGTAAAGGCAGGACACAACAAAAAGGCGCGAACATTCGCGCCTTATTTTTTAGTTGAACTCGGTCTGCAAGCGCAGTACCTGACGGTTCACTTCTGACATCACGCTGTAGTGCTGCTTATCTTTAATTCGTGGGATCAAGATCTTGCCTTTATCGAATTCGAAAGCGCCTACGTCTTTGATATATATCCTGCCGCGAAACAGCGTTTTTACGTATTTGGCTACCTGCAGCGGGTTGTATCGCTGGAAGATCTTCATGCTAATTAATACTCCTGAAAATGATGCGCGCTGCGTCGTGTCCAATCTCGGTACGAATCCTTGCAGCGCAAAGTGGATTCACTATAGACCAACATCGCCTTCCTGAAGTCCGAAAAATGAATTTTTTTACTGTTTTTACACATCATGACAGAGGTCTCTGTGCTTTGGACATGTGCAAACAGTATAAACCTTCAATTGAAAGCGAATTGTGCAGTGTGTTGCAAAGATGTTAGCCCGATGCGACAGCAGCATCTTCTGCGCTTATTATTGCAGGAACATGACTAACTGGTCTGATCACCTTAAAAGGAGAAGCCGATGGCTGCCGTTCGCTTACTTTTTGTTCTTATCTCACTTTCACTGCCTTTTGTTGCTGGCGCGCATGCCTTTAAAGAGGGTCAGCGCGTTCCTGCTATCGGTATTTCCGACAAAGGCGAGATGCTGTTGCAGCAGGATAAATTTAGTTATCAACGGTGGAACAGTGCGAAATTGCCAGGCAAGGTACGGGTGATCCAGCATATCGCTGGCCGCTCCTCCTCCAAAGAGAAGAACGCTTCGCTTATAGAAGCGATTAAGTCAGCAATGTTTCCACACGATCGTTACCAGACTACCACCGTGGTCAACACCGATGATGCGATCCCCGGCACAGGAATGTTTGTTCGCAGCAGCATCGAAAACAACAAAAAGCAGTTCCCCTGGTCGCAGTTCATCGTAGACAGCAACGGCGTGGCTAAAAAGGCCTGGCAGCTGGAGGATGGCGGTTCCGCGATTGTGGTGCTGGATAAAAAAGGGGAGGTGCGATTTGCAAAGGATGGCGCGCTGACACAGGAGGAGGTGAAGCAGGTGGTGGCACTGGTGCACAGGCTGCTGGAGTAAAAGGTGAGATCAAGGCCTGAAGTATAAAGACAAAAGCAAAATAGCTGCGCTGCCTCCCTTCAGCCAGACAACAGTGAGAGTTTCGGGAGGAGAGTGGGCTGATAAGCAAAGGCTAAGCGGCATGGACGCCGCTTCGCAGCCCCCACAGATGGGTTCACGGCGTCTTTGTGTTCAGCCCACTCTCTTCGACCATGCAGCCCGGATTCCAGACTACGAGCGTTTTATCGATCCAGACCAAATGTCCTTCAGCATTTCCGATTCATGCATCTTGCAAAACTTCCCAACCACGAACTTAACTGTCAGAAAATCGACACGCGGAAGCCGGGGTTCAGGAATGATTCGCGCGGCGCATAATCGAGATCCTTGCCCTGCCAGTCATGAACGTGCGCGCCTGCCGCTACAGCAACAGCATGCCCTGCGCCGGTATCCCAGATATTGGTAGGCCCGAAGCGGGGATAGAGCTGCGCTTTTCCTTCCGCCACCAGGCAGAACTTCAGCGAAGAGCCAATCGCCGTGGTCTGATGCTCGCCTAACTGGCTGAGATAATCCTCCAGTTCCGTGTCGGAATGGGAACGGCTTACCACCACCAGCGGCGGACGGGCTTCCCGTACCTGAATCTGCTCGCGGTTTCCGCCCTCTTCTTTCCACGCTTTGCCCTCCGCTGCGGAGTACATTACGCCCAGTACCGGGGCATAGACCACGCCCAGCACCGGCTTGCCCATCTCAATCAGAGCGATGTTTACAGTGAACTCGCCGTTACGCTTGATAAACTCTTTGGTGCCATCAAGGGGATCGACCAGCCAGTAGCGCTGCCAGTGCTGGCGAACCGACCAGCCCGGCGGATCCTCTTCCGATAACACCGGGATCTCTGGAGAAAGTGCGGAAAGCCCCTGAACAATCACCTTATGAGCAGCGATATCTGCCGCAGTAACCGGTGAATCATCTGACTTGTGAGAGACATCAAGCGGCGCCTGTCCGTCATACACCACCATGATAGCATCGCCCGCTTCCCGAGCCAGCTGGCAGATTTTGTCTAACATTTTACACCTCATGATTAGCATCTTAAGACCGCGAATTACCGGCCAGTCTATATCTGCAGACCGATGGCTGAAACCTTAACCGATCATAGCAGCTGAGCGTAACCCCCTCTGGCCCGCATCCTGAATCTGCACGGGGTGAATGATAAAGAGAGGGCTTAATTATCAACAGCATAATGCATATCTTCTTCAGGAACCTCTGCTTTTTATCCCCAGTGGTATAAGCAGTAAATATTTGTAGCCGATCACATTTATATGAGACACAAGGTAACAAGTTCATAAAACTTTGAGATGTTAGAAGGCTGTCGCCCCTGACTAACGGAGAAATGATGTTTTACGGAAAAATAACCTTTCAGACCACGCTCTCTCTTTCGGCCCTTTTTGTCGCAGCTTCGCTTCATGCCGCTACGGTCGATTTCCGCCTGCTGGAAACAACTGACCTGCACAGCAACATGATGGATTTTGACTACTACAAAGATACCCCCAGCGAGAAATTTGGCCTGGTGCGTACGGCCACGCTGATTGAAGCCGCCCGCAAAGAGGCCCCTAACAGCGTGCTGGTCGACAACGGTGATATTATTCAGGGCAGCCCGCTCGGCGACTATATGGCAGCCAAAGGGCTGCAGCAGGGCGAGGTGCATCCTGTCTATAAGGCGATGAACACCCTGGATTATACGGTCGGCAACCTGGGCAACCATGAGTTTAACTATGGCCTCGATTATTTGCACAAGGCGATCGGTGGCGCCAGCTTCCCCTATATCAATGCCAATATCATTGATGTCAAAACCGGTAAGCCGCTTTTCACCCCCTGGCTGATTAAAGCGGTGACAGTCACCGACAGAGAGGGGAAATCCCACCAGCTTAAGATTGGTTATATTGGATTTGTGCCGCCGCAGATTATGGTCTGGGATAAAACCAACCTCACCGGCAAGGTCACGGTGAATGACATCACTGAAACCGCCCGCAAATGGGTTCCGGAGATGCGCAAAGCGGGTGCCGATATCGTGGTCGCCATTCCCCACTCCGGTCTCTCTGGCGACCCCTATAAAGCGATGGCGGAAAACTCGGTCTACTACCTCAGCCAGGTGCCGGGCATTGATGCGATCCTTTTCGGCCATGCGCATGCCGTATTCCCCAGCCAGGAGTTTGCCGGCATTAAGGGCGCGGACATCAAACAGGGCACGCTGAACGGCATTCCCGCCGTGATGCCGGGAATGTGGGGCGATCACCTTGGCGTGGTCGATCTGGTACTGGATAATCAGCAGGGGCGCTGGCAGGTGAGCAGCGCCAGAGCGGAAGCCCGTCCGATCTACGACAAAACGGCGAAGAAGTCGCTGGCCGCTGAAGATCCGGCCCTGCTGCAGGTCATGGAACAGGATCATAAAGCGACGCGCGACTTTGTCAGCAAACCGATCGGCAACTCTGCCGATGTGATGTACAGCTACCTGTCGCTGGTGCAGGATGACCCAACCGTGCAGATTGTGAACAACGCCCAGCGCGACTACGTGCAGCGGTACATTCAGGGCGATCCCGATTTGGCCAATCTACCGGTACTGACGGCGGCTGCGCCGTTTAAAGCGGGCGGTCGTAAAAACGATCCCTCCAGCTACGTTGAGGTGGAAAAAGGCCCCCTCACCTTCCGTAACGCCGCCGATCTCTACCTTTACCCCAATACGCTGGTGGTGATGAAAGTCAGTGGTAAAGAGGTGAAAGAGTGGCTGGAGTGTTCCGCCGGCCAGTTCAATCAGATCGATCCGCACAATAGCCAGCCTCAGTCGCTGATTAACTGGGATTTTCGTACCTACAATTTTGATGTGATTGATGGCGTTAACTACCGCATCGACGTTACGCAGCCGGCCCGATACGATGCCGAATGTCAGATGAGTAATGAAAAGGCATCACGTATCAGAGATCTGACCTTCAAGGGTAAGCCGATCGATCCGCAGGCAACCTTTCTGGTAGCAACCAATAACTACCGGGCCTATGGCGGTAAATTTGCAGGAACGGGAGAGAGCCATATCGCCTTTGCTTCCCCGGATGAGAACCGGTCCGTTGTCGCAGCCTATATCAGCGCGCAGACCAAAGTGCATGGCGAAGTGAAGCCGCAGGCGGATAACAACTGGAAGCTGGCGCATATTGAGAGCAGCACGCCGCTGGATATTCGTTTTGAAACCTCTCCCGGCGAGAAAGCAGAAAAATTTATCCGTGCGCAGGCGCAGTATCCGTTACAGCAAAAAGGAACGGATGAAACGGGCTTTGCTCTTTATCAGGTAGATTTGCAGAAATAACGGGGAATGGGCCAGGCGTACCTGGCCCTTTATCTTACAGGATCTCTAACAGCTCCACTTCAAACACCAGGGTGCTGAAAGGAGGAATTGAGGCGCCTGCGCCACGCTCGCCGTAGGCCAGCTCATGAGGGATAACCAGCTCCCACTTTGAGCCCACTGGCATCAGCGTCAGCGCTTCGATCCAGCCTGGGATCACGCCGCTTACCGGGAATTCAGCCGGCTCGCCGCGCTGTACGGAACTGTCGAATACGCTGCCGTCAGTGAGTTTGCCGGTGTAGTGCACGCGTACGCGGTCCTGACGGGAAGGGATTGCGCCCTCGCCCTGCGTGATCACGCTGAACTGCAGGCCAGACTCGGTGCTGCTCACGCCGTCGCGCTTGATGTTCTCTTCCAGGAATTTCTGACCTTCAACTGCCATTTCCTGCTGGCGCTCACGACGCACCGCATCAGCGCGCTCATGAACTTCGCGCAGCGCACGGTGAACAACATCTACAGGTACAGCAGGGGCGTTCCCTTCCAGCGCATCGCGCAGGCCCGCCAGCAATGCTTCTGGTTGCAGACCCTGCAGACCAGATTCCAGCAGCTGCTGGCCAACCTGTAAACCGATACCGTAACTTGCTTGCGCTTCTACGCTGTCAAAAGAAGGGGTAGTCATGGATTTTCCTTTCATCATTGATAAAACCAGTGCAGAGCATAACAGCGCAGACATCGGGCGTAAAATGGCATCTTCTTCAGGTGACTTTTCGCGGCTAAAAGGAAACAATACCCGGATCCCACGGGCGGAATAAACTCCGCACGCACAATGCGTTATCAGCTATATTTTAGTCGAGGTTAACATGGGCCATCTTGCCCGCAGGCGAAGGAAAAGCCAGTCGCTTTCTCTGAACGGTTGGTTAAACCGGGTAGTAAAAAGCTCACTATTAGCGCGAGGTTCGCGCCAGGAGGAGGACCCCATGCCCAAAGCGTCTTCATCATCACGAGTCCCGCACTGGTTGAGCTGGATTTGGCATCTGCCGGAGTCCGTGCGCTGGATGGATCCGCTGCCGCCGTTTCACCGTCGCGGTATCATCCTCGCTCTGATTGTGATGCTGCTGGCCTTTCTCTGGCCTGCGCCGTCACCCGAACGGCCCCCGATAACGTCTGGCCAGCCTTCGGAGACCAGTATACCGATGCAGGCTGAACTCGAGCCCACAGCACCGGTGCAGAGGCCTTCAACGCCAGCACCAACTACCAACGACTCGCAGGGCACATGGCATAATTATGAAATTGCCGCAGGGCAAACGCTGGCGCAGCTGTTTCGCGATAATAATCTGCCGGTCAATGATGTCTTTGCAATGGCGCGGGTAGAGGGCGACGATAAGCCGCTGAGCAATTTACAAACCGGACAGGCTGTTCGCATTCGTCAGAATGCGCAGGGTGTGGTGAATGGCTTAACGGTGGATACCGACAGCGGACAGATATTATTTACCCGTCAGCCAGATGGATCCTTTGTTCGCGCACAATAAGGCGGCGGGGACAAAAACAAAAACGCCGGCACATGGCCGGCGTTTTTCAGCAGTAACGTCAGCGATTAAGCTTCAGAAACTACGTTTACAATCAGTTTAGCGAAGACTTCGCTGTGAACCTGGAAGTCCACTTCGTGCTCACCGGTGGTGCGCAGAACGCCGTTCGGCAGACGAACTTCGCTCTTAGCCACTTCAACGCCAGCTGCAGTTACAGCGTCAGCGATGTCGCGGGTACCGATGGAACCGAACAGTTTACCTTCGTCGCCTGCTTTAGACGCGAGAGTAACGGTGCCCAGTGCGTTGATTTTCTCAGCACGTGCATTAGCTGCAGAGAGAACGTCAGCCAGTTTGGCTTCCAGTTCTGCACGGCGTGTTTCGAAGAACTCAACGTTTTTCTTGGTAGCAGGAACAGCTTTACCCTGTGGAACCAGGAAGTTACGAGCGTAGCCCGCTTTAACATTAACCTGATCACCCAGGCTGCCCAGGTTTGCTACTTTATCAAGCAGAATAACTTGCATTACCTTATCCTCTTAAAGTCGTTAATAGACAGCGGCCAGTTACTGATGACGATCGGTATATGGCAGCAGGGACAAGTAGCGAGCGCGCTTGATGCAACGAGCGAGCTGACGCTGGTATTTTGCACGAGTACCGGTAATACGGCTCGGGACAATTTTACCGCTTTCGGTAATGTAGTTTTTCAGCGTAGCGATATCTTTGTAATCAATCTCTACAACGCCTTCCGCGGTGAAACGGCAGAACTTGCGACGACGGAAATAACGTGCCATTAGGCTAGTCTCCAGAATCTATCAATTCAATCTGCTCGGCATGCAGTACCGTTTTGTTCAGTCCATTGCGGCCTTGATGGCAGCTAATAAAGCCTGAAACGGTAAGGTGCGTGCCGACCGTTATACTAAGAGTAAGGGCCTGATGGGCTTTGCCGCTGATAATCACCGGCATCCGACACCAGGCTTGCCGGCTGAAACCGGCTTCCACCTGCGATGAACGGTGCTCAAGCACGAACTGGCAGTGTGGAATACCTGACGGGCTTATTTTACGCATCGGCGTCTTGCACACGGTGCCAGACAGCGTCAGCCGATTAGCCGTCACGGTCAATTACTCTTCAGAATCCCCAGTATCTGCATCATCAGAGGTTTCGTTAGCAAAATCTTCGCGACGATCACGACGCTCATCTTTCGCTTTAACCATCGGAGATGCTTCGGTAACCGCGTGCTTAACGCGCATAACCATGCTGCGGATAACGGCGTCGTTGAAGCGGAAGTTAGTTTCCAGCTCATCGATCGCTTCCTGCGGAGCTTCCACGTTCATCAGAACGTAGTGTGCTTTGTGCAGTTTATTGATCGGGTAAGCCAGCTGACGACGGCCCCAGTCTTCCAGACGGTGGATCGTGCCTTCTGCACCAGTGATAGCACCAGTGTAACGCTCGATCATGCCCGGAACCTGTTCGCTTTGGTCAGGGTGAACCATAAATACGATTTCGTAATGACGCATCGAATTTGCTCCTTACGGATTATTCAGCCTCCTGTCAGGGTCAGCCGCGGCCCACGGAAGCAAGGAACGTTATAAGCTGTGCCCCAAACTGTTTACTGGGTCACAACCTGAGAATGCGGCTGAAAAATTGACGCGTAATCATACTGGCGGCTCTGCAGAAACTCAAGGTAAAGTCGAGGCAGGGTGTAAATTATTTGTCAGCGGGGCGCTGCTCAAAGCAGGCATTTCGTGCTTACTGAGTGAGATCAGTCTGTTAGAGAAAAGTCATTCAAAAAAGCTGATCTAAAACAGCAAGAATTACTAATACCTTTTAGCGCGGAAGGGGCTAAACTATACCTGTTGCTTATGACACGACCCTGACGTCAGCGTCAGACGGTTACCTGATTGTGGAGTTCACTATGAAAACCATCGCAATCGCCACTTTACTCGGTCTATTCCTTTCCACATCCGCCCTTGCCAGTACCTCTGGCTGCGAGCAGCAGGTGAAAAGCTACACCAGCAACGCGGCGAACAGTTACGTCTATATAAACCGGATTGCGTCTCCGTTAGACAAAACATCGCATAAAGCCCCGACCACCGCAGCAGAGCGGCTCTCCGGGCAGCTTTGAGAACCTGATTGCATCAGGGCACTCAATATCAGCAGAAACGGCACAGATCCCCGGCCAGGGTTTACCTGAACGGGGCTGCGCGATCGCTGCTGATCGGAATATGCACCACCCAGAGTTACCCGGCGGCTATAAATGCTGCTTATAAAAGGCCGTTATCGCCGTCAGCGCAGGCGGGGTGATGCGATGCCCGACGCCCTGCTCGGTAATAAATGTCAGATTTGCATCGAGCTTCGCTTCACGCAGCGCTTTTTCTAACCTGAAGCTTTCTGCCGCTGGCACCACCTCGTCCGCTTCGCCGTGCCAGACCAGCAGAGGCCGGTTGGCGATCTTGTCCAGCTGTTCGCTGATATCATAACTCGCCAGCGGCGCCATTCTTTCAGCAATCTCTTGTTTCTGCTGCGGCGTTTTTGCCTCCAGCGGAGGAAACAGCGTCTGTGACAGCGACATGAAATAGCCCGAACCCATCATACAGGCCACGCTGGTAATATGAGCGTATCGCGCCATCGCCCCCAGTGCGGTCATGCCGCCCATTGACGCGCCCGCTACCGCAAATCGCCCCTCTTCCACCAGCTGTTGTTCGCGTAACGCCTCCTCAATGATCGCTACTTCATCAATATTGCTTTTGAGGATCTCCCAGAAACGGGTCAGCCTTAATTCTGTGTCGCCGTTGAAGCGTGAGCCATGCATATCTGCATCAGGCATAACTACGCGAAACCCTGCCTTTGCCAGTGCAACGGCAAAATAGGCGTAGACCTCTTTCGAGGAGGCAAATCCGTGCCAGAAAACAAGGGTGGGCAGCGGCGTAGAGCGTTTCCCTGTTGGCGTGGCGTGCAGACACTCAATGCCTGCAAAAGAGTCCGTCGCTATCTCAATCATTAAGCCTCCGGTTGAGAGAAGGTGGCGATGAGGGGCCAGCTCAAAAGCTGGGATTTGAGTTTATTCGCTAAATGGTTGCCCTGCTCACAAAATTAAAAATTAAATGTTTCATGAATGTTGCCGTTAACCGATTCAACCCCCCTAAAAAAATAACAGGTCATCCATGAAAAATTTCTCATTCCGGCGCTGGAGCCTTGGCGTAAAGCTCTCGGTGATCACCTCGCTCAGTGTCGCTATGCTTTTACTTATTCTGACGTTAGCCTTAACGCACAATGCCGCTAAGCAACTGCAAACGTTAACCCAGGAAAATATGGATAACCAGGTCAGCGGTATTGGCGATATGGCGGCCATGTTCAACAGTACGCTTAGCGAAGAGGTGGCCAACTATACGGCGCTCTTCCAGAGTTTTTTGCCCAAACGTTTTACCCTGGATGAAACGCAGCAGATTGCCATTGGCGCAGAACAGACGCCAACCCTGCGCGCAGGCCTGAAAACCCTGAACCTGGATCAGGTGCTGGTGGATGACTTCCAGCAGCGCACCGGCGCCATCTCCACGATTTTCGTGCGTACGGGCGACGACTTTATGCGTATCTCCACCTCGCTACGTAAAGAGGATGGCGAGCGTGCCATCGGCACCCGCCTGGATCACGCCAGCCCGGCCTGGAAACGTGTCCAGAAAGGAGAAATTTATCAGGGCGTAAGCATGCTCTTTGGCAAGCGCTATATCACGCAGTATCAGCCGGTGACGGATGCCAGCGGTAAAGTTATCGGTATTCTGTTTGTTGGCGTCGATATCAGCAAACAGTATGCCGAAATCCGGCAAAAAGTGCTGGATAAGAAGCTGGGTGAAACCGGGCATTTTGTGGTGCTGGATAACGCTGAAGGCAAAAACCACGGTAAATTTGTTTTCCATCCTTCCGAAGAAGGAAAAACGCCGCGCTGGTCAGAAGCATTACAGCAGCAGCTGCTGAGCACCCCTGCCGGTATGGTGGAAGCGCCTGATGAAAATGGCTCGACGCAGATCATGACCTGGCATCAGCTGCCTGAGTGGAACTGGGTTATTCTGGGCGAAGTGAACAAATCGAGCCTGCTGGCGCCGATTGAGCACACCCGCGATCTGTTCCTGATGATTGGCGCCGCGCTGGTGCTGGTGTTCGCGCTCGGCTTTGTGATCACCACCCGTAGCTGGGTCAGCAAGCCGCTGCAGGAAGTCATTGAGCTGGCCCGGCATTATGCCGCTGGCAACCTGCTGGCCACGCTGAATACCCGTCGTCATGATGAGGTGGGCCAGTTGATTATCGCCATCAACGGAATTGGTGACGGACTGGAGCAGATTGTCGCTCAGGTGCGTGAAGCCGCACAGGAGATCAGCACCGGTACCGATGCCATTGCGCTGAGTAGTGAGAATATCAGCGAACAGATCTCCCGTCAGGCCAGTAGCGTGGAAGAAACCTCAGCCAGCATGGAGCAGCTTAGCGCGACGGTGGCACAGAACGCGGCCAACGTCTCTCAGGCTCTGACGCTGGTAGATGAAGCAGCCTCAGCGGTGAGCAATGGTGGCGAAACCGTGTCGCGCTCGGTGGTAACCATGACCGATATCAAGAGCGCCTCACAGAGCATTGCTGACATCACGCATGTGATTGAGTCTATCGCTTTCCAGACCAATATTCTGGCGCTTAACGCAGCCGTTGAAGCCGCACGCGCGGGCGAACACGGTAAAGGTTTTGCCGTGGTAGCGGCAGAAGTCCGGGCGCTGGCCCAGCGCAGTGCGCAGGCGGCAAAAGAGATTGACGGATTAATCGAAAACTCGCTGAGCAAAGTGGTGCAGGGTCACGATCTCTCCGAGCAAACGCGTCAGGCGATGGAAGATATTGTCGGGCGCATCGGGCAGGTTAAAGTGCTGATGAGTGAAATAAACGTCGCCTCGAAAGAGCAGTCTGCCGGCATCGGCCAGGTGAACATTGCCATGAACCAGATAGGCCATGCCACGCACCAGAACACCGAGCTGGTCTCCACCTCCGAGGCAACGGCGCAGGAGCTGAGTCGCAAAGGTCATCATCTGACGGAGCTGGTCAGCGTATTTACGCTTAAAGGCTAAACTCTGTGGGATAGTTTACACTTTTAGCTATCCCACTGGAGGAGCCGCCATGAGCCGTGTAGTCATCTTGCTGTTAGTTTTGCTGACCGCTGGTTGTAGCCAGCTTAAAACGAAACCTGAATCGCCGCCGCCGCCCACTTCACAGGCACAGGAGGTCAACCGCGCGCAAAGCCTGAACCTCACAAAGCTTGGCTCCATCACCGTTAATGAACGGGGATCGCCAGACGATGCGGAACGGGCGATAGCGGCTAAAGCCAACCAGGCTGGCGCAAGCTACTACTACATTCAGATGATCAGCGAAACCGTGATGCCGGGACTCTGGTACGCCAGCGCGATTCTTTACGGTCCTTCAACCACCGGCAGCGCGCAGTAGCAGGCGCGCGGCTACGCTTTCCGGCACGCGCGCGTGGCCTCTGGCATCGAGCATCTGGCGGCACCATGCGTCCGCCAGACCCGGTTCCAGATGCGTCATCACCTGCGCGCCGCAGGCAAGAGCAAACAGCGCTTCACACAGGCTTCTGGCCTGCGCCTCCTGTGGCTTACGCAGCCAAAGTTTTGTCTGCCGCCACAGTCTGTCGTAATGACGATTCTGCCCTTTCACCGCGTCAAATTCCGTGCAGAGCATCTCCATGACGCCCGGCTGCCTGGCCACTACGCGCAGCACATCCAGACACATCACATTTCCTGAGCCTTCCCAGATGCTGTTTACCGGCATTTCACGATAGAGGCGCGGCAGCTCGCTCTCTTCGCAATAGCCGATGCCGCCCAGCACCTCCATCGACTCGGCAACAAAAGCGCTGCCTCGTTTGCAGACCACATACTTGGCTGCAGGCGTAAACAGGCGGCTGAAAACTTTCTCCTGTTCACTTTTATCAAACGACCAGGCGCGGGCAAGGCGCATCAGCATGGCAGTCTGCCCTTCCAGCATCAAAGCCTGAGAAGATAAAACCTGTCTCATAAGCGGCTGATCCACCAGATTTTTGCCCAGCACCTGGCGCTGATGCGCATGATAAAGCGCGACCGAGAAGGCCCGTCGCATCATTGCATGGCTGCCCAGCACGCAATCGAAGCGGGTATAGCCGCCCATTTTCAGGATCTGACGAATGCCCTCCCCCTCTTCGCCAAGCAGCCAGCCGCTGGCATTAAAAAACTCCACCTCGCTGCTGGCGTTGGAGCGGTTACCCAGCTTCTCCTTCAGCCGTTCAATATGCACCGCATTTCTTTCGCCGCCGGGCAGCAGGCGCGGCATGAAAAAGCAGGATAAACCGCCTTTCGCCTGCGCCAGCACCAGGTGAGCATCACTTTGTGGTACCGAGAAGAACCATTTGTGCCCGGTAAGGTGATAGCACTCGCCATTGCCGCGCGAGGCGGCTGGTTCCGCCCGGGTGGTATTACTCAGCACATCCGTACCGCCCTGCTTCTCGGTCATTCCCATGCCGATCAACAGCCCTTTCTTCAGCGGCGCTTCCTGCAAATGCGCATCGTAGCGATCCGAAAGCAGCGGCTTCAGCCACGACTGAAAAGGCGCGGGAAGATGCTTTTGCAACAGAGGAATTGCCCCGAAGGTCATGGTGATGGGGCAAAGGCTGCCCGCCTCAACCTGCCCATGGACGATAAAACGGGCGGCGCGGGCCACAAAGGCCGCTTCGGGCGCATTTTCCTGCCAGGGAAGGTTATGGACGCGATTGGCGCACAATCCCTGCATCAGCAAATGCCAGGCAGGATGAAAACGCACCTCATCCAGCCGTTCGCCTCTGGGGTCGAAACGCAGCAGCTCAGGCGGAGAAACGTTCGCCAGCCGCCCTAATTCCAGTGATTCTGCACTGCCCAACTGCTGCCCGACAGAAGCGAGCAGATCGAGATCCCAGCCAGCCCCTTCACGCAGTACGGCCTCGCGCAGCGGCGTATCAGAGAGAAACAGATTGCTGTTTGCCAGAGAGAGAGGTTGATTAAAAACGGTATGGGTTTTCCACTCCATTGCGGCATCCTTTTCATTAACACAACACACAGTGAGTATGCGTGACAGAGCAGAACTGGCGAGGAAAAGAGGGGGAATTCGGGGCGCAGGTCACGCCCCGGAACGCTTACTTACGGCGCTGGCGCACCGCTTCATACAGGCAAACACCCGTAGCAACAGAGACGTTCAGAGAAGAGACGCTGCCCGCCATCGGGATACTGATCAGCTCATCACAGTGCTCGCGGGTGAGACGGCGCATACCTTCGCCCTCTGCGCCCATCACCAGCGCCATCGGGCCGGTCATTTTGCTCTGATAGAGGTCGTGATCGGCTTCGCCCGCGGTCCCGACGATCCACACGTTCGCTTCCTGCAGAACACGCATGGTTCTGGCCAGATTCGTTACGCGGATCAGGGGAACATTTTCCGCCGCGCCGCTGGCAACTTTTTTCGCCGTGGCATTCAGCTGGGCAGAACGATCGCGTGGGACGATAACCGCGTGAACGCCAGCGGCATCAGCGCTACGCAGGCAGGCGCCCAGGTTATGCGGATCGGTAATGCCATCCAGAATCAGCAGGAACGGCGACTCCAGGCTCTCCAGCAGAGCCGGCAGGTCGTTTTCCTGATACTGACGGCCAGGCTTCACGCGGGCCACGATGCCCTGATGCACGCCCCCTTCTACCTGGCTGTCCAGCCACTGGCGGTTAGCCATCTGCACCACAATGCCCTGCGCTTCCAGCTCTTTTACCAGCGGCTGCAGACGTTTATCATCACGTCCTTTCAGGATAAACACTTCCTGAAAACGTTGAGGATCGCTATCCAGCAGCGCCTTTACGGCGTGGATCCCAAATACAATTTCACTCATTGATCGGTTACTCAGTTGGTCTTTATGCGCGTGCGGAACGGGGTCCATCATGCGTTGTAGAGAGGGGCAGAAAGATCTCTGCCCCCTGGTAATTCTCTGGCTCACAGCACGCGAAACGCTCGCCCCCTGTGGCCAGGGCTTAAGCGCTACTTATGCTCAGGCCGGATTATCCGTTTTTTTCTTTGGCGCACGGCGTGAACGGCTGCCAGAGGTGCTTTTACGGTTTCTGTCCGCAGGCTTTCTCGGTTTTTTCTCTTTTTTGGCTCCCGCCTCAGCGCTGGCGTCATTGGCCTTCGGCTCACGGAAAGCGCTGTCCGGCTCAAAATTGCCTTTTCGCGGTGCCTGACGACGTTTGCCGCTGTTAGCGGAGCCGCCTTTCTTGGCACGGTCGCGCTCTGTTTTGCCTTCGCCACGCGGTTTACGGCTGCTTGAGATCATCGCAAAATCAATTTTGCGCTCGTCCATATGCACCGCTTCCACGCGCACTTCTACCGTATCGCCCAGGCGATAGGTTTTGCCGCCGGACTCACCAATCAGACGCTGCCCTACCGCATCGAAGCGGTAGTAATCATTGTCCAGCGTAGAGACATGCACCAGGCCGTCGATAAAGAGATCGGTTAAGCGAACAAAGAAGCCAAAGCCGGTAACGCTTGAGATAACCCCGGAGAAGGTTTCACCCACGTGGTCGTGCATAAAGTCACACTTCAGCCAGTCGGCCACGTCACGGGTTGCTTCATCTGCACGGCGCTCGGTCATGGAGCAGTGCTGGCCTAACTGCAGCATCTGCGGCAGGTCGTAGTGGAAGCCGCCTGTCGGCGTGGTATTCCCTTGCAGCGTGCCGTTCTCTTTCGCCAGCAGATACTTGATGGCGCGATGCAGCAGCAGATCGGGGTAGCGACGGATAGGCGAGGTAAAGTGCGCATAGGAAGCCAGCGCAAGGCCGAAGTGGCCACGGTTTTCCGGGTCGTAAACCGCCTGCTTCATCGAGCGCAGCAGCATGGTTTGCAGCATCTCTGCATCGGTACGGCTGGAGATCTGCTTCAGCAACTCGGCGTAGTCCAGCGGATGCGGTTTGTTGCCGCCTCCCAGCGTCAGTCCCAGCTCGTTGAGCACGGAGCGGAAGCTTTTGATGTTCTCTTCGCTTGGACGATCGTGGTCACGGAACAGGGCCGGCTCGTTATTTTTCTCAACATAACGGGCAGAGGCGATATTCGCCAGGATCATGCACTCTTCAATCAGCTTGTGCGCGTCATTGCGGGAAACCTGTTCAACGCGTTCAATACGGCGCTCGGCGTTGAAGACAAATTTGGCCTCATCGCTTTCAAACGAGATACCGCCACGCTGCTCGCGAGACTTCTCCAGCACCAGATACATGCGGTGCAGCTCTTCCAGGTCTTTAACCAGCGGCTGATATTGCTCGCGCAGCTCCTGGTCACCTTGCAGAATGCTCCACACTTTGTTGTAGGTCAGACGCGCCCAGGAGTTCATCACCGCTTCATAATGCTTGTAACCGGTTAATTTACCGGTGGCGGAGATGGTCATCTCGCAGACCATACAGAGGCGATCGACCTGCGGGTTCAGCGAGCAGAGGCCGTTTGAGAGCACTTCAGGCAGCATCGGTACAACCTGGGAAGGGAAGTACACTGAGGTGCCGCGGTTAACCGCTTCGTCATCAAGCGGCGTGCCCGGACGAACGTAATAGCTCACGTCGGCAATCGCCACCCACAGACGCCAGCCGCCGCCGCGTTTGCGCTCACAGAAGACAGCATCATCAAAGTCACGGGCATCTTCGCCATCAATGGTGACCAGCGGCAGATCGCGCAGATCCACACGGCCCGCTTTGGCTTCTTCCGGCACTTCTTCTTTCAGTTTGGCAATCTGCGCTTCCAGCTCGGGAGACCAGGAGTGCGGAATATCGTGGGTGCGCAGCGCCATTTCTACCGCCATGCTGGTGCCCATATTATCACCCAGCACTTCCACGACTTTACCCACGGCCTTGCTGCGGCGGGTCGGACGCTGAACCAGCTCCACCACCACCACATAGCCCATCCGCGCGCCCATCAGATCTTCAGCAGGAAGCAGAATATCAAAGCTCAGGCGGCTGTCGTCTGGCACCACAAAGCCCACGCCCGCTTCGGTGAAGTAGCGACCAACAATCTGGTTATTACGCGGCTCAAGCACCCGGACTACGCGGGCTTCACGGCGACCTTTACGATCTGCGCCCATGGCCTGTGCCAGGATCACATCGCCATGCATACACATTTTCATCTGTTCAGCAGAGAGGTAGAGATCGTCTTTGCTGCCTTCAATTCGCAGGAAGCCAAAGCCGTCGCGGTGGCCGATTACCTTTCCGCGCAGCAGATCAAGACGCTCTGGCAGGGCGTAGCACTGGCGACGGGTGAAGACCAGCTGGCCATCACGCTCCATGGCGCGCAGGCGGCGGCGTAAGGCTTCAGTCTGCTCTTCGCCAGAGATAGAGAGTTCTGTAGCCAGCTCTTCACGGCTGGCAGGTTTTTCGCGTTTATCCAGATGAGCCAGAATAAATTCGCGACTGGGAATGGGATTATCATATTTTTCAGCTTCCCGTTCCTTAAAAGGATCTTTTGACATAGCGGTTCCTCCGTTGTCATCAACTGCTGAATGAAGGGTGTTCAACCAGCAATAATTTGTAGAGCGGATGGTTATCTTCCAGCAGATCTGCCAGCGTGTAGCCATCCAAAACGGCCAGAAAACTCTGTACCGCATCGTGCAGCGCCTTTTTCAGGCGGCAGGCCGGGCTGATATGACAGGGGCTACAGTTTACTATCTGCAGGGGTTCCATATCGCGTACCACCTGACCAATCACAATTTCCGCAGCCGGTCTACCTAAGCGGATGCCGCCATTTTTCCCGCGTACCGCCGCAACATAGCCAGCCCGACTGAGCTGATTGATGATTTTGACCATATGATTACGTGAAACGCCATAGGCTTCTGTCACTTCGGTAATACTGGCCATCTGGCCCGCGGGCAAAGCGGCCAGATAGATCAGCGCACGTAGACCATAGTCGGTAAAACTCGTTAGCTGCACAGTAACCTCAGAGCCCTGGCTGACGCCAGAAGCGATGCCGTAATCCGCTCAAAATGAGTGAGTTATCAATGATGATAAACCAGCCTCTGCGTTTGAGGCCATTTTATTTAAGCAAGCGTTGATAATGAGAAAATAAGGCGGGAAGCGCAGACGGAAGAGTAAGGCCGGGCAAAGCCCGGCCTTTTTTAACATTATGCGTCAAACGGGTCGCGCAGGATCATGGTTTCGCTACGATCCGGACCGGTAGAGATGATATCAACCGGCACGCCGGTCACTTCTTCTACACGCTTAATGTAATCACGCGCGGCCTGTGGCAGGCCTTCCAGCGTCTTCACGCCAAAGGTAGTTTCAGACCAGCCCGGCATGCTTTCATAGATTGGCTCGATCCCTTCCCAGCCTTCGGCTGCCAGCGGGGTAGTCGTGACTTCACGGCCATCCGGCATACGGTAAGCCACGCAGATTTTCACCTCTTTCAGACCATCCAGCACGTCCAGCTTGGTCATGCAGAAGCCAGAAAGGGAGTTGATCTGCACCGCACGACGTACGGCCACTGCATCCAGCCAGCCGGTACGACGACGGCGGCCAGTGGTGGCGCCAAACTCGTTACCCTGCGCGCAGAGGAATTCGCCAGTTTCGTCGAATAACTCCGTCGGGAAAGGACCTGCGCCCACGCGGGTTGAGTAGGCTTTAACGATACCCAGCACGTAATCCACATAACGTGGGCCAATGCCTGAACCCGTTGCCACGCCGCCGGCAGTGGTGTTGGAAGAGGTCACATAGGGATAGGTACCGTGGTCGATATCCAGCAGCGTGCCCTGAGCTCCTTCAAACATGATCAGATCGCCACGCTGACGCGCGCCATCCAGCAGTTCAGAAACGTCAACCACCATGCCGGTCAGGATGTCGGCAATAGCCAGCACATCGTTCAGCACTTTGTCGTAATCAACCGCTTCTTCTTTGTAGTAGTTCACCAGCTGGAAGTTGTGATATTCCATCACCTCTTTCAGCTTCGCGGCGAAGGTTTCCTTGTTGAAGAGGTCGCCTACGCGCAGGCCACGGCGAGCCACTTTATCTTCGTAAGCAGGGCCGATACCACGACCGGTGGTGCCGATCGCTTTCGCGCCACGCGCTTTTTCACGCGCTACGTCCAGCGCTACGTGATATTCCAGGATCAAAGGACAGGCTTCAGAAATAAACAGACGTTCACGTACCGGGAAGCCGCGATCTTCCAGACCTTTCATCTCTTTCATCAGCGCAGCCGGAGAGAGCACCACACCGTTGCCGATGATGCTGGTCACGTTTTCACGCAGAATGCCTGATGGAATTAAATGGAGGACGGTTTTCTCACCGTTGATGACTAGCGTATGGCCAGCGTTATGGCCGCCCTGATAGCGCACAACATATTTTGCACGTTCAGTCAGGAGGTCAACAATCTTACCTTTACCTTCGTCACCCCATTGGGTGCCCAGTACGACGACGTTCTTACCCATTTCTCAAAATCACCGATTGCTTAAAAAAGGATTCTACCACCGTAAAACCCGTCTTTCAGCTCTTTTAGCATACGATTGCGCACTTTTTTATCTGCAATTAGCCACCGCTATGGGTGCTGATCATGTAGTAGATCACCGCGCCGGCTACCACCAGGCCACCGCCAAAACGGCGCAGCAGGGTGTCCGGTAACTGCGCCATCGATAAGATCATCCGTCGCCAGATACGCGGCAGCAGTACCGGGCCCAGACCTTCTAAAACCAGCACTAAGGCCAGCGCCATCCAAATGGTTGGGTTCATTATGTTTTCCGCTGATAAGCATAAAAAAGGGGCCGGAAAAATCCGGCCCCTTGCTTTATAACAGATTCTTAGCGGGTGGCGTTAGAGGGCGATTTCATAAAGCGGAAGAAATCGCTGTCCGGGCTCAGCACCATCACATCCTGGTTGCTGTTGAAGCTGTTTTCGTAGGCACGCAGGCTACGAATAAAGGCGTAGAAGTCCGGATCCTGGCTGAAGGCATCAGCAAACAGTTTTGCCGCTTCGGCATCCCCTTCACCCTGAGTGATCAGCGCCTGGCGACGTGCTTCCGCCAGCGTACGCGCCACTTCATAGTCCGCCTGCGCTCTGACTTTGGCCGCTTCTTCCGCACCCTGAGCACGCTGGCTACGGGCTACCGATTCACGCTCAGCACGCATACGGGCATAGATAGCATCGGAAACTTCGGTTGGCAGGTTGATCTGCTTGATGCGAACATCCACAACCTGAATACCTAATGCTGCCATGCTGTTCGGATTGAGAGCGGGCTCATTACTGGTAGTTTCACGCTCAACGCGCGCTGCCGCAGAGGCGATGGCATCATCTGCCGCTGGCGTCGCCAGCTCATCATCCTGACCGGCACTACCGGTATTCAGCGCATCACGCACATCGGTGGTCAGACGGCCACGGGAATCAGTAACGATATCCTTCACGTCCAGACGACCAATTTCAGAACGCAAACGGTCACTGAACTTACGCTTCAGCAGCACTTCCGCCTGAGAGACGTCGCCGCCGCCGGTAGCCAGATAGTAACGGCTGAAGTCACTGATACGCCATTTGATATAGGAATCGACGATCAGATCTTTCTTCTCTTTGGTAACGAAACGGTCGGCCTGGTTATCCATGGTCTGAATACGGGCGTCCAGCGACTTTACAGATTCCAGGAACGGGATCTTGAAGTGCAGACCTGGCGCATAGACCAGCGGTTTGTTTTCATCATCACGCAGAACCTTGCCGAAACGCATCACAATGCCGCGCTGGCCTTCCTGCACCACAAACAGTGACGCGTAAAGCACCACCAGCACAACAATCAATACAACGATTAATGGCTTACGCATCGCTTACTCTCTCCCTTCGCGCTGGGTATCGTTACGCTGAGCATTCACCCGGCGCTGATCCATGATGTCGTCCGGGCTGAACGACGAACTGCCGGTGGCGCGATCGTTACTGCTCGCCGGTGGCATGCGCAGCAAGCTGGTGCCGCCGTCCCGGTTATTACTCGTGGTTCCGCCAGACTGACCACGCATGATCTGATCCAGTGGCAGCACCATCAGGCTGTTGCCTTTATCATTGACCAGAATCTTGCGGGTATGACCCAGCACGCGCTCCATGGTCTCGATATAGAGACGTTCACGGGTAATCTGCGGTGCGGCCTTATATTCCGGCAGGATGCGGGCAAAGCTGTCCACTTCCCCCTGAGCTTCCAGCGTTACGCGCGCTTTATAAGCTCGGGCTTTTTCTAAAATTCCCTGCGCATCACCACGTGCGCGTGGCAGTTTGTCATTGGCATAGGCCTCAGCCTCACGAACGGACTGCTCGCGGTTTTCACGCGCAGCGATGGCATCATCAAACGACGCCTTCACATCTTCCGGTGGGCGTGCTGTCTGGAAGTTAACGTCCAGCAGCGTGATGCCCATATCGTAAGGACGGATAGTCTCTTCCAGCTCGCGCTGGGTGTCGCTACGCACCACGGTACGCCCTTCGGTGAGAATGCGGTCCATGGTTGAACGGCCAATCACGCCACGCAGCGCGCTGTCCGTTGCCTGACGCAGACTGTCATCCGCGCTGGTTACCGCAAACAGGTAGCGCTCTGGGTTAGTGACGCGGTACTGCACGTTCATTTCAACGCGTACAACGTTTTCATCAGAGGTCAACATAGTGCCGGAAGCCGACAGCTCGCGCACCGCCTCCACGTTTACCGCACGGACCTGATCGATAAAGGTCGGTTTCCAGTTAAGACCAGGCTCAACCAGATGACTGAATTTACCGAAGCGTGTGACCACACCGCGTTCCGCTTCTTTGATGGTGTAGAAACCGCTACCGGCCCAAATCACTACCGCCGCAACCACGACAATACCAATCAGACGACCACTGCGATTCGGACCAGGTTGTCCGCCGCTGTTATCGTTTTTACCACCGCCAAAACCGCCAAGCTTTTTGCTCAGCTTGCGAAAAATATCATCCAAATCAGGAGGCCCCTTATCGCGCCCTCCCTTATTTCCCCCAGAGTTGCCGCCTTGATTATTGCTGCTTCCCCACGGGTCGCGGTCCTGTCCGTTATTCCCGGGCTGATTCCACGCCATGTTTATACTCCATATAATTGTGTGTGCGGTGGTATCCCAAGGCCGGGATACGCGTGTCAGGCAAAATCAGTCAAACAATGTAATCCACCAGCGCCGGTTCCTGTTTGCACAGGCGGTGCCAGTCAACGATTGGCATGCGTATCTGTAAACTTACGCTACCATCGTCTTCGGTCCACTCTTTTTCTATCGCCTGAAGCTGATAAAAACGGCTGCGTAACCGCCCGGCTTCTGGCGGCAGACGCAAATCATACTGCGCGATTTCGCCCGCCAGCCGCTCGGTCAGCGCCTGGAACAGTAGCGAAATCCCCTCTCCCGTCTGGGCGGAAAGCCAGACGCGGACCGGTAAATTCTCTTCATCGCGATCGATTCTCGGCACAAACTCCTCGAGCATATCGATCTTATTCATCACCTGAAGCGTCGGGATCTCATTGGATTCGATCTCTTCCAACACCTCTTCAACGGCTTCAATATTCTCATCAACACGCAGGTCAGAAGCATCAATCACGTGAATCAGGAGCGTTGCTTCGCGCGTTTCCTGCAGCGTGGCTTTAAATGCCGCCACCAGGTCATGCGGCAGATGACGAATAAACCCAACGGTATCCGCCAGCACCACTTCGCCCACATCCCCGACGTCAATGCGCCGCAGCGTGGGATCCAGCGTGGCAAACAGCTGGTCAGCGACATAGACCTCAGCGGAGGTCAGGCGATTAAACAGCGTGGATTTTCCGGCGTTGGTATACCCCACCAGTGACACGGTAGGCACATCGGCCTTATTACGCGCCTGACGCCCCTGTTCGCGCTGTTTCGCCACGCGCTCAAGGCGCGAGAGAATCAGCGTGATACGGTTGCGCAGTAAGCGACGGTCAGTTTCCAGCTGCGTTTCACCCGGACCGCGCAGACCAATCCCGCCTTTCTGGCGTTCAAGGTGAGTCCAGCCACGCACAAGACGCGTAGCCAGATGGCGAAGCTGTGCCAGCTCCACCTGCAGTTTACCTTCATGGGTACGGGCGCGTTGGGCAAAGATATCCAGGATCAGACCTGTTCGGTCGATGACGCGGCATTCACAAAGGGCTTCCAGGTTTCGTTCCTGGGCCGGGCTCAGGGCGTGATCGAACAGCACCACCGATGCACCGCTGGCTTTTACCGCCTCTGCAATTTCAACTGCCTTTCCTTCACCGACGAAATATTTTGGATGGGGCGCTTTTCGGCTACCGGTTACGACTCGCAGCGCTTCGACACCCGCAGAAGAGACCAGGGTTTCGAATTCCTGCAAATCTTCCATATCCCGGTCTTGGGAAAAATAGATGTGTACCAGTACGGCCTGCTCACCGGCATCATAACGGTCAAACAAACTTAAAACCTCTCAGAACCTTGTTAAACCTGCTACACGGATGGCCATACTGCGTGAATATCAGATTTTAAATGCGCGCCTGCTCTGCAGACGGCGTTTTTTGCGCGATACGTCCTCGCTTGTCAGCGAAGAACCTTTCGGGCGGACTGCCAGGACGGGGAACCTGGTTAAAGAGGTGCCCCCGTCATGGAAGCGCAGTAATTACTCTGCGTCGTCGCTCTCTTGCTGAGGCTGAGTAGAAGCCCCCTGGGTGCTGCCATGATGATAGTTGCTGCTTCCGCCACCCGTATTGTTGCTATGATGGGAGACCGGGCGGGACGGGACAACAGTAGAGATAGCGTGCTTGTACACCATCTGGCTAACCGTGTTCTTTAATAAAATTACAAATTGATCAAACGACTCGATCTGACCCTGAAGTTTGATGCCATTCACCAAATAAATCGAAACCGGAACACGTTCACGACGCAGCGCGTTTAAGAACGGATCTTGCAATGATTGCCCCTTAGCCATTCTATCTTTTCCTTATATGCTTGTTGTTTACTACTTAAGAGCATGAACGCTCTGAAATACTGCGTAAAAATTTGCGCAAGATAATGCACTAATTGTACACAATCACCCAGGCTTCGCACTAAGAACCTGTAACAGGGTGTCGTGCGCGGCTTCCGGTTGTTCGCTATCCAGCCAGTGAACATCCTTCCAGCCGCGCAACCAGGTTATCTGTCGCTTAGCCAGCTGCCGGGTCGCACAAATTCCCCGATAAACCATGTCATCGTAAGTGATTTCGCCCGCTAAATATGACCACATCTGGCGATAACCCACACAACGAATGGAAGGCATGTCCGTATGCAAATCACCTCGTGCGTATAACGCCCGAGCCTCCGCTTCAAACCCCGACGCCAACATCTGCTGAAAACGCAGCTCAATACGTTGATGGATCACTTCGCGCTGCTGTGGAGCAATCGCGAACTGTACAACATCATAGGGCAGCGCTTCGCCAGCGGTTTTAGTCAGTTCCGTTAAAGTTTTACCCGAAATAAAAAAAACTTCCAGTGCTCGCGAGAGTCTCTGGGGATCATTCGGATGAATACGATTTCCAGCAACGGGATCTATCTCACATAATTGACGATGAAGGGCATCCCATCCCCGTTCATTCGCCTGCTGCTCAATACGCTGACGCACTTCCGGATCCGCCGGGGGCAACGGCGATAATCCTTCCAGCAAAGCCTTGTAATAGAGCATGGTGCCACCAACAAGCAACGGAATACGACCGCTTTGGGTAATCTCCGCCATTTCTGCCAGCGCATCCCGACGAAACTCTGCGGCGGAATAGGCCTCAGAAGGGTCGCGGATGTCCAGCAAACGATGGGGTGCCAACGCCAGTTCCTCAGCGGAAGGTTTGGCAGTACCAATATCCATTCCGCGATAAATCAGAGCGGAATCGACGCTGATTAACTCAACCGGCAGCTGCTGGCGTAATGCAATCGCCAGCGCGGTTTTACCGGAAGCCGTTGGCCCCATCAAAAAAATTGCCTTTGGCCGGCCAGCCTTGGATGTTTCACTCATGCTTCAGGGCGTTCATCGCCAGTTCTGTATCGATGTGCTGTAAAAAACCAGAAGGTGGCGATTTCAGTAACTGCGGGCAGAGTCTTTCAACTTCAGCCAGCAGAGCAATCGCCTGCGAGTGATTCCAGTGTGGATGCTCTGCCACAGCGTGGCGCGCCAACCATTGCGCCACCTGCGTTGCCGACGCATCCTGCTGCCGGGCGAGATAGCCTAACAGGTCTGGAATCAAGTTTTGTAAATTTTGTTGGCGTAATGGTAAAGGTACGGCGCGAAGCGTCACATGATGCGAATCGGTCTGCAGATCGATCCCCATTCTCACTAATAAATCGGCATGCTGGCCTATCGCTTCCCGCTCCGGCTTCTCCATCTTCAGCCGTACCGGAATCAGCAGCGGCTGCGGTTTAAGCCCCTCCACGCCTGGTTCCAGCTGCGCCTGCTTCAACCAGCGCTCCGCCACCGGCAGATTGATCAGTGCCAGCCGCTCCTGCGCCTCAACCACGGCATAGGACTCTCTGAGCACGGTCAGCACGCGGCCAAAGCTCTGGCTGTGGGCGCTGAGCGGCGTCTCCCGCGCGCTTTCAGGCAGAGGCTCTTTAGCTTTGGAGCTTTCCGGGGTTTGCAGGAGCTGCTGATACGCTTTTCCTTCCCTTTTCTGGTAGGCCGGCTCCTGACGCTGCCAGTGAGGAGAAGCGGCGCCCGCCTTTGCGCTTCCACCTGTACCTGATGAAGCGCCAGTTGCAGGGCGCCTGTCCGAAACAGAAGAGGCGCCATGTGCAACGGAACTGCCTTGCACATAAGGGCCTGAACTCTCGCCCTGTCCTGACCTGTTGTCCGGGGCCGGAGCGGCGAAATGGTTTCCGCCCGCTGCCTGACGATTTTCAGGCTGCCAGCGGGCAGGATCCTCTGTCTGGCTGGCGGGCGCGCCCGTCTCCTGCAGCACGCTCACCACCCCCTGATAGATAAAGTCGTGCACCAGCCGCGATTGATGAAAACGTACTTCATGCTTGGCGGGATGGACGTTCACGTCTACCTGATGCGGATCGATTTCCAGATAGAGCACATAGGCGGGCTGGTGATTCTCTCCCAGCTTGTCCTGATAGGCCTGGCGGATGGCATGGTTGATCAACCGATCGCGCATCATCCGGCCATTCACATAGCAATATTGCAGATCGGTAATAGTGCGCGATCCCACAGGGTCAGCCACCCAGCCCCGCAGGCTCAGATCGCCATGCTGCCACTCAATCGCCAACGCATGCGCCAGGAAACCCGTCCCGCATATTGCGCCAAGCCTGCGTTCACGCTGGCTGCTCTCTTTCACGCCGCGATACTGGCGGATCAATTTCCCGTTGTGGGTCAGTGAAAAGGCGACATCAAACCGCGCCAGCGCAATACGGCGGATAATTTCATCTATGTGGGTGAATTCAGTTTTCTCGGTGCGCATAAATTTGCGCCGGGCTGGCGTGTTGTAGAAGAGATCCAGCACCTCCAGCGTGGTTCCTACCGGGTGGGCCGCGGGCTTCAACGTCACCGCCATCTCCCGGCCTTCGGCATAGGCTTGCCACGCTTCCGCCTGCGCCTCTGTGCGCGAGGTGAGCGTAAGCCTTGATACTGAACTGATACTGGCCAGCGCCTCACCCCGGAACCCCAGGCTGGTAATCGCTTCGAGATCGTCCAGCGTGGTGATTTTGCTGGTGGCGTGACGCGCAAGAGCCATCGACAGCTCATCTTTACCAATACCGCTGCCGTTGTCGCGGATGCGGATCAGCTTCGCGCCACCTTTATCAATTTCGATATCGATGCGCGTGGCACCAGCGTCCAGACTATTTTCCACCAGCTCTTTAACTACCGACGCTGGCCGCTCCACCACTTCACCAGCGGCTATCTGGTTAGCAAGCTGAGGAGGCAACACCTGAATCGGCATAGTTAAATCCTTGTGATGAATGAAATTGCCCGAACGGCCTGCAAACGTTGGGGAACAAGACACTGCCGCCAGTTTTACGAGGCTGGGATAGTCAGCGTCTGCCCCAGCATAACGTTTTGCGACTTCATTTTATTCGCCTGCTGTATCGCCTTTGGGCTGACGCCATAGTGGGCGGCAATGGCGGTGAGCGAGTCGCCACGCACCACTTTATGCCGCGCCGGCGACTTCGCGACGCTGCCGCCCGCCGGGACTTTCAGCCGCTGCCCGATCCAGACTACATCGCGCTTCAGGGTATTGAGTGAGCGCAACGTCGACATACTCACGCCATAGTGCGCGGCGATGCCGGAAAGCGTCTCTCCCCGTTTTACCACATGGCGCTGAGTCGCCCCAGTGTATTGGGTCGATTCGGGTGCCGGATTGGGTTCAACATTAACCGCCGTTGCGGACTGCAAGGGACGGTTTTCCTCCTTTGGGATAGATTGCAGCGGGTGCGCCAGGAAGTAGTTGCGGAGTCCTTTGTAAATCGACTCGGCAATCTTCTGCTGGTATGCGCTACTGCCGAGCAGTCGCTCCTCCGAAGGATTACTGATAAAGCCGGTTTCCACCAGCAGAGAGGGAATATCCGGCGAGCGAAGAACGCCCAGGCTGGCATGTTCCGGCCGACGCTTATGGAGCGATCCCACGCGCTGCAGCTGCGCAATGACCTTTACAGCGACATCATAGCCAACCCGCTGCGAGTGGCCGAACTGCAGGTCCAGTACCGCCTGGCTGAGGTAAGGATCTGCCTGGCTGTTCGCCAGCAGGTCTCCCGCCCCGCCCAGTAGCTCAGACTGCTTTTCATGCTGTTCCAGCCAGCCCGCCATCTCACTGTTGGCACGCCGGTTAGAGAGCACCCAGACAGAGGCGCCAGAGGCGCTGCGGTTAGGCGCGGCATCGGCATGCACCGAGACCAGGACGTTGGCATTCTGCTTGCGCGCAACGTCCGAACGTCCCATGACCGAAATAAAGTAGTCGCCGTCGCGGGTCATTACGCCTTTGAACATCGGATCAGCGTTCAGCAACGCCTTCAGCTTGCGGGCAATGGCGATGGTCACATTCTTCTCTTTCAGGCCACCTGCGCCAATCGCACCGGGATCCTGACCGCCATGACCGGCATCAATCGCCACAATTACCTGCTCATTGACCGAGCGAGGCGTTCTGCCAGGCGCCACAACCTGATTGCCGCTGGTAACGGTTGTCACAGGATTGGCTTTAAAAGGATTCTCTTTCGGGGAAGAGGGGGCGCTTCGGGAAGCGCTGCTCACTTCAGCCGTGCTACGGGTTGATGACGTGGCGGATTTAGTGCCGTTGATAGTGAACACCACGTTGTAGTTATTGCCGTTACGCTGCGTGACGGCCCGGGTTTTGCCCGACTGCGTCAGCTCAAACACCAGCCGGATACTTTGATTATCCTTGGGCTGGCTGGAGCGGATGCGCTTAACGATGTTCTCGCCGCTGAAGCTCAGCGGCAGCCCTTTCACCACGCCGCTCTGACGAATATCCAGCACTACCCGATCCGGATTGTGCAGCGGAAAAAAGCCATAGATGGGCTGTCCGCTGAAACTCAGCGTGACGGTCGCTTTGTTATCACCGTTGGAGACCTGGATATCGGATAAATTGGCTGCAAGCGTGCTGAAAGTTGACAGTAAAAGCGCCAGTACCAAACCAAACTTCATGCGCAATCTCATCGCCAATCCTTTTCCGACGCAACTTGCTGGACCATCTTTTCCCCAACGGCGCTGCAGGCGATGAGTTCCGCCTGACGCGCGCTGCCCTGATAGCTCAGGGATAACTCAATATCCGGCACGGGCAGGAAGCCGGCACCCTGTTGCGGCCACTCTACCAGGCAGATGCTTTCGCCGGTGAAATAGTCGCGAATGCCCATAAACTCCAGCTCTTCCGGATCGGCCAGGCGATAGAGATCGAAGTGGTAAATCTGCCGGTCGGGCAGAAGATAGGGTTCCACCAGCGTATAGGTAGGACTTTTGACGTTGCCCTTATGACCTGACGCCTGCAGAAAACCGCGGCTGAAGGTGGTTTTTCCGGCACCCAGGTCGCCATACAGATAGAGGGTCACCGCGCCCTGACTGGCACGGGCCAGAGTGGCACCTAAAGCGAGGGTTGCAGCCTCATCGGGCAATGCGATTACACAGGTCTTCATGCTTATTTATTCAGAATCTCTGGATTAACAAAAAGATACAGCTCGGAAAAAAGATCGGTCGCCACCATTCCCCTCGTGCCATAGCGGGCCGAAACCGCTTCAGCCGCCGCACCGTGGGCTACGCATCCTGCACAGGCGGCATCGAACAGTGAGAGCTTTTGCCCCAGCAAGCTGCCAATGATACCTGACAATACATCTCCCATACCGCCGGAAGCCATGCCTGCATTCCCCACATCGGCAAACGCCATCTCACCGCTTTCACTGGCGATAAGAGTACCGGCACCTTTCAGTACCACTACACCACCGAAGCGATTTGCCAATTCTCTGGCTGAATGTAAGCGGTCACTCTCGATTTTACTGGTCTTAACGTTCAGTAAGCGAGCCGCTTCACCCGGATGGGGGGTAATTATCCGATTTTGACGTTTATCGGGTCTGATTGCCAGCAGGTTAAGCGCATCTGCGTCCCAAAGCATCGGTTTCTGAGAATTTTCCACCTTTTGCAGCGCTTTTTTCCCCCATTCACCCTGACCCAGGCCGGGACCGATGACGATCACGTCCGCCCACTCCAGCGATTCGTCAATGGCCTGAGCGGTTAATTCCTGCACCATCAGTTCGGGCCGCGCCGTCAGCAGCGGCGTAATATTGTCTTTGTGAGTAAGTACTCGCACTAATCCAGCTCCGGCTCGCAGCGCCGCCTCTCCGGTCATGCGAATGGCGCCAGCGGTGCCGTGATCGCCGCCAATAATCACCAGCTTGCCATGATCGCCTTTATGCGAGGTGGGCTTGCGGGGCTGCAACCACCCTGAAAGCGAGGAGGCATCAAAACGTGCGAGAGGCGCCTCCTGCCCGGCAAGCCAGCTGTCGAGGCTCAGGGCGTGAAAATGCAGTTGACCGATATAGTCGCGCGCTTTACCCGTCAGCAAGCCCGGCTTCAGGGCTATAAATGTCAATGTATGCGTGGCGGAGATTACCGCGCCAGGGGCTGTACCGTTAGCGGCTACTAACCCTGAAGGAATATCTACGGCAAAAACATCGGCCCGATGCGCATTCGCTTTATCGATCAGTTCGGCGTAAGGCGTTTTTGGCGGCCGGTTCAACCCGGTTCCCAGCAACGCATCAACAATCACATCCACCTTTTCCGGCCATGCCGTCGCCGGATCGTGAATGATGCCGCCTGCCGCCAGCCAGGCATCCCGTGCCTGTGCCGCTTCTTCAGGCAACGGTTTGCTGCCTTCGCAGGCGATTACCGTGACGGAGAGTCCCGCCGACTGGGCGAGTCTGGCGATGACAAACCCATCGCCGCCGTTATTACCGTGCCCGCACAAAATCAACCAGTGACGGCTATCGGGCCACTGTTTGCGCAGCGTGGCAAAAGCCGCTTCCCCTGCCCGCTGCATCAGTTCAAACAGCGTTAAGCCCAGCGCATCTGCGGCTTCCTGCTCAAGCTGAGCCATCGCCTCTACAGGCCAGACAGAATAGGGTAAACTGGTAGGGTTAATTTGTTGGTTTAGGTTAGTCATGTCGCATCCTCTCGATCTCCATCAACTTGCCCGGGATATTAAACAGTGGGGGCAGGAACTCGGCTTTCAGCAAGTAGGTATCTGTGATACCGATTTAAGCCCTGAAGAGCCGCGCCTGCAGGCCTGGCTGGACAACCAGTATCATGGCGAGATGGCGTGGATGGCGCGTCACGGCATGATGCGCGCCCGTCCCCATGAACTGCTGCCCGGCACGCTGCGGGTCATCAGCGTGCGGATGAATTATCTTCCCGCCAAAGCGGCCTTCGCCAGCACCCTGAAAAACCCTCAGCTGGGCTATGTCAGCCGCTATGCTCTCGGGCGCGATTACCACAAAGTATTACGCAATCGACTGAAAAAGCTCGGAGACTTGATCCGCGAGCGCTGTTCAGAAGCGCAGTTCCGCCCTTTCGTGGACTCCGCACCGGTTCTGGAAAGGCCGCTGGCGGCCAAAGCGGGGCTGGGCTGGACAGGCAAACATTCGCTGATTCTCAACCGTGAAGCGGGATCGTGGTTTTTCCTCGGTGAGCTGCTGATCGATCTGCCGCTGCCCGTGGATCAACCGCAGGAAGAGCAGTGTGGGCGCTGCGTCGCCTGCCTGACTATCTGCCCCACCAATGCCATTGTCGAACCCTATAAGGTTGACGCCAGGCGCTGTATTTCCTATCTGACCATTGAGTTGGAGGGCGCAATCCCTGAAGAGTTCAGGCCGCTGATAGGTAACAGGATCTACGGCTGCGATGACTGCCAGCTGATCTGTCCCTGGAATCGCTATGGTCAGTTGACCGATGAAGAGGACTTCAGCCCGCGTGCTGTCCTGCACGCCCCGCCGCTGACGGAGCTGTTCGCCTGGGATGAGGCAAAATTCCTGCGGATAACGGAGGGCTCAGCCATCCGGCGTATTGGTCACCTGCGCTGGTTGCGCAACATTGCAGTGGCGTTAGGGAATGCCCCCTGGTCGGCAGAAAATGTTGCCGCGCTGGAAGCCAGGCTGGGGGAAAATGCGATGCTGGATGAACATATTCGCTGGGCGCTTAACCAGCAGCTAGTCCGCCGCAGTGAAAATGCCATAGAGATAAATGGACAGCAGAAAAGGCTGGTAAGGGCAGTAGAAAAAGGATTAACACGCGATGCATAAGTGTACAGCCGGATTGTGGCTAAAGTTGTCCACACGCTGTGTATAAAAATAAAAACCCGTTGTCATTCAATTGTCACAGAAAGCACAAGCGATCCGGATAACAATTTGAAATATTAATATAAGCAGTAAAAACAGAGAATTACATAATAAACGCAAACATTTACGACTTAGCAGAACGCGTTACAGGCAGGATTAACTTGTGGATAACTCTGTTAAAGAACTTTTGCAAAGGTTGATGAAAAGCGAAGCGCAGGCGGCTTATCGCTGTGGATAAATCGTCTGTAGAAAGAGAGGTGATGTTTTGGAGCGGGAAACGAGACTCGAACTCGCGACCCCGACCTTGGCAAGGTCGTGCTCTACCAACTGAGCTATTCCCGCTTAGATATCTGGTGACGGACTGCAAAAACATTTGGAGCGGGAAACGAGACTCGAACTCGCGACCCCGACCTTGGCAAGGTCGTGCTCTACCAACTGAGCTATTCCCGCTTGGGTGCTTACTGCGATACTACAAAATCAATTTGGAGCGGGAAACGAGACTCGAACTCGCGACCCCGACCTTGGCAAGGTCGTGCTCTACCAACTGAGCTATTCCCGCTCTGCGTAACGAGTAAAAACTGTCTCGGTACGGGGTGCGCATTATACGAGAAAACAGACCTGCCGCAAGCCTGTTAACGGAAAAAATTTCTCTTTTTCGCTCGACTGCTGATTAAATCAACAAAGTGGCAATTTAATCAGCAACGACAGGCAGTCTGGTTTACAGCTGGATAAAATGTTCGCGGTAATAGGCCAGTTCCGCTACCGATTCACGAATATCATCCATCGCCTGATGGGTGCCCTGCTTTTTAAAACCAGGCAAAATAGCGGGCTTCCAGCGGCGTGCCAGCTCTTTCAGCGTGCTGACGTCAAGGTAACGGTAGTGGAAGTAAGCTTCCAGTTCCGGCATGTATTTAAACAGGAAGCGGCGATCCTGGCCGATGCTGTTGCCACAAATAGGTGAACTGTTGGCAGGTACCCACTCTTTCAAAAATTCGATGGTCGCCAGCTCTGCCGCACGGTCATCATACTGGCTCGCCTTAACGCGCTCGACCAGGCCGCTGTTGGTATGTGTGTTTACATTCCACTCATCCATCAGCGCAAGCTGAGCATCGGACTGATGAACCGCAAAGACCGGGCCCTCCGCCAGGATATTGAGATCGGCATCGGTTACCAGGGTGGCAATCTCAATAATACGATCCTGTTCCGGGTCCAGCCCGGTCATTTCAAGGTCAATCCAAATCAGGTTACTGGCATTTGCAGGCATAGGGATCCTCACCGTGGCTTATATCATCAAACATTAGGGTGTATCATAAACGTTTTGCCCTGTCAGGGCGAAGCCTGCCAAACCGTGTGAGGAAGAGTGAGTAAAAACAAACTGTCCAAAGGTCAGCAACGTCGCGTGAGTGCCAACCACGACCGCCGTCTTAAACAGCGTGCGGATAAACCAGAACCCGATGACAGCCTGTTTGGCGAAGCGCGGGACGGTGTGGTCATTAGCCGTTTTGGCATGCACGCTGATGTGGAAGATGCGGATGGTTCAGTGCACCGCTGCAACATCCGCCGGACCATTCGTTCACTGGTGACCGGCGACCGCGTGCTCTGGCGCCCGGGTGTGCAAGGCGGCGCAACCGTAAAAGGTATTGTAGAGGCCGTCCATGAGCGCACCTCGGTCCTGACGCGCCCCGATTTTTATGATGGCGTAAAGCCGATTGCCGCCAATCTCAATCAGATTATTATTGTCTCTGCAATCCTGCCCGAGCTGTCGCTGAACATCATAGATCGCTATCTGATAGCCAGTGAAACGCTCGACGTGGAGCCGCTGCTGGTGCTGAACAAAACGGATCTGCTGGATGATAAAGGCCGTGAGTTCGTTGATAAGCAGATGGAGATCTACCGGAACATTGGCTACCGCGTGCTGATGGTTTCCAGCCATCAAAAAAACGGTCTGGAAGAGCTGGAAGCTGCCCTGACCGGACGAATCAGCATCTTTGCCGGGCAGTCTGGCGTGGGTAAATCAAGCCTGCTGAACACCCTGCTGGGCCTGGAGCTGGGCACCAATGAGATCCTGACCAACGACGTATCAGACGTTTCCGGCCTGGGCCAACATACCACCACCGCCTCTCGCCTCTATCATTTCCCGCACGGCGGCGATGTGATCGACTCCCCAGGCGTTCGTGAATTCGGTTTATGGCATCTTGAGCCGGAACAAATCACCCGGGGATTTGTCGAATTCCGGGAGTATTTAGGCCACTGTAAATTCCGTGATTGTAAACATGATAACGATCCGGGCTGTGCCATTCGTGAAGCCGTAGAAAAAGGCGAAATCGCTGAAGCACGCTTTGAAAGCTACCACCGGATTCTGGATAGCATGTCTGATATGCAACTGAAAACACGGCGTAGTTTCTCAGAAAACAGTGACTGATACTGGCCCGCCTGCAATCAGCGGGCGGGCACCATAGCCTAATCACCAGGGCGCTGTTACAATCCGCCCCGTTTCTCTATTTGTCTGAGCAAGCCAGGAGGCTACTGTGTTGGATCGTCTTAAACTCGGCCTGAACGCTGTTTTACCTAAAAAAGGCCTGACTGAACTCGCCGGCTGGGGCGCAGGAAAACGCGCAGGCTGGTTGACTAAAGCGGTTATCGATACCTTCGTCTGGTTCTATAAAGTCGATATGAAAGAGGCTCAGAAACCAGATACAGCAAGCTACCGCACCTTTAACGACTTCTTTGTCCGCCCACTGCGCGATGAAGCCAGACCGATTGAAACCGATCCGAATTTGCTGGTGCTGCCTGCCGACGGCGCGATCAGCCAGTGTGGTCATATTGAAGGCGACCAGATTTTCCAGGCGAAGGGGCATACCTATTCGCTGGAAGCGCTGCTGGCGGGTAACGCGGCCATGACCGAGATGTTCCGCGACGGCGAGTTTGTGACCATTTACCTGGCACCGCGGGATTATCACCGTGTGCATATGCCCTGCAACGGCATCCTGCGTGAAATGATCTACGTGCCTGGCGATCTCTATTCGGTTAACCCGCTGACGGCACAGAATATTCCAAACCTGTTTGCCCGTAACGAACGCGTTATCTGCCTGTTTGATACCGAATTTGGGCCGATGGCGCAGATTCTGGTGGGTGCAACCATCGTTGGCAGCATTGAAACCGTCTGGGCCGGCACCGTAACGCCGCCGCGTGAAGGCGTAATCAAACGCTGGAGCTGGCCGGGTGCTGAATCAGAAGAGTCGGTGGTGCTGCTTAAAGGCCAGGAAATGGGCCGTTTCAAGCTGGGATCGACGGTGATCAACCTGTTCGCCAAAGATCGGGTTAAGCTGGCCGAGAGCCTGACGCCAGAAACCGTCACGCGCCTTGGCCAGACGCTGGCTATCGCACTGCAGAAAACCAGTGCCGAAGATGTTCTCCACCACTCATAGCAGACACGCATGTTACGCCTGATTCTCACCGTTTTATTGGGCTGGAGCCTTCTCCAGCCAGCCTGGGGTGCCAGTGCACCCGACGCCGCCCCGATCAAGCAGCAGCTTGATGAGGCGAAGTCGGACAAAAATATGCCGAATCAGGCGGACGTCGTGGATGCGCTGCAGACGGCGCTGAACTGGCTGGAGGAGCGGGAAAAATCACTCGCCAATTCAGATGACTATCAGCAGGTTATTGACGGCTTCCCCAAACTCTCCCGCGATCTTCGCCAGCAGATTGTCGCGCTGGCGGAGAGTCCTAAAACCCTCAGCAACACCATCACCGCGCCAGAACTGGATCAGGAGATCCTCCAGGTCAGCAGCCAGCTACTGGAAGAGGGTCGCCAGGCGCAGCAGGAGCAGGACCGCGCCCGCGAAATCAGCGACTCTCTGGCTCAGCTTCCGCAGCAGCAGACGGAAGCGCGCCGGGCGCTGAATGAGATTGAACGCCGCCTGCAGGGACAGCCCTCGGCCACTACACCGCTTGCGCAGGCGCAGCTTGCTGCCCGTCAGGCTGAATCCGCCGCGCAAAAAGCCAAAGTGGATGAGCTGGAGCTGGCTCAGCTTTCAGCTAATAATCGCCAGGAGCTGGCCAGAATGCGCAGCGAGCTGCATCAGCGCAAGGCTGCTCAGCTTGATACCTATCTGCAGGATCTCCGCAATCAGCTCAACAGCCGCCGTCAGCGCGAAGCGGAAATTGCGCTGGAGCGCACCGAGCAGCTGGCGGAAAACAGCGGCGAGCTGCCGAAAAATATCAGTAGACAGTTCCGCGTCAACCGCGAGCTTTCCAATGATCTGAATCAGCAGGCGCAGCGCATGGACCTTGTGGCTTCCCAGCAGCGTACGGCCACCAACCAGACCATTCAGGTGCGCCAGGCGCTGAGCACCATTCGCGAGCAGTCGCAGTGGCTGGGCGTCTCTAACGTGCTGGGCGAAGCGCTGCGCGCGCAGGTTGCGCGCCTGCCGGAGATGCCCAAACCCCAGCAGCTTGATATCGAAATGGGTGAGCTGCGGGTACAGCGGCTGCGCTATGAAGATCTTCTTGAGCAACAGCAGCAGCTGCGTAAGCTGAAGCAGGATGATGGCAGCCCGCTCACCAGCGAGCAAAGGCGTATTCTGGATGCGCAGATCAAGACCCAGCGTGAGCTGATAAACTCTTTACTCTCCGGCTGTGACAACCTGATCCTTGAGGTTACCAAGCTCAAGGTCGCTAATGGCCAGCTGGAGGATGCGCTCCACGAAGTGAAAGAGGCCACGCACCGCTATCTGTTCTGGACAGCGGACGTGAATGCGTTAAGCCTGAACTTCCCGCTGGATCTGGCGCGCGATCTGAAAAGCCTGCTTTCTCTGGATACTCTCGGCCAGATGGGCGGCGCGCTGGTGATGATGTTTACCAGCCGTGAAACCGTGATCCCCATTATCGGCGCCGTGTTGCTGGTGGGCTTCAGCCTGAGTTCCCGCCGTCATTACCGCGAATTTATGGCTCGCTCGGCCAGCAAAGTGGGCAAAGTCACGCAGGATCGGTTTGGCCTGACCATGCGTACCGTGTTCTGGTCAATCCTGGTTGCCCTGCCCCTTCCTGTGCTCTGGATGGCGCTGGGCTACGGCCTGCAGCATGCCTGGCCCTACCCTATCGCCGTTGCCATTGGCGATGGCGTCACGGCGACGGTGCCGCTGCTGTGGGCATTTATGATTAGCGCCTCTTTTGCCCGCTCTCAGGGGCTGTTCATCGTGCATTTCCGCTGGCCCCAGGCGCGGGTTGCCCGCGCGATGCGTTTTTACACGCTGTGCGTCGGGCTGGTAGTGCCGCTGATTATGCTGTTGATCAGTTTTGATAATCTGGATGACAGGCAGTTCTCCTCCACGCTGGGCAGGCTCTGCTTTATTCTGATCTGCGGCGCACTGAGCCTGGTGACGGTCAGCCTGAAGCGGGCCGGCATTCCGCTGCATCTCGACAAAGAGGGCAACGGCGAGAACCTGATCAATACGCTGCTGTGGAACCTGATGATCTGCATCCCGCTGATCGCCGCGCTGGCCTCCTGCATTGGCTATCTGGCGACGGCGCAGGCGCTGCTGGCAAGGCTGGAAACCTCCGTGGCTATCTGGTTCCTGCTGCTGGTGATCTACCACATTATTCGTCGCTGGATGCTTATTCAGCGCAGACGCATCGCCTTCGATCGCGCCCGTAACCGACGGGCGGATATCCTGGCGCAGCGGGCAAAAGGAGAAGAGGAGGCCGCGACGCCTCAGACCAACTCCGACACGCTGGAAGTGGAAGAGCCGGTGATTGACCTGGATGCTATCAGCGCGCAGTCGCTGCGGCTGGTGCGCTCGATTCTGACGCTGATCGCCCTGATCTCGGTCATCGTGCTCTGGTCAGAAATCCATTCGGCGTTTGGTTTCCTGGAAAACATCCGGCTGTGGGATGCCAGCACCACCGTGCAGGGCGTTGAAAGCCTGCAGCCGGTCACGCTGGGTTCGGTACTGATTGCGGTTCTGGTGCTGATTATCACCACGCAGCTGGTGAGAAACATGCCCGCGCTGCTGGAGCTGGCGCTGCTGCAACACTTAAGCCTGACGCCGGGCACCGGCTACGCCATCACAACTCTGACCAAATATGTGCTGATTTTTGTCGGCGGCCTGGTGGGCTTCTCGATGATTGGCGTGGACTGGTCGAAGCTGCAATGGCTGGTCGCGGCGCTGGGTGTGGGATTAGGGTTTGGTTTGCAGGAGATCTTCGCCAACTTTATCTCTGGTCTGATCATTCTGTTTGAGAAGCCGATACGCATTGGCGATACCGTCACCATCCGCGATTTAACCGGCAGCATCACCAAAATCAACACGCGCGCTACCACCATTACCGACTGGGACCGCAAAGAGATCATCGTGCCGAACAAGGCCTTTATCACCGAGCAGTTTATCAACTGGTCACTCTCTGACTCGGTGACGCGCGTGGTCCTCACCATTCCTGCGGCGGCGGAAGCTAACAGTGAAGAGGTTACCAACGTGCTGCTTACTGCCGCGCAGCGCTGCCAGTACGTGCTGGACACACCGCCAGCAGAAGTTTATCTGGTCGATCTGCAGCAGGGCATACAGCTGTTTGAGCTGCGTATTCATGCCGCCGAAATGGGTCACCGTATGCCGCTACGCCATGAACTGCATCAGCTGATCCTTCGCGGTTATCAGGAGCACGGGCTGGAGATGCCGTTCCCGCCGTTCCAGGTGCGGATGGAAACCATTGGCCGCAAGACGCCTGCGCAAAACGGCGCGCCCGCGGCAAGAACTTACAAATCGGGTGGATTGTAGAGCCAGTGGCCGGGGCGGAATAACAGCTCAGAAAACGGAGGCGGTGGAGAACCGCCTCCGGTAGCGGGTCAGCAGCGATCGACGGAGAAAGCGATCACTTCACTCAGCGTTTCCGCTTTCAGTGCCAGCATCACAATGCGATCCACGCCTAACGCCACGCCTGAACAGTCCGGCATGCCGTGCGCCAGCGCATCCAGCAGATTAGTATCAACAGGATGCTGCGGCAGGCCACGCGCGGCGCGTTTCCGGTTATCCTGCTCGAACCGCTGACGCTGTTCACGGCTGTCGGTCAGCTCGCGGAAGCCATTTGCCAGCTCAATTCCCCGGAAGTAAACCTCAAAACGCTCCGCAACGCGGTGATCCTCAGTACTGATCTCCGCAAGAGCCGCCTGGCTTGCCGGGAAATGATAGACAAAGGCGGGTTTATCTTTACCAATCTGCGGCTCCACGCCCATCATAAACAGCAGTTGCAGCAGCGTGTCGCGGTCTTCTTCACGGTTCGCCAGCTCGCCCACGCCCAGCTTTTCAGCGACTTCACGCAGCTGCGTTTTGTCTGCTGAGAGCGGGTCGATCTCCAGGTGACGGATAAAAGCCTGCTGATAAGAGAGCGTTTCTGCCGGTGCGCATTCCAGCACCTGCTGCAGCAGATCGTCCACCTCATTCATCAGCCGGTACATATCGTAGTGTGGTCGGTACCATTCGAGCATGGTGAATTCAGGATTATGATGGCGCCCTGCTTCTTCGTTACGGAAGCTGCGGCAGAGCTGAAAGATGGGACCGCTCCCCGCCGCCAGCAGACGCTTCATATGGTATTCCGGGCTGGTCATCAGATAGAGATCCAGCCCCTGCGCCGCGCCTGGCCCGACGAAACGGGTCTGGAAAGGAAACAGATGAACATCGGTCACCGTCGCCTGGCTCATGGCAGGGGTTTCCACTTCTAATACCCCTCGATCGGCAAAGAATCGCCGAATTTCCGCCATAATCGCCGCACGCTTCAACAAATTGGCAATGGGTGCGCTCGGCAGCCAGCTGGCCGTATCGCTCATCATCTTTACTCCTCATCAGACAGGGTGAAGCAGTCTACCTGTACCGGCAGGAACACACAAATTTGCGCGGAGAAATTCCCCTTAAGCGCTAAACAGCCTGACAAACAGCGGGTAAAAACCCTGACGCCGCTCCCGTTTTTTCTGTTTATTTCCCGACCAAATACCGGAACATATCAAGTTTAGCGGTGATGGGCAGTTTTATACTGATGCCCCTGGAAAAAATAAGGGCATGCCCTTTTTTCCACTCTGACAGTCTGACAGGGAGAACACTGTGCACACTTGTACTGCCGATCTGGTCATTGTCGGCGCTGGCGGGGCTGGCCTGCGCGCCGCCATTGCCGCTGCCGAAGCAAATCCCACCCTCTCTATTGCGCTGGTTTCCAAAGTCTATCCCATGCGCAGTCACACGGTCGCCGCTGAAGGCGGCTCTGCTGCCGTTACTCAGGCCCATGACAGTTTTGACCTGCATTTTCAGGATACCGTTGCAGGCGGTGACTGGCTTTGCGAGCAGGATGTCGTCGACTATTTTGTTGAACACTGTCCGCGTGAGATGACGCAGCTTGAGCTATGGGGCTGCCCCTGGAGCCGCAAGGAGGATGGCTCGGTTAACGTTCGCCGCTTTGGCGGCATGAAGATTGAGCGCACCTGGTTTGCTGCGGATAAAACCGGTTTTCATATGCTGCATACGCTCTTTCAAACCTCGCTGAAATATCCGCAAATCCAGCGTTTCGACGAGCACTTCGTGCTTGATTTACTGGTTGATGAAGGCAAAGCGCGCGGCCTGGTGGCGATGAACATAATGGAAGGGACGCTGGTGCAGATCCATGCGGCGGCGGTGGTGCTGGCTACCGGCGGCGCTGCCAGAGTCTATCGCTATAACACCAACGGCGGCATCGTCACCGGCGACGGCATGGGCATGGCGCTGCGTCACGGCGTACCGCTGCGCGACATGGAGTTTGTGCAGTACCATCCCACCGGACTTCCCGGATCGGGGATCCTGATGACCGAAGGCTGCCGGGGCGAAGGCGGCATCATGGTCAACAGACACGGCTATCGCTACCTGCAGGATTATGGCATGGGGCCGGAAACGCCGCTGGGTCAGCCAAAAAATAAATATATGGAGCTGGGCCCGCGCGACAAAGTTTCTCAGGCTTTCTGGCACGAATGGCAGAAGGGCAACACTATCGCTACGCCACGCGGAGACGTGGTTCATCTTGACCTGCGCCACCTTGGCGAGAAGAAGCTGCACGAACGGCTGCCGTTTATCTGCGAACTGAGCAAGGCCTACATCGGCGTCGACCCTGCAGAGGCCCCGATCCCCGTCAGGCCTACCGCCCATTACACCATGGGAGGAATAGAAACCAATACCGGGTGTGAAACACGTATCTCCGGGCTGTTCGCCGTGGGTGAATGCTCATCCGTGGGGCTGCATGGCGCCAACCGTCTGGGTTCCAACTCGCTGGCGGAGCTGGCCGTCTTTGGCCGGTTAGCCGGGGAAAATGCGGCCGCGCATGCCCTGCAACATCCGGCTAAATTCACCAGCGTGGTGGAGGCTCAGGCAAGGGACTGCGAAAGCCGCTTAAAAGGTCTGGTCAATCAGCAGGGTAAAGAGAGCTGGTCTGCTCTGCGCGATGAGATGGGGCTGGCAATGGAGGAAGGGTGCGGCATTTACCGCACGCCTGAGCTGATGCAGAAAACCATCGATAAACTGGCCGAGCTGCAGGAGCGATTTAAACAGGTGCATATCAGCGATACCAGCAGCGTTTTCAACACCCAGCTGCTTTACAGCATCGAACTTGGTCACGGCCTCAACGTAGCGGAGTGCATGGCGCATTCGGCGATGCAGCGCAAAGAGTCCAGAGGGGCCCACCAGCGTCTGGATGAAGGTTGTACCACGCGCAATGATGAGCAGTTCCTTAAACATTCGCTGAGCTACTACACCCCGGCAGGCGCGCCCGTTATTGCCTGGGATAAGGTGAACATCACCCGTCTGCCGCCAGCAAAACGCCTCTATGGCGCAGAGGCGGAACACAAGGAGGCTACTCATGGCTGAACTCGCCCGCTGTAGAATCGATATTCAGCGCTATAACCCGGAAACCGATCTGCTGCCGCGCAATGAAATTTTCGAGGTTCCCTGGGATGAGCAGACCTCATTGCTGGACGCGCTGGGCTATATCAAAGATAACCTGGCTTTCGATCTCTCCTGGCGCTGGTCATGCAGAATGGCGATATGCGGCTCCTGCGGCATGATGGTGAACGGCGTCCCCAAGCTGGCGTGCAAAACTTTTCTGCGCCACTACCCGCAAGGAATGAAAATTGAGCCGCTGGCCCATTTTCCCGTTGAACGGGATCTGATTGTGGACATGAGCCGCTTTATTGAAAGCCTGGAAGCGATCAAACCGTGGATTATTGGTAATCCGCGCGAGGCGGCAAAAGGACCCAACCGGCAAACGCCTTCGCAGATGGCGAAATACCACCAGTTTTCCGGCTGTATCAACTGCGGCCTCTGCTATGCCGCCTGCCCACAATTTGGTTTAAATCCCGAATTCATTGGTCCGGCCGCTATTACCCTGGCGCACCGTTATAACCTCGACAATCGCGATAAAGGGCGGGCGCAGCGTATGCCTCTGCTCAACGGCGATAACGGCGTCTGGCCCTGCACCTTTGTGGGTTACTGTTCAGAAGTATGCCCCAAACATGTCGATCCGGCTGCCGCTATTCAGCAGAGCAAAGTGGAAAGCACCAAAGACTTTATGATTGCCACCCTCAGACCGCAATAAGGAGCCGCCAGATGAGTACCAAGAGGAAACCTTATCATAAGCCGATTGCCGCTAACTGGTGGCAACAACTGGGCTTCTACCGCTTTTATATGCTGCGCGAAGCCACCGCCATTCCGGCCGTCTGGTTCAGCCTGGAGCTGATTTACGGACTCTTTGCGCTGAAAAAGGGTGAAGAGAGCTGGCTCGCCTTTGTTGCTCTGTTGCAGTACCCGGTGCTGCTGGTGATAAACGTGCTGGTGCTGGCCGCCGCCCTGCTGCACAGCAAAACCTGGTTCGACCTGGCCCCCAAAGCGCAGATCCTTGTGATGGGTGGTAAAAAAGTCTCCCTTGGCCCAATTGTTAAGGGGCTATGGGCGGTAATGATTCTGGTCAGCCTGATCCTGCTGACTTGGGTACTGGTACAGGAGCAGTAATGAAAAAGCTGACAACACGTTCAGACGAACCTATTTTCTGGAGCCTGTTTGGAGCAGGCGGCATGTGGGCGGCGATTGTCTCGCCAGTAGTGGTTTTGCTGGTGGGGATCTTTTTACCGCTGGGGATTGGCACCAGCGGCGGGCTGAGCTACGAACGGCTGCTGCATGCCGCTCACACTCTGCCTGGCCGTCTCTTTCTTTTTCTGGTGATTGTGATGCCGCTCTGGTGTGGCCTGCACCGGCTCCATCACGGCATGCATGACCTCCGCCTGCACGTTCCTGCCGGCAAATGGGTGTTTTATGGGTTTGCTGCAATCCTCACCGTGGTCACGGCTATCGGCGTGATGACACTGTAAATCTCAGGCGGCCTACCGCCGCCTGATAAAAATCTTCTATACTCAAGCCATTCATACTTAAAGGAATAGCTTATGTCTCTGTGGAAATTTCTGGCGGCCGGTACCGGCGCCCTGCTCTCGGTAGCCTGTAGCACCACGCCGCCCAAAGGCGTGACGCCGGTCGAAGGCTTTAACGCTGACCTCTATCTGGGAAGCTGGTATGAAATCGCAAGATTAAATCATCCCTTTGAGCGGGGCCTGGATCACGTTACGGCTACCTACAGCAAACGGGACGATGGCGGCTTAAAAGTGGTGAATCGTGGCTATAACAGTAAAAAAGAGCGCTGGCAGGAGAGCGAGGGGAAAGCCTATTTTACCGGCGAGCCAAGCCGGGCCGCGCTGAAGGTTTCATTCTTCGGCCCGTTTTACGGTGGCTATAACGTAATTGCGCTGGATAACGCCTATCAACATGCGCTGATTTGCGGGCCCAACAGAGACTATTTGTGGATCCTCTCACGCACGCCGCAGATTAGCGACCAGGTTAAAACAGCACTGCTGGAGAAGGCTCGAACGGATGGATTTGCGGTGGATAAGCTGATTTGGGTGAAGCAGACGCATTAAGGAGTACTGGACGGAAGAGATTGCGTAAGCGGGTTTCCCGGAAGGTCAATGAGGCCGGTGCAGAGCACCGGCACCCGGGATTACTGAGCGCTTCGCTGGATCGCCTGCCCACCGGCAGAGACATCTTCACCCACGCCACGCGTAGTATTACAGGCTGTGAGCACCGAAGAGAGCACCAGAACAGAAAGAATCGAAATAATACTTTTCTTTAACATGGGAATGTCCTTTTAAGGTGAAGTAAAGTACTGCGATCAAAGCATAGCCGTAATTTAGCCATATGCGCCTGACAGAAGTAACAAAAAGGACATTTTAGGACATGGAGAATTTATTTGGCGGCGTGTGAGATGGCACCACCGAGGTGCTGAACGTCCTCACCAAAACCGTGGAAGGTATTACAGGCGCTGAGCGCGCTGGTCATTAACAGTGTGACAACAAGGCGTTTTATCCACTTCATCATCTGAATCGGCTCACATCATTAAAGAAAAGGGCCTGAAAACAGGCCCACTTCCCGGCGGTTATTTTACGCGAGAAACGTATTCACCTGAACGGGTATCCACACGAATAACTTCACCAATCTGCACGAACAGCGGCACTTTCACCACGGCACCGGTAGAGAGCGTAGCGGGCTTGCCGCCGGTTCCTGCGGTATCGCCTTTCAGACCTGGATCGGTATCAGTGATCTCCAGCTCCACGAAGTTTGGTGGCAGCACCTGGATCGGCTTGCCGTTCCACAGGGTCACGATACATTCAGCATTATCCAGCAGCCATTTAGCCGCATCGCCAACGGTCTTCTCTTCAACAGGGTGCTGTTCAAAGGTTTCCGGGTGCATGAAGTGGTAGAACTCACCGTCGTTGTACAGGTAGTTCAGGTTGGTATCTACTACGTCTGCGCCTTCGGCGGAGTCGGTAGATTTAAACGTTTTCTCAACGCGGCTGCCGGTCAGCAGGCGACGCATTTTCACGCGAGCAAAAGCCTGGCCTTTGCCTGGTTTAACGAACTCGCTCGATTCGATAGCGTAAGGTTCGCCTTCGAACATGATTTTAAGACCGGGACGGAAATCGTTGCTAGAATAAGTCGCCATAAAGGCCCTCTACAATTTAATACTGGTACTTAGCCAAAAAAATGGCACACATTGTAACCCTAAATACCCCTTCGCGAGAAGAATGGTTGCATCAACTTGCAGATGTAATCACCGATCCTGCTGAATTACTGCAACTGCTAGGCCTCGATTCGCACCCGGAGCTGACGGCGGGCAATGCTGCACGCCGTCTGTTTGCCCTGCGCGTCCCGCGAGCCTTTGCGTCCAGAATGCAAAAAGGCGATCCACAAGATCCGCTCCTGCTGCAGGTCATTACCGCCAGCCAGGAGTTTATTGATGCTCCGGGTTACAGTACCGATCCGCTCGATGAGCAGAGCAGCGTGGTGCCGGGTCTGTTACATAAATATCGCAATCGTGCGCTGTTGCTGGTTAAAGGCGGCTGTGCGGTTAACTGCCGCTACTGTTTCCGCCGCCATTTTCCCTATTCTGATAACCAGGGAAACAAGCGCAACTGGCAGCAAGCCCTGGAGTATATCCGAGAGCAGCCAGAACTGGATGAGATTATTTTCTCCGGTGGCGATCCCCTGATGGCAAAAGATGCGGAACTGGCGTGGCTGATTGACCAACTGGAGCAGATCCCACACCTGAAACGCCTGCGGATCCATAGCCGTTTACCGGTGGTGATCCCAAGCCGCATCACGCATACGCTCTGCCAGCGGCTGGCACAGTCGCGATTTCAGGTGCTGCTGGTGACCCATATCAACCACGCGCAGGAAATGGATGATGAGCTGCGCGCTGCGCTGCATCAGCTGAAGCAGGCGGGTGTAACCCTGCTTAACCAGAGCGTTCTGCTGCGTAATATCAATGATAACGCCGTCACGCTGGCAGAGCTGAGTAATGCGCTGTTTGATGCCGGTGTCCTGCCCTATTACCTGCACGTGTTGGATAAAGTTCAGGGCGCGGCGCACTTTTACGTCTCCGACGACGAGGCCAGGGCCATCATGCGCGAGCTGTTGAGCCAGGTTTCGGGCTATCTGGTGCCAAAACTGGCCAGAGAGATTGGTGGCGAGCCAAGCAAAACGCCGCTGGATTTGCAGCTAAGACAGGTTTAAGCCGACGAAAAACAACAGGGGAGGATCATTGATCCTCCCCTGTTTCACTCTTAAGCGTGCGGGCTATGTTGCCTGGCGCTTATCTGACGCCATTAAGGGCACTTATAAACCTGGCCGCTCATCTTGCTGTCCAGCGGGGCAAAGCTTGACCAGATATTTTGCGTTGGGCTGGTGGCGCCATAAATCACGTTGCCGCCCATCTCTGCCGCACGGTTGCGCAGGTCGTTGGCTGCACCACGCAGCGAGCTGCTTTCGCCGCCGCCTGCACCGCTAAACCAGTTGCTCTGTTCGCCGGTCAGATTGCCCAGCATCTGGCACTCTTTTGCAGGCTGCTGGTCAGTAAAGGTAACGCGTTGACCCGCAGGGCTCAGCTCGTTTGAAGTACTGCTACAGCCTGCCAGCAGCAGGGCTGCCAGAGAAAATCCCAGCAAGACGTTAGTCCGCATTTTAATCCCCATTATTATCATCAGAGTCAGTTCTGAGCGTACCGGAATTGGAGCACTTTGGGTAAGCTTCCGTTGCCCAAAAACAGATAAATCATTGTTCGGGTTACTTCTTGCGCCATAACTTTACTATTTTCCCCCCAAAAAGAAAAACCCCCGTTAAAAAAACGGGGGTTTATCAGCGAGCTGAACCTTTTGTCTGCGACGCCAGGTTCTTTTGCCGGGAGGCGGGGATTACATCATGCCGCCCATGCCGCCCATACCACCCATGCCGCCGCCAGCACCTAAATCAGGCGCGTCGCCTTTAGGCATGTCGGTAACCATGCACTCGGTGGTGATCATCAGACCGGCTACAGAGGCCGCGTACTGCAGAGCAGAACGGGTCACTTTAGTTGGGTCCAGGATACCGAAGTCGATCATGTCGCCATACTCTTCGGTCTGAGCGTTGTAACCGTAGTTACCTTCGCCCGCTTTCACGTTGTTGGTGACAACAGAAGGCTCTTCACCGGCGTTAGAAACGATCTGACGCAGTGGCGATTCCATCGCGCGCAGCGCAACTTTGATACCTACGTTCTGGTCTTCGTTCTGGCCACGCAGCGCGCCCAGTTTAGAAGCAACTCGTACCAGTGCAACACCACCACCAGCAACCACGCCCTCTTCCACTGCAGCACGGGTAGCGTGCAGAGCATCTTCAACACGAGCTTTCTTCTCTTTCATTTCTACTTCAGTCGCTGCGCCTACTTTCAGTACGGCAACGCCGCCTGCCAGTTTAGCCACACGCTCCTGCAGTTTTTCACGGTCGTAATCAGAAGTTGCTTCTTCAATCTGCTGGCGAATCTGAGAAACGCGGCCAGAGATAGTTGCTTCTTCGCCAACGCCATCGATGATGATGGTGGTGTCTTTGTTGATTACAACGCGTTTCGCCTGACCCAGATCTTCCAGGGTCGCTTTTTCCAGCTCCATACCGATCTCTTCAGAGATAACGGTACCGCCAGTCAGCACAGCGATATCCTGCAGCATCGCTTTACGACGGTCGCCAAAGCCTGGTGCTTTAACAGCAGCCACTTTCACGATACCGCGCATGGTGTTGACCACCAGGGTAGCCAGCGCTTCGCCTTCAACATCTTCAGCAACGATCAGCAGTGGTTTGCCTGCTTTCGCTACGGCTTCCAGAACTGGCAGCATTTCGCGGATGTTGGAGATTTTTTTGTCAGCCAGCAGGATGAACGGGGTTTCCAGTTCTACTGCGCCGGTTTCTGGCTTGTTGATGAAGTACGGAGAGAGGTAGCCACGGTCGAACTGCATACCTTCAACCACGTCCAGCTCGTCCTGCAGGCCGGTGCCTTCTTCAACGGTAATCACGCCTTCTTTACCCACTTTCTCCATCGCCTGGGCGATCAAAGTACCCACGGTTTCATCGGAGTTAGCGGAGATGGTGCCTACCTGAGCAATGGCTTTGGAATCGGAGCAAGGTACGGAGAGGTTTTTCAGTTCTTCAACCGCCGCGATAACGGCCTGGTCGATACCGCGCTTCAGATCCATCGGGTTCATGCCCGCAGCGACGGCTTTCAGGCCTTCGGTGATGATGGATTGAGCCAGTACGGTTGCGGTGGTGGTACCGTCGCCCGCTGCGTCGTTCGCTTTAGAGGCAACTTCTTTCACCATCTGCGCGCCCATGTTCTCGAACTTGTCTTCCAGTTCGATTTCACGTGCTACGGAAACGCCATCTTTAGTGATGGTCGGTGCACCAAAAGATTTATCCAGAACTACGTTACGGCCTTTAGGGCCCAGGGTAACTTTTACTGCATCTGCCAGTACGTTAACGCCACGCAGCATTTTTACGCGTGCGTCATTACCGAATTTTACGTCTTTAGCTGCCATCTTAAATATCCCTTAAATTCGTTTCGTTCAATGAGTTACGCGTAATTACGCTTCAACAATTGCCAGAATGTCGCTTTCAGAAATGATCAGCACTTCCTGGTTGTCAATTTTCTCAGTTTTCGCACCGTAGCCTTCGCTGAAAATGACCACATCGCCCACTTTCACATCCAGCGGCTTAACTTCACCACTTTCCAGGATACGGCCATTGCCAACAGCCAGCACTTCGCCACGGGTAGATTTGCCAGCTGCGGAGCCGGTCAGCACGATGCCACCAGCTGATTTGGATTCCACTTCTTTACGCTTGACGATAACACGGTCGTGCAATGGACGAATTTTCATTGATAACTCTCCTTTGAGAAGTCCAATCAGGTTTTTTGGGATGAACGCCGGGCTTCACTGGCCCCGCCTCGTGACGAGAGAGATAGGGGTGGACAACACCCCTTTCAAGGGGAAAAAAATAAAAATTTTGCTTCTGCGTCACTTTTGCACAAATAATGCGCAATCCCATGCTGTAAAAAGCAAAAAGGCGGGAAATCTCCCGCCTTACGTTTCGTTACCGGCGATCCTCAGGATCGTCATGTTCAATGAGTTTGCTCTCTTTTCGCTCATACTCACCATCAACGGTGAAACCGCTATCCGGGCCTGCGCCTGCCCCGCGCCACACCTTGAGATGGGGCATCAGTTTCAGGGTCAGATGCTTCTGTACCGGTGGCAATAACAGCAATAAGCCGAGGAAGTCGGTAAAGAAACCGGGTAACAGCAGCAGGAAACCCGCCAGGATCAGCGAAACGCTTTTAATCATCTCAGCGGCGGGACTTTCCCCCACCGCCAGTTTCTGCTGCATCAGCATGAAGTTCTTCATCCCCTGGTTCTTCACCAGCGAGATGCCAATCAGGGAGCTGAACACCACCAGAAGCAGCGTCAGCAGCACGCCCATGACGTGGGCAACCTGGATGAAAATCGTAATCTCGATCCAGGCGAGAAGAAATAGGACTAAAAACGGTAACCAGCGCACCGCACACTCCTGTCAGTCAGGGCCGTCTCGCTAAAACGCGACGACAAAAAAGGGATCGTTACCGATCGTATCTTTCAGAGATGGGCTCGCCCGCCTCTGTTTTCAACCGCCGCCAGCGAATTTCATGCTGAAAGGGGATTTGTGATCCAGATCACGCTAAGCCGGACCAGCCTGAAAATAAACGCAATTTAAGTGATCTCTCTTCAGGCTTTTTGCTACTAACAGAATATGATCGTGCTCCCTCAGCCGCAAATAGATAACATGTTCGCCGAGATGTAGCAGTACCAACGATCACATTGATTGTGACCACCCATGCCCCCTGAACTTCACCTGCAGAAGGCGCCCGGCAAGGGAAGGGGCATTAACAAGAAGGTTCCCATGACTAATAACATTCGTATCGAAGAAGACCTGTTAGGTATGCGTGAAGTTCCGGCAGATGCTTACTACGGTGTTCATACTCTGCGTGCGATTGAAAATTTCTACATCAGTAACAGCAAAATCAGCGACATTCCTGAATTTGTGCGCGGCATGGTGATGGTCAAAAAAGCGGCGGCCATGGCCAATAAAGAGCTGCAGACCATCCCACGCAACATCGCTAACACGATTATTCAGGCCTGCGATGAGGTGCTGAACAACGGTAAATGTATGGATCAGTTCCCGATTGACGTCTATCAGGGCGGCGCGGGGACCTCGGTTAACATGAACACCAACGAAGTGCTGGCCAACATCGGGCTGGAGCTGATGGGGCATCAGAAAGGGGAGTATCAGTTCCTCAATCCGAATGACCACGTCAACAAATGCCAGTCGACTAACGATGCTTACCCAACCGGTTTTCGTATTGCGGTCTACACCTCAATTTTAAAGTTACTGGATGCTATCGGTCAGCTGAGCGAAGGATTCCAGCGCAAGGCTGTGGAATTTGAGTCGATCCTGAAAATGGGGCGTACCCAGCTGCAGGATGCCGTTCCCATGACGTTAGGCCAGGAGTTCCATGCCTATAACGTGCTGCTGAATGAAGAGATTAAAAATCTGCTGCGCACCGGCGAGCTGCTGCTGGAAGTCAACCTGGGCGCCACGGCCATTGGCACACGCCTGAATACGCCTGACGGTTATCAGGCGCTGGCCGTGCAGAAGCTGGCGGAAGTCAGCAACCTGCCCTGCGTCCCGGCAGAAGATTTGATTGAAGCAACCTCTGACTGCGGCGCCTATGTCATGGTGCACAGCGCCCTGAAGCGCCTCGCGGTGAAGCTCTCTAAAATCTGTAATGACCTGCGCCTGCTCTCTTCCGGCCCGCGTGCGGGACTGAACGAGATCAACCTGCCGGAGCTGCAGGCGGGCTCCTCAATCATGCCCGCCAAGGTCAATCCGGTGGTGCCTGAGGTGGTAAACCAGGTCTGTTTCAAAGTGATCGGCAACGACATGACGGTCACCATGGCTTCTGAAGCGGGCCAGCTGCAGCTGAACGTTATGGAGCCGGTGATTGGTCAGGCGCTGTTTGAATCTGTTCATATCCTGACGAATGCCTGCTCCAACCTGCTGGAAAAATGCGTTAACGGCATCACCGCTAATAAAGCGGTTTGTGAAGCCTACGTGTTTAACTCCATCGGCATTGTGACCTACCTGAACCCCTATATCGGCCACCATAATGGCGATATCGTCGGCAAAATTTGCGCCGAGACGGGCAAAAGCGTACGGGAGGTGATACTGGAGCGCGGCTTACTGACCGAGGCGGAGCTGGATGACATTTTCTCTACGCAAAACCTGATGTTCCCGGTTTACAAAGCGAAACGCTATACCGATGAAAATGAACATTAGCGGTTCAGCCCGTTAGGCCCTGAAGGCACGCCAGTTGCAAAACGGCGTGCCTTTTTTATGACACCCTACAAATTATTAACGGTTGATTATCATTTTTGACCAAGGAGAGCAGTATGTTAATACCAGAGCTGATTGTCGTGCTGATGGCGATCTATCTTGGGGCGCGGCTGGGCGGCATTGGCATTGGTTTCGCCGGAGGATTGGGCGTGCTGATCCTGACACTGGGATTCCAGCTTAAGCCGGGCGCTATCCCTTTTGATGTCATTGAGATCATCATGGGGGTTATCGCGGCTATTGCAGCAATGCAGGTCGCAGGCGGCATGGATTACCTGGTCAGTCTGGCAGAGCGCCTGTTGAGAAAGCATCCGCGACATATTACTTTTCTTGCACCGCTGGTTACCTGGTCCATGACCTTGCTGGCCGGAACGGGCCATACCGCCTTCTCTACCCTGCCGGTGATTGCGGAAGTTGCCAAGGAACAGGGCGTTCGCCCTTCCCGTCCGTTATCTATCGCCGTGGTCGCTTCGCAGATCGCTATCACCGCCTCGCCCATCTCTGCCGCCGTGGTGTTCCTGGCCGGTATTCTGGAACCCAAGGGGGTCAGCTATCTGGCCCTGCTTGCCGTCTCGATCCCCTCAACCCTGATCGCCGTTTTGCTCGCTGCGCTGGTCACGAATTTCCTGGGCAAAGAGCTGAAAGATGATGCGATTTATCAGCAGCGGCTGACAAAAGGAGAAACGGTATTAAGAGGGAGTGGCGTATTTGAGGCAAAACCCGGCGCGAAACTTTCCGTGCTGCTGTTCCTGCTGGGCATTGTGGCCGTGGTGCTCTATGCCACCGCCATCAGCGATGCGGTGGGCCTGATCGCCAACCCGGTTCTGCCCCGTAACGAGGCCATCGTGGTCTTTATGCTGACAGTTGCCGCGCTTATTTGCTTCACCTGTAAAGTGGATACGGCGAAAATCCTCTCTGCCAGCACGTTTAAATCGGGAATGAGCGCCTGTATCTGCGTGATGGGCGTGGCCTGGCTGGGCGATACCTTCGTCAAGGCGCACATCGGTGAAATTCAGCAGGTGGCGGGCGAACTGCTTAATGACTATCCGTGGATGCTGGCGGTGATCCTCTTCTTTGCCTCCACGCTGCTCTATTCCCAGGCCGCTACCACTAAGGCGCTGATGCCTGCGGCGCTGTTGCTGGGCGTATCGCCAGTCACCGCTGTTGCCTCTTTTGCCGCCGTTTCCGCGCTGTTCGTGCTGCCAACCTACCCTACTCTGCTGGCTGCCGTGGAGATGGATGACACAGGCTCAACGCGTATTGGCCGGTTCGTTTTCAACCATTCGTTTATCGTCCCCGGCACAATCGCCATTGCACTCTCCGTGCTGTTTGGCTTCCTGTTGGGCAACCTGATTTTGTAGCGCCAGCAGGGATGGCCCGCCAGGTTAAGGGGGAAATGAGGAAGATAGCGCAAGGCCTGGTTACGTCCTGACAAACCTCCCCCTGCGCCGTCATGATATAGTCTGCCTCTTAGTCAGGATTGCCATGCCGCGCTCAGGCTGAGCACGGCATGGCTCCTGCCCGATTGACTGTAACATGGAACCCGTAATGGCTAAGCGCTTTACCCACCTGCTGTTTATTCTGTTTATTTCTCTGCTAAGTACGAGCGCTTCTGCGTCACTGTTCGGACAAAACCGCACGCAGTTCGTTACGGTTGATCAGGCTTTCGCGTTCGACTTCACACAGCAGGCGAACAAACTGACGCTGAGCTGGCAGGTCAAACCGGGCTATTACCTCTATCGTCAGCAAATTAAAATCACCGCTCAGGGTGCCCAACTGGCCACATGGTCGCTCCCGGCGGGTAAGCCGCATGAAGATGAGTTCTACGGCAAAACGGAAATTTACCCCGACAGCCTGACGCTGCCGCTCACGCTGCAACAGGCAGGACAAGGTTCGACGGTCACCGTCACCTGGCAGGGCTGCGCGGCGGCGGGATTTTGCTACCCGCCGGAAACCCGTTCGGTTCCACTGAATGCCGTAAGCGCTTCGCATGACGCACCGATTACAGCGCGGAACACGGAGGCAGATGCAGCAACCGCTTCACAAAACAGCGAGGCATCGCCCACAGCGCTGAGCACACAGCCCTCTGTGCCTGAAAAGCTGCCGTTTTCACCGCTGTGGGCGTTGCTGATTGGTATTGGCGTAGCCTTCACGCCCTGCGTTCTGCCGATGTACCCCCTGATTTCAGGCATCATCCTGGGAGGGAACCGGAAATACTCCCTCTCACGCCTGTTTGCGCTGGCAATGGTCTATGTACAGGGAATGGCGCTGACTTATACGGTAATGGGCGTGATTGTTGCCGCTGCAGGGCTGCGCTTTCAGGCCGCTTTACAGGCACCGGCTATTCTGATCGGCCTCTCCGTACTTTTCATCCTGCTGGCGCTGTCGATGTTTGGCCTGTTCACGCTACAGCTTCCCTCCTCGTTGCAGACCCGGCTGACCTTGTGGAGCAATCGCCAGCGGGGCGGTTCGCTGCCGGGCGTATTTCTGATGGGCGCGCTGGCAGGCCTGATCTGTTCGCCCTGCACTACCGCGCCGCTTAGCGCCATTCTTCTCTACATCGCCCAGAGCGGAAATATGCTGGCTGGTGCAGGCACGCTCTACCTCTATGCGCTGGGAATGGGCCTGCCGCTGATCGTGGTCACCCTGTTCGGTAGCCGTCTGCTGCCGAAAAGCGGCGCCTGGATGCAAACGGTCAAGGAGGGCTTTGGCTTTGTGATCCTCGCGCTGCCAGTGTTCCTGCTGGAGAGAGTAACGGGCGAGGTGTGGGGGTTGCGTCTCTGGAGCCTGCTGGGCGTTGGCTTCTTCGGCTGGGCGTTTCTCTGCCTGCAATCTAAAAACGGCTGGCTGCGTCTGGGACAAATTTTGATGCTGACGGCGGCGCTGGTAGCGGCACGGCCCCTGCAGGATTGGGTCTTCGCTACTCCGCCGCAAACGGCGGCTGCCACCCTGAAATTTGGGCGGATAACCAATACCGCGCAGCTTAATCAGGCGCTACAGAACAGTCAGAACCGTATCACCATGCTCGATCTCTATGCAGAGTGGTGCGTGGCCTGTAAAGAGTTCGAAAAAGAGACCTTCAGCCAGCCTCAGGTTCAGCAGGCGCTTAGCCATACCCAGCTGCTTCAGGCCGATGTTACGGCAAATAATGCGCAGGACAGCGCGCTGTTAAAAGAGCTGCAGGTACTGGGGCTGCCGACCCTGCTTTTCTTTGATGCCAACGGCAAAGAGATCCCCCACTCACGCGTGACGGGCTTTATGGATGCGGCTGCGTTTGTGCAGCATTTGCAGAAACTGCCGCAGTAAACGACACTACACTGTGATTTCCCGGCCCTGAGCCCGGAAAAGGCATTCAAGAGGAGAGTCACTTGCAACGTGAACAGGTACTCGAGCATGCACTGAATATACTCGAGCAAAATGGCCTGGCGGCCTCTACCTCCTTTGCCATGATGGCGGATGGGGTAAACTGTCAGGAAGAAGATCTGCAGCGCTACTGGCCAGACCGTGAAGCGCTGCTGTATGACGCGCTGCGCTACCACAGCCAGCAGATTGATCTCTGGCGGCGCAAACTCATGCTGGATGAGACGCTGAATGCAGAGCAGAAGCTGCTGGCGCGCTATCAGGTGCTGGAAGAGGCGGTGAAAAACAACCGCTATCCGGGCTGTCTGTTTATTGCTGCCTGTAGCTTCTACCCCCAGCCCGATCACCCTATCCATCAGGTAGCGGATCTGCAAAAGCGTGCTTCATGGCAATATACGCACGATCTGCTCTCTCAGCTTGGCACTGACAACCCCACCCTGGTCGCCCATCAGATGGAGCTGATTCTGGAAGGTTGCCTGAGCCGTCTGCTGGTGAAGCGCAACGTGCAGGAAGTGGTTACCGCCCGCACGCTGGCGGAAGATGTGTTGAGCTTTGCCCTCTGCAGGAAGAATGGCGCATTAACCTGAGTAAGATTCACACTTTCTGTTTGAAAAGCAGCCAGTCAGCTGCCCTTTAGCAGATTTTTGTGACAAAGCCGTTGACGCAAGACGGCCTTTACGGTTTAATGCGCCCCGTTGCCCGGATAGCTCAGTCGGTAGAGCAGGGGATTGAAAATCCCCGTGTCCTTGGTTCGATTCCGAGTCCGGGCACCATATTCAGAAAAACCAGCCTGCGGGCTGGTTTTTTGCTTTCTGGCGTTCCTGAAACTCTCTCTTTCCCTGCTTTTTCTGCCTCTCCCCTGCTCCGCGCTGATAATTCCTCTGCTTAAAATAAATTTCCTGCCAAAGCGTTGCCTGGCAAGCCCTGCCGCCGCGTCCGCAAAAAAAAGCCGCAGCCGGACTTGATCGATCCCTGCAAATGATAATACTGTATTTATATACAGTCATTTTACGAGCTACTAACATGAACCTTCTCCAGCTTGCCGAGGTGCGGGATACCCTCTCTCTCCCGCTTTTTCTGGCCCGCGTACCCTGCGGTTCGCCTTTCTCTGCCGAGGATGACGTCGGGCAGCCTATGGACCTGAATAACCTGCTGGTCCAGCATCCCGACGCCACCTATTTTATCAAGGTGAGTGGTGAATCAATGAAGGATGCCGGCATCAACGACGGTGATTTACTGGTGGTGGATAACTCGTTGACGGCCGGTCACGGCGACATTGTGGTGGCGGCCATCGACGGCGAGTTCACGGTGAAAAAATTGCATCTGCGGCCGGTGGTTCAACTGGTGGCGATGAACGAAGCCTGGCCACCGATTGTGCTGGCCGGGGAGGAGAAGCTGGACATTTTTGGTGTGGTTACCTTCACCATTAAAGCAATGGAATAACAGAGGAATAATGCATGACGGATCGTATCAGACAGTATGTCACCGGTGAGGTTTTGTCTTCTCACGCCGCCCGTTTCCGCTCGCCTGCCAGGCGGGAAGTAAAATTTCTGTTCAGTAAATTACAGGATTTGGTACCGACCAATCACGACTGCTACCTTACCGCCTGTAACGGCAGTCTCTGTATCATCGACCGTTATCGTCCTGCCGTCGCTGGCAGCCGCGTGCTGATAGAGCTGAATGGCAAATGTGACTGGGCGAAAGTGCGGCTGCACCCGCATCAAATGGTCACGGACGATGGGGAGATTATTCAGGGTGAACAGCTGGATGAGGTGACGGTGATTGGCGTGGCGATCCGTGAAGTGGTCTCAACCTATCTGCACGCCCGGCCCTCTCTGTAACCGCTGCCACCCTCCTGTCGGGCTGATGGTAATACGCACAGAAATCACTGTTTTACGCAGCCCGGCACGGTAGACTTCCTGATTCATACCCACCAAGCCGCCGCTGCACAAACAACGGCGGCCGGGAGAACCAGGAGCAGTGTTGATGGTAAAGGATTCAGAGATCATTATCCGGCTGGAGCAGGTGCTGGGTAAAGAGCAGGTGCTGACCAGTGAGGACAGCAAAGCGTATTACACCAAAGGGTATCGGGTAGGCAGCGGCAAGGCGTTAGCGGTGGCCGTTCCACAAACTCTGATGCAGCTCTGGCAGGTTCTGCAAGCGTGCGTCGCCTGCGATAAAATTATCCTTATGCAGGCTGCTAATACCGGTGTCACCGGAGGGTCAACACCGGATGGGACGGAGTATGATCGTGAAGTCATTATCGTCAGCACCCGCCGCCTGAAAGGCGTGCAGGTTATTGACGAGGCGCGTCAGGTTATTGCTTTCCCCGGCAGTACGTTAACCGAACTGGAAAAAGCCCTGCTTCCTCACGGCAAAGAGCCCCACTCCGTCATCGGCTCATCCTGCATTGGCGCCTCCGTTATCGGCGGTGTCTGTAATAACTCGGGCGGTTCGCTTATCCGCCGTGGCCCCGCTTTTACCGAGAAATCCCTGTTTGCCCGCATCAATGCGGAGGGTTCTCTACAGCTCGTCAATCATCTTGGCATTGAGCTGGGCAGCACGCCGGAAGAGATGATTGCAAATCTGGAGTCCCACCACTACAGCACCGGCACGGCAGCAGACTGGCAGGGAAAAATCTGGGCGGATGATTACGCCGGGATCCTGCGGGACATCGAAGCCGATACCCCAACCCGCTACAACGGTAACGTTCAGTATTTGCATGACAGCTCAGGCAGCGCCGGTAAGGTCGCCGTGTTTGCCGTGCGCCTCTCCACCTTTGCTGCCAGCGAGAAAACCCGCACCTTCTATATCGGCACCAATGATGAAGCGGAGCTGGTTGCCCTGCGCCGCACGCTGCTGGCCGGGCTGACAGAATTACCCCTTCAGGCTGAGTATATTCATCGCGATGCCTTTGATTTGACCCTGCGTTACGCCAAACATATGTGTTGGGCTATCAGCCGTTTTGGTCCCGAAGCGTTGCCAGGGCTGATGACAAACAAAGCGAAATGGGATATCCGGGTTAAGAACCTGAAAATCCTCCCGTCTAATTTTGTCGATAAAGTGCTGCAGTTTGCCAACAACGTGACGCCAAAAGGGGTTGCGCCGCGCATTCTGGCCTGGCGGGATCGGTTCGAGCATCATCTGATGATCAAGGCTGAAGCGCGTCATGCCGGTGAGTTAGAGCAGCAGCTTGAGCATTTCTTCAGCGACAGGTCTGGCCGCTACTTTGCCTGCGATGCACGTGAAGAGCGGGATGCTTTCCTGGTCCGTTTTGGCGTGGGCGGCTGCACTATCTCATACTGCGATTATAAAGGGATTGATGCCGACCAGCGGCTGATTGCTTTTGACGTGGCGCTGCGCCGCAATGATACGGAATGGCGAATAAAGTTGCCGAAGGCACTGCGGGATCAGGTGCAGGAGGAGTCCTGCTGCGGGCATTTCTTCTGTTTCGTTAATCATCAGGACTATATCCTGAAGCCTGGCGTGGATGCCGCGGCGTTCAAACATGCCGTGCTTGAATATCTGGATCGGCGCGGCGCGAAGTACCCGGCAGAACACAACGTTGGGCATCTCTATCATGCCTCGTGTGAGTATGAGTCGCACATGCGTCAGCTGGATCCAACCAACAGCTGCAATCCCGGCATCGGCAAAACCAGCAGGAAGAAGTTCTGGCAGTAAACGCTGGAGGATGAGAGAAGAGCGCGGAGGCCTGGCCATCCGCGCTGACAAGGCTTACTTCGCGTAAGCCTCGGTAGAGATAGTCAGCTTCACTTCATCGCCGACGGCCGGAACATATTTATCCAGCTTAAAGTCTGAACGCTTGAAGGTGGTGGTGGCATCAAAACCTACCGCCTGCTTCTTCACCATCGGATGCATGCCCTGCTTATTCAGCACCGCATGCAGGATAACCGGTTTGGTAATATCTTTGATGGTCAGGTCGCCATACACGTCCATTTTGTTTTTCCCTTTACTGACAACTTTGGTGCTTTTAAAGGTTGCCGTCGGGAATTTGCTCACGTCGAAATAGTCTGCGCCTTTGAATTCTGTGGTCAGCGCATCAACGTGGGTATTAATGGTTTCTACCGGAATGGAAACGTCCACTTTTGATTTGGCGACATTGCTGGCATCGAAATCGATATTACCGGTGATATTGGAGAGATCGGCCGTTGGATGGGAGAAACCGAAGTGGTCCCAGGCTACCACAACCGAGGTGTGACCTGAATCCATCGCATAGCTCTCAACCGCCGCAGCAGAAAACTGGGAGTAGAAGGCGGCGGTAACCAATAACGGTAGGGTAATTTTTTTCACTAATGACATCAGACTTGCCTTTATTTTCTCGAAATGTGGTTACGATAGTGCAAGATTATTCCCGCTGCCGATAGTGAAGATATTTGACCGGGTTGGTCAAAAAGATTAGACGACAGGCAGGCGCTATTTCTCCCCCGGCCTGCCGTCGTCCATCGCTGATGCCCAATCAGCTGTTAAGTTGCGGCTTAGCCTTGCACGAAAGCTTTTACCACCTCCTGCCAGGGTGTGGTTGGGCGACCAATCAGTCTGCTGAGAGTCTGGCTCTCATCAAACAGCGCACCTTTGGCCGCGTTAGCATCGGAGTCAGCCAACATCTCTGCCAGCCCCGCCGGCAGACCTGCTCCTTTCAGCGCCTCTGCAAACGCCTCCTGAGAAAGATTGATGTACTGCACCTCTTTGCCGCTCTGCTTAGCAATCTCCGCAGTGAATTCCGCCAGCGTATAGGCCGTATCCCCCGCCAGTTCGTAAATCTTGCCTGCCGCATCACTGCTGGTGAGCACTGCGGCGGCGGCTTCCGCGTAATCCTGACGGCTGGCAGAGGCAATTTTTCCCTCTGCCGCAGCCCCAATAAAGGCGCTGTGGGTGAGCGCGGGCGCAATGCTGGCGGCATAGTTTTCAGTGTACCAACCGTTGCGCAGAATGGCGTAAGGGAGGCCGGAAGCGATCAGTGCCTGCTCGGTGGTACGGTGCTCGCCGCCCAGCCCCATGGGCGTGGTGTCCGCATGCAGCAGACTGGTATAGGCCAGCAACGACACGCCTGCTTCCTTCGCCGCTGCAACCACCGCCAGGTGCTGAGCCTCACGAGCGCCCACCTCATTCGAGGAGATTAACAACACTTTATCCACGCCGCTGAAGGCGCTGACTAAGGTTTCAGCATCGCTATAGTCCGCTTTACGTACCTGCACTCCCAGACCAGCAAGGTCAGAAGCTTTCTCCGGTGAGCGCACGGCGGCAACTATTTCAGCCGCAGGCACTCTCTTCAGTAAAGCGTTGATCGCTAAACGGCCCAGCTGGCCAGTTGCTCCGGTTACAGCAATCATGTTGATCTCCTTATTGGCTTTTCAAATGCGTTAACAGCCTGCAGGCCACTAAATCGCTTTCACCCCACCACCCTATGCCATACACTAATTAAAAGTAAGTACTTACAGGAATGTTAGTGTGATAAAAAATGAAAATAGCCCGACCCTGTCGCTCAGTGAAAAGTTCCGCCGTGGCGAACTGTTTGACGCCAACTGCCCCTCAAGGGAGGTGCTTAAGCGTCTGACCAGCCGCTGGAGCCTGCTGATTCTGGTGGCGCTGGAGGATGACACCTTAAGGTTTAGCGAGCTCAAGAGAAAAATTGGCGGCATCAGCGAAAGGATGCTGGCGCAAACCCTGCGTTTTATGGAGGAAGATGGCTTTGTCGAGCGCATCGCTTATGAGGTGATCCCGCCGCACGTAGAGTACCGGTTGACGCCAATGGGTCAGGAAGTACGCGGCCAGGTGGTCGGTCTGGCCGACTGGGTTGAGATGAATTTGCAGCAGATTATGGTGCATCGCCAGCAGTTTTCCGGCGGCTGATCCCGCTTTCTGTGCCGGATAAGAGCAGACTTACAGCGTATAAGAGCGCTAAAACGAGGAGAAAAATGAGTTATCCAAGAACAGGCGTAGGCATTCTGATTGTGCGGGAAGGCAAGCTGCTGCTGGGCAGGCGCACTGGAAGTCACGGTGCCGACAGCTGGTCAACACCCGGCGGTCATCTGGAATTTGGTGAAACGCCGGAACAGTGCGCGCGTCGGGAAACGCAGGAGGAGACTGGCCTTCAGATTGGAAAAGTGACAAATCTTGCCTTCACTAACAATTTCTTTACCGCTGAGAATAAACATTACGTGACGCTTTTTATGCTGGCGGATGAGGTTACCGGAACGCCAGAGCGCTGTGAGCCTGAAAAGTGTGCCGGCTGGGCGTGGTTTTCCGCTTCTGAATTACCGCATCCTTTGTTCGCCCCGCTTGAGACATTGCTTCAGGAAGGCAGTCTGCTGCCAGTATTAAACGGCGCGCTTAACTGCGCCTGAGCCTGTTAATTTCCTTTGCGTGGGTGACGTCCGTCAGTGAAATGAATAATTTATAGTTAAGTTTTAATAGGTTAACCAAAATAGAGCCGATCTATAAGGCGAACATCTGGTGAGCCGGGCTGACTGGCAGTAGAGTGAAGATCCCCTTTATTGACGAGCACGTGCGATGACCAGCCTGGCCCCGATTATCAATTTATCTGCCCACCCGATTAACGATGCTGACTACCAGGCGCGCTGCAAACAGTGGCTTGATGAGAGCGGTGCACTGGTGCTGCGAGCGTTTCTGACAGAGGATGCGCTGAAGCGTGTTCGTCAGGAAGGCGAGGAGCATCAGCATCTTTCCTACTACGCGGCCAGCAAACACAACGTTTATCTGAAAGCGCCAGACGAGGCGTTTGCCCCCGATCATCCGCGTAATTACCAGATCACCTCTTCCAAAGGGTGCATTACAGATGAGGAAGTGCCGGAGAACTCACCGCTGCGTACGCTTTACAACGCGCCAGCGTTTAAGGCTTTCCTCTGCAGCGTACTGGGCGAACAGCAGCTCTATCCCTATGCTGATTCCCTCTCCTCCATCAATCTGCACTATGCGCATACCGGGCAGGAGTTGGGCTGGCATTTCGATAACTCCTCCTTTGCCATCACGCTGCTGATCCAGAAGCCTGAAGCGGGCGGCGTATTTGAATATGTCAGCAATCTGCGGGATGCCGAAGCGGGAGAGATGAATTTCGACGGCGTGGAGCAGGTGTTGCAAAACAAGCGGGCCGTGGAGAAGCTGGCGATCAATCCGGGCGATCTGGTGCTGTTTCGCGGCCGTAATGCGCTGCATCGCGTGACGCCAACCGAAGGCGAGACCAGCCGCATGCTGGTGGTGCTGGCCTATAATGCTCAGCCCGATATTGCCCTCTCCGAAACCGCCCGAATGACATTTTACGGGCGCCTGTAACCGTCTGAGCGTGGTGGGAAAGATACCTGTTACGGGCGTCTGTAACCATTAAACCCAGGGAAAAGGTCTGAACTCTCTTTTCCCTGGCACCCGGCAAATTTCCCTCTCCGGTATCGCCCCTTTTCTGACCACTGCACCACAACGGCGCACCGTTTTAAGGCATTGAGACTGACTGGCGCGGCAAGGTGCTCTGTAAATCAACAGGTTATTTTTGGCACTTATTTTGCAATCTCATTTAATGGAACTTAATCCCATTTTTTGAGACTTGCCTATGTCCATTCTGGAGACCACCGCCAGCATTTTAAAATTGATGGTATCGCTACAGGGCGGTATCCGCATCAGCGATCTCACTACCCAGCTGGGCATGCCGAAAAGCACCGCCTCACGGGTAATGAATCAGCTGGAATCCTACGGCTACGTTGAACGTGATGAATCCAGAGGTGTGTTTCTGCCTGGCCCGCTGATCCTCTCCGCTTCTCACCTGGTTAACCGCCAGGCGCCGCTGAGTGAGCTGGTGGATAACGCGCTGCGCTCACTGTGCGAGCAGACCGGCTACACCGGCTATATCTCCATGCTGGACGATCAGGAGATCCTGGTTTTACGGGTGATCCACGGGCGACAGGCGCTGCCGGTAGTGACCTGGCCCGGTTCCCGCTCTCCGGCCTGGGGCACCTCAACCGGACGGGCTTTACTGGCGCGACTGACTGACGCGCAGCTGCGGACTTTTTTCACCAGCCCGCAGGTGCAGGCCCAGCTTAGCGGAACAGACCACACCATTGAGACACTGCTGGCCGCTGTCAGCCAGACCCGGGAGGCGGGTTTTGCCACTGCGGTGAATGAATCGGTAGCGGATACCGCCTCGGTCAGCTGTGCCGTTGGCGACCCCACGACGCATGAGGCGGTCGCGTTTTGCCTCTCTTTTCCCCAGACGCTGGCACAGCCGGAAGAGCTGCAGCGCATCGCCACCCTTTTAAAAGAAACCGCCCTGCTTATCGCCCAAAAAACGGGTGACGTGCTGGTAACCCACCAGCCTTAACTTTTGCCAATACCAGGAGAATCACCGTGAGCCAGACTGTGCGTTCAAAAACATCACACGACGAAACGGGGGAACACCCCCGTACCTTCGCCCCTGCCACGCTGCTGCTCCTGCTGGCGCTCAGCGTGTTTGGTGCGATCATCGGGGTTCAGCTGTTAACGACCCTCGGCGTGACGCCGAATACCTCCATCATTGGCGCGATGGTCGCGATGGTTATCGCCCGCATTCCGCTGCAGTATTTTGCGCGCTTCCGTTCCATACATATTCAGAATCTGGCCCAGAGCGCCACCTCCGCCGCGACGTTTGGTGCAGCCAACTCCCTGCTGCTGCCCATTGCCATTCCCTGGCTGTTTGGGCGTCAGGATATGGTGATGCCGATGTTTATCGGCGTGGCCTTAGCGATGCTGCTGGATGGCTATCTGCTTTATCGCCTGTTCAATACCCGCATTTTCCCGGCAGAGGGGGCCTGGCCTCCTGGCGTGGCTGCTGCGGAATCGATCAAAGCGGGCGATCGGGGCGGAAAGCATGCCGCGCTGCTGGGCGTGGGCATTGCTATAGGTGCTGTTGGCTCCTGGTTTAAATTCCCCATGGCGGCGCTCGGTACCGCCTTTATCGGCAATATCTGGGCGCTGGGCATGCTGGGCATCGGCTTCCTGCTTCGCGGCTACTCGCTGCCGATGTTTGGCCTTGATATCAACAAGCTCTATATCCCGCACGGCATGATGGCCGGTGCCGGTCTGGTGGCGCTGTTCCAGATCGTCAGGCTGGTGCGAAGCGGCAAAACCGAGGCGTCACCTGCCGCTCAGCAGCAGGCGACTTTGCCAGAAGCGCAAAATATGCAGATCGGTAAAACGCTGCGTTTCGGTGCGCTCGGCTTTGCGCTGATCTCGGTGCTGATTGCGCTGACCAGCGGTCTTTACGCCCACCTCTCTCTGCCCTGGCTGCTGGCATTTATGGTTTACGCCGCCTTCGCCGCCTTCCTGCACCAGATGATTGTGGGTCTGGCGGCGATGCATTCTGGCTGGTTCCCGGCCTTTGCCGTGGCGCTGATTACGCTGCTGACAGGCATTCTGATTGGCTTTCCGCCGGAAGCGCTCGCCATGCTATGCGGCTTCTCGGCAGCAACCGGACCAGCCTTTGCGGATATGGGCTATGACCTGAAAGCTGGCTGGATCCTGCGCGGTAAAGGGGAATTTACCTCTTTCGAACTGGATGGCCGACGTCAGCAGCTGCTGGCCGCGATGCTCGCCTTTGTGGTGGCTATCCCGGTGGTGTTTTTCATCTACAAAGGCTATTTCGCCCAGGGACTGGTGCCGCCGGTTGCCAAAGTTTATGTCGCCGCCATCAATGCGGGCGTGTCGATGGAGATCGCTAAATCACTGCTGATCTGGGCCATTCCCGGCGCGCTGATCCAGCTTATCGGCGGCCCGGGTCGCCAGATGGGCGTCCTGCTGGCGACCGGCCTGCTGATCAACAACCCGCTGGCGGGCTGGGCGGTGCTGATCGGTATCGCCATCCGCACGGTCTGGATCCGCGTTGGCGGTGAACCGGCGCGCAACAAGATGGAAGTGCTGGCCGCCGGCCTGATCGCGGGTGACGCGCTGTTCAGCTTCTTTAGCTCGGTGCTACCGGGCGGAAAAAAATAATTCAACATTAAGGGAAAATCATGAGCTTATATCAAACTTTGCAGGTATTTGAGTTGCTGGACAGCGCCTGGGCCAGCGGAGAGAAAGTGCGGGAGCTGCTGGCGGGTTACGCCAACGTAGAGGTGACCGTAAAAGAAGTTAAGGGCGAGAAAGGCACCACCGATTTTATCAAAATCTTTATTCCGGGCTTTGAAGGCAAGCGACTGGGCGGCTCCGCGCCTACGCTGGGTATTGTAGGACGACTTGGCGGAATTGGCGCCCGTCCGGGACGTATCGGGATGGTTTCCGATGCGGATGGCGCGGTAGCGGCGGTCGCTTCCGCGCTTAAACTGGCGGAGATGCAGCGCCAGGGGGACAGCCTGCCGGGCGACGTGATTATCACCACCCATATCTGCCCGGATGCGCCTACGCGCCCGCATGAGCCGGTCGACTTTATGGATTCGCCGGTAGAAACCGAAGAGATGAACCAGCAGGAAGTCTCTGAAGAGATGGATGCGGTGCTCTCTATCGATACCACCAAAGGCAACCGCATCATCAACCATAAAGGTTTCGCCATTTCCCCGACGGTGAAGGAGGGCTATATCCTGCGCGTCTCGGAAGATCTGCTGCGGGTAATGGAGATGACTACCGGTAAACTGCCCGTCACCTTCCCGATCACCACCCAGGATATCACCCCTTACGGCAACGGCGTTTACCATCTGAACAGTATTCTGCAACCTTCCATTGCTACCCGCGCGCCGGTGGTTGGCGTAGCGATCACCGCCGAAGGCATCGTGCCGGGCTGCGGCACCGGTGCCAGCCACGAAGTGGATATCGCGCTCGCCTGCAAATTTGCAGTGGAGGTTGCGAAAGAGTTCTCCCGGGGTAGCTGTCAGTTCTTTGATGCCACTGAATACCAGCACCTGCTGGATCTCTACGGCTCGCTGGCTCACCTGCAGAAGCGCCAGCCGGGGGCCTGAGATGAAAGCTCGCAAAATTGGCACGCTGACCATAGGCCAGGCGCCGCGCAGTGATATCACGCCCATTCTGGACAAGGCATTGCCGGACCATGTTACCTGCCTGCACGCGGGCGTACTGGACGGCCTGGATGACGCCACCATTGCTGCCCGTTTCCCGGTTGAGCCTGGCGAGGCGGTGCTGACTTCACGCCTGCTGGATGGCCGGGCGATAGTGATGGGAAAAACGGCGGTTGGCATTGCCGTCCAGCAGAAAATTAGCGAGCTGGCGGCGGCAGGCTGCGAAATGGTGGTTCTGCTCTGTACCGGAGAGTTCCACGGGCTGCATGGCGATGGCGCATGGTTGATCGAGCCGGATCGTATTTTACCGCCAACGCTTAATGCGCTGGTGGGCGATCGTCAGGCCGGGATCCTGGTGCCGCTGGCTTCACAAATCGCCAGCGAACTGGAGAAGTGGAAAGGGGCTGCGAGGAAGCCGGTGTTTGCCGTAGCCTCGCCTTATACCGCGACAGAAGAAGAGATCGCCGCCGCTGCCCGCTCGCTGGCTGAACAGGGCGCAGAGATCATTCTGACCGACTGCATGGGCTACACTGGCTGGCATCAGGCCATCTGCGCCCGTCACGTCGACCAGCCGGTGGTGCTCTCTAACCAGCTGCTGGCCGATCTGCTACGCAACGTATTGTAAAAGGAGCCATCATGAAACTGCTGTTATTAAGTAATTCTGCGTCACCCGGTTTGCGCTACCTTGAGCATGCCGTCCCGCTGGTCGGACGCGATCTGAAACCGGGACAGAAAGTGGTGTTTATTCCTTTCGCCGGGGTTACGCAGAGCTGGGATACCTACACCGATAAAGTGCGTGACGCTTTTCGCGATCTGAATATTGAGATCGTCGGGGTCCACACGCTCTCCGATCCGCAGGCGGCGATCGCAGCAGCTGATGCCATTATGGTAGGCGGCGGCAACACCTTTAATTTGCTGAAAGAGTGCCGTGCACGCGGCCTGCTGCAACCCATTGCCGAAGCGGTGAAAACGGATACCTTCTATGTTGGCTGGAGCGCTGGCTCCAACCTCGCCTGCCCCACTATCCGCACCACCAACGATATGCCCATTGTCGATCCGGGCGGCTTTGATGCGCTGAACCTCTTCCCACGCCAGATCAACCCCCATTTCACCAATGCGCTGCCAACGGGGCATCAGGGCGAAACGCGCGAACAGCGCATCCGCGAGCTGCTGGCGCTCTCGCCAGAGCTGGAGGTGATTGGCCTGCCGGAAGGAAACTGGATCGAGATGAACGGTGACCAGGCTTATGCTTATGGCCCTCATCCGACGCTGCTGTTTAAAGCGGGTGAAGAGGCTATCACGCTGCCAGCCGGCGAGCCGCTGCTCTGAGAGGAAAATTATGCTGGGGATTATCCGGGTGACCTATGACGCTCCTCATCCTTTCAAAACATTGTTGTAGCACCAGCTTGCTCCCCGCTAAGCCTGAGGGCTGAAATCTTCAGCCCTCACTTATCAATAAACAGCTCAACCGGCACCCCGAAACGGCGGGATAATGCCCTGATATGTTCAATTGTCAGCTTGCGATCGCCGCTTAAAATACGGCTCACCAGCGACTTTTTACCTATTTCCTGCTCGAAATCACTCAGTTTAAGCTGATACTGATCGATCAGGGTACGAAGTACCCCAACGCCTGTATGAATAGCTTTGAGACGAGCATTGAAGGCCGCAAATTCCGAAGAGAGGCTTTCATAAAGATCGATTTTATCGCACAGCAATGCCAGCAATGGGTTATCCGGATCGTTCTCCACCAGATATTCGGCCAGCTGCAAAGCCTGTTCATAATCTTCACGTTGCTGGCTTCCGGCCAACAGGGGAACCCTGTTCATAAGCTGCTGCGAACTGGCAAGCGCTTCAGAGATCATTGATGAGACTCCCGATACTTTTTGATTAATTTGTCATACTCCGCATGTGAACAAATGTGCTTAATGAAAATTTTCCCCCGCTCAAAATCAGCAAAAAACAGCACCCGAATATGATTTCCCTGCAGATCAATTACCCACCATTTATTCCGATACTTCATTCAGTCAAGACTGGGATACAGACGCTTCAACTCCTCAGGCGTTGCGAAATCATGTTTACACAACTGGCGATAGAGTAACGTTAATGCCGAAGCGGCCTGGGGATAAAGCCTTGCCGCTACATTGAACGGATTTCTTGAGATGACATGCACTCCCTGCCCTCGTTCGTTTCCATGTTGGAAACAGTCTGGCATAAAGCATCAATGTTGACAACAAGGAAACTTAACGCACAGGGTGAGCATCGGGCTGCGTTAACGCCGTCCATGCCCTGACGAAGATCTGTCGGGTACGCAGCGCGATCGTTACCTGCCAGTCAGGATCGTCAGGATAGAAGCCGTCGAAAAGATCCCGCTTGATCTGCAATCCCTGTTCGCTGGCCGGATCGCCAAACAGATGCAGCCAGTGATCGTTACGCACGCGGCGATGCATCTCTTCGCCTTCCAGCGTCCCGCACTCTACCACCAGCTGAAGCAGCTGCGTTTGCGGCAAATTATCCAGCATAAACTGAGAGAGGTAGCCGGTGGCCGTGGCGGTTACGCCCGTTTCGCTGTCGCGGCCTGCGCCGGTAATCAGCACCGTTAACCAGGCGCCAAAGATCGCTCTGGCCTGCTGCAGCGCCGGATAGTCATGCTCTGCTATCGCCATCAGCATCGGATGACCGTAAGCGCCCGCGCCGGTATGCAGGTCGAAACTGACGATCTCTTTCGCCCGGGACAGATGATGGTCAATAATGGTTTTCATCGTAAGATGCGACCAGCTCGCCTGCTGCCCGCCATAGAAGATGCCGTCGGCATACTGATACTGTCCGGCCTCAACAATGCGCTTAACACCTGCCCAGCCCAATGTTTGCCGTTTCTCCAGCAGCAGCGCATCCGCCTGCGCCCGCTCCGGCCCGTCAATATCGCGGCAGGTATACACGGCGTGCAGTTCACCATATGCGTGATTATCGGGCGGCCCAGCCACGAAATTGATGAAGTTACGGTTGAGATCGGCATTATCTTCATTCACCCGACGTAAATGGGCGGTGCCCCAGGGGTTAATCAGATGCACCATCACCAGCGCCACGTTGTCCGGCATCGCTGCAGCCTTAACCGTTTCCAGCCAGGCTATCTGGCTCTCTGAGCCGTAATAGCCCTCCACGCCATGCGTGCCGGAGACAATAAGCATCAGCTTTTGCGCGGCGGGATCGCCCACTACCGCAACATCGGTAAATAATGTTTCGCCATGCGGTCCGGAGAGAGGATGCGGATAAGCGGTATTCGCCCCACCCGCTCTCGCTACGGCGGCCAGAAAGCGCGCCCGCTGCGCGCTGTAATCAGGAAGAGATCGCATCAGGCTCACTTCTGCAGGTGGTAAACATCAAAGCTGAAATATTTCTTCGCCAGCTTGTCGTAAGTGCCATTTTTATGCAGTTCCGCCAGCGCGGCGTTAATCTCGGCAACCCGTTTGGTATCCTCTTTACGCAGACCAATCCCCACGCCTTCACCAAAATACTCTTTGTTATAGAGCGTGTTGCCGCTGATCTGGTAATCCTTGCCCTGCGGAGATTTCAGGAAGCCCGTTTCCGCCGCTGCGGCACTGGTCAGCGTCGCCTCCACGCGTCCGGAAGCCAAATCTGGCCAGATCTCTTCCTGATTAGGATAAGAGACCACCTGGATGCCTGCGGAAGCCCAGACAGCTTTAGCGTAAGTTTCCTGCGTCGTGCCCTGCGCCACGCCGACCGTTTTGCCTTTTAGCGCAGCAGCATCCGGCGTCAGACCGCTATTCTTTTTCGTCACCAGCGCGCTGGGGGTGTTGTAAAGCATATCGGTGAACGCTACCTGCTGGCGGCGCTTGTCGGTCATCGCCATTGCCGAGAGGATGGCATCAAATTTACGCGCCTGTAGGGCGGGAATAATGCCGTCGTAACCCGTTTGTACCCAAACGCACTTCACCTGCATCTGATGGCAAATTGCGTTGCCCATCTCAATATCAAACCCGCGCAGGCTGCCATCCGGCGCTTTGGATTCAAAAGGGGGAAAAGTGGGGTCAACGCCAAAGCGCAGCGGCTCGGCGGCAGAGGCGCTGGCGGCAAACAGCACCAGAGCAGTGAGGACAAATTTTTTCATTCAGGGCTCCCGGGAGAAAAAGCGTAAAAAACGTTCATATCTTTCATACCATGATTTATTTGCCCGGAGGGGATATTTTCCGCTTATAGCTGATTTTACAGGCAAAAAAAGGGCCTTCATCAGAAGGCCCTTATTGTTCTTTTTCGCCTGGTTAACGCTGTGGTGCGGCGTCCGGATACATCGCTAACAGACGGCGCGTCACGCCGTTGGTCCAGCCAAATCCATCCTGCAGCGGGTATTCACCGCCGCCTGCCAGTACCGGCGCACGTCCGGCAACGTTATATTTTTCAACCATTTTATGGTGGCGATGGTAGGTTGCACCCACTACCTGCAGCCAGCGGGTGGCAATTTCCTTCGCCAGCAGCTCTTCGCCATAATTGTTGAAGCCCTTGATCGCCATCCACTGCATTGGTGCCCAGCCGTTAGGTCTGTCCCACTGCTCGCCTGTCTCTTCAACTGTGCAGAGCACACCGCCAGGGGCAAGCAGATGCGAACGGATAGCGGCCGCGGTCTGCGTGGCCTGATCCAGGCTCGCCATTCCCACATACAGAGGCGTCACTGAAGCTGCAGAAAACGCACCCTTTTCGCGTTCACGCCAGTTGTAATCGCGGTACAGACCCGCTTCGGCATCCCAGAGATATTTGTCCAGGATCTCACGGCGGCGCACAGCCTTCTGCTGGAAAAGTTCAGCCGTTACCTGGTCTTTCTTCTCCGCCGACAGCCGCGCAATGGTGGTTTCCAGCTTGTAGAGAAACGCATTGAGATCCACCGGCACGATGCTGGTGGTCTGGATACTCTCCAGACGGCCAGGCTCACTCAGCCAGCGTGAGGAGAAGTCCCAGCCAGAGGCAGCCCCTGCGCGCAGGTCACGATAAACCTCGCCGGAAGGACGCGCGGAATTTCTGGCTGTTTCGACATCCTCAATCCACGACTCATCACGCGGCGTATCGCGATCGTCCCAGTAGCGGTTCAGCACCGAGCCGTCAGAGAGCATCACCACGTGGCGATACGCTTCGTTTGGCGTCAGCGACTCCTGGCCATCCATCCAGAACGCATGTTCCCGCTTAAGGTGCTTCAGATAGCGATGCGCTTCATTCACGCCATCCTTCTCAAACAGCTCCACCATCATGGCAAAGACCGGTGGCTGTGAGCGGCTCAGATAGTAAGTCCGGTTGCCGTTCGGAATATGCCCGTAGGTATCGATCATCCAGGCGAAATTGTCCGCCATGTTTTTAAGCAGATCGGTGCGGCCGCTGGCGGCAAAGCCCAGCATGCTGAAGTAAGAGTCCCAGTAATAGGTCTCGCCAAAGCGGCCACCCGGCACCACATAAGGCTCGGGCAACGGCAGCAGCGAAGAGAATTCTGAATGCTTCTCCGGCTGACGGGTTAATACCGGCCACAACGAGTCAATATGCTCACTCATGCTCTTATTGGGATCGGAAACATATCGGCTGTCATGCACCCGCGGCAGATCGAAATTCTCCAGCACAAACGCCAGAAGGTTAAAATCTTCGCGCTCACGCTGAATAAAATAGCGATATAAAATTCTTTCCGGTTCGATTTTCGGTGCGCAGTCCGCAAACGTTTTACTGTCGGTAAATATCCGCGACGTTTGCACTGCCTCAAACAGTTCCTGATAGCGATCGGAAGGCGTCAGGATATCTGGAGCGGGGAGACCGCGAATCGGCTCCGGTTGTGGCTCAATGTTAGCGTCCAGACCAGCTTCGTAGTCATGATAATAAGCTTCAAAGTCAGTCTGATTATTGTCAATGATTAGGTCATTTTGGTTAAAAGTGATAAAAACCTCCTGATGCCAATTGATATCGACAATGTTATCGCTGTAATTTCGAAAGAAGCGCTTAGTATAGTACTCTGGTCTCACAACGCAACCCGCTGTATTTATTACCAGTAATAACACTATATTTCAAAAAATGAATCACTTCCCCGCTCAGTTATATTTTTACGCCTTTATTTATATTTATTCTTATCCACAGACATAAACTGACAGAAATGGGCAGAGGCTGAGAAATTTATTGGTTTAGCGCAGCGGGAAAGGTCACAAAAAAGAGCGGCGAAAGCTGGCCCAGCCCCAGCTGTAGCGCAGAAAAGCAGCAGAGGATGACTTAAGGAAAATTCTTAGCGCGCCTGCCTTTTGTTCATGAGCAAAATTAACCAGGCAAGAACGAAAAGTAAGTAAAAATATTGGCATTTATCATTTACATTATTTTAAAAGAGTCGAATACTGTCTCAGCCAGATCGTCGTGCAGCCCTTGCCACGCCTGGCATCAATAAGTTTATCTGATAGCAAACCAGACACGTTAATTAATAGTTAAGGAACTCTTGTGGCACCGGTAGTAAATAAATCCGCAGCGTTGCACTCGGAAAGTCTTGCTGATGAAGATGACAGTTTAGTTTCCTCCCCCGAAATCGATTCCATCAATAAAACCTATATTACCCGCGGCACGCGTCGCTTTATGCACGCCACGCTGGCACTGTTTTGTGCCGGGCTTTCAACATTTGCCGTCCTCTACTGTGTCCAACCGATCCTTCCTGTCTTCTCCCAGAGCTTTAACCTGACGCCTGCCCAGAGCAGCCTGTCGCTCTCGGTGACCACAGCAATGATGGCGCTGGGTCTGCTGGTGACCGGCCCGCTGTCAGACGCCATCGGGCGGAAATCGGTGATGTCGGTGTCGCTTTTGCTGGCGGCGTTCTTCACCCTGATCTGCGCCATGATGAGTAGCTGGGAAGGCGTGCTGGCGATGCGCGCGCTGACCGGACTTGCCTTAAGCGGCGTTGCTGCGGTGGCCATGACCTGGCTCAGCGAGGAGCTGCATCCCGTCTTCCTCTCCTTTTCGATGGGGCTCTATATCAGCGGCAACTCCATTGGCGGGCTGGTTGGCAGGCTCTCGACAGGGATGCTGGCCGATCACTTTTCCTGGAACGTCTCGCTGTTTGTTGTAGGCCTGTTTGCGCTGGCAGCCGCAGCGCTGTTCTTCCGTCTGCTGCCTCCTTCTCAGCACTTTCGCGCCTGTTCGCTGCGGCCCCATAAGCTGCTGGTAAACTTTATGTTCCAGTGGCGGGATATGGGGCTGCCGATGCTGTTCCTGATCGGGTTCGTGCTGATGGGCAGCTTCGTCACGCTGTTCAACTATGTCAGCTACCGTTTTCTGGCCGCCCCTTTTTCTCTCAGCCAGACGGTGGTTGGTCTGCTCTCAGTGGTTTACCTGACCGGCACCTACAGCTCGCCGCGCGCCGGGATGATGACGGTAAAATATGGTCGCGGCGTCGTCCTGATGGGATCGCTGATGCTGATGCTGACTGGCCTGCTGGCTACCCAGTTCACCACCCTGGTGCTGGTGCTGCCCGGGCTGATGTTGTTTGCGGCGGGCTTTTTTGCTGCGCACTCTGTGGCCAGTAGCTGGGTTGGGCATCGCGCACGTCGTGCCAGAGGCCAGGCTTCCTCTCTCTATCTGTTCTTTTATTATCTCGGCTCCAGCGTTGCGGGCACGCTGGGCGGCGTGTTCTGGCACGGTTGGGGCTGGATGGGCGTCTCGGCATTTGTCGCCGTTATGCTGCTGGGCGGCCTGTGGCTGGCTAACAGGCTGCGCAAGATCCCCGTTCTGGTGAAAAAAGTGCGATAACGTATGGGCGGAGGTGCTCCTCCGCCCTTGCGCCTTCTCCTGCCCTGACGATTTACATCCCTCTGCTCAACCATTAAGCTACCGCCCTGATCAAGCCCAATCCCCTGCCAGCTGCCCTTTTCAGGCCGGGAACTGACTTCAAAGGAGCAGTGATGAGCGACATGGAAAACCTGCATGCCATGGTGATCTTCGCCAAAGTGGTGGAGACGCTCAGCTTTACCGAAGCGGCGAAACTGGTGGGCGTGTCGAAATCCTCCGTCAGTAAAGAGATCGCTGCGCTGGAAGTCCGGCTGGGCACCAAACTGCTGCAACGCACCACCCGTAAAATCGCGGTGACCGAGGTCGGCATGACCTGGTATCACTACTGCGCCCGCATTCTCAGTGAAGTGAAGAGCGCTGACCTGTTTATCCGTCAGTATCATGAAGAGCCAACCGGCAGCCTGCGCGTGGTGGCGCCGGTCACCTTCGGCTGCCAGTGCATAGTGCCGGTGCTTAATCAGTTTGTAGCGAATAACCTGCATGTCAGCGTCGATCTTGACCTCACCGACCGCCCTGTGAATCTGGTGGATGACAATGTGGACCTGGCGATTGTGATCCGGCGCGATCCGCCTGAACATCCCCACGCTACGCCGCTGATGGATATCAGCTGGGGCTTGTATGCCGCGCCTGACTATCTCAGGCGCCACCCGGCGATTACCCAACCGGACGACCTCCCCCGTCACGACTTTGTTCTGTTTCGCGGCCCGGCCCATACGCTTTCGCTGCCTTTTCGTCGTGACAAGCTCAGGCGGGACATTGAGGTGCGCAGCCGCTTTCGCGCCAACAACAGCACTGCGCTGGTCAACTCCGCCATTGCGCAGACCGGCATCGCCTATCTTCCGGCCTATATTGCCAGGGAAGCCGTCAATGAGGGCAGGCTGTGTGCTGTGTTACCCGACTGGGAAATGGATCTCTACAAATCGTGGATCCTGACTAAAAGCGAGAGTCTGATTTCACCGCGCGTCAGGGTGTTTATTGAGGATTTAAAGCAGGCTTTGCAGCAGGAGAGATAAAGGCGGAAGCGCTGTTCCGCCTTTTTAAACTTAGTAGTAGTTACCGTGACGGTAATCCCAGGTGGTAAAGGTGTCTGACAGCATCGACATAATTTTGTCCACATCCAGCCCTTTACGGATCAGTACCGGGCACGGCGTGATATTACGCTCGCCTTTCTGCTCCGGCACCAGTTTGCCCTGATCATCGACCATTGCCACCATCACACCCTGCTCGTAACGGGTTTTCTCAGACTCGTTCGGCTGGATAGATTTTACGTAGTCGTTAGCTTCAATGATCAGGTCAGCCTGCGACTCAATACGCTCGCCGATCCCTTCAACCAGGCCACGGTTGCCTTTGCCTGACGGGTTAGCGGAGCTGGCGAAGGAGAATTTACCGTGGTTTTCCCACAGCTCTTTCGCCAGGTTTTCGCCGGGCACGCCAAACTTGATCACGAAGCAGCTGGTCTGACGGCGATCCATCATCAGCTCTTTGGAACCATCTTCCGGGATGCGGGCCACCGCTTCTTCTTTCCACGGCAGAATGCAGCCTAACAGCACATCCTGATCCCAGTGCTGCTGGTAGAGCGACTCGATTTCCGGGTTCAGCTGCGCCAGCTCTTTCAACTGCTCCAGGGAACCACACAGCACCACGCCCGGCTTGTTACGGTTGCGCTGCTTGGCATCAAACTTACGCTCCAGACCTTTAGCATCTGAGGTCATAATGATGTAGCCCACTTTCGTCGGACAGACGATCATGCCGCCCTCGGCGGACAAAATGTTAACTGCTTCTGGCTGTAAGCCGCCGTTCCAGTGGATAGTTTTATTGCTCATGGTGGCACCTGTTCTCAAAGGTTCAAATTTAGCGGTCAGCGTTGAAGGTAGCACAGCTTTCACCGGCTGGCCCCGAACTGGCCTGTTGCCACCATCCTGCCGTTACCCCACCCGTTACGCAACAGTTATGCACCCGGAAGCATGATTGTTTTCACCAGGAAACAATTGTTGCTTTACGCCCACTCTGGCGAACTTCATCCTCTTCCGCTCCACTCAACTTTTTTAAGTACCCATCCGGAGGCTCTATGCAGCTCGACTTTTTTCAGGAACAGGATAAACCCCTACTCAGGAGCTGGTTTGCCTCGCAGCGCGAGGTGACGCAGTGGGCAGGCCCGGGGGTAGAATGGCCGTTAAGTGACGCCTTCCTGGAGACGCTGCTGGATTCTGCCAGCCAGAAGCCGGCACGTCTGCTGACGTTTGCTGCGCGACAAGAAGAGGATCTGGCAGCAGTGGCGCAGCTTGGATTTGACTGGGATAACCATTTTGCCTGTCTGTGCCGCGTGGTGGTGAACCCCGCACTGCGCGGGCAAAAGCTGGCGGAAAGAATGGGCAGCATGCTGGTTGAGAGCGCCTTTCTGCACCTGCAGCCTGCGGTTGAACGGATTGAGCTTCACGTCTATCCGTTTAATAAGGCAGCGGTAAGGACATATGAAAAACTGGGTTTTGTGCATGAGGGCGTGCGGCGGGCTTGCGTGGCGGTGGGAGATGAACGCTGGGACTGCGCCTTTTACGGCCTGCTGCGCACGGAATATACCGGGCGCGGCGCGGACCTGTCAGCGCAGGAGAAGGTTTTTAGCGCTGACTCTGTTTGATATCAGGCGCGCTAAAAATCCTGGCGGTACGACACTAAAGCAGTGCCGTTCAGACATGGCTGAAACCAGGCCCGCCAGATAGCCTTAACGGCAAGACACCAAAGCAGTGCCGTTAAGGCTTCTCTGACCCTCAGGCTGGGATCAGTTTTTCCGCTTTCAGACGGTCAAACAACGCGATAAAGGCATCGCGGGTACACTGATAGCCCGTAAATCCTGCCTTGCGGCTCTTGCTGATGTCGGTAAACACCTCCATCGGCCGCCCCAGATCGGCGTCGGTATGCCACCAGGAGACCAGCTTGCTGATATCAGCTTCTTTCAGGCCAAACTGTTTTGCAATGGCCTGCCACTCGGCGGGAGCGGCATCCATACGCCCTTCCAGCGGCTGCATTTCGCCCGGGAACGGCGCGGCTTCAATGCCAAAGTAGTCGGCAATCTCACCCCACATCCACTTCCAGCGGAAGACGTCACCGTTCACGACGTTGTAATCCTGATTCTGTGCGGCAGGAGTGGTAGCAGCCCATTCCAGCTGCTGCGCCAGAATATGCGCATCCGTCATATCGGTCACCCCTTCCCACTGCGCCTGTGAACCCGGGAAGACAAATGGCTGCCCGGTTTGCTTGCAGAGGGTCGCATAAACCGCCAGCGTCTGGCCCATGTTCATCGCGTTGCCGAGGGCAAAGCCGATAATGGTGTGCGGGCGGTGAACGCTCCAGGTGTAACCATATTTCTCTGCGCCAGCGAAGAGTTCATCTTCCTGAGCATAATAGAAGTTATCCACTGGCTGACGCCCCTGCTCTTCGCGGAACGGGGTCATCGGCACTGCGCCCTTGCCGTACGCATCGAACGGGCCAAGGTAGTGTTTAAGGCCGGTGATCAGAGCAACATGGCCGCCTTTCAGACGATCGCCCAGCGCTTCTATCACGTTACGTACCATCGCCCCGTTAACGCGAATATTCTCTTTCTCATTAGCCTGACGAGCCCAGGCGCTGAAAAAGACTTTGTCTACGCTGACCCCTTCAAGGGCTTTCTGTACAGAGTCGCTGTCAGTGAGATCGGCGGTAAGCGCCGTACAGCCTGCGGGAACAGCCGTCCGCCCGCGAGACAAGCCATAAACCTCCCACCCTTCACCGGTGAGCTGCTCTGCGAGGGCGGTACCATTAATGCCACTGATACCAACGATGAGTGCGCGCTGTTGCATAACTTGTCTCCTGAAAATGGGCAGACAATAAGCATAATAGAGAAATTAATTCCTATTATGGGTATATTTTCACATCATTTGCGAAATGAAGTCTTAAATCATGATGAACCAGGATCGCCTTAAGGGCATCACCCCCTTTGTTGCCAGCGTGGAACAGGGCAGTTTTACCGCGGCGGCTAAAAGCCTGCATCTGACCAGTTCTGCCGTCAGTAAGAGTGTAGCGCGTCTGGAGGCCCGACTTGGCTCGCAGCTTTTTGAACGCACGACCCGACGCCTGACGCTGACGGATGCAGGGCAGGCGTTTTATGACACCTGTACACGGGTATTAAACGAGCTGTCGGAAGCGGAATCCGTGCTGGCTGCACAGCGCAGCATTCCGGTCGGGCGGCTCCGGCTGGCGGTACCCAATACCTTTGGGCGGATGCGGGTAATGCCTTTACTGAATCAGTTCTGCCTGCAAAATCCAGAGATGCAGATCAACCTCTCATTCTCCGACCGCTTTGTGGATCTCTTTGAAGATGGCATTGATATCGCGGTGAGAATTGGCGGCCCGGCAGAGTACCCCGCTTCGCTGGGTTTTCGTTATCTGGGAAGCGAGAAACTAATCTTTTGTGCCTCTCCCGACTGGATCGCCCGGCAGAGTATGCCCGCTTCTCTGGAGGAGCTGGCATCGCATCGCGCTATCGTTTATGACCGCATTGACGGCAGCACCACTCCCTGGCGCGTGATGTCGCCCGACGGGCGCATAGCCACCCGAACTGTACCGCACCGTATGGCATTAGGTGATGGTGAAGCGCAGGTCGCGGCCGTAGTGGCCGGTCTTGGCGTGGCACAGATGGCAACCTGGCTGATGGAAAAGGAGCTTTCAGGGGGGGAACTGCTGCCCATCCTGCCAGAGCTGGCGGTGGATGGGCTGCCGCTGACCGTGATCTGGCCGCGAAAAAAGCAGCTGACACCCAAAGTCGATGCGCTGCTTTCCGTGCTGAATCAGCTCAGGATTGATTAATTGCTGGCGGGTTTGTTAACGCTTATCCGCCATGGAATACCGAATTTATCCACCAGCGTACCGAATCCCAGCGCCCAGAAGGTCTCTTTCCACGCCATCGTCACCGAGCCGCCTTCGGCAAGGTTGTCGAACCAGCGTTTGCCTTCATCAACATCATGGCTGGAGAGGCTGACGGCAAAGCCGTTGTAGCTTACCGCTTCCGCACTGTCGCTCAGCTGCAGTTCGCCATCGCCGATATGCAGTAATGCATGCATGATTTTATCATCAGCAGGCTGCTCTCCAGCGGGGCTGTTCTGTTTTTCAGGCTGCTGATGCTGGTCAGACGGGACATCTCCCCAGGTCATTTTAAACGCCAGTTTGGCGCCGGTCGCCTGCTGATAAAAGGCCAGAGCTTCTTCGCAGTTGCCAGCAAAATAGAGATAGGGTGAAAGCTGCATAACGTCTCCTTGGTTTGAAAAGGGGGCAAAATTTCAGACTCAGGAGCAAGTGTAGTAGAGGAAAAAAGCAGGGGATCGGAAATCTCGGGAATTGCGTCTGGTTATTTATCCCGTAAGGCCCGGCTGTAGAAATAAAAATGGCCGGATTTCCCGGCCATTGAAGAAGATAAAACGGATGCTGCTGTTTGCCCGGCATCCGTTTTTCGCCCTGCGCGGAACGTATAAAACCGCTGCCGCTATTTGCCCTGCATCAGTTTTTCTGCGTCCGCATTGCCCTGGTCCGGCACCGTTTTACGCACTTTTGCCACATCGCTGGCGCTGACCTGCGCTTTAGCTGTATTGCCCCAGCTGGTGCGGATAAAGTTCACCACATCCGCCACCTGCTGGTCCTTCAGACGCCAGCCGAAAGCGGGCATGGTGATGCTGGAGGGCGCGTCTTTCACGCCGGGCAGCGTAGCGCCGCCAAGCACAATGTGGATCAGAGAGGTAGGATCTTCAGCCTGAACCACAGGATTACCCCGCAGCTCCGGGAAGAAGCGCTGATAGCCGCTGCCGTCGGTTTTATGGCAGGCGGCGCAGCTGTCCACATAGAGAGAGGCACCCGGCTTGCTCTCATCCCCTTGCCACAGCGCTTTCGCTACCCTCTTATCCTCTTTAAAACCAGCCTGATTGGGATCGCGAGCGCCTAACGACTTCAGATAGCGGGCAATAGCGGTGGCATCTTCCGCAGAGAGATGCTGCAGACTGTGCTCCACCACGTCGGTCATGCCGCCAAACACGGCGGTCCGATCGTTGCAGCCGGTACGCAGGAACTGCACAAGATCCTCTTCGCTCCAGCTGCCCAGACCATCCCGGTTGTCGCCACGCAGATTACTGGCAGTCCAGCCATCAATCGGCGCGTTGCTGCCGGAGAGGTAGTCACTGCCTTCGCTGTCGTTGAGCGCTTTTTCCTGCATAGTCAGACTGCGCGGCGTATGGCAGGCACCACAGTGCCCCAGCCCTTCCACCAGATACTGGCCGCGAGCCAGCACGGGATCCTGACCTTTTATCGGCTGGAAGGCCTTCACATCCGGCGCAAATATGCCGCGCCAGACAGCCAGCGGCCAGCGCATAGAGAGCGGCCACATGATGTCGCTCTCCTGATTGGGCTGCTCCACTGGCTTTACGCCATGCATAAAGTAAGCGTACAACGCCCGCATATCGCTGTCGCTGACCACGGCATAGGAGGGATAGGGCATCGCCGGATAGAGCGTGTCGCCATTCTTAGCTACGCCATGACGTACCGCTTTCTGGAAGTCATCATAGCTGTAGTCGCCGATACCGGTTTTCTTGTCGGGGGTAATGTTAGTGGAGTAGATATTGCCAATCGGCGTTGCCATCGACAGGCCACCCGCAAACGGCTCGCCGCCCGCTTTGGTATGGCAGGCCACGCAGTCGCCGGCTCGCGCCAGATATTCACCACGTTGGATCTGCTCTGCGCCGTTATCATCTGCCAGCGCGGCAAAACTCGCCATGCCCAGGAACAGGGCCGGGATCATCTTCATCATCAGGGTTCTCCTTACGCCTGCACCAACGGACCTGGGTTTTTCAGGTACTGTTCACGAATCGCTTTCGCTGACCAGTAGGTCAGAGCCGCCACCATACCGGTTGGGTTATAGCCCAGGCCTTGTGGGAAGGCAGAAGCGCCGGGCACAAAGACGTTCGGCACGTCCCAGCTTTGCAGATAGCGGTTCACCGCGCTGGTTTTGGGATCTTCCCCCATGATCGCGCCGCCGTTCATATGCGTGGTCTGGTAGACCGTGGTGTCGAAATGGGTGCCTGGCTTTTTCGGTGAGCCGCTGATCAGCTTCGGGTTCATCGCTTCGGCAATTTTGTGCATCCGATCGTGCATGAACTGCGACATTTTGATGTCGTTATCCTGCCAGTCGAAAGTCATACGCAGCAGTGGCTGACCAAACGCATCCTTGTAGTTGGGATCGAGGTCCAGATAGTTGTTGCGGTAAGACTGATGGGCGCCGTGGGCATCCATCGACACATGATGGGTATAGTGATCGGCTACTGCCGCTTTCCACTTGCTGCCCCAGTTTGGCGTGCCCGGAGGCGTCGGCAGCCCGGAGACAGGCTTCACGCCCGCCTGGTTGACCCAGAAAGGGGACCCGCCGACAAAACCATATTTACCGTGGTCGAAGTTATCCGCATTGAAGTCATCCACGCCCACGCCCGCGCCGCCCGCGCCAATAAAGTTATTGGTGAAAACATCTTTATCGAAGAACGCTTTGATGGTGGAGATGTTCTGATAGGCGAAGTTACGCCCTACGGTACCCTCATTGGTCACCGGATCGTAAGGCTTACCAATGCCGGAGAGCAGCATCAGATGCACGTTGTGGAACTGGAAGGCGGAGAGGATCACCAGGTCCGCAGGCTGTTCGATCTCACGGCCCAGCGCATCGACGTAAGTCACGCCGGTAGCGCGCTTTTTGTCGGCGGTGAGGTTAACGCGCAGGACATTGGCGTTTTCACGCAGTTCGAACTTCGCTTCCTGACGCAGGGAAGGCAGCACGTTTACGTTTGGCGAGGCTTTGGAATACATATAGCAGGCGTAGCCGCTGCAGTAGCCACAGAAGTTACACGGCCCCATCTGCGCGCCATAGGTGTTGGTATAGGGGCCAGAGGTGTTGGCGGAGGGCAGATCGTAAGGGTGATAGCCCACCTTTTCTGCCGCCTGAGCAAACATCTGGGCAGAGAAGGTGCGTTTCTGCGCAGGCAACGGGAATTTGTCTGAACGGTCTGGCGCAAACGGGTTGCCTTTGCCCTGCCCAATCACTTTCCCTTTCACGCTCCATTCTGAACCTGAGGTACCAAAGACTTTTTCCGCTTTGTCGAAAAACGGCTCAAGCTCGTCGTAAGTGACGCCAAAGTCCTGAATGGTCATGCCTGCGGGGATAAAGTTTTTGCCGTAGCGCTCTTCATAATGGCTGCGCATCCGCAGTTCGATCGGATCGACGCGGAAATGGACGCCGGACCAGTGCAGGCCAGCGCCGCCGGTGCCGGTGCCGGGCAGAAACGCGGCAAGCTGACGGTAAGGCTGGGCCGTCTGCGCCGCATTGTGACGGATAGTCACGGTGCTTTTCGACAGATCCTGGAACAGCTTTTTACGGATGTTATAGGTCAGCTCGTCAATCACCTGCGGGTAAGCGCCATCAGGATAGGTGTCGCGATGCGGGCCGCGCTCCAGCGCCACCACGTTCAGCCCTGCTTCGGTCAGCTCTTTAGCCATGATCGATCCTGCCCAGCCGAAACCGACGATCACCGCATCCACTTTTTTCATTTCATTTGCCATGATTATGCTCTTTCCCCACGAATCGATACCGGCGGGAACGGATAGCGCTCGCCACGTTCAACCCAGTCCATAAAGTCCGCACGTGCGCCCGGGAAGCCAATCAGCGTCCAGCCAACCATGCCCTGATTGCCGCCGTGGATCGGATCGCTGAAGAAACCTTCACGGGTATTCTGCAGCAGGAAGGTAAAGAACACGTTTGCCGGAACCTGCTTAAACGCCACGCTTCCCGCTTCAAACGCCTGCAGCAGCGCATCCTGCTGGTCGCCGCTGAGTCTGGCGAAGACGTTGCCATGCCGGGCTTTTGCCACGGCATCGGCATCTTCCAGGCCAAGACGGTAAATCTGACGTGGCACTAAGGGATACTGGAACCCCAGCTCTTTATCCGCATCGGGGTGGAACGGTCCCTGCATATACCAGTTGGAGCCGGTGGCATAAGGGGTGTTCATCTGGCGGTCAATATATTCCGGTACGCCCGCTTCCAGCGCGCCCGGACCGCGTTCGTCAGCCGGGATCAGACGGGCAACGGCCGCCTGGATAAAGGCATACTCTTCTGGTGTGAACCAGACAGGCTGGTAATCACGCGCTTTCTGTGGGCCTGCGGGGGCGGTCTCTTTTGCGGCGGCCGGTACGGGGGCGGTCAGAGCGCCAAGGCCAGTGCTGCCAATCGCTACAGCGGGGGCGAGGGTAATGGTTTTCAGCAAAAAGTCCCGGCGGGAACTTCCTGTTTTTTCATTCGACATTGAGATTGCCTTATCAAACTTACGCCTGGTGTTACGGCTAAGGATTCACGGTTGCTTGCGGTCATTATTTTTTTGAGCAGGGCGGATAACGGGGTTACCGCGCAAATGTTACCGGTAACAATGGCGCGCAGTTTAACAGGTCTTTTAGCAAAAATTTAGCGACAGGAAACAAAATGGCACAAAATCATTAACAAAGAAGGCGATTGAGCCAGTAAATACAGTGCTTAAGCCTTAGGATGATGAGTTACTGCACTGTAATAACGAGGTTAATAATTAAATGAGTGAAGTCATATCCACAGGGATGCCTCCGTACCAGCTGGTTAATAACGGCAGACTTTCAGAACGTATTGATGCCCTCCCCGCTTCTGCCGGTCTCTGGCGCTTTATCGCCCTGCTCTCGCTGGGCGGCTTCTTCGAGCTTTACGATCTGTTCCAGACGGGTTACATCAGCGGCGGCCTGGTAGCGGAGAATATTTTTCACCTCGGTACGCTGGGAGTGTTTGGCATTTCCGATCAGGCGGCTTTTGCTTCCTCTACTTTTCTTGGCTTATTTATCGGGGCGAGCCTGCTGGCGCCTTACGCCGACCGCTTTGGTCGTCGCCTGACCTTTATGTGCGCGCTGGCCTGGTACGGCTTCTTTTCCCTGCTGATGGCGTTTCAGCATCAGGCTGAATGGATTATTTTTTTCCGCCTGCTGGTGGGGGTTGGACTGGGTATTGAGCTTGTCACTATCGACACCTACCTGACGGAATCGGTGCCGAGCTATTTGCGTAGCAGAGCCTTTGCTTTCGCCTTTTTTGTGCAGTTCCTGTCGGTACCCGCCGTGGCGCTGATGTCGTGGTGGCTGGTGCCGCAGACTATTTTGGGGTTAACCGGCTGGCGCTGGGTGGTGATCGCCGGTGCGCTCTGCTCGCTGGTGATCTGGATCATCCGTAAAAATCTGCCTGAGTCGCCCCGCTGGCTGGCGCAGCAGGGGCGCCATCTGGAAGCACATCAGGGCGTCACCCGCATGGAGCTACGCTGTGGAAAACCCTCCACCGAACCTGCGCCGGATGCTATTGATACCGGTGAAATCATTCAGCAAAAAGGCCGCTTTCGCGATATCTGGCGGCCAGAATATCGTCAGCGCACGCTGATGCTGGTGGTGATGAATATCTTCCAGGCGATAGGCTTTTTCGGCTTCGGTAACTGGCTTCCGGCGCTGCTCTCGGGCAAAGGCACCAGCATCACCCACAGCCTGCTGTACGCTTTTTTTATCACGCTTGCCTATCCGTTGGGTTCACTGATCTGCAGCCGCTATGCCGACAAAATCGAGAATAAATGGCAAATTGTCTTTGCCTCCCTGATGACTGTGGTGTTCGGCACGCTGTTCGCTTTGCTGAGTAATCCCATCCTGCTTATCGTGTGTGGCTTCTGCATTACTTACTCCAACGCCTGGCTGACCTACAGCTATCACGCCTATCAGACGGAAGTGTTCCCGACGTTTATTCGGGCGCGCGCCGTGGGCTTCTGTTATTCGTTCAGCCGCCTCTCTACCGTGTTCAGCAGCATTCTTATCGGCCTGATCCTGCAGGTGGCGGGAACGCCGGGAGTGATTGCCTTTATCGTGGTCAGCATGCTGATTGTGATGCTGGTGATTGGTCTGTTTGGGCCAAAGACGCGCGGCCTTGACCCGGAGAAGATCTGAGAGAAACCAGCCGGTACCGGCTGGTTTTCGTTACTTATCTGAAAGCGAATCTTGCGTGAAATGCAGGTCAGCCGTGCCCGGCGGCGCTGCCGTTCCCATTACCCCGGCGCTATCATGCCGATCGGGGGAGTGCTGCGCAAAACGTTCTGCAGGGTGGAACACCTTCAGGCGGGTCTCCGGAGGCTGCGGGCGGCCAAAGAAGTAGCCCTGGAACAGGGTGCAGCCCTCGCTTTTTAACTGCTCAAATTGTTCGCTGCTTTCCACCCCTTCTGCGGTGATCTGAATATCCAGACTGCGGCTCATTCCGGTGATGGCGCGAATAATCGCCAGCGCCTCGCGACTCTCCTTCATGTCGTTGATAAAGGACTTATCAATTTTTATCTTATCGAACGGGAAGGATCGCAGGTAGCTGAGCGACGAATAGCCGGTGCCGAAGTCATCCAGCGCAATCCGCACCCCTAATGCCTTTAATTTTTGCAGCGTGCGGATGTTTACCAGCGTGTTGTCCAGCAGCACGGACTCGGTTATCTCCACTTCAAGGCGATGCGGTTCCAGCCCCGACTCCTTCAGCGCTGCCTCAACTACTGAGACCAGCGAGCTGTTTTTGAACTGCAGCGGCGAAAGGTTGACCGCCACGCTCTGATGCGCAGGCCAGCCTGCCGCCTCCCGGCACGCCTCATACAGCGCATAAGCGCCAAGGCTGTGGATCAGGCCGGTCTCCTCCGCAATTGGTATAAACTCCAGCGGCATAATCAGCCCTTTCACCGGATGATGCCAGCGCATCAGCGCTTCATAGCCGATGATTTCACGACCATGGTTATTGGTGATGGGCTGATAGTAGAGCCGCAGATGCTTACTGGTGATCGCCTCACGCAGATCGTTTTCAATCAGCCTGCGCAGGCTGGCGGCTTCACCCATCTCTACGGAGAAGTGCTCAAACCGGTTGCGCCCGTTACGCTTCGCTTCATAAAGCGCCATATCGGCACAGCGCAGCAACTGCTCCGGCGTGGTGAGTTCGCGGCCACCGATAGCGATACCGATACTCAGGCCGACCGAGAGGTTATGGCCGTCAACGTTGAAGGGCGCGCGGATCACTTCAATCAGCCGGCGGGCTACCGCTTCAGCCTCTTTCTGGTGCGAAAGCGAGGGGAGCACAATGGAGAATTCATCGCCACCGTTACGGGCCAGCGTGTCAACATCCCGCAATACGCCCCGTAACCGGCTGGCGACCGCACGCAGCAGATCGTCCCCTACCTGATGACCGAGGGCATCGTTAACGTTTTTGAAGTTATCGAGATCCAGACCCAGCGTGGCGGTCAGCTTGCCCATCTCCCGGTCTTGCCGCAGCGCTTCATTAAGCCGCTGGCTGAACAGGACGCGGTTGGGCAGGCTGGTCAGGTTGTCGTGATGCGCCATATGATGAATGCGGGCATCCGCCGCCCGCTGGTCGGTGACATCATCCGCAATCAGCAGGACATAATTATTGCGCGCATCGTTACCGCGAATGATAGAGGCAGAGGCAGAGATAATCCGCTCTCCGCCGCGGGTATTTAACAGCTGTTCGTTTTTATGCAGCCCCTCATTACGCTGCGCCGCTGAGGAGAGCTGGGCGAAATATTCACCCATTTCTGGCGTCAGGCACTCAACAAGCTTTTTGCCGTTGACCTGATTCTGCGACAGGCCAAGCAGCTGCTCTGCCTTGTTGTTTATCAGCAGGATCTCTCTGGAGACCACATCCTCCACAATCACCAAAGAGGGGATGTTGGCGATGATGGTATCGAGGAATTTAGAGAGCGAAGCCATTTTAGTGCTGTTCTGTTCGGCGAGATCTTTCGCCCGCAGGATCTGCTGCTCATACTCGCGCACTTCGGTACAGTCACGAGTGATCTTGGCATAACCCAGCAGCTGGCCCTTTTCATTACGGATGGCATCTATCACCACATGTGCCCAGAACGCACTGCCATCTTTACGATAGCGCCAGCCCTGATCGTTAAAACGACCGGTGGTTTCGGCCAGTTTCAGGTTAGTTTCAGGCAGGCGTGCCAGCCGGTCCTGTGCGCTATAGAAGCAGGAGAAATGTTTGCCCACGATTTCGTCGGCGGTGTAACCCTTGGCGCGGTGCGCGCCAGCGTTCCAGTTAACCACCATTCCCTTAGGGTCCAGCATATAGATGGCGTAATCGGTGACGCCTTCCACCAGCAGACGGAAAACCTGCTCACGTTCGCGCTGCTCATCCAGCAGCCGCTGCTGCTCTGTGCAGTCACGGGTGATCTTGGCGTAGCCGATCAGCCTGCCGTCGTCGTCATGCACCGCGTCAATCACCACATGCGCAAGGAAGGAGCTGCCATCCTTACGATAACGCAGCCCCTGCTCTTCAAAACGTCCGGTGCGATAAGCGGTTTTCAGGTTGGCTTCCGGCACTTTGGCCAGCCTCTCCTGAGTGCTGTAAAACACAGAGAAATGTTTGCCGACGATCTCGTCTGCGGTATAGCCTTTGGAACGCTTTGCGCCAGCGTTCCAGTTGACGACGTGGCCATCCGGGTCAAGCATATAGATGGCGTAGTCCGTGACGCCCTCCACCAGCAGACGAAATTTTTGCTCCTGCGCGCGCTGCTCTGCCTGCAAGGCTTTCTGCTCTGTGCAGTCGCGGGTGATTTTGGCGAAGCCGATCACCGTGCCATCTTCAGCATACACGGCATCAATGATCACGTGCGCCCAGAACGCGCTGCCATCTTTGCGGTAGCGCCAGCCCTCCACTTCGTAACGCCCCGTTCTGGCGGCGGTGGCAAGGCCTTGCTCAGGCAGCCCTTTAGCGCGATCCTCCGCGCTGTAGAAGGTGGAAAAATTCTTGCCGATAATCTCTTCCGGCAAATAGCCTTTGGCTCGTTGCGCACCCGCATTCCAGTTGGCTACAGTGCCATCCGGTTTGAGCATGTAAATTGCGTAGTCAATTACGCTCTGCACCAGTAACCGGTACATCACATCGCTATTTTCTGTCATGGTCTTTTTCGCCTGGTTGCTGAGGACGTTATGGGCTTTTGCTGATACGTCACCAGCTTTCAACTGCGTCAGGGCCTGACGCCAGGAGGCTTAACGCTGCCTCAGTTCTGCAGGCCGCCTGTTTTTTCTAAGAAAAATCTTAATAGCTATAGACTGAAAGGCGCAATAATTTCAAGAGATTTCCTTTTCTCCGTCAGAGGTTCTTTTCTCTATATCGGCATTGTTTAAAAATTATTCAGCATTTATTTAACACTGACACTTATCGAAACAACCGCGATAAGATTGTTCACAGTAAAAAGCGTTATAAAAAAGAGCACACTTTCTGGAGTCATTATGTTCAAATCTTTTTTCCCCCGACCGGGGCTGTTTTTTGGCAGTGTCGTGCTCTGGAGCGCCCTGGCTATTTTGTTCTGGTTTGCCGGCGCCAGTAACTGGATCGCTCATTTTCCCGCCTTTGCCGCCAACGCCCACCAGCCGCTACCGAATAATGCCTGGCGTTTTATCGCGCCATCCGCGCTGGCCTTTTATCTCTACTATCTGGCGGTCACCGCGCTCTTTTACGCCTTCTGGGCCATTGTCAGCCCGCACCCCTGGCAGCGCTGGTCCGTTCTGGGTTCCGCGCTGATTATTTTCGCCACCTGGTTTTCAGTGCAGGTGAGCGTGGCGGTAAACGCCTGGTATGAACCTTTCTATGATCTGATTCAGAAGGCGATGTCGCATCCCAATACCATCAGCATTGAAGCGTTTTATGTGCAGCTGCAGGGGTTTTTGAGCATTGCGATGATTGCGGTGGTCGTAGGCGTGCTGAATATGTTCTTTGTCAGTCACTACATCTTTCGCTGGCGCACGGCGATGAACAACTACTACATGGAGCACTGGCCGGAGTTGCGGGGCATTGAAGGTGCTGCACAGCGTGTGCAGGAAGATACCATGCGATTCTCCTCCACGCTTGAGGATATGGGCACCAGCTTTATCAACTCCATTATGCTGCTGATCGCTTTCCTGCCGGTACTTGTGGCCCTCTCAGTGCATGTGAAAACCATCCCGATTCTGGGCAGTATTCCCTATTCACTGGTGATTGCGGCGCTGCTGTGGGCAGTGCTGGGAACCGGCCTGCTGGCGGTGATCGGCATTAAGCTGCCGGGACTGGAGTTCCGCAATCAGCGGGTAGAGGCGGCTTACCGTAAAGAGCTGGTCTATGGTGAAGACGATCCCCATCGCGCCCGTCCGCCAACCGTTCGCGAACTGTTTTCCAACGTGCGCAGGAACTATTTCCGCCTCTATTTCCACTATCTCTACTTCAATATTGCCCGCATTCTTTATCTGCAGCTTGATGCCGTATTCAGCCTCTTTGTGCTGTTCCCGTCGATTGTGACCGGGGCAATTACGCTTGGGTTGCTGACACAGATAACTAACGTCTTCGATCAGGTTCGCGGCTCGTTCCAGTATCTGATTAACTCCTGGACGACGCTGGTAGAACTGCTGTCGATCTACAAACGTCTGCGCAGTTTTGAACGGACGCTCGACAGTTTACCCGACCCGCAAGATGCCACGGTGGAGTAAGGGTCAGGCTGTAAAAAAAGCCCCATTCGGGGCTATTAAAATGATTGATTGGCTTAATGTCGGATCTGCGCAAGGTCATCCGCGGACAGGCCGGTCATTTTCATGATGGTATTGCGGTCGAGGCCGTTCTGCAGCATGGTGCGAGCGATTTTCAGAGTGGCCTCACGCTCACCTTTTTCAATACCTCGCTGTTCACCAAGCTCAATGCCTTCCGCGCGGCCTTTTTCAATACCTTTCTGTTCAAGTTGCTGTGCAATGGTCATCAGTGCGTCTCCGTGTTGTGGCACCCGCTGTGCCAGTTCGCGAACGAAAGCTTCGTAGTCAGCTGACTCACCTGCCTGCAGTAAATAGTGTATCAGCGCCGTTACCTGTGGTGAAGAAAGATAATCTGCCATCAGTAACGTGGCCAGACGATCGGTTAGAGTTGCAATGTCGCGCTGATGAATATGTTTTTGTAACAGAGTCAGCGCGGCCATGCTGCGATGGGTCATGATTTCGTCATCCGGCATGACTGTCACGTCAACCAGGGGAAAGGCGCTTCCATAAAGCCTTTCCGCCAGCGCCGGATCGTCGAACTCGTCAAACCAGCGTGTTGAATAAGGATAGGGGCTGCGCTTGCCGGTATAAAACAGCACAGGTATTACCAACGGCAGCTTTTTATGACCCGTCTCAAGGTGACGCTGCATCGCGGCGACCGCATAGCGGATCAGGCGAAAGGCCATATGCCTGTCAGGCGTGGACTGGTGTTCAATCAGGACGTGAATATAGCCGTCGCCAGCTGAGGTTTTGAGGCTGTAAAGCACGTCACTGAAATACTGGCGCAGGTCATCCTCAACAAAGGAGCCGGATTCCAGTTTCAGGGTGCTGAGATCGCAGATAGCACGCAGTTCTGCTGGCAGATGCAGTTGCATAAAATCCCGAGCTATATCCGGCTGCGTCAGGAACTGGCGAAAGGTAGCGTCATGGGGCGTAGGGTTGCTTTTCTTTTTCATCGATTCAGTCTCTGAAATCTGAAGTGATGATATCACAGCTGAAGGGCGATATATCGGACGCATACACCAGATTTCAGTGAGGTAATTTCTTGCTATTCAGATAATAACATCCTCAAAGAATGCATTAATATTGCAAAAAAGTTATTATTAATAGTTATCTATTAATATTTAACTCTGAAGGATCAGTACTGAGAAGCATTATATCGCTTCTAATAAACTTAAAAAAAATTTTTCTAATATCTTTTTACCTTAATGTTGATAATGGATTATGCAAATATTACTGGATGAAATGGGCAGTAAAACCTGCTGATGAAGGAAAGAGAGCCGCGCAGGCGTTGTCTGACAGTGAGTTACTCAAAAATTATGCGATGACCAAATGAGAGGTGATCAAATTGCTTCTTCAGAGTGCAGACATCAAGTTAAAAAATGAACATGGCATAAAGAACGAAACAGACTTTGACAGAATAGGTTTATAACTATACCTGACACCTGACATTTCTTTGTGATTTAGCTGCAGAAGAAACTTCAGCGGCACTTCAACATTCCGCCAGACAACTCACCCTGGCGGAGATGAAGGGGCTTTCCGATCGCATCTCAGCTTTACAGCTTCAGCGTTTTCTCTTTTTATAAAGCCTTAGCACTACTGCTTCAGGGCTTTGCCTCTTTCGCCAGCGCAGCAAAGACCTGCTCAACGGCCCAGGCACCCGGGTCTTTTACGCCGTTCAGGCTATCCTGATTCAGATAGGAAGAGCGCCCCGCCTGTGCTTTCACCATTTTTGCCGTTTCGTCAGCGCCTCTCTTCGCCGCAGCGGCCACACTGGCGAGATCTTTACCGGCTACCAACGCTTCAAAGGCAGGATGCAGCGCGTCGATCATCGTGCGGTGCCCCGGACGTGCGCCGCCATAATGCTGCATGCGGTCCAGCCCCCAGCTCAGCGCCTGCGGCAGAGATTCGCCCTCTTCCAGCTTCTGCCCGGCAGCGGTAAACATGATCGACATCAGCACGCCGCTGGAGCCGCCCATCACCATGGCAAGCTGCTCCCCCACCAGGGTTAGCAGGCTGTGCAGTTCATTTAAGGGCAGCTTTTTCTCCTGCAGCTCCTTCAGAATTTTGCCCGCGCCCGCGGCAAAGGTTGAGCCGGTATCACCATCGCCAACTTTGGCATCCAGCTGATTCAGCTCGCTTTCCAGCCCCACCAGCGTGGTACAGATGGTGCGGAGGGCGGCCGCCACGCCAGCATTTTCAGACGGGGTTGTCTGTTGATGCGAAGCGGTTTTCTCGCCCTTAACAGGCTTCGGCGCCTTTACCTCCACGGCCGGTTGCCAGCCGCTGGCTTCCACTGGTGCAAGCAGCGCCTCTTCCAGTTCTGGAGAGAGCAGCAGCGTTGAAAGGGAAAAACCTTTCATATCCAGCGCGCTGACCAGTGTGGCCGGGCCAACCAGGTGCTTTACCGATTTCCCCAGAGAGGAGTTCAGCGTCTCACGCGTCAATACCGCCATCTCTAAGGCGGAAAAACCGCCCAGATTATTGATCAGCAGAGCCACTTTTTGACCCTTTGCATTATGCTCCGCCAGCTTTTCCGTCAGTACGTTAACGATCTCCACGCTGTTTTGCGTTTTCAGCGTAGAGGCGCCTGGCTCGCCATGAATGCCCATCCCCAGCTCGCTCTGCCCTTCACCTACCCGATCGTCACGTTTTTCACCCGGTACATGACAGGTGGAAAAAGCCAGGCCGATACTGGCCGTCGCGGTAATCGCTTCCGTTGCCAGTGCCGTCACCTCTTTCAGAGAGTGTCCCTGTTCGGCTGCAAAGCCCGCCACTTTATGCACCAGCGCCGTTCCGGCGATGCCGCGCGGCTGGGGATTATCCGGCAGAGCAATATCATCCGTTACCATCACCAGCTCAACATTGAATCCCAGCTTTTTTGCTTTCTCGGCCGCCAGGCCAAAATTGAGCCGGTCGCCGGTGTAGTTTTTTACAATCAGCAGGCAGCCTTTCTCACCGGTCACGTTCACGATGGCGCTGAGCACCGCATCCACGCTGGGTGAGGCGAAGATATCGCCACAGACTGCCGCAGTCAGCATCCCTTTGCCCACAAATCCTACGTGAGCAGGCTCATGGCCCGATCCCCCACCGGAAATCAACGCGACGTTCGATTTATCCCAGTCATTACGGACTACTACCCGGATATCTTCCCCTACCTCTAACTGGCTCAGATTATGGTACCGGCTACTAACCAGTGCCCCTTCGATCGCTTCATTAACCAGGCTGCTCTTCTGATTCATAAAAAACTGACTCATGCTGCTTCTCTCTCTGATGAAATGAAAAGGAATCTAAGTCACTAACTGTAGCTGAATTATTCTGGTAAACAGGGAGAAAAGAGCATGATGTAAGGTGGATAGAGCAGAAGAATTAAGATAAAGCTTAAGACATTAATTTAATGCCATTAATTGAACAATTAACTTATCAGGTTACATATTATTCTACTCAGGCAATATTCCCGTTTTTATTTATTCTTCAGACCAGCGCGAGCCAGAGAGTTTATTGTCACGTTTTGACACAAAATTTCAATCTACTGATAGATAAAAGAATTATTTCTTAACACTTTCTTATCAAAATGAATATCACCAAAAATTCTGTGCGCTGTAATGCCGGCTTAGTCACATTTTTCTGCTAATTTTTTTTACCCGAGTGCGAAATGACTTAAAATAAGCATGATTTTTAAGAAATGCTTGTGGCAAACATAATTTTCCATTAAAAAGAACTGAGCGGATAAGTTATAGCAGTTATTAAAATACCGCTCACAGCAAATACATTGGGTTCCATCACGCCAACACCAGGGCGTTCAGGAAGCAGACCATCAGGTCTGCTTTTTTTTGTCAAAAGAGGGATGTCGGGTAAGCGTTAACGGAAAACAGTGATCGCTTCTACCAGACGCGTTGCCTGATGGGTCATCCGTCCGGATGCCTGTGCGCCCTCTTCTACCCGGGCCGCATTCTGATGGGTAATATTATCGAGATCCTCTACCGCCAGGCTGACTTCACTTAGCGCCGTCGCCTGCTCGGAAGTCGCCGCGCTGATCTGCGCAATCAGCGTGGTCACGTTCTGTACCTGCGAAACAATGTTATCCATAGTTTGTCCGGCATCGTTAACGTGTTCGCTGCCCAGCCGCACTTTGGTGGCGCTGTTCTCCACCAGATTCTTGATCTCGCTGGCGGCTTTGGCGCTGCGCTGCGCCAGGCTGCGGACCTCGCCAGCCACCACCGCAAAGCCTTTGCCCTGCTCACCGGCGCGCGCGGCCTCCACGGCCGCATTCAGCGCCAGAATATTGGTCTGAAAGGCGATGCCGTCAATCACACTGGTAATGCTGGCAATTTTCTTCGAGCTTTCGGCGATTTCGGCCATCATGGTGACCATCTCTTTCATCGCTTTGCCGCCCTTGCTGGCCACATCACTGGTGCTTTTCGACAGTGAATTCACCTGCTGCGCCGTTTCGGTATTACTTTGCACCGTCGCGGTCATCTCATTCATCGTGGCGGCAGTCTGCTGTACGTTAGCCGCCGCCTGTTCTGTACGACGGCTCAGCTCATTGTTGCCCTGCGCTATCGCATCACTGGCGCTGAGCACGTTGATCGCCTGACCGCTGACATCATCCACCAGCCAGCGGAACATCAGGCCCAACTGATCGATCGCCCGTAGCGTGGTACCGACTTCATCCACATGATCGACCTGGTCAACCTGATGGCTGGCGCCCGTTGCCACGCGCAGCGCCTGCTGGCACATCTTTTCAATCGGACGCGAAATCTTCTGCTCCAGCCAGGCCGAAGTCAGAATCAGTAACAGCGCCATGATGCCGCTGAAAATAGCCAGAGATTGCACAGGCAGACCCAACATCCAGACGGCCGCTAATGAAAGAGGTAACAGAGCAATCAGGGTTGTACGGATACGCCAGCGCAGCGGCAGCGTTTTGAGCAGGGATGCCCAGCGCAATATGCCGGTTCTGACCAGCAGTCCTTTATGGAAACGCCACCCTTTACGTTTGCCCTCGCGGAATTCGCGGTAAAGCCGTTCGGTTGCCTGAATTTCCTGCGCGGTGGGTTTAATGCGCACGGACATAAAGCCCTGCACTTTGCCCTCTCTGACCACAGGAATGGCATTAGCCCGTACCCAGTAGTAGTCGCCATTCTTACGGCGATTCTTCACCAGTGCCGTCCAGGGCTCACCCAGTTTCAGCGTTGCCCACATATCCTCGAAGACCTCTGACGGCATATCAGGATGCCGCACTATGTTATGCGGCTGGCCGTTAATCTCTTCCGGCGTAAAGCCGCTAATTTCAATAAACGCATCATTGGCATAAGTGATGTGACTACTGGTATCAGTAATCGTCATCAGTGTAGCCCGATCGTCAAACATATACTCTTGCTGAGTGACGGGTAAATTTGTACGCATGAATGGATACCCTTGAGGCTGCCGCCTGAATTGACTTAGTAAGATAAATTACGGTTTTTTATATTTTCGGCGGCTGAGGAGTGAACTTTAGCGGCCTGAAGGAAATTACGTGATTCTTGTCGCAAAACGGGAATCCAGGCGGGGCGTGCATTGCGCAGAAAACGAACCGGTTCCAGAGCAGAGATACCCCTGCATCTGCCAGGTCATTATTATCAAGAGGAACTTCAGGATATTGCGGAGATATCTTTGCAGAAGAGCAGCGACTGGAAAAAAAAGCGGGGAAACTGAAGGTTATTAAAGGGTGCTGAGGGCGGGTTTTCCTGCCCTCAGCACCCGCTTATCATCAGGTTGCTGGCGCGAATTTCTTCATTTTTGATTCATATTCCACAGCCTGTTTAGCATCGAACTGGTTTTCCCATTTGGCAATAACCAGCACGGCCAGCGCATTCCCCACCACGTTCAGCGCGGTACGCGCCATGTCCATGATGCGGTCTACGCCAGCAATAAACGCCAGGCCTTCCAGAGGAATACCTACGCTGCCCAGCGTAGCCAGCAGCACCACAAAGGAGACGCCCGGTACGCCCGCGATGCCCTTTGAGGTCACCATCAGCGTCAGTACCAGCACGATTTCCTGCCCCACAGAGAGGTCGATACCGTAAAGCTGAGCGATAAAGATGGCCGCGATGCTTTGGTACAGCGTTGACCCGTCCAGGTTAAAGGAGTAACCGGTCGGCACCACAAAGCTGGTGATCGATTTCGGCGCACCATAGGCTTCCATCTTCTCCATGATACGCGGCAGCACGGTTTCCGAACTGGAGGTGGAGTAAGCGAGGATCAGCTCATCTTTCAGAATCCGCATCAGCGTGGTGATACGCAGTTTGCAGAGCCGCGCTACGGCACCCAGCACCACAAAAGCAAAGAACAGGATCGCGACATAGACCAGGATAACCAGCTTCGCTAACGGCCAGAGCGAGGCGAAACCGAAGTTGGCGATAGTCACCGAAATCAGCGCAAACACCCCAATCGGCGCGTAACGCATGATCATATGCGTGACTTTAAACATCGCTTCAGAGGTAGAGCGGAACACCTTCAGCAACGGATCGCGGTGTTCGGCAGGCAGCGAAGAGAGCCCCAATCCAAACAGCACCGAGAAGAAGATGATCGGCAGCATGTCGCCTTTGGCGATGGCGGCAAAGATATTCTGCGGGATCAGCGACAGAATGGTGGTGACCAGGCTGTGCGCCCCGCCCTGCACCTGCGCCGTGGTTGCTTCATACTTAGAGATGTCCACCGTTGCCAGCGTCGACATATCAATGCCGTAGCCGGGTTGAAACACGTTCGCCAGGGTAATGCCTACCACAATGGCAATGGTGGTTATCACTTCAAAATAGACGATGGTTTTTACGCCAATGCGCCCGAGTTTTTTTGCATCGCCCACGCCGGCAATACCGACGATCAGCGTGGAGATAACGATGGGTACCACTATCATTTTGATCAGGTGAATAAAGATGTCACCGGCCGGGCTGAGAATGTTAGTGATTAACCATTCACGTTCTCCCGGCTGGTTATGCAATATAGCGCCGACGATGATCCCCAGTACTAACGCCGTCAGTATTTGCCAGGCAAGGCTGAATTTTGCTTTCATAACTTGTCTTTTTCCTTAACAAAACCCGTTCTCCGCGCAGGTTGGCGGAATGAATCACTCTCAAGGGGAGTAGGCCGATGTCGGCTAATTCGCGGATAATGGATGGTTGAAACCTGAATTTCAGGCGCGTAATCAGTACCATTTTCACTGGTATAAATGCAACCCTAAGCGACATGTGGCTACTTTATGGGCAGGGAACAGGATAAAGCTCTGAAACGCCCCCACTTATAGTAACCTGTTGTTATACTTAGAAATAATTGCATCTTATTAAGCATATCTATGCAATTTGTGTCATTGAGCTGAAATAAAGACAGGTTTCAGTTGTCTCTTTTATGACCAGTGATTTTCGCTGATGCGCCGCTTTGGTGGACAAAAAGGCGAAAAGGTTCCAGCTTCTGGGGGCCGTTCAGAGCCATTTCATGCGCTGAATCATGACGTGATCTGTGGCGCAAAAAGCAAACAAAACTCCCCGGCTCGCTTTAATTAACCTTTGATTGACATATCATTAACATCTTCAAGGAGATTTGCCATGAGCCAACAACACCGACATCCTGTTCCCGCCAATATTGCGGAAAATACCCTGATCACTGCTCAGCAGTACCAGTCCATGTATCAACAGTCTGTCCAGGACCCAGAGGCGTTCTGGGGCGAACAAGGCAAAATACTCGACTGGATCAAACCCTTTTCTGCGGTGAAGAACACCTCGTTCGCGCCGGGTAATATTTCGATCCGCTGGTATGAGGATGGCACGCTGAACCTGGCGGCTAACTGCCTTGACCGTCATCTGCACAACCGTGGCGATCATCCCGCCATTATCTGGGAAGGCGATGATGCTAATGAGAGTAAAACGCTGACATTCCGCGAGCTTCATCGTGAAGTCTGTCGCTTTGCCAACTCCCTGACCGAGCTTGGGGTGAATAAAGGCGATGTGGTGGCTATCTATATGCCGATGGTGCCGGAAGCTGCGGTTGCCATGCTGGCCTGCGCGCGCATTGGTGCGGTGCACTCGGTGATTTTTGGCGGCTTTTCCCCGGAGGCGGTGGCGGGCCGCATTATTGATTCCAGCGCGAAGCTGGTGATCACCGCCGATGAAGGGGTTCGTGCCGGCCGTACTATCCCGCTTAAAAAGAATGTTGATGATGCGCTGGCTAATCCCGGCGTTAAGACCATTACCAATGTGGTGGTGTTCAGGCGCACCGGCAAAGAGACGGGCTGGGTTAATGGCCGCGACGTCTGGTGGCATGAGTTAATGAACAAGGCCAGCGCGCACCATCAGCCGGAAGAGATGAACGCGGAAGATCCGCTGTTTATCCTTTATACCTCAGGTTCTACCGGCAAACCCAAAGGGGTCTTGCACACCACCGGCGGTTATCTGGTCTATGCAGCCACCACCTTTAAATATGTTTTTGATTACCATCCTGAAGATATCTACTGGTGCACCGCTGATGTGGGCTGGATAACCGGCCACAGCTACCTGCTGTATGGCCCGCTGGCCTGCGGCGCGACCACGCTGATGTTCGAGGGGGTGCCAAACTGGCCGAAACCGAGCCGGATGGCAGAAGTCGTCGATAAACACAAAGTGACCCTGCTCTATACCGCCCCTACCGCCATTCGCGCCCTGATGGCCGAAGGCGACAAAGCGATTGCCGGAACCGATCGCTCCAGCCTGCGCATTATGGGTTCAGTGGGAGAACCGATTAACCCGGAAGCGTGGGAGTGGTATTACAACAAAATTGGTGACGGACGCTGCCCGATTGTGGATACCTGGTGGCAGACCGAAACGGGCGGCTTTATGATCACCCCGCTGCCTGGCGCAACCGAACTGAAAGCGGGTTCAGCGACCAAACCCTTCTTCGGCGTACAGCCTGCTCTGGTAGACAATGAAGGGCACGCTCAGGAAGGCGCCTGTGAAGGCAACCTGGTGATTGTGGACTCCTGGCCGGGCCAGGCCCGCACCCTGTATGGCGATCACGACCGCTTTGAACAGACTTACTTCTCTACCTTCAAAAATATGTACTTCAGCGGTGACGGCGCACGCCGGGACGAGGATGGTTACTACTGGATCACCGGACGGGTTGACGATGTGCTGAACGTTTCAGGCCATCGCCTTGGCACGGCAGAGATCGAATCGGCGCTGGTGTCGCACCCGAAAATTGCCGAGGCTGCCGTGGTAGGGATCCAGCACAGCATCAAAGGCCAGGCGATTTATGCCTATATCACCCTGAACAGCGGCGAAGAGCCCTCTGCTGAGCTTTATACCGAGGTGCGTAACTGGGTGCGCAAAGAGATTGGTCCGATTGCCACGCCGGATGTGCTGCACTGGACCGACTCGCTGCCGAAAACCCGCTCGGGCAAGATTATGCGCCGCATCCTGCGCAAAATTGCCTCGGGCGATACCAGTAATCTGGGCGACACCTCCACGCTGGCCGATCCTGGCGTCGTGGAGAAACTGCTCGAAGAGAAGCAGTCCATTAAAATGCCGTAAAGGCAGAGAGTTTAAATAGCGTCATAGCGGTAAACGGGCAGCGTAATAAAAAGAAGTTAATAACGCTGCCCATTATTCATTTCACTAACAGTCATTGAATGTTTTAAACCTATCCTGCCGACCCTGAATAATTCGAGGTTTGGTGCTGCGAACGTATTCCTGGAGCCTGCTCCAGGGCACATTCGTGCACTATCCGCAGCCTGAAATATGACGGGAAATACCCCTGGAGACTCTGTGATGAATGACATTATTTATCAACGGATAGAAAAGAGTGCACGCTTTAAAGAACTGGTGAGAAAGCGCCAGGCCTTTGCCACTCTGCTCTCCGTTATCATGCTTATTCTGTATGTGGGCTTTATTCTGCTGATTGCCTTTGCGCCCGGCTGGCTGGGTACGCCGCTACATGCCGGAACCAACGTTACCCGGGGTATTCCGATTGGCGTGGGGCTTATTGTGATCTCTTTTGTACTGACAGGCGTTTACGTCTGGCGCGCTAACGGTGAATTTGACCGTTTAACCCGTGAGTTGCTGAATGAGGTAAAAGGATGAAATATCGTCATCTGTTATTTAGCCTGCCCGCTCTTTTGCCTTTTACCGCGCTGGCTGCCGATGCAATAACCGGCGCGGTGGAGAAGCAGCCGACCAATTACGAAGCGATAATTATGTTTATTATCTTCGTGGCGGCTACGCTCGGCATTACTTACTGGGCCTCTAAACGCACCCGTTCCCGCAATGATTATTATACGGCCGGCGGCAATATCACCGGCTTCCAGAACGGACTGGCCATGGCGGGTGACTTTATGTCAGCCGCCTCTTTTTTGGGCATCTCCGCGCTGGTTTATACCTCTGGTTACGACGGACTGATCTACTCGCTGGGCTTCCTGGTGGGCTGGCCGATTATTCTGTTTCTGATTGCCGAACGCCTGCGTAATCTTGGACGCTATACCTTTGCTGACGTGGCCTCTTACCGCCTGAAGCAGTTGCCGATCCGCACGCTTTCCGCCTGCGGCTCGCTGGTGGTTGTCGCGCTCTATCTTATTGCTCAGATGGTAGGCGCAGGCAAACTCATCCAGCTGCTGTTTGGCCTGGATTACCACATTGCGGTGGTGCTGGTAGGAATATTGATGGTGCTCTACGTGCTGTTCGGCGGCATGCTGGCCACCACCTGGGTACAGATTATTAAAGCCGTACTGCTGCTGTTTGGCGCCAGCTTTATGGCGATTATGGTAATGAAGACGGTAGGTTTCAGCTTTAATAACCTGTTTACCCAGGCGATGGCTGTGCACCCGAAAGGCATTGAGATCATGCGGCCTGGCGGGCTGGTGCACGACCCCATCTCCGCCCTGTCGTTGGGGCTGGGGCTGATGTTTGGTACCGCCGGTCTGCCGCACATTCTGATGCGCTTCTTCACCGTCAGCGACGCCCGCGAAGCGCGTAAAAGCGTCTTCTACGCCACCGGATTCATGGGCTATTTCTACTTCCTGACCTTTATTATTGGCTTTGGCGCTATCCTGCTGGTCGGCGCTAATCCCGCCTTTAAGGATGCCAGCGGCCTGCTGATTGGGGGGAATAACATGGCGGCGGTGCATCTTGCCGATGCAGTGGGCGGCAGCCTGTTCCTGGGCTTTATCTCCGCCGTTGCCTTCGCCACCATTCTGGCGGTGGTGGCTGGCCTGACGCTGGCAGGCGCATCTGCGGTTTCGCACGATCTCTACGCCAGCGTGTTCCGCAAAGGTCAGGCGACCGAGCTGCAGGAGCTGCGGGTTTCCAAAATCACCGTGGTGCTGCTGGGATTTGTCGCTATCACGCTGGGGATTTTGTTCGAGAAGCAGAACATCGCCTTTATGGTTGGGCTGGCGTTCTCGATTGCCGCCAGCTGTAACTTCCCGATTATCCTGCTGTCGATGTACTGGTCGAAGCTGACCACGCGCGGCGCGATGATTGGCGGCTGGCTGGGGCTGATCACCGCCATTGTGCTGATGGTGCTTGGACCGACTGTCTGGGTACAGGTGCTGGGCAATGCCAAACCGATCTATCCGTATGAGTATCCGGCGCTCTTCTCGATGCTGGCGGCCTTTATTGGCACCTGGCTCTTCTCGGTCACCGATCATTCCGTATCGGGCGCACAGGAGCGTCAGCGCTTCCAGGCACAGTTTGTTCGTTCACAGACGGGTGTGGGCATTGAGGGCGGCAAGGCGCACTGAGTCAAGCTAAGAGGGGCGGATCGAACGATCCGCCCTGTGCATCAGAAGTGAACTGAAGCACCTACATAAGGGCCATCGGCAATGACGTTATCTTTACGACCGTCTTTGCCGTTCAGGCTCATGTATTTATAACCTACACGCACATCAACCAGAGAGATTGGCTGGAAGCTGACGCCGCCTGACGCTTCCTGGTAGTCATCGATGTGGCTGGAGAAGGCGTCCGGAGAGTAGTAGTACTCACCGTAAATGTTGAACATTTTGGTCACAGGCACCCGCACGCCGCCGCCGACCGCAACGGCATAGCCATCTTTGCTGTCAGTAGGGTTTGTGGACATCACTTTCACGCCAGGGGAGAGGAACACATCGCCAACGGCGACGTTGTAGCCCAGACCCAGGCTCTCTACGTTGCCGTCATGATCGCTGCGCAGCCAGTCGCCTGAAAGCGCGAAGCCTGGCGAGTTAGTCCCCAGCCCTACACGCACGTGGGTGTAATCTTCACCGACGTTAACGCCGCCATCGATTGCCTGCGCGGATCCTGCCAGCGCCAGAAGCGCCAGTGCGCCTGCGGTAGTTGCCACTGCTTTCATTTTTTTTCTCCTGATGAATTTACTCACGCCTTTATCGGGCGGCTTCGCAGAGTAAACTAACTGTGGCCTGAATAAAATGAGAGAGGGCCTTATCACTGGAGAATTTAGTTAACATTACAAATCATCTGGTAACAGGATGTGTCCCTCAGACCGCTGCCCAGAGCAAATGCCCGATTGCAGGCGCAATCACCACGGTCACCACGCCAGAGAGCATCATCACCAGGCTTGAGACTACGCCCTCTTCCTGGCCCAGCTCATAAGCACGCGCCGTTCCCGCCCCATGAGAAGCCGCGCCGAACCCGGCACCTTTTGCCATCCCCTGTTTTACCGCCAGCCTGATAAACAGCAGATCGCCCACCGCCATGCCAAATACGCCGGTGATCACCACAAACAGGGCGACGAGGTCGGGTTGACCGCCAAGCTGTTTAGCCGCAGCAAGCGCAAATGGTGTGGTGATGGAACGCACCGCCAAGCTGCGCTGGATCTCCTCTGGCAGCGTCAGCAGCCGCGCCAGCCACACCGAGCTGAATATGGCCACGGTTGTGGCGGTGATAACGCCTGCGGTTAACGACATCCAGTGACGCCTGATAATGGCCAGATTCTCATAGACCGGCACGGCAAAGGCGAGCGTGGCGGGTCCCAGCAACCACAGCAGCCAGTGGCTCTCACCAATATAGTTCTGCCACGAGATGTGCGTGACCAGCAGCAGCGCCACCAGGATCAGCGGCGTCATCACCAGTGGCATCAGCAGCAGCTTGTGCCAGCGGCGGTAGAGACGCTTATTGAGGAAATAGATGCACACCGTGGCAATCAGGCAGAGAATGCTGATAAGGAAGCTGGTCATTGCGCGCCCCTTTTCTTCCGCTCTGCCAGCCAGATCTCCAGGCGATAAACCCGATCGACCACCAGCGCCGTCGCTGCCAGCACCAGCAAAGTGCTGAGGCCAATCACCAGCATAATCCGCCAGCCCTCCACCCGCAGTAGCTGGGAGTAGTTCACTACCGCAACCACGGCCGGAATAAAGAACAGCAGCATTTCGGCCAGCAGCCAGCGCGAGCCCGCCTTCACCCAGCCCAGCGGCAGCACGCGCAGCATGATTAAGGCCAGTAACAGCAGCATGCCGACGATGTTAGCAGGCAACGGCAGATGGAATCTCTCCACCAGCTGCTGGGCGACCAGAAAGAAGGCGATATAGAGTGCGACCTGAAGTGGAACCTGAACACGTTGCAGCCAACCCGTTCTTTGCGAGCTAATGACCAACGCCATACTGACTTCTCCCCAAATGTAGTGAGCCACCAGTATAAAACGGTTACAAACAGTGAAAAAAATGACTTAATATTATTCAAACTATGCCGTACAGGAATGATTATGGACGTTCGGGCCCTGCGCTATTTTGTCGAAGTGGTACGCCAGCAAAGCTTTACGCGGGCGGCGGAGCAACTTTATGTCACTCAGCCCACCATCAGTAAGATGCTCCGCCAGCTTGAGGATGAGCTGGGTTGCACGCTGCTGATCCGTGAGGGCCGCAAGCTGCATCTGACCGATACCGGTCAGGCGGTTTACCAGCGCGGGATGACCATCCTGCAGGAGTTCAAGCAGCTTGAAGCTGAGATCAGCGATATTAACGATTTGAAAACCGGCGAGCTGCGGTTAGGTATTCCGCCGATGGTGGGGATGCAGATTGCGGGTTCAATCTCCGCCTTTCGTCAGCGTTATCCCGGCGTGGAGCTGAAAATCTCTGAGTTTGGCGGCTTAACGGTCCAGCAGGCGGTGCTCTCCGGAAGCCTGGATATTGCGATGACCGCGCTGCCGGTTGCCGATGATTTGCCGCTTAACGCTTTGCCGCTGATGAGCCATCCGCTCTGCGTGCTGGTCCCGCGCACCAGGGAGTGGCTGCGGCGCACGCATATTCCGATTGCCGAGCTGGCCTCGCAACCTATCCTGATTTACAACGAAGAGTTCTCCCTCAATCGCCAGCTGATGAAGGCTTTTCAGTCCAGCGGCTTTACGCCGCAGATAGCCGTACGCAGCGGCCAGTGGGATTTTTTAGCGGCAATGGTGCAGGCCGGAATGGGTGTTGCCATTCTGCCGGAGCCGATCTGCCAGCGGCTGGATAAGAAGCACCTGCTCTGGCTGCCGCTGGAGTCCGACCTGGTCTGGAAGCTGGGGCTTATCTGGCGGGAAGGCAGCTATCTGTCAAAAAGCGCTCAGGCCTGGATCGCCTGCTGCCGCGAGTTCTGGCCCGGTCAGGCCCCGACGCTGTCGGTAGGGTCGAGGACCTGAGGGAGAACTTTAATGTAAATCGTGTACGGCAAAAAGGCATCACTTGTCACCAGCACAAAGCCCTATAGCCTGACGTACAGGATCAAAAGCGAAGAAGGCGCGAATGGGACGACCAGCATACTGTATACGAAGCTCTTTCATATTTTTGTACCTGGAGCCTTTCACCGTATATCGCTCTCACTCTTCCTTCTCGATCAGCAGCGCCTCCAGCAGATCGAGATCGTGCAGCAGCTTCTGCATCGTCTCATTGCTGATCTTCTGCGTGGCGCGCAGGTGATAGAGTTCAGCGCGTTCGGCGCGCAGCGCGGTCAGGCGGAAGCGGCGTTCAAGATTCTCGGCGAAGAGCGAACGCTCAAGATCCTCTTTCCCTACCACCCGACGACGAAGATTACCTGTAACCCGTGAGCTCACCTCTTTGATCAGTTCAGGATCGATATTCTCTTCCGTATCCGCTACCAGACGCTCTTCCATCTTGTGCAGGCTCTCAATGGCGGTACCGGCCATGACCGCACGGGCCATCTGAACCTCGTGGCGATGCGCGTTCTTATCCTTGCCGGCAATCCCGCGCAGCAGCAGCGGCAGCAGCACAACGCCCACCAACAGCGAGAACAGGATCACGCCCGTTGCCAGGAACACCAGCTCATAACGCGCCGGGAAAGCGTCGCCATTGCTCAGATAGAGCGGAATAGAGAGGACACCGGCCAGGGTAATCGCCCCGCGAACGCCAGCGAAAGAGGCGATCAGCAGCTCACGCAGCGAATAGGTGGTGAACTCCATCGGCTTCTTCTTCAGCAGCCGTTTGCTGATCAGCTGCATGGTCCACAGCCAGCCGAAACGCACCACCATCAGCGCGGCGTAAATCAGCACCACGGAGAGCATCAGCATCCATAAATCGACGTTCGGATCGGCATCCGCCTGCGTGACCGAGATCTGCAGGATGGCGGGCAGCTGCAGTCCCAGCATCAGGAACACCATGCCGTTAAACACAAATTCCAGCATCTGCCAGACGCTGTTGGCACGCAGGCGCATCGCCAGCGGAGCCTGACGGATAATCCCGGAGCGGGTGATGGTCATACCGGCCGCTACCGCCGCCAGAATGCCCGATACGCCGATATGTTCAGCAATCAGATAAGAAGCAAAAGGCAGCAGCAGCAGCAGTACGGTTTGCGTAGCCGGATCGTCTCCGCTCCAGCGGCTGAACAAACGCAGCGATTTACCATAAAGCCAGCAGATAGCGATACCCGCCAGCAGGCCGCCGATCGCCACTTTCAGGAATTCGATGGTGGCTCCCGATACGGTAAACACCATCGTTCCCATCGCTACAGCTACCGCAAACTTCAGGGAGACCAGGCCGGAGGCGTCGTTCATCAGCGCCTCGCCCTGCAGAATCGACATAATTTTTTTCGGTATTCGCCCCTCCCCCACAATGCCGGAGAGCGCCACGGCATCGGTTGGTGAAAGGACCGCTGCCAGCGCAAAAGCAGGCAACAGCGGGATCCCAGGCACCAGCCAGTAAATCAGGTAGCCAATCCCCACGACCGTGATCAAAACCAGAACCAGTGCCAGGCCGATAATCTCACGCCCGTGATGCAGGAATTCGCTGGTGGGTGTTTTCCAGCCATCTGCAAACAGCAGCGGCGGGATAAACAGCACCAGGAACAGCTCGGGGTCGAAGTCGACATGCAGGCCAAACGTCGGCCAGGCTAGCAGCGCTCCCAAGCCTATCTGCACCAGCGGCAGCGGGATTTGAAAGGGGATAATGCGGGCGGCAACGCCGGAGAGCGACACCATCAGCGTTAAAATGAGGATAGTAAAAAAGATTTCCATGTTTTCCTTATACGTCTTCCTGGGGAGTGCTAAAACTCAGACGAAAATGCGATCGGACCTGGTGAATAGTAAAACAAAAAGGGGAAGGGTTTAAAAACAGGAAGTGCCTATTTGCAGAAAAAATTGGAGAGAAAATGAGAAGCGGGAGCCGCAAGCCGGCTCCCGGAAAATCAGATCGCCCAGCCGCCGGCATAAAATGCCACCAGCGCGACCGCAATGATCACCGTGCCGGCATTCAGCTTGCGCCACTCGCCTGCGAATATCCGGCCAATTACCAGTGAACCGAAACCAAGCATGATGCCGGTAACGATGTTACAGGTCAGGACGATAAACACCGCCGCCAGCAAACCGGACATCGCGTCGACAAAATCATCAAAATCAATTTTCGACACGTTGCTCAGCATCAGCAGACCGACATACATCAGCGCAGGCGCGGTAGCATAGCCCGGCACCAGGTAAGCCAGCGGGGAGAGGAACAGGATCAGCAGGAACAGGATGCCAACCACAATCGCCGTCAGGCCGGTTTTACCGCCTGCCGCCGTACCCGCTGCGGATTCAATATAGACCGCTGCAGGCGAAGCGCCTACCAGCCCGGAGAAGATGCTGCTGACGGAGTCAGTGGTCAGTGCCTTACCGCCGTTGATGATCTGATTATCTTTATCCAGCAGGTTTGCCTGCCCGGCCACCGCACGGATGGTACCCGTAGCATCAAAAACGGCCGTCATGACCAGCGCCAGCACGCTTGGCAGCACCGCAGGTTTCAGCGCGCCGAGGATATCCAGACTGAACACCAGTGAATTGCCTTGGGCATCGCTCAGACTTGGCATCGCAAACAGCCCCTGATACTTCACCGCCGGGTCAAAGATCAGACCGAGAATGGAGATCGCAATAACCGTCAGCAGGATACCACCCGGCACGCGCAGTTTTTCCAGGCCAAAAATCACCGCCAGCCCCAGCAGCGACATCATCACCGGAAACGACGCAAAGTCTCCCAATGCAACAGGCAGACCTGGCGCCGGGTTTTTCACCACCAGTCCTACGCCATCAGCGGCAATCAGCAGCAGAAACAGGCCAATTCCCACGCCGGTGCCATGCGCCACGCCCATTGGCAGGTTGCGCAGGATCCAGGAACGAATGCCGGTGGCAGAGATAATGGTGAACAGGATCCCCATCAGGAAGACGGCACCCAGCGCCACGGGCACGCTGATATGTTGACCCAATACCAGACTGAACGCGGTAAATGCGGTCAGCGAGATAGCACAGCCTATGGCCATTGGCAGGTTAGCCCACAGCCCCATGACCAGTGAACCGAAGCCCGCGACCAGACAGGTTGAGACAAAGACGGCCGCCGGAGGGAAACCCGCTTTGCCCAGCATGGAAGGAACAACGATAACGGAATAGACCATCGCCAGGAAGGTCGTGAGGCCTGCTATGATTTCCTGGCGAACAGAGCTGCCGCGCGCAGAAATTTTAAACCAGCTGTCCAGCGAACCGCCGGGCTGATGAGAAGGAGTCGACATAGTGAAAAATCCCCTGAGATTTCTTATGAGTTATTGCTGCGTGACGCATGAAGCAGACCTCGTTCAACGTTTTACCATCCCAGGACACTCTGTTCACAGACCGCAAAAAACCCCGTTCAGGGCGGCGGTTGGAAAAAAGGCAAACGTTTACTACGCCACGCAAAAGGCTACCATTTAAAGGCAAACGATTATCCAGCGTTTATTACTGCATTTTCAACTGCTGTTTGTGCCTGTTTTTGCACAAACCCTGAGCCAGCTCCTTGCGGTTTTATTTCGCCGCGGAAAGCGGAAACTCTACCCATCTGCCCTGCCGCCTCGTAATAGTGATTTCTTATAGGTGGATGGGCCGGAGTGAATGCTGAAACGCTGGACCTCTTCAGGGGAAAAAAGATTCAGCTAAGCTTCACTTCACCGCCCTTTTGCAGGGCACGCTGCCAGGCTGCGCGGCTCTGCACTTTTGCCAGCCAGGCCTGAATGGCAGGCGAGGTTGCCGCTCCGCCACGGGCGCTCAGCGCCTGAAGAGGAAAGCTCATCTGCACATCGGCAATGCTGAATTGCGCCCCGGCAAACCACTCGTGGCGGCTCAGATGTTGTTCAATAAAGTCCCTGTGGGTCGCCAGCTGCTTATCCAGATAAGCTTTCTGTACGCCCTTGCCAAAAGCGTTGCCAACGGGCCGTAACAGCCACGGCACCGGGGGCTGCCCCATCCGGCTGAAGATCAGCTTCATCACCAGCAACGGCATAAGAGACCCTTCTGCATAATGCAGCCAGTAGCGAGACTGCAGGCGTGCTTCTTCATCCAGAAGTTTCAGCCTGTTTTCTGTGTCATATCGCTCAGCGAGGTACTCAAGGATCGCACCCGACTCCGCAATCACCCGATTATCGTCGGTGATAACCGGAGATTTACCCAGCGGATGCACTTTTTTTAATGCCTCAGGCGCCAGCATGGTGGCTTCGCGCTGGTAAAGCTTAATCTGATAAGGGAGTTCTAACTCTTCCAGCATCCAGAGCACGCGCTGCGAGCGGGAGTTATTAAGATGGTGAACGGTAATCATGCGCTAACCTTGTGTTAAACGAAGAGTTAGCAGTATAGACCCCACTCAGGCATGGGGCTTATTCCTGTTCCGGCTCCAGCAGAATGGCACCGGTACCGCGCGCGCCTAACTGGTCATTGGGGTTACGCAACGGACAATCCTGCATAGAGAGACAGCCGCAGCCGATGCAGCCATCCAGATCGTCACGCAGCCGGGTCAGGGTTTCAATTCGCCGATCCAGCTCTTCGCGCCACTTTTCCGTCAGCACTTTCCACTCTTTAGGCGACATTCGGTGTCCGACAGGAAGCTGCATCAGATGTTCGCCAATCGTCGCCAGCGGGATCCCAATGCGCTGGGCAATTTTCACAATTGCCACCCGACGAAGCACATCGCGGTGATAACGCCGCTGATTACCGGCATTACGGAAGCTGCTGATTAATCCTTTGCTTTCATAAAAGTGCAGTGCAGAAACGGCCACGCCACAACGCTGGGCGACATCGCCCGGAGTCAGCTCCCGCTTGTTAGGGCAATTGCGATTTATTTTCATTCAGGCCTTTACCTCAAGTTAACTTGAGGAATTATACTCAGCAGCCATTGAGAAGACGAACTGAAATTTCTCACCAGGGAGAAGACCAGTATGCATGACGACATCATTCACACCCTTACCGACTGGATTGAAGGCAATCTCGATAAAACGCTGTCGATTGACGAAGTGGCTGCAAAATCGGGCTATTCGAAATGGCATTTACAGCGGATGTTTCGTACCGTCACTAAACAGACGCTGGGCAACTATATCCGTGAACGCCGCCTGACGCTGGCTGCCGAAGCATTACGCCAGACGCAGCGTCCGGTATTTGATATCGCCATGCAGTATGGTTACGACTCACAACAGACCTTCTCTCGCGTGTTTCGCCGTCAGTTTTCGCAGACCCCAACGGCTTACCGCCACATGATGCGTCGCCAGTCGCTGATCCGCCCTTCTGGCTATCGCTTCGACTGCAGCGATTTTGCTACGCACCCCTGTGCCAGCGTGGTCGATAAAACTGTCACCCCTGCCTGCAGCTGACGAGTGCCAGCCGCGCCCTTTCTGCACAAAGAGGGGCGTTGCCCTGGCATTAGCGCTGCAACCGTTCAGGCCCGATGGCGGATCTGTGGCGCGGCCTGCGGATCCTGGCCCCAAAATGAGGGGGAGAAATACCAGCCGCCGCCCAGCTCTTTGATGTGGTACATCGCCGCATCCGCCGTCGCCAGCAACGCCTCCCCGGACGCATGATCTCTGGCCAGCGCCACGCCAATACTCAGGGATTGCGATACCGTTTCGCCGTTCCCCAGCCGAATCGGCTGCCGCATCGCCTCTATGATATTTTCCGCCACCCTGGCCGCCTGGGCGCCGCTTTCGATTCCGGTCAGTAATACGGCGAACTCATCGCCTCCCAGGCGGGCTACCATATCTTCTTTGCGCAGCTTATTGCGCAGGCGTTGCGCGGTTTCTGCCAGTACGTTATCGCCGGCGGCATGGCCATAGGTATCGTTCACCTCTTTAAAACGATCGCCATCGATAAACAGTACCGCCAGTTTCTTCCTCTGCAGAGGATCGCTACGCAGCTTTTTCAGCTGCAGTTCAAAAGCCATGCGGTTGGGTAAGCCGGTCAGCGCATCATGCAACACCTGATGCGCCAGCGAATCATTTTCACGCTGCAGATGATGCTGCCACTCACTAAGCTCATCCAGCAGGCTGTTGAAATCTCCGCTCAGCTTATTCAGCTCTGCAATAGAGGAAGAAGGCACCCGCATTGAGAAGGCGCGTCGTATCCGGACATCGTGAGCCACAGAGGCAATGTTCAGCAGGCCGCTCAGGATCCCGGCGTGCATCCTGTTTGAGAGCCAGAACGCAAGAATTGCGGTAATCAGCAGGCTGCCGCTCAGCCATTTCAGCGCCTGACTGAGGTAGCGCATCACCCGGCTGGCGTCACCAGTCAGCCACACTTCGCCAATCTGCTGTCGGGCATGCATAATGGGCACGCTGACCGGCTGCGGGAAAAGCCAGTGCGTCACCAGATCTCCCACGCCTTCGGCGTGACGGGTGCCGGAAGCGGGCCAGCTGACCAGTACCCTCTTACTGGCATCAAGAACCCTGGCGTGGCCGAACTCTGCTGTCGCACCAATTTGCCGGACAATATCGCTGGCTGTGGCAGCGTCGCCCGCTAACACCGCCGGTTCCAGGCTGTAGCCCAGCGTGGTGGCGACCAGCTGAAGGTTATTTTCTGCATAGCTGCGCAACGCAAACAGCGACAGCACCGACAGCGAGATGCCGCTGAACATCAGCGACACGACAATGATCGCCAGATAAATCCGTTGCAGGGATTTGCGCAGCGTCGGCAACGGCTTTTTGCCCTTCCCTACAGCCTGTTCAGAATAGTCAGACATGCATCCTCCCTCACCTGTATGGCGGTGAATGAGCGTTGAGTAAAAAACACAAAGGCTCCTTTCTGGTTTTATTGCCCGATGCTGACTACTAAGCCGTTATTCAGCGAGCTAATTTTCAGGCAAAGCCTGCCCGTCCCGTAAAATAACAGGGATAGGAGGTAAGGATTTTGAGTATGAAAAAGCCTACAGCCCAGGGGCAGGTTGCACAACTTTTAACAGGTCGGATTCATCCCAAAGAGAAAATTTGGTTTAAGTCTGAAATAGAAGAAGCTAAAAACGTTACGCAATTAAGCTCTGGAGTGAATGACGGGTTATATCATCAACCTTGGGTAAGCACGTGCAAACAAAGCAGATTAAAAAATAAATAGTTAAATGCGCTCTTAACGGAATTAATTTTCATTTCGCGTCTCAAAAATAATTTTCTCGCCGATTCCGCTAATAACCCTCTTAATAACGACATCATCTCTTTTATGGCGACGCAACAAATTGACAAGCGCTGTTCGGAAGTAGTGCTGCAGCAATAAGCCCACTATTCGCCATTTTTGGAATAATTATGTAAACCTCAGGAAATAAAAGCTTATTTATCACGCCCGCAAAAAACTACCATACCAGGGCTGAATTTTGTTCAAATTTTAAAATCGAGTGATATAATGTGACGGTCGTCACACTTCTATGACCCTTTGTGTCTGCTCAGATGAAAAGCAACCTGGCAACTTTTCGGCTGAACTGGTGATGACTTGGCCTTTTGTCAGGGCAGTCTTACCTGGAGTATGAACAGATATGGGTACCTTAACCGCTAGCCTGGTATTGATGAGATGGGAACTGGTGAGTGCAGTAATGATGTTTTTCGCCAGCACCTTTAACGTGAAGTGCCGTAAAACCAGCCGCAACGGCATCGCCTTCATTTTTACTGGTGTAGGGATCGGCATGTCATGCTGGTTCGTTACAGGGCTGTTAGGCATCACGTTGAGTATGGAAAACCTGCACAACTTCTGGCACATCACAAAAGATGTGTTCATCGACGTCATGAGCCACACCCCTACTGATTATCCTATGCCCTGAAAACAAGCGAGCCGCTTTCTCATAGAGAAACGGCTCGTTAGTCCGATCGGGTCATTCAGATCTTTTTAAGCGCGACCGGCAGCGGCGTTACGTCAGAAGTCGCGGGCAGATTTGCCGCCTTCTTCTCCTGTAGCCACATATCACCCATCATTTTATCCAGACCCATATCCAGTCCCGTTACCAGGCCAGCACCCGGGGTAAAGGTAAGCTCACCAAAGTAGATCTGTCCTTCACTGATGTACCAGTCTACCCGTACATAGTCAAAATCACTTGCCAGCTTCTTACTGAGCGCCAGCGCCTTTTCCAGCGTTTCTCTGTCACCGCTGATATCCAGCCCCGTATCACGAATTTTGTAGAAGCACTGCTGCAAGCTGTTTACGTAGAAGTTCATAGAGAGTGGCGCATTACCGCAGCGGTTATAGATAATCTGCAGAACATACTCAAAATTGCCATCTTTCTTGTTAAACATGTGGAATTTATAATCCACGGCGGCAAGTTTACCGTCGCCCACATACTCTTCCACCACGATGCGCGGCTTAATATAGCGATAATGGATCTCACGGGAATGGTGTGAGAAATCGCGGCTCAGCCACTCTTCACAGCGTTTAACTAACAGCTGTTTCTGAATACAATCTGGCTCTTCCAGCAGTATTTCTACCATACCAGAACCGTGATTTGGCTTAATAACGGTATTTTTAAGAGATTTAAGCCCAAGCAGCGTTTTCGGATCTGCCGTTTCATGCAGCATGGGAATTAAATATTCTTCACCAATTGTTTTTGCTATGTAGTCGCGCACCAGAATTTTATCCGAAAGGTTCCCATATCGAACATAGTCGCCGGTGACAAATTTTCTATACAGAATTTTCTCATTAAATAATTTTGGCTGGTGTATGTTAGGTAACCGCTTAAATTTATGAAAATAATGAATTCTGTCCTGATAGGACCAAGGCATTTTTTTGAGCAGGTATAAGACGCCTTTTCTCAATTCTGCTTTGAGTTTTAACATTTTTTACCTCATTTGTAGGTTTTGTAGTTGAGTGAGGAAAGCTGTATTTTAAGAATGACGCCATTCTTAAAGAGATAATTCATTACCGTCAGGGAGAGCAGTTCTGTTACCAGTACGCTCCAGGCAGCTCCTGTTAATCCCCAGAAACGGATGAAGAACCAGTTGGTCACTACGCTAATTACCACCAGTAAAACAATCTTAACCAGCAGATAATTAAAACCACCTTCTTTCACCATATAGCGATAAGCTACTGTTCCCATTGCCGAAAAGCAGGTTGCTAACGACAATAACGTAACGAGGTTTCCCGATTGTGTGTAGTCATGCCCATAAAGGGTAGTGATGATCTTTTCGCCAAACAGCGCGACGACAAGAAGCATCAAAAATGATACTGCCATAACATAGCCATTCAGCCTTGCGGCCAGTTTCACTGCCACATCCGCGCGCTCCCTGAAGATCTCAGAAAAACAGGATGTAATAATTGCCACCGGAATAAAGATCCACGAGGCAGAAATCGTATTGGCGGCGGTAAAGAGCCCCAGGTCGTGCGCTGACCCCACGCCTACCAGGAAAAACTGCGCCAGCTTCACCTGAATCGAAATGAACACGCTGGATATAGCCAGCGGTAAGCCCGCATGCAGCAGATAGCGCAGATAGCTTCTGTGCCTGCGTTTAGGCGGTGGGCTGATGCTGTTCGCCTGATAGAAGCGGCTACGCTTGATAACGTAAGGCACCAGCGTGACGGCCACTATAGAGAATGAAAGCAGCAGAGGGCTCAGCTTGAACCACGCCACCAGAAAACTGATAGCAAAACTAATGAGCATACCGGTGGCATTGGCAACCGTATTCATCCGTGATTCCAGCCGGGCGTTGTTATATACGCTGAAAATATCCTGGGTAACAAACATCGCAGAGAGAAACGATGCGATAGCGAAAACCAGAAAGTTTTCCCGCATTTCCAGCCAGACATAAATTAATACCGGCACGGAGAGCAGTAACAACAGGGCCATTCGCAGCTGTTTGGCAACCGCCATCAGCCGTATTCCTTTAGCCGCACTTTTGCTGATACTTTTAAACAGAATGGTTTCAGTACCGAAAATGGCAATAGTCTGAACAATTGAAAAAAGTGAAGCAGAAAATGCTATTTGCCCGAATATCGAAGGCCCAAAGGATTTTGCGACATAGGATGTGACAAATATCACACCGAATACGGAAACAACCTTTTCCGACATCATCCAGATGGCGTTTGACATAGCGCTGTGTTTCATCGAAGCATCCTTTGTAAAACTAATCACTTGTTGCAATAACTCGGACATCCATGTTGAAAACGAAAAAGTAATACGCTCAAAAATCCTGGCGATTAAAGTGGACCTAAAATTTATAAAACGGATTAATCCTAATCCGCGCTTATTCAAAAGCGTTCGTTTTTCACATCTTCATCAATGAAAATTTTTTTGAAATTCTTCAGAGGCAAATCTTGAGGGATTTTCCCTAAGCCACTTTTGGCGCTAATTATCATGGCACAGATTTTACCGATTACATGCTGGAGTATTCTGAATTACTCGCTGGTCTTGTTCATGACATGAGACGAATTTATATCAAAAACCCGCATATCGAAAGCTAACTCGGGACTTTGGAAATAAAATAGGAGAAATCCCATGATGATATTTCTTCATAATCACTTAACTTAATCGTTGCCATTCAAATCGCGCACTTACACAGGCTGCCCTAATTTATGGAATTATCAGATCCATTTATTATTGCAGTCATTCTCATCACATTATAGTTAAGAAACGGAAGAGCATTTATGAGAAAGTCACGATATACAGAAGAGCAAATCACCAGCGCCATTAAAGCATCTGAATGCGGTGTAAAGGTGAAAGAGATTTGCGAAGAACTGGGCATCTCTGAAGCGACGTTTTACAGCTGGAAGAAAAAATTTGCCGGTCTTTCTTCTGAGGAAGGAAGGAAAATCAAGGGTTTAGAAGAGAAAGTGCATAACATGGAGCGTGAATTACAGACTCTCTCATCCGATAAAGAGATGCTGCAAAGCGTTCTTAAAAACTTCTTTACTACCAATGACAAACGCCAGGCGGTTAATTATCTGCAGGATACTTTTGATATCGGAACCCGCCGCAGCTGCCGTTTGTTGGATATAAGTCGCAGTGTTTACCACTATCCCTACAATGTAGAAAATCATTAATTGAGATCTATCGCACATTTCATTATTACTTGCAGGACCAAATTAAAATATTTCCAATGCTAATTGAAAAGTACGAACCCATTTCAGGGAGACGCTTTTTTGTGATGAGTTAGTTGTCATTATCGTCCCCTAATGATCTGTTCATTTATTCATCACCAGCTAAAAACCTTTTAACTTCAAGTGCTTCTGAGCGCATTTATCTTTGAGTCCAAAGATAAATGCGCCTTTCATGACATTAACTCTTCTAACAGAAAGCACAAAAAACAACCATACTACTTCAAATTTCGTAAACCTTTTCTTTTTATGAATGGTTCATGAATTTGACGCTTCTGGCAAATTCCTACCCCTTCTGCTACTCCCTGTTCCGGCCTGAAAGCCCGCCCTGCGGTTCACCTCAGGGATAAAGCATCCGCTTTACTACCATAAATTAAGTAGAGATGCTTATACATAACCTTATTACTGATTAAAAAACAGCCAAATCAGAAACCCTAACTTAGCCATTTCTAATGTTTTTAACGAATTTAAAGCGCTTTCCTGACCTTTCCCTGACCAGAATATTTGAGTTAAGTGTGGTTTTACTTTACAGAAGGCGTCTCAAAAAAGGCGTTTTTGTCATTAAGTAGTCTCTGTTGACTGTCCAAAAACAGCACAAATATCATTAGCGATTATTCTTATAGCGGAACAATTACTTACTGTGCCAGGTACCAGAGAGCTATATGCAGGCTCTGAGCGGCTCGGCATAGTCTTAAAAACACGCCCTGCATCACATTTCCTGCAAAATAACGGCGGCCTTTGCGGCCAGCCAGGAGAAAAGGAGCGGGTTAACTTATCAGCAGAAATTTATTTATCAGGGATGACTTTAATGATGACGGGTTCGGGTTTGATGCGGGTAGCGACAACTACGCCCGCCATCAGACAGAGGATGCCGCAGAGCGTCAGCAGAGGCGGCCAGCTCTGGCGAATAAGAAAGGTATAAGCCAGTCCGGCGAGGATTTCGAACACGATTAACGGACCAACCAGCACGGTAGGCAGACGCTGGCTCGCTTCGTTCCAGCATAGTGCGCCCAGCCAGGAACAAAACAGCCCAATCGCTATCATCAGAGGGACAAAAAGCGCGGGATGCGGGCCAAAAGGCAACGCGAAATCGGGCTGGGTCATATGCAGCTGAAGACTCACCAACAGATAGCCCACTATCGCCAGCGGCAAGGTGGCGATGCCCTGTGCCGTTGCCCAAGTGGTCGCCTTTTTCTCCGGATGCTCTCGTAGCCAGCGAGCGTTGCGTAGCGGGTACCATGTCCAGCAGATCGTCGCCATTATGGCCAGCGCAATGCCGCTGAGATAGCGCCACGGATCGGTATGCTGAACACTCCCCGTTAACTCTGCGATATTGACGAACACCAGGCCGCCAGCAATCAATATCAGGGCCGGCGTCAGCTTGCGCCAGGACAACCTGCCTTCATGATGACCATAAAGCAGGTTGGCGCTGACGGATATCACCACCGGCAGCGTGCCGATAATCATTGTGGAAACCGGTGCGCCGGTGCGCTGGATAGCATTTGCCAGAAAGGTGTAATAAAGAAGGTTGCCGACCAGCGCCAGTTTAAGTGCTTCACGCCAGTCGCTACGCTTAAGCTGGCGCAGGCGTTTCCAGTCGCGCCAGGCAAGCGGCAAGGCGATCAGGCCAAACGCCAGATAACGGGCGACAGACTGCAGCGCGCCGGGATAGTCGGGCACCAGTAAAGGACCAACAAAAATCAGACCCCACATCATCCCGGCAGCCAGAGCAAACAATACACCTGCAAACATAGAAACCTGCTTTTCAATAAAAGAGAGGCACATTGTCGGCATCAGGAGAGTAAAAAGCTTGTAGCAAATTGCTATCGCCTGCTGGCGTTGACCTGTTTCTGGTAACGCGCGGGGGTAATGCCATAGCGCCCTGCAAAGCTTTTTGTCAGATGGGCCTGGTCGCTTAATCCTACCATCACCGCCACGTTCGCCGCAGGGATCCCTTGCGTAAGCAGCGTTTTAGCATGGTAAAGACGAAACGCCATAAGCATCTGGTGGGGAGTCACATGGAAATGCGCCTTGAACTGACGCTGGAAATGGTAAGGGCTGAGTGAGACCAGGCTGGCCAGATCGGCAAGAGAATGGGTGTCGGCCAGATTTTCACGAAGACAAGCTTTAACCAGATCAAAACGGTGTCGGGCTTCAGCAGGTAATTTTTCCGCAATGCAGGCGTGAGGACGCAGAAGTTCAGTCAGCGAAAGCAGCAACCCGTCCCGCGCCAGCGGATCGGGCGCTTGCCATAGCGCGGCCAGCAAGCCAGAGAGCTGTTGCGCCCGCAGCGGATCAAACCGCACTGCGTCAGTAAACCACCAGCCCCGTTCCCCTGATAACGCTTCAAGCTGCTGTGGCTCGATATAGATCATCCGATATTGCCACCCCTCTTCAGCAGCCGATTCACCGGTGTGCAGTTCATCCGGATTCATCAGTACCAGCGATTGCGCAGGGGCAAGATGCTGAACCCCGCGATAGCGGAAACGCTCGGCCCCCGCCACAATCGTGCCGATACCAAAGGCTTCATGGGTGTGCGGTTCAAAGGCATAACGGGAGATATGGGCGTGATAAAGCTCCACCCCCGGCAACCCCTCAAGGTGGCGAAACTGGGCGCGATCTTTTTCATCACTGAACTGCGCTGGCACACCCTGCACTTGACTCTCCGTCAGAGAATAGAGAAAAGATAAGCTTACGACGTTTGCGCAGGGCGATCCATTCTTGCCGTTTACCCGACTGATTTGCCTTAATTCTTCCGCAAGATAAACGGTTATTCAACGACTAAGAATTTTCTTAAATCGAGCAGGGACGTTTACCGAATGTTGAGCGTCAGAGTGGTTGACTGTGGTTTTCCTTCTGGATGAGCCGCTATGTCTGATACCACTTTACTTCCCTACCCGGAGACGAACCTGACCTTTTTCTTCTCCCTGATCACCGGAAAATTCAAGCCGGGAAAATTGTGGTATGACCGTGAATATCGCATCAAATATCTGTTCCGTTCCCTTGCCGTGCCAACCACGACCTGGAAGATAGTGAAAGCCATTACCGGCGAACCGGTGATGCGCGATATTTTGCCCGTTCAGCATACGCTACCCAGTAAAATACACCGCCCTTACCTTTATAGCGGCATGCCGACAACTGACCGCGCTGATGCGATCATTAACCACTATCGCTATGTGAAAAATTTGCCCGTTCCGCGCCTGCGTCAGGCGATGCTGACCCGCCAGGGCGTCGATTTAATCACCTTCACGGGAAAGAGTGGCGAAACGTTCACCATTACGCTGGCCTGCACCGGCCGTTGTGAACGAGAGGGGGAGGTCAATCTGCTGTTCCGGCGTGAGGGCGTCCAGCTGGCGATGCTGACCTTTGCGGTGACGGAAAGTCACGGCCAACACGTGGCGATGATTGGTGGCATTCAGGGCGCCCACCGGGATACGCCGCACGAGCTGATCCGCGAAGCGACCAAAGCCTGTTACGGGCTATTCCCAAAACGTTTGCTGATGGAAACGCTGAGCCTGATTTGTACCGGCACCGGCATTGAAAAAATCGAAGCGGTCAGCGACAACGGCCATATCTTCCGCAGCCTGCGCTACCGGCTGAAAAAACGTCAGCTGTTCCACGCCAGTTACAATGAATTCTGGGAGACGCTGAACGCGCAGCCGCTTTCAGACAAACTCTACTCGCTGCCGCTCCGCTTCCCGCGTAAGCCGCTGGAAGAGATAGCCAGTAAAAAGCGGTCGGAATACCGTAAGCGTTATGAGCTGCTGGATGCCATACAGGGGCAGTTCAGTCAGGCGATTGCCTGAGACAAGCGGGGGAAATAGCCCTGTTAAACGGGCTACTTATTCTCTTTTTCGACGTCGTCGATTCGCCAGCCTGCCGCCTCTTTATGCAGCGTGATCAGCAGAAGCTGCCGATCGGCAGGATCGTTGCCCAGCGTCACGTCGCCGGTAGCGGTGGTGCCATTCAGGGTAAAACGCCCTACGTTAACATGATCTACCCAGCTGTCGCTGTAGTCCTGATCCTGAAGAAAATAGTCGTCATCCATGCCTTCCGGGCTTTTGATCAGCACGTTGATTTTCTGAAGCAGCCGCGGCGTAACAAAGGCGTTAAGTTGGGGATCGTGTTCATCAATCGGGCTTTCGTCTTTACTTAAGGCCGTTAAGTACCAGCTGTAAAAATTTCTGCTGGTCGCTTCGGGATCGCTGTTCTGTTCCGCGGCCGTTACCTGCCAAGCCAACAGGGCCATCGCTGACGCCAGTAACCATTTTTTCATCTGATGCCATCTCTACCCGGAAAATTCGGAATGCTGAGCTAATTTACCCTTTCACGCTGCGCTTTGAGCAGAAATTCGCTTTTTTTTTAGTAACTGTTTATACAGGATGTGGCCGCAGCCGGCGCCTGTACCCTGTTTTGCTCAGCTCTGCCCTCCTCCCGACTACAAAAGGCAGATTCATCAGAAACGCAAAATGAGCAAAAAATGGCCGTAAACTGACAATAATTGAGATAAACAGCGGCAAACGGACATTACTTATTTTCGTTAACAAATAACCCGGCATTCCGGCAATCTCTTTTCCGGACAACTCATTTTTTTCACTACAATCAGGTTTTACGGGCATGTGGGTAATTTTGCCTGTGTGGTGAGAACGTCGGGGAGAAGAGATGCAACAGATGTTGATAAAGAGTAAGCGCAACAGAACGCACCTTGAAGATCGCCACTTAGCTCTGGTACTCGCTACCGCCGCTGGACTGCTGAACGCAATGGCGCTGGGTGCGTTCGGCTTTTTCCCCTCCCATATGTCGGGTAACACTTCGCAAATCTCGACGGAAGTCTCTTCATCTGATTTAAGCGACCTGCTGATCCTGGCGGCCATTATTATCGCGTTTGTTACCGGGTCGGTCACTTCCCGTCTGCTGGTCATCAGCGGGATTAAAAATAATATCCGGACAATCTTCAGCCTTATTTTGCTGATGGAGGGCATCGCGCTGATCCTGCTATCGCTGTTTGAGCAGTTCTTCTACTCTTCCAGCCATAATAATGAAGTGATTGTACTGCTGGGATTCCTGATGGGCATCCACAACGCCACCTCCACTCAGCTCTCTGACGGTCGTGTCCGGTCCACCCATATTACCGGCACCTTAACTGACGCGGGCATAGCGCTGGGATCTGTGTTGAGCGCGCTGCTGCGCCGTGATTTTTCGAAAGATTTAAAGGCGCAGCGCAGCCAGCTTTTCACCCACCTGGTGACGATCTTTTCGTTCCTGGCGGGCGGGGTTTGCGGGCTGCTGCTGTTTAAGTTTTATGGCTTTACCGCCATGATTGCCGTCGGCGCGTTTCTGGCACTGGTGTCGTTAAGCTCCATCACGCTTACGCTGCTGATGGCAAAAAAACGCGCCCTGAAGCCGGGGATTTTATGAAGTTTTTGACAACTCCGGGTGATAAACCGGGTAATCGGTAAATCCTTCACTGCTCCCACCATAAAGCGTGGCGGCGTGATGACTGTTAAGCGGCCAGCCATTGGCGATGCGTTCCGGCAGGTCGGGATTCGCGACAAAAGGGCGACCGAAGGCGATCAAATCGGCGAGATTATCCTCAACCAGTCTGGCGCCGCGCTCAGCCGTATAACGGCCTGCATAAATGATACGCCCGCTGAAGATAGCCCGGATCTCACGGCGGAAAGCTTCAGGCAGATCCGGGGCATTTTCCCAGTCCGCTTCGGCTATAGAGAGATAGGACACACCGGCGTTTTCCAGTATTTTCACCGCTTCAACGTAGGTTTTATGGGGATCTTTTTCTACCAGCCCAATATAGACGCGCTCTTCATCGGTGCTGGTAAAGAGCGGTGTAAAACGAACGCCCAGACGTTCTGGCCCTATGGCCTCACTGATAGCCTGAACGATTTCACGCAGGAACCTCAGTCTGTTTTCAACAGAACCACCATATTCATCAATACGCTGGTTGGCATGCTCCGAAATAAACTGATTAACCAGATAGCCATTGGCAGCATGGATTTCAACGCCGTCGAAACCTGCACTGAGCGCATTTTTTGCCGCCTGAGCATAGAGGCCGACCAGGGTTTTAATCTCTGTGTGAGTCAGTTCACGGGGCATCGAAGGCGCAACCAGTGTCCCTGTATTCGGCCCGGTTTCGATAAAAGCTTTTACTTTTTCGGCCATGATGGCAGAGGGCGCTACGGGTGCTCCCTCCTCTGGCTGCAAAGCGGAATGGGAGACGCGTCCCACATGCCAGAGTTGCGCAAAAATGATCCCTCCTTCGGCATGTACCGCACGGGTAACTTTTTGCCAGCCCTCAATCTGCTGCTGACTGTAAATACCCGGTGTCCAGGCATAGCCCTGACCGCGAGGCTCGATTTGCGTTCCTTCGCTGATCATAAACCCTGCGCTGGCGCGCTGGCGGTAGTACTCAGCCATGAGATCGGTGGGCACATTACCTGGCTGGGCGCTTCTCTGCCGCGTAAGAGGCGGAAAGACGATACGGTTCTTAAGCGTATAGGGGCCAAGGGTGGTGGTTTCAAATAAAGCTTTATGATTCATGACGTTTTCCAAAATTATCATCAAAAGGATGGTCACCGACTGCGTTCTGTTCCCTGTTCAGCAGGCTGCCTTAACATGTTCAGAGTTTTACTGACCGATCCTGACGCTGCGAGCATTAATTAGACCGGTCGTCTAAATTCTGGGCAAACCGCTGATGCTGGTAACAAGAGCTGCTCCGGGTGTGATTATCGTACGATTACTGGGATAAGCTTTTTGCCGCCTTCTCAATCAGGGCCGCAATTTTCTCCGGCTGTGAGGCGTAAATAGCGTGACTGCCTTTCAGCTCGGTAACAGGGCTGTGCGCACGTTGCGCCATAAAGCGCTCCAGCTCAGGATTGATTGCGCGGTCTTGCGTTGACACCACGGCCCAGCTTGGTTTGGTTTTCCATGCCGGTTCGCCTGCCGGTGTGTTAAAGGCCACCGCTGCCGTCATAACCTGCGAGCGCGCCATGAAATCAGCCTGTTTTGCCGGTAAATCGGCAGCAAAGTCTGCGTGGAAGTTTTCAGGTTTCAGATAGAGGTAATGATCGGAAGTTTCGGTAATCGCCTTGCTGGCTGGCGGATTTTTGCTGGCAAGGTTCAGCAACGACTCGCCTTTCTCTGGCTGGAAGGCCGCTATATAGACCAGCCCCGCCACCGAGGGGTCATTGCCCGCATCGCTGATGATCATGCCGCCGTAGCTGTGGCCAACCAGCAGCGTTTTTCCTTTCTGTTGTTCCAGAACGCGACGGGTCGCGGCCACATCATCAGCCAGAGAGGTTTCCGGCTCCTGCACTACGGAGACGTTATAGCCCTCTTTACCCAGAATACGCGCTACCGGTAACCAGCCCGATCCATCAGCAAAAGCACCGTGCACCAGAACAACATTTTTCACCGGTTCAGCCATTGAAGCCTGAGCATAGGTGGAGAGGATCAGACCTAATGCCGAGGCGTGCCATCAAGGCTGCCCCCCTCCACCGCTGGCAATTATTCAGCCAGTTGCTTAATCAGCTGCGCCGCCGTGGCCGCTGAAGAGGTTGGGTTCTGACCGGTGATCAGCAGCCCATCGCTGACAACATAAGAGCTCCAGTCCGCACCTTTGGAGTAGATGCCACCCTTAGCGATCAGCTCATCCTCTACCAGGAAAGGCACAACCTTAGTCAGGCCTACCGCTTCCTCTTCAGTGTTGGTGAAGCCGGTCACTTTTTTGCCCTGAACCAGCGGAGTGCCCTCAGGCGTTTTCACGTGTCGAAGCACGCCGGGTGCATGACAGACCAGCGCGACATTTTTGTCTGCCGCCAGGAAGGCCTCAATCAGTGCGATGGAGTGCTTATCTTCCGCAAGATCCCACAGCGGGCCGTGGCCGCCCGGGTAAAAGACCGCGTCGTAATCTGCCTGCGACACGCTGTCCAGACGGACGGTTTCGGCGAGCTTCGCAACGGCATCGGCGTCGGCCTCAAAACGATGCGTCAGCTCAGTCTGGAAATCAGGCTCGTTACTTTTAGGATCCAGCGGCGGGTTGCCCCCTTTTGGCGAGGCCAGCGTGATCTCTGCGCCGGCATCTTTAAAGGCGTAGTAAGGGGCGGCCAGCTCTTCCAGCCAGAAACCTGTTTTACGTCCGGTATCGCCCAGCTTGTCGTGTGAGGTCAGAACCATAAGAATTTTCATTTGTAACTCCTGCTAAGTTGAATTTTAAGTTTGATTAGACCGGTCGTCTATTAACAAGGTAAAAAAACAGCCCGGCCTGATGAAATAATATCTCTAAGAACTTTGCTACTCTTCAGTTCAACACCGGTTTGCGTACTTCCGGTTGATGTCTCTAAGCTACCACCCATTAGACTGGTCGTCTACAAGTAATTTGCTTCTTTTTCCTCTCTTTCCTGACTCTCTGCTGTTTAATGAGAGGCTAACTCAATGATAATTGCTTTATCAAAGAGTTAACCAACTGGCTTCTGAAGGCCCACCATAAATTAATCGATTTTTTTCGCCCAGACCGCCTGTGCGTTAGTAAATTCACGCAGCCCAAAGTGCGAAAGCTCACGGCCATAGCCGCTTTTCTTCACGCCGCCGACCGGGATGCGGGCATTAGTGGCAGAAAATCCATTGATGAAGACACCGCCCGTTTCCAGCCGACGTGCAATACGCTCAGCCCGGGTTAAGTCACTGCTCCAGAGATTACCGCCTAAGCCATAATCGCTGGTATTAGCCAGCTGAATGGCATGCTCCACATTGTCTGCAATGGTGATAGCGGCAACGGGGCCAAACGTTTCTTCATCAAATGCAGCCATACCCGGGGCGACATTACCCAATACGGTAGGCTGATAAAAATTGCCGCTTCCCGCAACGATTTCCCCGCCCAGAAGCAGCGTTGCGCCAGCTGCAAGCGTGCGCTCTACTTGCTGATGCAGCTCTTCCCGCAGATCTTTGCGCGCCATTGGCCCGACGTTAGTACGCGGGTCAAGCGGGTCGCCAATCTTCAGTTGACGGACGGCCGCGATAAATTTCTGCGTGAACTCTTCGGCTATCGGCTTTTCCAGAATAAAACGCTTGGCTGCCAGACAAACCTGGCCCGCATTCTGGAACCGCGCTTCTATACCAGCCTTGACGGCCAAATCAATATTCGCATCAGCAAGCACAATAAAGGCGTCTGAGCCGCCCAGTTCCAGCAGGCTCTTTTTCAGCGCCTTACCAGCGATTGACGCCACGGCTGAACCTGCACGCATACTTCCGGTCAAGGTGACGGCTGCCACGCGGTCATCTTCAATTACCTGCGCCACGGTGTCGTTATCCGTAATGAGATTTGCAAACAGACCAGCCGGGAAGCCTGCGCTCTCATAGGCGTCCTGTAAGGCATAAGCGGAGCCCATAACATTCGGTGCATGCTTGAGAATAAAGCCGTTGCCGGAAAGCATAATCGGCCCCGAGGCGCGGATCACCTGCCATAGCGGGAAGTTCCAGGGCATAACGGCCAGAATGGAGCCAACGGGCAGATAAGAGACATGCACCCGATCGTCATTCTCAACAGAGACAGGTTCATCGGCGAGGATCGCCGGGCCGTTATCGGCAATCCACTCAATGGTAGCGGCACATTTCTCGACTTCCGCACGGGCGGCGGCCAGCGTTTTTCCCATTTCGGCGGTGATGATCCCCGCCAGGCTCTCGGTGCGTTCACGCAAAATCGCCGACAGACGACGGTAAGCGACAACGCGTTCAGACATCGGTGTGGCACGCCACAGACGAAAAGCCGCGTTATTTTCCACCAGCAGGCTTTCTACCTGCTCAGCGGTCTGGAATGCATAGGTCGCTATCAATTCATCAGTCGCAGGATTACGTGAAGTTGCGACGCTGACGGCGGGGGTGGTCACTGGAATCGGTTGAGATGACATGATATTGCCTCCGGGTGGTTTAAGAGAGCACGTTGTGTGCTGCTGTGAATCCACTTTAGGCGCGTCAGATCATCCCTGGAAGGCGTCTTGTTATCCTATGACTCGGGGTCACTGGCAACGTGGCGGGGGATATAGGTCACCAGAGACAGGTCCGGACGCCCCTCCGGCGTCAAGGCGACATAGGTAAATTCAATATGGCCGGAGGTAGGATGTAAAAGACGCTTGCTGCCCTCGCCCATGCCTTTCACTTCCGTATCCTGCCACCACTCCTGAAATTCAGGGCTCTGTTCAGAGAGCTCTTTTATCAGGTTATCGAACGGCGCTTTATTTTGCGCATGCGCCCGGGAAGCGCGGAACACAGAGATCATCCCTCTCGCCATCTGCTCCCAATCCAGGATCAGCGTGCGGTAGGGCCGGTAAAGAAACAGCAGGCGCAACGTATTGCGCTCATGAGGTTGCAGCGAGCCATAATCGATAAACAGCTCTGCAATAGCATCATTCCAGGCAAGAATATCAAGCCGGGTATTGCGGATATAGGCCGGGATAGGGTCGATAGCACGAACCAGACTCTCCAGCCCCTCGCTGACGCCATCATCAATCGTACGGGGCAGAGGCTCTTCACGAGGTGAAAGGGCAAAAAGATGGGAAGACTCAATTCTGTCGAGCCTGAGGACTTTGGCGATACGCTGCAGGGCATCCGCCGAGGGCTTGATTTCTCTGCCCTGCTCCAGCCAGGTATACCAACTCACGCTGACGCCAGCCAGTACCGCCACTTCTTCACGGCGTAGGCCTGGCGTACGACGCGTCCCTGCGGGCAGACCAAATTCCTGCGGGTTAAGACGCGCCCGGCGGCTGACCAGGAAAGCGCCCAGTTCACGACGCTGTTCGGGGGAGGTTTTTTTTACCATGTAACGGTTTATCCCTTAGCTTAATCATTTATGAGAGCTATCTTTCTCTGTGCGCAGCGCCTGAAAATCTTATCGCAAAAAGGAAAGGGTTAACATCTCCTCCCCAGAAATCCAACTGAAAGCGTTGCTTCAACAGGTAACCCTGAAAGATTTCCCTGGCATTACATTTCATCGGTGCTGCCGAAAGCTATTTTCATCGGGGTGAGTTAATGGCCCTCAGTCACTAAAGGATTTGCATCCCGGGCTGACTCAAGTAACCACTCTTTGAACGACTGAGCTGCGGCTGAAGGCTGAGCTTTTGCTATCTGTACAAGGTAATAGGCCAGCGGGCTTGACTGAGCATCACCAAAAGGTCTGACTAAACGACCGGCCTGAAGGTCAGCCATGACCAGACTGCTTCGACCCAATGCGACGCCACTTCCAGCCATGGCTGCCTGTAACCCCGCGGCTGAGTCACGGATTTTCTTCGTCGATGATAGTTGATTTATGCCGGTGATAGCTGGCTTCGGTAAACTATCCGGGAAAGTGGTTATTCAGCCAAACCACAAGAACTAAGCTGCCGCTAAAGAAAAACTATACTCTTTACTCTATCCGTATCGGGAGACAAAGGTATGTTTGAAGGATTTATCCATCAGGAAGTTACGCTTTCTGAAGCCGTCCTGAACGTACGTTATGGCGGCAATGGCCCACCCGTGTTGTTACTGCATGGCCATCCCCGTACGCACGCAACCTGGTCAAAGGTGGCCCCTCTGCTTGCTCAATCCTTTACCGTGGTGTGCCCGGACTTACGCGGCTTTGGCCGCTCTTCCAAACCCGCAGACTCCCCCGATCATGCTGGCTCCGCCAAAAGAGCAAAAGCACAGGATTGTATCGAGCTGATGAGCTTTCTCGGCTTTGAAAAATTTGCGTTAGTGGGGCATGACAGAGGAAGTTATACCGCCTATCGCGCCGCTTTAGATTACCCGGAAAAGATTACGCAGCTGGCGGTTCTGGACGGCGTTCCGATACTCGAAGCACTGGAGCGGTGTAATGAGAAATTTGCCCGCCAGTGGTATCACTGGTTTTTCTTTGCGCAACCCGAAAAGCCTGAACGGGCTATCCTGGCCGACCCTGACCAATGGTACGGAGAGCGTCCCGAAACAATGGGGGATGAAGAGTATGAAGAGTTCAGGCGGGCGATCCACGATCCGGCAACCGTCCATGGAATGATTGAAGATTACCGTGCCGGATTGTCGGTAGATCGACAGCATGAACTTCAGGACCGTCAGGCAGGAAGAATGATCGAGTGCCCTCTGCTTTGCCTGTGGTCAGAACATGATGACCTGGAGGAGATCTACGGCGATATTCCGGCCATCTGGAGAAGCTGGGCGCATAATGTACAAGGTAAAAGCATTAACAGCAGCCACCATATGGCCGAAGAGGCTCCTGAGGAGCTGGCGGCTGCACTCCGTCAGTTTCTGTTGTCATGCAGTTAGCATTCAGCCAGATCGATGCTGTGTCAGTGTGACAATGAAAGATGAGCGCGATATATCTGACAAAGTTTAAAGCGCTCACCAACAGGTTAAAAATCAGTCCGACTGCTCATTCAAATTTACTGACTTACCTCAGCAAATTGTTCAGCTTTTATCCTTTCATGTTTAAGCCTACTATCACTACATCGAGGCAACACGGCCTCTCAATAAAATAATCTCTGAGGAATTAAACATGAAAACCATCAAAACTTTCGTTGCAGTTGCGGCACTTTCACTGATTTCTTTTGGTAGCTTCGCCCAGAGCATCACCGTTTCAGCTCCTACCCTGGATGATGCTGAAGCGAAAATCTCCGCTCAGGCTCTGCAGGCTGGCGCCTCTTATAAAATCACCGGCGCACGTGTTGATAATGGTGCTTACGTCTCGGCTGAACTGACTAAATAAAGAGTCTGGCGTTAAAACAGCGCAATGCAGTACCGCGAGATTGAAACAAAAAACCCTGCCTGAGCAGGGTTTCGTTGTTTTTGGGTAATGGTGATGGAAACGCATCCTAATCATGTTTTCCAGACAAAATGATCATCTCCCGCCTGCCCCGAATATGAACCCTGATGGCACCTTCTTTCCTGGTAAGACGAACCCTGATAAGCGTTCGACAATTATCAGGTTCAGATCAATTATGCTTACCGTGATTTTTATTGGCTCGAACAGAATCTGATATTCCCCCAGAAAGTCCGCTGTAAGCGAAAAGCAGACGTTAATTTCACACGCGTATAATCCTTTTGTCGGAAACGCTCTGAAGATAAAGGGTTCAAATTACAGAAGCGCTCAGATTTCAAGTGCAGCAAGAATTATGGCTTCCATTTTTTCCGGGGTATGGATCGGTGCAAAACGTTTGAGCGGTTTGCCGTCGCGTCCGATCAGGAACTTAGTGAAGTTCCACTTGATTCGCCCACCCAGCACGCCTGGCAATTCATTCTTCAGATAACGAAACACAGGGTGCGCTGCGTTTCCGTTGACCTCCACTTTCTCGAACATCGGGAAGCTCACCCCGTAGTTGATGTGACAGGTCTGCGCGATTTCGTCAGCGCCGCCGGGTTCCTGCTTACCGAACTGGTTACAGGGGAAACCAAGCACCATCAGCCCCTGGGCGGCGTACTTCTTGTAGAGTGATTCAAGGCCTGCGTATTGTGGCGTAAATCCACAGTGACTGGCGGTATTGACTACGAGCACCAGCTTGCCAGCATAGTCGGCCATAGGGATGAGCTGACCACTCAGACTGGTGGCAGTAAGTTGATGAAAAGTGGTCATGTCGAAATCCTCACTATTACTCACATCGCAGATTCGTTGTGTAAGACAGGATAATTGCCTGTCGAACAGAACTACACATTTTCCACGTCCGCTGCTGGCAAAAAGCCACCGGTGCAGACCGCTTCAGGCAAAAAGCGCACTGCCGGGTGCTGAGTTAAGCCTGGCATATCCAATGAAGAGATGACGAGCTGCGAGACAAGTTGGGGTGCATGAAGCATGCGCAGAACATAAACCCATTTACCCTGACATCCGAAAACAGAATCGTGGACTGGCACAGGCATAAAGCCCTCAACACTCAGTTAAAAAGCAACCCGAACTATTATTCAAATTTACTGACTTACCTCAGCAAATTGTTCAGCTTTTATCCCTTCATGTTTAAGCCTACTATCACTACATCGAGGCAGAACGGCCTCCCAATAAAATAATCTCTGAGGAATTAAACATGAAAACCATCAAAACTTTCGTTGCAGTTGCCGCTCTTTCACTGATTTCTTTTGGTAGCTTCGCCCAGAGCATCACCGTTTCAGCTCCTACCCTGGATGATGCCGAAGCAAAAATCTCTGCTCAGGCTCTGCAGGCTGGCGCCTCTTATAAAATCACCGGCGCACGTGTTGATAACGGTGCTTACGTCTCGGCTGAACTGACTAAATAAAGAGTCCGGCGCTAAAAACAGCACAATGCAGTACCGCGAGACTGAAACAAAAAACCCTGCCTGCGCAGGGTTTCATTGTTTCCAGGGAACGGTGACTATGATCATATAGTCCATTCAGGTACACCTGGGTCCGGCGCTTTACTGTGAGCTTACCGGGGATCCTCAGATTGTTCAGGCAGGAAGACAGCAATTGACCAGATAAGCAACCCGCCGAGTGCCAGGGCAAAACCTGTCCAGCCAGCCGACGCCCATCCCAGGCCTGATGCGATAGCTAAACCTGCCAGCCATGGACCAAGCGCATTGGCAATATTGAATGCCACATGATTCAATGAAGCGGCTAAATTCTGGGCATCTCCCGCTACCGCTATCAGCCGCATTTGCAGTATTGTCCCGAGTCCTCCCCCACAGCCAACTGCGAATACCGACAGCGCAATTAACCCTATGTTATGTACGCTGAAAGAATAGAATAATGTTGAGAGCGCACTCCAGAGCAGGATAAGGCCCGCTGCAGGCATAATCCCCTTTCTTACCAACCTGGATGCCATCATATTGCCGAAGGTAATGCCTGCCCCGAACAGGCAAAAAATAAGGACGGTAGCAATATCTGATACCTGCTTTATCGTCTGCAATGTTGAAGCAAGATAACTGTAAATGGCAAACAGGCCGCCGAAGCCAATGGCACCGATACCCACGCTCAGCCACACCTGTGGACGGCGTAACGCGCCAAGCTCCTGACGTATGGAGGCGTTAACACTAACCGGCTGAAGCGGCAGTATGCAGCGTAGCGACACCATAACCAGCACTGAAAAAAGTCCAATAACGGCATATCCCATCCGCCAGCCCGCCCACTGGGTAAGCAGGTTAGTCAGCGGTACGCCAAGTGTGGTAGCCAGTGCCAGCCCCATAAGAATGCGGGCTACGGCACTACTTTGACGCTGCTCTCCTGCAATAGTGACGGCAACCAGAATTGCAGCCCCAAAATAAGCCCCATGAGTCATCCCGGTGACGAAACGCAGTGCGATTAAACTTTGCAGAGTGGGAGCCAGAGCGCTGAGTAAATTACCCACAGCGAACCAGCTTAACAACAGCATCAGCAGCAGGCGGCGTTCAACACGCGCCCCCAACACCGCCAGTAAAGGCGCGCCCAGGACAACGCCAAGTGCATAAGCGCTAACTACGTGTCCTCCTGACGGGGCATCGCCACCCAGCTCATGGGTAATGGCTGGTAAAAAACTCATAGTGGCGAACTCACCCGTACCGAAAGCGAATCCCCCTGATGAGAGGATCAGATGTGCCAGCGTGACAGATGCAGACGGGCGTGAGCGTAGGATGTTAAACATTTTTACTGGCGACATTTTCCGGTTCACTCAGTTTCAGTAAGCGACGGTAAAACGTTCACGGTGATGCTGTGGCTGCTCTGCTTCATCCAGCATGGCAACAGCGTAATCTTCCAGGGAAATCCGGCTTTCCCCGCTGCTGTTGACCAGCAGGTGGTCTTTACCGACCCGATACTGCCCGGTACGTTCGCCAGGCACCAGCATGGCTGCCGGACTAAGAAACACCCAGTCCAGCTGTTTCTCTTGTTCTAGCTGCTGCAGAAATCTGGCGGTGCGCAATGACCCTTCCTTCCACTCGGCAGGAAAATCTTTTTGATCTACAACACGTTCACCGGAGGGCAGCAGTAGTGTTCCGGCACCTCCCACTACCAAAAAGCGACTGACCTCTGCACGTTTTACGCCTTCAATAATAGCCAGCGTGGTGCTGCCATCACTGTCTGCCCCAGGGTTGTAAGCGCTGATAACTACGTCATGCCCGGTGAGTGCAGCAGACAGATCGCCTGCATCTGCCACTTTCACACTCAGGTTTCTCTCATTTAATGAAATGCTGTTGATATTTCTTACAATGGCGGTGACCTCATGGCCCCTTTCCAGCGCTTCAGCGAGCAGTTGAGATCCTACATAACCGGTACTACCAATAAGTGCAATTTTCATGAAACCTCCATAAATTTTCCCAATGCGCAAAAACAAACCCTGAATTTTACGGCCTGTTTTATATTGAGATTTATTATGTCATTTTAATAATGTCGTGATTATCTCGGTTTTATTTAATGGTTCTTTAAGGCAGGCTAATAGATGAATGATTTAAAGCAATATGCTGTGTTTGCTGAAGTGGTCGCATCGGGCTCCATGAGCGCGGCTGCCCGCAGACTGAATCTGACTCCCTCTGCCGTTAGCCAGATTATCAGCACGCTGGAGCGACAGTTCGGCGTAAGCCTGTTACACCGCTCAACTCGCAAACTGGTGCTTACTGATGCCGGAGAGCGCTGTTACCCCCATTGTCTGAGATTACTGGAAGCCAGAAATTCTGCCGCCGCTTCGCTGGAACTTGCCCGTGACGCGCCTGGAGGTGAACTGAAAATTGCTGCCCCTTTGGGGTTTGGTGCCTACGTAGCGCCTGCGCTTGCCCCCTTATTGGCGGAATGGCCACAGCTAAGACTGAGTCTGCTCGTTGATGATGAGCTGACAGATCTGGTGGCATCACGCATTGATGTGGCGCTGCGCGTTGGCTCATTACCTGATTCAAGTTGGGTTGGACGCAAGCTGGGTGATATGGAGACGGTATTGTGTGCCTCGCCAGCCTATCTGGAACGTTGGGGAGCGCCGCAAATGACAGATGATTTATATCATCACCACTGGCTGTCACTGATGAATGAGGTCCATTATACGGCTACCACAAACCGTACTAACGCTACCCCTTTGCCAACGTTTCAACTTCATTTAATGGATGAAAATAATAAGCCGGAAAAGATAACGTTAGCGGTCAGAACCACCACTACTAATCAGATTACACTCCAGCAGATGTGTGAACAGGGGGCAGGCATTGCGCGACTTTTTTATCCAGATGTCCGGGCCGCCCTTGAACATGGCATTCTGGTAAGAGTCTTGCCCACTAAGCAGCTTCCTTTTTACCCGCTAACTTTATTAACATCCGAACGTCACCCGGGGCAGGCAAAAATAAAAATGGCTGTCAGTGCGTTAACCTCCTTTTTTAGTTTTTTGCCTACCGTGAAACGGCATTTTTAATGAGTTAACGCCTTCTCTTTTTAACGTGACTGATTTCTGCCTGCTTTTACAGTGAAGGAAATAACCAGGAATATGAGTGCATAATTTTTTAGCTGAATTTTAATTGTCGGTAAACCATGCCCTTTACTCTCTGAGCAAAAAAGTTGCCGATAGATATTTCAGGGAAATCGTAGCGTAAACCGGTTAACGCCGTGCTCGCTATGCACCTCGCAACTTCCCTGATGTAATCGCATGATGCTACGTACAATAGAGAGCCCCAATCCGCTGCTGCCCTGATGGCGTGAAGTTTCGGCACGCCAGAAACGATCGAAAATACGCGCCTGATGTTCAGCATTCAGCTCAGGGCCATGGTTTTCCACTACCAGTTCGGTGCCCTGCAGCTGCGCCTTGCTAAAGACACGGATCGTGGTGTCACGATTGCCATAGCGCAGCGCATTCGCCATCAGATTTGCCAGCGCGCGTTGCAGCAGCTGCGGATCGGCATACAGTTCGCCCTGCAGCGCCATCTCCAGCCGCATCGCCTTTTCTTCCGCCATACCGTCAAAATATCCCTGCAGTTTCTCGCCGAGCTGCGCCAGATCGATGCGCTGTACATCCATCGCCTGACTGGCATCTTCCGCTTTGGCAAGAAAGAGCATGTTGTCGATCATCTTCGCCAGCCGTTCCAGCTCTTCATAATTGGAACCCAGCAACGCCTGATAGTCGCTGACGCTGCGCGTCTGGCTCAGCGCCACCTCGGTCTGGCCAATCAGCGTCCCGACTGGCGTGCGCAGTTCATGCGCCATATCCGCAGAAACCTGGCTCAGCTGCTGATAACCCGACTCAAGACGACTCAGCATCTGGTTAAAGGCGGCGACCAGCGGCTGCAATTCAGCGGGAGCCTGATTGGGTATGCGGTGTGACAAATGGCGCACATCAATCGCATTCGCTTCCGTCGCCAGAGTGCGCAGCGGGGACAACCCCCGTCGCACCAGCCAGATACTGATCGCTGCCACCAGCAATGCTGTCAGTACAGTTGCCAGAATGACCCGATCGCGGTAGCTGTTCATTGTTTGGGTACGGTCACTCAACAGGCGACCAGTAATGATCTCAATCTGCCCGGTGCCATCACGCGTTGGCGTGAGAGCCGCCGCCGAGATAAACGGCGTGCCGTCTTCGGCTTCAAGATGGTGTACCGACGCCAGCGTCAGCGGCTGGTCAGCAGGGACGGGGGTAATGGCAGGAAGCGGACGCTGGCCAGGATTGACCACAATGAGCGGTGGCTGCCCGGGGAAACGCAGCACCAGCAAAGATTCGGTATTGCCAAGCATGTTGGCGAACAAATGCGGTTTCTGCTGGATCAGCGTAATGGCATCTTCATCGCGCAACAGTGTGCGGATCTGATCTATACGCGTCAGCAGTGCGCCATCATCACGCACGCCAATCTGGCTTGCCAGCGATTGGTAAAGCGCGAAGCCGCTGAATGAAAAAATGACAATCACCGTGGCGCTCAGCATCAGCGACAGACGTGCCGCAAGGGAGCGTTTCCTCATGATTCTGCTTCGCAACGATAGCCTACGCCGTAAACGGTATGGATCAGCGGTTGGGCAAACGGGCCATCAATTTTCTGCCGCAGGCGTTTAACCGCCACATCCACCACGTTGGTGTCGCTGTCAAAGTTCATATCCCATACGCGGGAAGCAATCACGGTGCGCGTCAGCACCTCGCCGGGATAGAGCAGAAACAGATGCAGCAGATTAAACTCTTTGTTGGTGAGATCGATGCGCTGACCGCCGCGCTCGACGCGTCGTTTAAGAATATCGAGCTGCAAATCGGCAAGCGTCAGAATATCCGGCAGCTTATGCTGGCCGCCGCGTCGCAATTGCGTACGAACGCGCGCCAGCAGTTCGGCAAATGAAAAGGGCTTGACCAGATAATCGTCTGCTCCCAGCTCCAGCCCTTTAATGCGATCTTCCAGAGTCCCTTTGGCGGTAAGGAATATAACTGGCGCATGAATTTGTTTATCCATCGCCGCCATCACTTGCCACCCATCCATGCCGGGCATCATCACGTCCAGTAAAATCAAATCGTAATGATGCTCCTGGGCATAGAACAGACCCTCCTGGCCATTTTCTGCCACATCCACGATGAAGCCCGCCTCCGTCAACCCTTTGCGCATGTAATCGCGTGCTTTGGCTTCATCTTCAATGACCAAGATTTTCATGCGCGTCTCCCTGGAACAGGTTTTAAGGTTGTGCGTGTTGCGCGGCTTGCTCGATCAATTTCGCAACTTCGTCAGGATGTGACTGATACACCGAATGGCTGGCACCGGCAATTTCCACCGTATAGCTGTGTGCACGTTTGGCGTACATACGCTCCAGATCGGGATTAATAATTTTGTCAGCTTTCGCCACCATGTACCAGCTGGGCCTGGTTTTCCACGCCGGATCGGGAATATTAGCGGTGAACACTGCCGCGTTCGTCGGCATCTGAGCATGTGCTTCAAAATCGGCCTGTGCGGCAGGCAAGTCAGCAGCGAAATCGCTGTGATAATATTGTGGCGCGATAGTCAGATAGCCGTCGCCCGACCTTGCAAACGGATGGGCGCTGTTGGGGAATTTCTTGCCGTTACTGGCTTCAGTTTCGCCGTTATCCAGCGCATGCGCGGCAATATAGACCAGGCCTGCCACCTTACTGTCGTTACCGGCTTCCGTGATGATTGCGCCGCCGTAGCTGTGGCCGACTAAAATCACCGGGCCATTTTGCTCATCGATTATGCGTCGCGTCGCCGCCACATCTTGTGGAAAGCCGGTCAGCGGCTCCTGTACCAGCGTCACATTATAACCGTCATGCGTTAAACGATCGTACACCGGACGCCAGCCCGCGCCGCCAACGAAAGCACCGTGCACCAGCACAATGTTATGCACCGGCTCTGCCTGAGCTTGCGCCGCGCCGCCTGCGATTGCCAGCAGCATGCCCGCTGCAAGGGTAATTTTGTTCAGTTTCATTTTAATACTCCTGTCTGGAAAGGTTCGCCTACAGGATATGAAACGGGTTCTGACATTCGGGTGAGCCAGTTATGACAAAAAAATGACATTGGTCGAAACGTGACTGCCGTTTCTCCGTTGAGAACCATAACTCAAACTTATGTCCCGAATCGTTGATCTACTATACTGACCATTGCAGTTGTAATTTACCTACGAGGCTGCGCACGGTTGATTACCTGACATCAACCTTACCCATGACCTTCAGGAGAACAAAATGCAGAAGAGTAAAACCTTGAAAGGGCTGTTGGCCCTATCGGTAGTAGCAGCTATGTTCAGCACTGTTAGCGTGCAAGCCCAAACGCCGACGAGCGCCGCAGATCAGACCGCATCGAGCGCAAAACTCAGCTCCGGTGACGAAAAAGCGTTGAAGGATATGGCGCAGGCCGATATCAATGAAGTTGCCGCCGCCAAAATCGCGCTGAGCAAGGCCGAAAGCAGCGACGTCAAAGCGTTCGCTCAGAAGATGGTCGAAGACCACGGTGCTGCCTTGACCAAAGTACAGACGGTCGCCCAGCAAAAGGGCGTGGCGCTGCCGACTGAGCCGGACGCCAAACACAAAACCATGGCCGCCAGTCTGGAAAAGCAGAGCGGCGACGCATTTGACAAGATGTATATGGAAAACGCCGGTACTAAAGACCACAAAATGGTGCTGTCGAAACTGCAGAGTGATGCCAAAAAGATCAAGGATCCTGATGTGAAGGTCCTGGCCGATGCGCACACGCCGGTCGTTGAGCAGCACCTGAAGGCTGCCCAGCAGATGTCGATGTAGTCAGGTAAGTCAATATTGACTGTAAGTGTGCCGAGCGATGCTCGTCCATGAGTGGTCGCAAGCTGACGCTCACTCTACGTGTTGACGAATGGAATTGACCCCGAGCAGCCGCCCGACAGGCTGCATGGGGCAAATATTGCGAAGGACCGCTTCTGGTACAGAGCCGTTGGTGCCTCTTATAAAATCACCGGTGCACGTGTTGATAACGGTGCTTATGTCTCGGCTGAACTGACTAAATAAAGAGTCCGGCGCTAAAACAGCGCAATGCAGGACCGCGAGATTGAAACAAAAAACCCTGCCTGAGCAGGGTTTCATTGTTTGCAGACTAAACCAGAGCAATTGACTACTGACCACCCGCACTATCAGTCATCGGAGTTGGTCAGCGTAGCCCTGAAGTGAGGCAGGCTCTGCGGATAATTTTGCTGAATAAACTCAATCATTTTTTCACGGACGTAACAGCGTAAATCCCAGGCTATAGGGGAATTCTGAGCGGTCATCAACAATCTGATTGTCATGGTTTTTTCACTCGTATCAGTAACCTGAAGCACCTGAGTCTGTTGATCCCAGAGTTTTGTTTCACTGAGTACTTTTTCAAAATGCTGACGGAGAGGCTCTAACGGCATCGAATAATCAACATAAAGAAATACAGAGCCTAATATTTGTGCGTTATTACGCGTCCAGTTCTGAAAGGCATTTTCTGTAAAATAGGTGATAGGCAGGACCAGTCGGCGCAGATCCCAGATACGCACAACGACATAGGTCAGGTTTATCTCCTCAATCCAGCCCCACTCCTTTTCAACTACCACCGCATCATCAATTTTTATAGGCTGCGTAAAGGCTATCTGAATACCGGCAAACAGATTGACAAGCGACTTCTGCAGGGCAAAACCAATGATGATGCCAGCAACCCCTGCCCCGGCCAGGATGGTTGTGCCGAATTTTCGAATGCCAGGGAAACTGAGCAGGATCAGAGAAACACAGAATGAGACGAGGAGTACGATAGCGACCTTTTTTACATAGATTATCTGAGTACGAACTTTACGGGCACGAAGATTATTTGAAAGATTAATGTCATAACGTATAAAAAGCATATCCTGCACAACATTCGTCAGGCGAATTAAAACGGAGCAAAATGATAATATGATGAATATATTAACGGTATTTGTAATAATATAAAGGTAAGTTGGGTGAATGTTAATATAATTAACGCCGATATTTATTAACATCAAGGGAATGAAAAGAAACATCGATCCACGAAGATTTTTTTCAAGTGATTTGAATAGCTTTCGGTCACGATTCTGCCAGTAGCGAATAAACTGGAGAAGTATAAATCGGGCCAGGAACCCCACTATGAATGAGAGAGTGACGAGCAATAAAGCAGGTACCCATGATGGAGCACCAGATAACTCACCGAATATCGTTGGCATTTCTTTCCCTTATATTCAGACAACAACTATCAGTTGTCATATCAGTAATAAAACTTCAGTAACCGTTGTTTTCCCGGTTATCTGAGGATTAAATGGTTAACGCACATAAGCTTAGCTGACTGACGTTTAACGCAAAATAACCATGAAAATAAATCAATATAAAGGGTAGCATAAACGCAACTGACCTCACCCAGTAGGCTCCAGAGACGCTGAAAAAGCGCAAGGCAGTGCCGTGAGACTGAAACAAAAAAACCCTGCCTGAGCAGGGTTTCACTGTTTTTATGGAACGTTGACTGAAGCGAGATCGCTTAGAAAGGAATATCGTCGTCAAAATCCATTGGCGGTTCATTGTTAGCCGGAGCATTGTTCTGCTGTGGCTGCTGCGGACGGGACTGCTGGCCACCGCTGAACTGGTTGTTGCTGCCGCCCTGCGGCTGCTGAGGCTGGCCCCAACCGTTGTTGTTGCCCTGTCCACCGCCGCCTGCCGGTGCGCCTGCACCGCCACCCTGACGGCCACCCAGCATCTGCATGGTGCCGCCAACGTTGACCACCACTTCCGTAGTGTATTTCTCTACGCCAGCCTGGTCAGTCCATTTGCGGGTCTGCAGCGCGCCTTCGATATAAACCTGGGAACCTTTACGCAGGTATTCACCCGCCACTTCCGCCAGCTTGCCAAACAGCACTACGCGGTGCCATTCAGTTTTCTCTTTGGTTTCGCCGGTCTGCTTGTCACGCCAGCTTTCAGACGTGGCCAGGGTAATGTTGGCAACGGCGCCGCCATTTGGCATGTAGCGGACTTCCGGGTCTTGACCCAGGTTGCCCACCAGGATCACTTTGTTTACGCCTCTGCTGGCCATGTTGGTGTCTCCGATAATTGTTCTGCTTTAAGTCTAAGCCGGAAATTCTAACATGCCACTCTTTGAGATCCTACTTTCAGATCGGGATCGAAAAGGGTTTATCCAGCTTGCAACGTTGCAGGTTGCGGCCTGAGAAGGATCGAGAAAATTTCCGGTCAGGCACCCGGCAGGATCCGGATCCTGCTCTGCTCTTGTGGCAAAGCACTGGTTATCCATTCAGGTTTTTTTGTGCCATAATAACAGGCTTCATTCTGACCGTGCCTGCACGGTGAGGTCTGTGTTAATCCGGGAATTGTGAATGGATAAGATCGAAGTACGGGGTGCACGCACCCATAATTTGAAAAATATCAACCTGATCATCCCTCGCGACAAACTGATCGTTGTCACAGGCCTGTCAGGCTCCGGTAAGTCCTCGCTGGCGTTCGATACGCTCTACGCCGAGGGGCAACGCCGTTACGTGGAATCTCTCTCTGCCTATGCGCGCCAGTTTCTCTCCCTGATGGAGAAGCCGGACGTGGATCATATTGAAGGGCTGTCGCCAGCCATTTCGATCGAGCAGAAATCCACGTCGCATAACCCGCGCTCCACCGTGGGGACTATCACTGAAATTCATGACTACCTGCGCCTGCTGTTTGCCCGCGTGGGTGAGCCTCGTTGCCCGGATCACGACGTGCCGCTGGCCGCACAAACCGTCAGCCAGATGGTGGATAACGTGCTGGCCCAGCCGGAAGGCCGTCGCCTGATGCTGCTGGCGCCGATCATCAAAGATCGTAAAGGCGAGCACACCAAGACGCTGGAAAACCTGGCATCACAGGGCTATATCCGCGCCCGTATTGATGGTGAAGTGTGCGATCTGTCAGATCCGCCAAAGCTTGAGCTGCAGAAGAAGCACACCATTGAAGTGGTGGTAGACCGCTTTAAAGTGCGTGAAGACTTACAGCAGCGCCTGGCGGAATCTTTTGAGACTGCGCTGGAGCTTTCCGGCGGTACCGCCGTTGTGGCTGATATGGACGACGAAGCGGCCGAAGAACTGGTGTTCTCCGCTAATTTCGCCTGTCCGGTCTGCGGCTACAGCATGAGCGAGCTGGAACCGCGCCTCTTCTCCTTCAACAATCCGGCCGGCGCCTGCCCTACCTGTGACGGCCTTGGCGTGCAGCAATATTTCGACCCGGACCGCGTGGTGCAGAATCCAGAGCTGTCGCTGGCTGGCGGCGCTATCCGCGGCTGGGACCGCCGCAATTTCTACTATTTCCAGATGCTGCGTTCACTCGCCGATCATCTGAAATTTGATATTGAAGCGCCGTTTGAAACGCTGAAGGATCATGCCCGTCAGGTGATCCTGTTTGGCTCCGGCAAAGAGAGCATCGAATTCAAATATATCAACGATCGCGGTGATACCTCCGTACGGCGCCATCCGTTTGAAGGCGTGCTGCACAACATGGAGCGCCGCTATAAAGAAACCGAATCTTCTGCAGTCCGTGAAGATCTGGCGAAATTTATCAGCAACCGCTCCTGTGCCAGCTGCCAGGGAACGCGCCTGAAGCGTGAAGCGCGTCATGTGTTTGTAGAGAACACCACGCTGCCGACCATTTCTGATATGAGCATCGGTCATGCGCTCGATTTCTTCCAGAACATAAAGCTGAGCGGCCAGCGGGCGCAGATAGCGGAAAAAGTGCTGAAGGAGATTGGCGACCGTCTGCGGTTCCTGGTGAACGTGGGCCTGAACTATCTCTCTATGTCCCGCTCTGCCGATACCCTCTCCGGCGGTGAAGCGCAGCGTATCCGTCTGGCGAGCCAGATCGGGGCGGGCCTGGTAGGCGTCATGTACGTGCTGGATGAACCCTCTATCGGTTTGCATCAGCGCGACAATGAACGTCTGCTGGAGACGCTGGTACATCTGCGCAATCTCGGCAACACGGTGATTGTGGTTGAGCACGATGAAGACGCAATCCGTGCCGCTGACCACGTTATCGATATCGGGCCGGGAGCGGGCGTACACGGCGGCCAGGTGGTGGCGGAAGGTACTGTAGATGACATCATGGCGGTTGAGGAGTCGTTAACCGGCCAGTACCTCAGCGGCAAGCGTGGCATTGCGGTACCGCAAGAGCGCGTGAAGGCGGATCCCAGCAAGGTACTTAAGCTGACCGGCGCCAAAGGCAACAACCTTAAAGATGTGACGCTGACGCTGCCGGTAGGGCTGTTCAGCTGTATTACCGGGGTCTCCGGCTCGGGAAAATCGACGCTGATCAACGATACGCTGTTCCCGATCGCCCAGCGCCAGCTCAACGGCGCAACCGTTGCGGAAGCCGCGCCTTATCGTGAAGTCACCGGCATGGAAAACTTCGATAAGGTTATCGATATTGACCAGAGTCCGATTGGCCGCACGCCGCGCTCTAACCCGGCCACCTATACCGGCATTTTCACGCCGGTGCGTGAGCTGTTTGCCGGCGTACCGGAATCGCGGACGCGGGGTTATACGCCAGGGCGCTTCAGCTTTAACGTTCGCGGCGGGCGTTGTGAAGCGTGCCAGGGTGATGGCGTGATCAAAGTTGAGATGCACTTCCTGCCCGATATCTACGTGCCGTGCGATCAGTGCAAGGGCAAACGCTATAACCGTGAAACGCTGGAAATTAAGTACAAGGCGAAGAACATTCACGAAGTGTTGGATATGACCATTGAAGAGGCGCGCGAGTTCTTTGATGCCGTACCTGCGCTGGCGCGTAAGCTGCAGACGCTGATGGACGTGGGTCTCTCCTATATCCGGCTCGGCCAGTCGGCCACCACGCTTTCCGGTGGTGAGGCGCAGCGCGTGAAGCTGGCGCGTGAGCTCTCCAAGCGCGGAACGGGCCAGACGCTCTATATCCTTGATGAGCCGACCACCGGTCTGCACTTTGCGGATATTCAGCAGCTGCTGGAAGTGCTGCATAAGCTGCGCGACCAGGGTAATACCATTGTGGTAATTGAGCACAACCTTGATGTGATCAAAACCGCGGACTGGATTGTGGATCTCGGTCCGGAAGGGGGCAGCGGCGGCGGTGAAATTCTGGTTTCCGGCACGCCGGAGACGGTGGCGCTCTGCAAAGAGTCGCATACCGCGCGCTTCCTTAAGCCGATGTTGAATCTGAAGTAATAATCTTGTCGGGGTGGAGTGTTCCGCCCCGACAAATGACATTTTGATGTTTATTGCGTGACAAATAAAATCTCCGCTTTTCAATAAATCATCCACCTTTTACGCTGATTTTTGCCGTATTCAGCGCAATCCTGCAGGATCAGGCAAGATTTAGACAGATTCCGGCATACCCCCTTTGCGTTTCGCTAACTATCCTTACTGTTCTCTGATCTGTTCAGATCACAGCGCCCTTTGCAGGGACTCATCTAAGCGTTACGTCGAAAAAACTTTCACTGACTGGAGAGACCATGAATATTACGCATGCCTATGCCGCACAGGATGCAAAATCGAAGCTGGCCCCGTTTGAGTACCAGCCGCGCGAACTGCGTGAACACGATGTCCAGATTGAAGTGATGTTCTGTGGCGTTTGCCACTCCGATCTCCACCAGGCCCGCAACGAGTGGAAAAACACCATTTTTCCCGTCGTTCCAGGTCATGAAATCGTTGGCCGCGTCACTGCGGTAGGCGGCCATACTCATAAATATAAAGTCGGCGATCTGGTCGGCGTCGGCTGTATGGTTGATTCCTGCCGGGAATGCGACAGCTGTAAAGAGGACCTGGAGCAGTATTGTGAAAACGGCTTCACCGGCACCTATAACGGCGAAGACCGCATCACGGGTGATATCACCTACGGCGGTTATTCCACCCAGGTTGTGGTGAATGAGGACTTCGTGCTGCGCGTACCGGAGAATCTGGATCCGGCGGGTACCGCACCGCTGCTCTGCGCCGGTATTACTACCTACTCTCCTTTGCAGCACTGGAAAGTGGGTCCCGGTAAAAAAGTGGGTATCGTTGGTCTGGGCGGCCTGGGCCATATGGGCGTGAAAATTGCTCACGCCATGGGCGCACACGTCGTGCTGTTCACCACCTCTCCTTCTAAAGTGGAAGATGGCAAGCGCCTGGGTGCAGATGAAGTCGTGATTTCTAAAGATGCGGATCAGATGGCTGCGCACGTTAACAGCTTCGACTTCATCCTGAATACCGTGGCAGCTCAGCATGACCTGAACCCGTTCATCAACCTGCTGCGCCGCGACGGCAATATGACGCTGGTTGGCGTTCCTGAACATGACCATCCGTCACCGCAGGTTGTTAACCTGATCTTTAAACGCCGCAGCATTGCCGGTTCGCTGATTGGCGGCATCAAAGAGACTCAGGAAATGCTCGATTTCTGCGGTAAGCACAACATCACTTCTGATATTGAGATGATCAAAATGGATGAAGTGAACGAAGCTTACGAACGTATGCTGAAAAGCGACGTGAAATACCGCTTTGTGATCGATATCGATACCCTGCGTAACCAGTAAGCCGGGCAGTTCTGCTGAGACTACTGACAGTAAACGGGCGGAATTTTCCGCCCGTTTTTTCATTCCGAAGGCTGCCCTGCCTTGATAACCACGGCGCTATTTTTACTCACTTAAGCCTTTGCCAGCAGACAGCCATAGCTGACCTTCTGTGATTTACGCTTTGTCAGAATAAGCGGCAGTATGAAAATCGATCTCCCACTTCAGCACTTTGCCGTAGAGCTCAGAGAGGGCAAACTTATCTTCCTCGCTCATTTCTGCTGCGCAGTGGTCCAGCTCTGCTTTCAGCCAGCTCGCCTGCTGATAGAACTCCTCTTCTGCATGCATCTCCACCCAGCGACGAACATCCACATCGCTCTGCATTTGCAGACTGGCGCGTTTACACCAGTGGTAGTACATCCATTCCGCCCCAAACATCAGCGTGACGATCTCCGCATAGCTGCCGCGCTGTGCCACATTCAGCATGCCCTCGCGGAAACGCCGGACGCCCGGCAGGTTATCAGGATAGCTCTCAGGATTGATCCCACGCTTCGCCAGCACCGTCTCAAACCACGCAATCTGCGTATCGACCAGCGCATTCAGTACGCCGATAAGCCAACGCTGCTGGCGGATATCGGGTGCTTTACTTACCCCCAGCGCAAAGATAGCGATGGCGGTAGCGACAAAATTCCCCTCAAACACCAGATAGCGGTTAAACACCTCTGCTGGCAGGCAATCCTGTTCTGTCTCGCAGACAAAGCGATGCTGCTGCATCGCCTGCCAGCTCACCTGATGCTCACGCAACAGACGATCGCTGAACGCTTCCATCTATTCCGCCTCCAGCACGCTGCGGGCTGCCGCCATAAAATGTTTTACGCGAGCCAGCTCCACCTCATTCCACCAGACGCCATCCACCTTTAATGCACTGGCGACGATCACGCCCTGGGTTCTGCTAAGGATCTGCCCCACGTTGTCCGGCGTGACGCCCGACCCGACCAGCAGCGGCAGTTCGGTTGCGCCGCGGATCTCGTCAATTTCGCCCAGCGTCGCGCTGTCACCAGTTCGCTGTCCGGTGGCTATCACCGCATCAGCCTCAAAGAAATCCACATCCCGGGTCAGCTCCTGAATGGAGCGGTCGGCCACAATAGCGTGGCTGCCATGTTTGACGTGGCTGTCGGCAAAGACTTTGATGTGCTCTGCCCGCAGTTGGCTGCGGTAACGCAGTGCTTTAGCCGCCGCGCCTTCAATAAAGCCCTCATTGGCAATATAGGCGTTCGCCCACTGGTTAACCCGCACGAAGTCTGCCCCGCCCGCCAGCGCGGTGGCCAGTGCGGGAATGGCAGCATTAGCCAGAACGTTGATGCCCAGCGGCACGTTAAACCGGGTGCGGACTTTTTCGGTGATCACCGCCATCAGCGCAGCGGTTTCCGGGCCAATATCTTCCGGCTTGGAAAAAGGAATATCGCCATGATTTTCAATGATCAGGCCATGAACACCGCCGGAAATATAATTATCCGCATCGCGTAGCGCGCGCTCAATAATATCCCCCACAGATTTCCCGCGATACTTTGGCGTGCCGGGAAAGGGGTCACAATGTATTACACCAATGACCGCTTTCTTACGTGAAAAAATAGCTTGTATTGCGTCTGTTTTTTCTGCTGATATAGCAACCATCTTCTTCATCCTGTTCAAGGAAACACAATGCGTGTTTATGTCACCGGTAATATCACCGTCGATGAAACCTGGGCAATATCAGATATTCCCAAAAAAGGCTCATCCATTCATGGCAATAAAATCTCACAAGATATCGGAGGAAAAGGGGCGAATCAGGCTATATTAATTGCCCGCTGCGGAATAGAGACAACGCTCATTGCCGCCGTGGGAAATGACAGTAATGGCAGCTGGATCAGAGAGCAAATACACGCTGAACCGTTACGCCTGTTGCCTGAAAAGTTATTCCCCTGTCACAGTGATACCTCAATTATTTTCAATAGCGAAGATGGCGATAATGCCATCGTGACCACCACCGTTGCGGCTGACTCTTTGAGCCTGGCAGAGATTACGCAGGCACTAAACGGCGCACAGCCTGGCGATGTTTTACTGCAGCAGGGCAATTTCTCCGTGGAGAAAACCCGTAGCCTGTTCGAGCTGGCTAAAGCAAAGGGCATGATCGCCATCTTCAATCCGTCGCCCGTAAAACCTGAGTTCGCCCAGCTCTGGCCGCTGGTCGATATTGCGGTACTCAACGAGCATGAGGCTGACTTACTGAAGCCCACGGACGTAAACACGTTAGTGATCACTCACGGTTCCCAGGGCGCTTCGCTTAAAACCCCGGATAACCACCAGTTTTGTGCCGCAACGCCCGCGCAGGCTGTTGATACCACCGGCGCTGGCGACACTTTTCTGGCGGTGATGCTCGCCTCCGCCCTGCGCCGCCAGAGTGAGATAGACGAGTTAGCACTTACTCACGCCAGTAAAGCGGCGGCAATTACCGTCAGCCGCCCGGGTACCTACAGCGCTTTCCCCAACACCGCTGAACTCAACGCGCTGCTGGAAAGCTGACGCGCAGGCCCACTTCTCCGTGGGCCTGCAGATTTATTTGAAAAGAGGACGATAGGCGTCAACGTTCACTTTTATCACCACTGTAGCGGGCACCAGAATTCTCTTTGGCACCCTTTTTCCGGCGCTGATGTCGTTCAGCGCTTTCAACGCCTCTTCGCCCATCTTCTCAGGATCCTGTTGCAGAACGGCGGCAACATAGCCGCTGTCGATGCCGCTGATGGCTTTAGCCGTAAGATCCCAGCCAAACACCTTAATCTCCTTTTGCCGCCCCTGGTTTTCAACGGCAGCAATCGCCCCCAGCAATGCCGGCTCGCCGGTGGCGTAGATGGCGGTTAAATCAGGGTTGCCGGTGATCAGATTCTCTGCCGCCGTCATGGCGTTATCCTGAATATTGCGCCCATCCACCACGTCGGCCACGGTGATCTGCTTGTTGGCGGTGATGATCTCCTGAAACCCTTTCTGCCGGTCGTTCTGAATAGCCGAGTTCAGCGCGCCAACAATACCCAGCCGCGCCTTGCCGTTCATGTTTTTCTGTACATAATCAAGGAAATAGCGACCAAGAATTTTGCCGCCCTCAATATTATCCACGCCAACCTGTGCCGCCTGCGGCCCTTCAGGCAGCACGGCATCAATGGCAATTACCGGGATCTTTGCCGCTGCCGCCTCTTTGATGGCGGGCATAATGCCGTTGACGTCAATGGCATCGACCAGGATGCCCTTCACGCCCTGCTGAATATAATTTTCGATGGCATCATTCTGCGCAACCGGATTATCAGTAGCATTAAAGACCACCAGATCTTTTCCGCTGGCTTTAGCGGCCTCCTGCGCCCCTTTATTCATCAGATTGAAAAACAGCGCCTGCTGATTAATCTGAACCAGGGCATAAGTGGGCGCGGCCGCCCAGGCCGTAGCCATATAACTGCCCGATGCCAGTAATATTGTTGCCAGTGCCAGAACACGCAATTTCCCGGTGTTAAATACCATCATCATTGTCCTCAGTGGAATTGAGTTATAACCAGCTTGCCGCAGCGAAAATTAATCCGGCGGGGTCGGTGTTGGCAGGACAAATATCAGCGTGGTGACTGACGCTCTTTTTTAAAAAAGAGACGATCGGTAGAAACCGGAAAAAAACATTTTTGCAGCCGGTCCGTGTCGGCGCAGGAATAAAATGCTTTTAACAGGGTGGGAATTTCTTCCCGGGCCGTGCAGGTAAACTGTCTATTACCATTCTCCGTTGCCGTTTTTTTGTCAAGCGTTAATTTTGTTAAGGTCTGAAGATTGGAAAAAATGGTATAACAGCGGCGCTTAACTATGTTACAGATATCCTTCTCTCTGATATGGCCTGCATGATGATAAAAAAACGCGTTCTGCTCTCTGATGTGGCAACCCTTGCAGGTCTCTCTAAAGCCACTGTTTCCCGCTACCTGAACCACAGTATCGTGCTGCCGCAGGAAACCATTACGCGGATTGAATCGGCTATTGCGCAACTGGATTACCGGGGTAACAGCCTGGCTCGCCGTCTGAGTAAAGGCGGCAGCGAAACGCTGGGGCTGGTGCTGCCGGATATCACTAACCCCTTCTTTGCAGAACTGGCCGATGCCGCCGAAGAAGCGGCGTTTGAGCATGGTTACAGCCTGGTGCTCTGCATTACCCGCAACAATCCCGAGAAAGAGAGTCAGTTTATCCGCTGGCTGGATACCTGCCAGGTGGATGGTCTGCTGTTTACCACCAATCGCCCCGATAACGGCCTGCTGCGCAAGGAGATCCAGCGTCATCAGCGCATTGTGCTGCTGGATGAGGATATCCCCGGCAGCACGGTACCCAAAGTCTTCGCCGATAATGTGCAGGGCGGTATGCTGGCCACGCAGCAGCTGATTGCTGCCGGACACCGGCAAATCGCCTTTATCGGTGGGCCGGACGAGTTGATGAGCGTGCGGGAGCGCTATCAGGGTTTCTGCACCGCGCTGGCGCAGGCCGGATTGCACTGCCCGCCGGAGTGGGTAATGTATGGAAATTATCAGCGCGAATTTGGTCAGCGGGCGCTGCACCAGCTGTTCAGCCGCGACAGTCGCCCTACTGCCGTTTTTGCCGCCAGTGACTTTCTGGTACTGGGTCTGCTGGATGGCCTGCGCGAGCTGGGCCTGCATGCACCACAGGATCTCTCACTGGTGGGCTTTGATGACGCCAGCTACGCCGACTTCACTCAGCCCCGCATCTCCACTATCCGCCAGCCCGCCAGGGAACTGGGCAGAACCGCCGTCAACCTGATGCTGCGTCTGCTCAACGGTGAAGAAAATATTGCCCCTGAAACCCGTCTGCCAGTGACATGGATCGGGCGCGACTCCATCCAAATCCGTTAACCCGGCCCAAAATGGCGCACTATTCGCACAAAAATGGCGCAAAAACTGTTCACCTCTCCCTTACAGCCTGCATTCTCGTAAACCGGTTTACTAAACCTGTAAATATTTTCACCATTTATTTCAGTTAGTTATAAAAATTATTTCAGGCTCTTTCTCTCTTCTGGCATGGAAGCTGCTTTACTTTCTGCGGCGAACAAATATTTAAGCGTTTTTCCCGATGTGCAGTGCGGAACGGCCCGTCTGCCAGGTAAACCGGTTTACAAGATGTGAACCGCGACCGACGGGCCCTTTTTCTGCCATCACCGTCCTTACCGCTATCCGGCGAGGGGAGTTAACGATGCAACAGCCACAACCCGTTAAAGCGCGGGTAGAAATGGTCAATATCACCAAGACTTACGGCTCTATTCGCTCGCTGCGTGGGGTTAACCTCAAGCTGGCGCCGGGTGAAGTGCTGGGGCTGGTGGGAGATAACGGCGCGGGGAAATCTACCCTGACCAAAGTCCTTTCCGGTGCCGTAGTGCCCACCAGCGGCGCTATCCGCATTGACGGGGAAGAACAGCATTTTGCTAATCCGGCCGACGCGCGTCGCTGCCATATCGAAATGGTCTATCAGGATCTCTCGCTGTGCGACACGGTGGACGTGGCGGGCAACCTGTTTATGGGCCGCGAGCCGATGAAGCATCTGCTCGGCATCCCTTTTCTCGATCAGACAAAAATGCATGCTGATGCCCGTGAGATGCTGAAAGGCCTGGGGATTTCCATCCCTGATACGCGGCTGCTGGTGCGTAATCTCTCCGGGGGGCAACGCCAGGCGATTGCGATTGCCCGTGCCGCCGCCTTCGAACCGAAAGTCCTGATTATGGATGAACCCACCGCCGCGCTGGCCGTGGCGGAAGTGGAGGCGGTGCTGGAGCTGATCCGACGCGTCAGCGCCCGGGGCGTCAGCGTGATCCTGATCACCCACCGACTGCAGGATCTCTTCCTGGTTTGCGACCGCATTATGGTGATGTATGAAGGTACCAACGTGGCGGATCGCCTGGTGGCTGACACCAGCCTGAGCGATATCGTTAACCTGATTGTCGGTGAGAAGTTCACCGCACATTCAGCCGCCGCGCACTGAGGTCAACGGGATGAGTATGATCAATTTAAGCACTCCACGCGTTATCCGGCACTCACTGCCGCGCCGCCTGCTGCATAACCACTCGGGCGTGGTCAGCATCGCGCTGTTTTTTGTTTTCTGCTGCGTGGTGTTCTCGTTTATCACCGGTAACTTTCTCAGCAGCACCAACTGGCTGAATATCATCCGTCAGAGCGCCCCGCTGCTGATTGTCGCCACCGCTATGACGCTGGTAATCACCACCGGCGGAATCGATCTGTCGGTAGGCTCCACGCTGGCACTGGTGGGCGCGCTTTCTGCTATCGCGCTGAATTACTGGGGCCTACCCTGGCCGGTGGTGCTGCTCGGCGGGCTGATACTGGGCGGTCTGGTTGGCGCTATCAACGGGTTCTTTATTGCTTACGAAGGGATCCCTGCCTTTATCGTGACCCTTGCCACGCTTGCGGTGGTACGTGGCGTGGCGTTGCTGATCACTCAAGGCTACTCCATTCCCATTCCGGCAGACAGCCTGTTTACCGCCATGGGACGAGCCTGGGTGCTGGGCATTCCAATGCCGGCGCTTATCGGCATTGTGGTGTTAATCGTCGGGCATATTCTGTTGAACCATATGCGTTTTGGCCGCTATGTCACCGCTATCGGCGCCAATGCGGAAGGCGCGCGCCGCAGCGGTATCAATACCAAAGCGGTGACGATGCGCGTCTATATCATCAGCGGTATGGCCGCTGCGCTCGCCGGAATGATTATCACCGCCCGCCTGGGCAGCGGCTCCTCCAATCAGGGCGAAGGGTTTGAGCTGCAGGTGATTGCAGCAGTGGTGTTAGGCAGCACCAGCCTGTTTGGCGGCTTCGGCACCATTATCGGCACGCTGCTGGGCGCCATGTCGATCGCCATTATCCAGAACGGGCTGATCCTGTCACACATCTCGCCGTTCTACACCCAGATTGCTACCGGCACCATTATCCTGCTGGCTATCTGGCTGAACACCCGCATTCTCAACCCGGCGCGAGCGCCGTCGAAAGGATAGCTGATGAAAGGATCGATTTTTCGCCATGCAGAGCCGTTGCCGGTAGGCGTCAGCAGCGGTTATGTGATGACGGTGCTGGGGCCCCTGCCGCTGGCAGAAATGGGCGTGACGCTGATGCATGAGCATATTCTGTTGGATGCCTCCGGCAAATGGGTTGCCCCCTGCTGCTGTAGCGATCGCCATATCGCTGAGATGCCGGTCAGGATTGAGAACCTGGGCGAACTGTCGCTTAACCCGTTGATGAGCCGCGATAACTGCCAGCTTTTTGATGTGGAGGTCGCTATTGAGGAGCTGATGAAATTCCGCGCCCTGGGCGGTGAAACGGTTATCGACCCGACCAATATCGGCATCGGTCGCGATCCCAAAGCGCTGCAGCGGATTGCACGGCTGACCGGCCTGAACATCATCATGGGGACCGGGCTCTACCTTGAGCCTTCCCATCCCGAATGGGTGAAAACCATTTCCGTGGAGCAGCTCACTGAAAAGCTGATTTACGACGTGGGTGGCGCAGCGGAAAAACCTGAAGTGATAGCTGGTCTGATTGGCGAAATCGGCGTATCAAGCCGGTTTACGGCGGATGAAGAAAAATCCCTGCGTGCAGCAGGCCGCGCCAGCGCGGCTACCGGCGTGCCGATTGAAGTTCATCTTCCCGGCTGGGAAAGGCTGGGACATAAAGTGCTCGATATCCTGGAGCAGGAAGGCGCAGATCTGCGTCATACCGTGCTGTGCCATATGAACCCCAGCTTTGCCGATAAACGCTATCAGCGTGAGCTGGCTCAGCGCGGGGCTTTTCTCGAATATGACATGATCGGCATGAGCTACTACTACGCCGACGAGTCCGCCCAGTCTCCCTCTGACGAAGAGAATGCCCGCGCCATCTGCGAACTGATCGACGACGGCTTTATTGAGCAGATCCTCCTGTCGCAGGATGTGTTTCTGAAAACCATGCTGACCCGCTACGGCGGCCACGGCTATGGCTATATCCTCAAACATTTCGTGCCTCGCCTGCGCCGTCACGGCGTCAGCGGCGAACAGCTTGAAACCTTATTAATTGCCAACCCGCAGCGCGTTTTTGCCGGGTAAAGGGAGTGGTTATGCCAAAGAATATTTTACTGGTCGGGGAGTCCTGGACCAGTACCTCAACGCACGTAAAAGGCTTCGATCAGTTTGCCACCGCCACCTGGCACAACGGCGCGACGGATTTCCTTGCAGCGCTGGCTGACAGCGATTACGCCATCACGCATATGCCCGCCCATGAAGCGCCGGTGAGTTTTCCGCTGACGCTGGAAGCGCTGCAGCAGTGGGACGCCATCATTCTCTCAGATATTGGTGCCAACACGCTGCTGCTGCATCCCGATACCTGGCTGAAAAGCGTGCGTACTCCTAACCGTCTGGCGCTGATCCATGATTACGTCGCCGCTGGCGGCAGCCTGATGATGATTGGCGGTTATTACAGTTTTCAGGGCATTAACGGCGGCGCCCGCTATCGCAACACCGCAGTGGAAAAAGTTCTGCCTGTGCGTTGCCTGGCCTGGGATGACCGCATTGAGGCGCCGGAAGGCATCTACCCTGAGATCAGGGAACCGCATGCCGTGTTCAGCAATATCTCTGGTGACTGGCCCTGGCTGCTGGGCTACAACGAAGTGGAGATGCAGCCGGAAGGAAAGCTGCTGGCCACCGTGGCGGGCACATCGCATCCGCTGGTCGCCGTACGCGAATATCAGCAGGGCCGTTCTTTAGTCTGGACCAGCGACATGTCCGCCCACTGGCTGCCCAGCGAGTTTGCCGCCTGGTCGGGTTATCGCCAGCTCTGGATCAACTGCCTGGCCTGGCTGACAGAGAGAGCCGCATAAGCGGACACCCCCTGACTTCAACTGCCCACGCAAGGAGAACGCCGGATGGATCATCGTACAACTGAACTGGCCCAACGTTTACTGAGTTTCAACACCATTAATCCCCCCGGCGGTGAGGCGGCCTGCATGGCGTTTTTCGCCGGCTGGCTGGAAGCGCAGGGTTTTGAGGTCACGCTTAGCTCGTTTGGCGAGGATCGCGTTAATCTGATCGCCAGCATCGCTGGCAAAGCTGAAGGCGCTCCGCTGGCTTTTACCGGCCATCTGGACACCGTGCCGCTGGGCAATCAGGCCTGGCAACACGATCCGTTTGGCGCCACCATCGAGGGCGACCGTCTCTACGGACGCGGCGCCAGCGATATGAAAGCGGCGATTGCGGCCTTTGCTGTCGCCTGCGTTACGCACCAGGCAGCAATCCGTGAAGGAACCGGCGTGGTATTGCTGATTACCGGCGGCGAAGAGACGGGTTGCGATGGCGCAAAAGCGCTGATCGCCACGGGAAAACTTCCCGCTGTCGGTGCGCTTATCGTCGGGGAACCTACGGCCAACTACCCGGTAATTGGCCATAAAGGGGCGCTCTGGCTGCGTTGTGAAACACGCGGTAAAACTGCGCATGGCGCTATGCCGGAGCTGGGGATCAATGCGATCTATCTGGCCGCTGAAGCGCTGGGTAAGATCCAACACTTTGAGCCAGGCGAACCGCATCCGCTGATGAAGAAGCCGACGATCAATGTCGGGCGTATCCAGGGTGGCCTGAATATCAACTCCGTTCCGGATCGCACCCAGTTTGATGTGGATATCCGCACCGCGCCCAATTTACACCACGCCACCATCCGGCAGAATCTCTCTACCGCGCTGGGGGAGAGCGTGGTGATCTCCACGCTGGTGGATCTGCCTGCCGTGCTGAGTGCGGAGGAGAATAAGTGGATTGAAAGTGTGTATCGACGTTGCCAGCCACTGCATGCAGAGCCGGTAACGGCAAAAATTGTGCCCTATTTCACCGACGCCTCGCTGCTGCTGCCCGCAATGGGGCATCCGCCCTGCATTATTCTTGGGCCAGGTGAACCCGGCATGGCGCACCAGACGGATGAATATTGCCTGCTGAGCCGCCTGAACCAGGCGGAAATGCTCTACGGTGAGCTGATCCTGGACTGGCAAGTTTAAGCAATTCTGGCAGCAGAAAATCGTTATGTTCAGCCCTACCGCAGCTTATGCTGAAAGGCCATCAAACCGGTTATGACGCAACGAGGTTTAACGTGAGTCAATGCGTGTGGCGGCTGGGCAATCAGTGCGTGCCGCGCGTATCCAGCGCCTTCTGCAGTGAAGCATCCACCAGATAGTAAATCTGCGAATCTTTTAGCGTGCCGTCCAGCAGCACGGTGCTCCAGTGCGACTTGTTGAGATGTTCGCTGGGCTGCACATCATCATGCGCGTCCCGCAGTAACTCCGCCAGCGCAGGTGTCGCTTTCAGCGCCACCGCCGGGCGGCCATCAACTTCATGTACCAGCGCAAATAATACGTCGTCGACTTTAATCTGCGTCGCTTTCCAGTCGCTGTGAACGCTCTGCTCTGCGCCCGGTTTATCCATGCAGTAAGTCAGAAGATCCGAAACGTTCATGCTTTAATTCCCCTTGCAGCGTAGTCATCGTGGTAGGTGAGTATAGGTGATTTCTTTCGCCTGGCCGTCCCTCCCTTCGGAAAATGCGCGATCGGTTTTTTTGTTATCGCAATAACTAATCGCTTGCAAAATAATTCCGCTATGGCAGGATAGCCCCAACGAAGTAAGTAGCACACTATTTAATAGCCAATTAAACTCCTGATAAGGGCGCTGCAATGAACACTAAAAAAACTGCCATAGCCGCTTTACTGTTAGCCACTACCTTGTCTGCCGGGGCTGCCGAACCGGGCCCTGCTCCTACGGCAGGCGTGGCAAAATTCCTGCACGCGTTAAACAGCGGCGGCGGGAAACCTATCGAACAACTTTCCCCGGCAGATGCCCGCAACGTGCTTATCCGGGCGCAGAAAGGGGCAGCCCTTCCTCCGGCAGAGGTTTCAGAGAAAACGATTAATGTGATGGGGAAACCGCTGACCCTGACCATTGTGAAGCCGCTTCACGCCGAGGGTACGCTGCCGGTGTTTATGTTCTTTCATGGTGGAGGCTGGGTGTTAGGTGATTATCCAACCCACGAGCGCCTGGTGCGCGATCTGGTCAATGAGTCGGGCGCCGCTGCCGTCTTTGTTAATTACGATCCTTCACCGGAAGCGCACTTCCCGGTAGCGATTACGCAGGCCTATGAAGCAACAAAATGGGTAGCTCAGCACGGTGAAGAGATTGGTGTGGATGGCAAACGTCTTGCGCTGGTAGGCAACAGCGTGGGGGGAAATATGGTTGCTGCCGTCGCGCTGCAGGCGAAAACGAATCATACGCCAGCCATCCGCTACGATGTCATGCTCTGGCCGGTGACCGATGCCAGCTTTAACACCGCCTCTTATGGGCAGTTTGCCGACGGCTATTTCCTGACGAAAAACATGATGAAATGGTTCTGGGACAGTTACACCCTGTCGGCGCAGGATCGCAACAACATTCTGGCCTCGCCTTTACGGGCTACCTCAGCGCAGCTTCAGGGCTTGCCGCCAACGCTGATTCAGACCGCAGAGCTGGATGTGCTGCGTGATGAGGGTGAAGCTTTTGGCCGCAAACTGGATGCAGCAGGCGTCCCCGTTACCGTGACGCGGTATAACGGCATGATCCATGACTACGGCTTGCTGAATGCCCTGAGTCAGGAACCCACGGTCCGCACCGCTATTCAGCAGGCCTCTGCTGAGCTGCAACGCCATCTTAAATAAGCAGAAGAGAAGGCCACCTGCCGCGCAGGTGGCTTGGGTGAATCCTCTGCATTAAAGAGCAGCCTGTGGAAGCTAGCGGATCATTTCCGTTAGCTTCCTGCTCAGCAATGCTGTTACGCAAAAGCTGGCAGATTAATTCTCGCTGGCTTCCTGTTCAGCAATGCTGTTACGCAACTGAATAATTTTTTCATTCAGCTGCTGCACAGCATCCCCTTCAAGCCCTGAGCGGCACAACAGCGTCTCGGAAAGGCACAGGGAGGTTTTCTCCAGCAGTTCCCCCTTTTCTGTCAACGTGATCAGGACCTTACGTTCATCCTCCAGGCTGCGTTTGCGGCACACGAACCCTTCGTTCTCCAGTCTCTTCAGTAAGGGCGTCAGGGTGCTGGTTTCCAGCGCCAGCGTTTCGGCAATCTGGCTTATCATCAGCTCGCCCTGTTCCCACAGCACATTGAGTACCAGATATTGAGGATAGGTTACCCCCATCTCATCCAGTAGCGGCTTGTAGAGCCGTTTAATCGCCAGTGAGGCGGAATAGATGGAATAACACAACTGCTCTGCCAGACGTGGGTGTTCAGACATGCCGGCCCCTCCTTAGAATTTCAAGCGCCTGAGACTACCACAGCCCCTGCACTCTGCTGAGAGCATATTTATTCCCCCTGCAGCGTGGCCACAATTTTCCGGGAGCCGCCGTGGATGCGGTGTTCTCCCAGCCAGATACCCTGCCACGTCCCGAGAACCAGATGCCCACGGTTGATCGGCAACAGCAGCGAGGTCCCTAACATCGACGATTTGATGTGTGCAGGCATATCATCCGCCCCTTCATAATCGTGTTCGTAGGGCGCTTTTTCAGGTACAGCCCGCAGGAAATGCTGTTCCATATCGCTACGCACGGTGGGATCGCAATTTTCATTCAGCGTCAGCGAGGCGGAGGTGTGTTGCAGCAGCAAATGGAGCAGCCCAACCTGCACGTCGCTGAAGCGCCGCAGTTCATCGACAATTTCATCCGTCACCAGATGAAATCCACGGGATTTAGGGCTTAAGGTAATTGTCTGCTGATACCACATTGTGATGCTCCTTCACGAAACGAGTGCTGTTAAGTGTGCAGCAAGTGGCGAAAAGGTAAACCCGCTAGCGGAAAAAGATCGGAAACGACTGCGGCTCCCGTGGGGAGCCGCAGAAATTATGTAGTGAACAACAGTCATTCACTGCAAAAAGCGTTACATCACCGCGGCAAACGCCTCGGCTACCAGATGCACGTTTTTGCTGTTCAGGCCAGCCACGCACATGCGGCCGCTGGCGATCAGGTAGATGCCAAACTCATTACGCAGGCGATCTACCTGCTCTGCGCTCAGGCCGGTGTAGCTGAACATCCCGCGCTGCTTCAGCAGATAGTCGAAGTTTTTATCCGGCATAGCCGCACTCAGCGCCTCTACCAGCGCCTGGCGCATAGAGAGAATGCGCACGCGCATCGCTTCCACTTCAGCCAGCCAGTCAGCCTTCAGCCTGGTATCATTCAGCACGGTTGACACTACCTGCGCACCAAAGTTTGGCGGGCTGGAGTAGTTGCGGCGTACCGTTGCCTTGAGCTGACCCAGCACGCGGGATGCCTCTTCAGCATCATCACACACCACTGACAGTCCGCCGACGCGCTCCCCATAGAGCGAGAAGATTTTAGAGAAGGAGTTGCTGACCAGCGCCGGCAGACCCGCCGCCGCAATAGCGCGAATGGCGTAAGCATCCTCTTCCATACCGCCACCAAAGCCCTGATAGGCGATGTCCAGGAATGGGATCAGATTGCGCCCTTTCAGTACTTCGGTAACGCTATCCCACTGGGCGTTCGTCAGGTCCGCACCGGTGGGGTTGTGGCAGCAGGGATGGAGCAGCACGATGCTCTGCGCAGGCAGCGTTTTCAGTCTGGCGACCAGCTCTTCAAACTTCACGCCGTTGCTCTCTTCGTCGTACCACGGGTAGGTTTTCACCTGGAACCCGGCACCGGAGAAGATCGCCACATGGTTTTCCCACGTCGGATCGCTGACATAGACCTCAGAACCCGGGAAGTAAGTTTTCAGGAAATCTGCACCCACTTTCAACGCGCCGGAACCGCCAACGGTCTGAATGGTAGCGATACGACCCGCCTTCAGCATCGGATGATCCTCTCCAAACAGCAGCGGGGCAATCGCGCTACGGTAAGGAGGCAGGCCATCCATCGGCAGATAAAGCGACGCGTTATGCGCGCCAGCATTCAGACGCGCTTCCGCTTCTGCTACCGCCTTCAGCTGGGGGATTTCGCCCTGCTCGTCATAATATAAGCCGATGCTCAGGTTCACCTTTTGCGGTCGCGTATCCTGCTTGAAGGTCTCCATCAGGGAGAGAATTGGATCGCCAGCATAGGCATCAACGTTTTGAAACACGGTGCAGATCTCCATTAATTGGTTGGGTCAGGCTTGCGCTCTCTTTACCGGCAGCGCACTACTTCTTTTACTTCATCGCAGGACTGCTCAGACGTCATAGCGTCCGGGCCGATGGTTCATGGCGATAATCAGATTAAGGATCACCGCGCCCGCAATGGAAGCGGCCAGCATCGGCAGTGACACCACAAACAGTGAGGCGAGCACCACGCAGGTATCCACGCCCATTTGCAGCTTCCCGGCACGAATACCGTACCGATCCTGCAGCCATAACGCCAGAATATTGATGCCGCCCAGGCTGGCTTTATGCCGGAACAGTACTATAAACCCAATTCCCATTATCACGTTACCGAACAGTGTGGCGTAAAAGGGATCCAGCGCGGAAAAGTGGATGAAAAGCGGATGCAGATGGGTAAACAGCGACACCAGCCCCACTGCGCAGAAGGTTTTCACCGTAAATGCCCTTCCCATGCGGCGAAGGGCGAGCCAGTAAAACGGCAGGTTAATGATAAAGAACGCCAGGCCGAAAGAGGTGTGCGTCAGGTAGCTGATCAGAAAGGCAATACCGGCCGTGCTACCCGTTAACGCACCCGCGGTTTTCAACAGCGTGACGCCAAAGGAGACCAGAAGCGTGCCAAACAGAATGGCCAGCGCATCTTCAACAAGCGTATGGGGGATTTTAGCGGGGTGTACGACGTTATCCATAAAAGCTGATTCCAGAGAGAGCGTCTCCGGTTACAGCAAAAATCGCACCAATCCGGCCCTGAAAAAGCGTGCCGGATGGTGCCAGCGAATTAACCCATTGAATACAAGGCGCTTTACTACCTTATTTTGTGCATGAAAGACGCGCTACATCGTCATATCACGCACTAAAATTCTTTTCGCCGCACAAGTCACGCATTAAAACGCATTTTGATGCACTATTCCGGCGCAGGCTCGCACTAAACTGGTGCGCAGATGGAGGTCATCATGCCATTCTCTTTTAAGCGGGTCAGCACCACGGAGGTTTTCACGTGGGAGACGCTCTGGTGCCCCGCCACCAGTTGGCTGATTAACGCGCTCAGCCCGGCGAGATCGGCCACGGCCACCTTCAGTAAATAGTCAGCATCGCCCGTGGTTTTATAGGCATCCACAATCGCAGAGTGCTCTGCAACCATGCGGTGAAAGCTTTCAACGTAATCGGAAGTGTGGTTGATCAGACGGACCTCAATCAGCCCTATCATCCCCAGGCCAACGGCGTCAGGCGAGAGCCGCGCGTGATAGCCCAGAATCAGGCCCGCCTGCTCAAGACTGATGCGGCGGCGTGAACATTGTGAAGCGGAGAGCCCCACCAAATCGCTCAGTTCCTGGTTGGTCAGACGACCGTTAGTTTCAAGTAAAGTCAGTATCTTAAGGTCGTAATCATCAATCTGCGTCATTATCGATCCGGGCGGCTGAACAGAAACGCTACCCGGACAGATAACCGCATTTTTCATCCCGTTGTCCAACACTATTTTCTGATGGCTAACGGGATGATGCACATTTTGTGCAGAGCGGGTTAATCGTCGTCGTACTGCGGGCCTGCGTAGTTATCAAACCGCGACCATTGCCCGTTAAAGGTCAGACGCACGGTGCCAATGGGGCCGTTACGCTGCTTGCCGAGAATGATTTCCGCAATCCCTTTTTGATCGCTGTTTTCGTGATAAACCTCATCACGGTAGATAAACATAATCAGGTCAGCATCCTGCTCGATAGAGCCAGATTCACGCAGGTCGGAGTTAACCGGGCGCTTATCGGCACGCTGCTCCAGCGAGCGGTTCAGCTGCGACAAGGCCACTACCGGTACCTGTAACTCTTTTGCCAGCGCCTTAAGGGAGCGGGAGATCTCGGCGATTTCCAGCGTACGGTTATCAGACAGCGCAGGCACGCGCATCAGTTGCAGGTAGTCGATCATGATCAGGCTCAGACCGCCATGCTCGCGGAAGATGCGCCGCGCGCGGGAGCGCACCTCTGTCGGCGTCAGGCCGGAGGAGTCATCGATAAACATGTTCTTTTTCTCCAGCAGGATGCCCATGGTGCTGGAGATACGCGCCCAGTCCTCATCATCCAGCTGGCCGGTACGAATACGGGTCTGATCCACGCGCGAAAGCGAGGCCAGCATACGCATCATGATCTGTTCGCCTGGCATCTCAAGGCTGAAAATCAGGACCGGTTTGTCCTGCAGCATGGCGGCGTTTTCGCACAGGTTCATGGCGAAGGTGGTTTTACCCATTGCCGGACGGGCCGCGACGATGATCAGATCCGAACGCTGCAAACCGGCGGTCTTTTTATTGAGATCCTGGTAGCCGGTATCCACGCCGGTCACACCATCATGCGGCGTCTGATAGAGCGATTCGATCCTGGAGATCGTTGCCTCCAGAATTTGATCGACGCTTTTCGGTCCGGTGTCTTTGTTCGCCCTGCTTTCTGCAATCTGGAATACGCGCGATTCCGCCAGATCAAGCAGATCCTCGCTGGTGCGCCCCTGCGGATCGTAGCCCGCATCGGCAATTTCATTAGCGACGGAGATCATTTCACGCACAACTGCACGCTCACGCACGATATCGGCATAAGCGCCGATGTTTGCCGCACTCGGCGTGTTTTTAGAGAGCTCAGCCAGATAGGCAAAGCCGCCTACCAGGTTAAGCTCGCTTTTGGTTTCCAGCGACTCGGAAAGCGTGATCAGGTCAATGGGTTTGCCCTGCTCCAGCAGGCGCTGCATTTCGCTGAAGATCATCCGGTGCGGTCGGCTGAAGAAGTCCAGCGCCGCGACGCGTTCAGAGACGTTGTCCCAGCGCTCATTATCCAGCATCAACCCGCCCAACACGGACTGTTCCGCTTCCAGCGAATGGGGAGGCAGCTTCAGCCCTTCCATCTGCCTGTCGCGGGGTTCACGGTTTTCACCGGATTTGTTGGTGGGTTTATTTCCTGCCATAGTGATGCAATACCGAATAGTTTGGGGACGGGCAAGTATACCCTTTTGGGCTGCTGGCGTCCTCTCTCAATGACGCGGAACCCACAGGAGTAAGCATGGCAAAACGTATACAAATCAGCCAGCATGGCGGCCCGGAAGTGATGCAGCTGATTGAGACAGCAATGCCTGAGCCAGCGGCTGGCGAGGTGGTGGTTGAGCACAAAGCGATCGGCATTAATTATATTGATACCTACGTGCGCAGCGGGCTCTATCCCGCCTCGCTGCCTTGCGGACTGGGCACTGAGGCCGCTGGCGTGGTGCACAGCGTGGGCGAAGGCGTGACGGCAGTAAAGCCTGGCGATCGCGTGGTGTATGCACAGTCCGCTTTAGGCGCTTACAGCGATTTTCACGCTGTACATGTTGATAAGCTGGCTCTGTTGCCAGATAACATCTCTTACGAGCAGGCTGCCGCCTCCTTTCTTAAAGGTCTGACGGTTCACTACTTACTGCGCCAGACCTATGTCGTGCAGCCGGATGAAATCTTCCTGTTTCAGGCAGCCGCGGGCGGCGTAGGCCTGATCGCCTGTCAGTGGGCAAAAGCGCTGGGCGCGCATTTGATTGGCACCGTGGGTTCTGCAGAAAAAGCACAGCGTGCGAAGGAGGCGGGCGCCTGGGCCACCATCAATTATCGTGAAGAAGATATCGCCAGACGCGTTGCCGAGCTGACTGACGGCAAGAAAGTCCGCGTGGTATATGATTCGGTCGGCAAAGATACCTGGGAAGCTTCGCTGGACTCTCTGCAACGTCGCGGGCTGATGGTCAGCTTTGGTAACTCTTCCGGTCCGGTCAGCGGCGTCAATCTGGCGATCCTCAACCAGAAAGGGTCACTATATGTTACCCGCCCTTCACTAAACGGCTATATCACCACGCGCGATGCGCTGACGCTGGCCAGTAATGAGCTGTTTTCACTGATTGGCAGCGGCGCTATTAAAGTCGATGTGCCGGAGCAGCAGAAGTTCGCACTGGAGGATGCGCAGCAGGCGCACAAAACGCTGGAAGGACGCGGCACACAGGGCTCAAGCCTGTTGATTCCCTGATCGCCAGACGCAAACAGGGCTTCCCGCAGGAAGCCCCTTTTTCTTTTTTATAGTTCGCGCTGGTTGTAGGGTCAGAGCGATGAATGCAGGTCAATTCAATGAAAGCATCCTGCCAGAGTTCATAAGTAAATAATATGTTTAATTTCCATTTCGTCTGAGCAATATTGCGAGCTGTGATCCAGAGCGCATTTTTGCCGCGCACTTTTCCGCCAACTCATTGATATTAACGTGATAACCACCGGTCTGCTTTAGACTTTGGCTTTTTGTAAGCGCGATATATCCAGACCGCAACCACTGCCAGCGCCAGCCACGGCAACATTTTTATAACAATAACCAGCATGCCGCCAAACAGCATCACAAACGTCGCTACTACCAGCGCGGCGACGATACCCAGCAGCGAAATGCCAGTCAGCAGCAGCATCAGGAAGAAGCCGAGCACAAACAGGATTTCCATTGAACAGTCTCCCCATATAAGAATCTGAGAGAACTGTTACAAGAATCGTGCCAGATACGGAATAAACTTAAACCATTGAATTTATTGATAACAGTAAAAAGGAGCGCGGTATTAAGTGGTTAAAAAAATCACTTATTGGTCAGTAATTAACTACGCGCTGATTATGCGCTATTACCGCCACTCTGCTAGTCAGATCGGCGCCTCCAACCTTTTCCCGATGCTTGTCCTTATCGCCCTGCCAGGCCCGGTGTTAACCAAACGGCTACACAAACCGTTACCTTAAGAGCAACACCTTTCTGCGGCGCCTGGTACTGAATTTGCATCCCATCATTAAGTAAATGGTTGTTTCGCATCAGGGGTTCTCAGTGAATTTAAATACTTATAAATATTTCAATGAAGTAGCCGCCGCAGGATCGATCCGCCGTGCAGCCGATCGGTTACACGTTGCACCATCGGCTATCAGCCGCCAGATCGCCTTATTAGAACACAGTCTGGGTATCATGCTGATTGAACGCAGCAATACCGGAATTCAGTTAACGCCTGCGGGCATGATGCTTGAACGCTATACCCGAAAAATGGTTCGGGATCTGGACCGCATTCATGAAGCTATCAAAAATCTGAAAGGGCTGCGCCAGGGAGAGGTAAAAATCTGGGTGATCGAGGCAGTGGTTCAGGCGGTTCTGCCGCGCATTATGACTGAATTCAACGAAATTTATCCCGCCATCAAATTTTCCATTAACACTGAATCTTCAGACCGCACCATTGAAGCCATTATCAATGATGAAATTGATATTGGCATTGTATTTAACCTGGGCAATCGCCCCAGTGTTGAAGTTATTAAGCAGTGTCCTGCTCCCGTTCAGTGTCTGGTGTCGCCGGGGCATCCACTCGCCCACCATCACTCCGTAAGTCTGGAAGAGATCTGCTCCTGGCCCATAGCGCTACCTGTTTCCAGCTTCGGCCTGCGACAGACGTTCGACAAAGTGACCCGCGCCCAGCATCTGGTACCGCAATCCATTGTGAATACCAACAACCTTGAACTCACTAAGGCGATGGCCATTGCGGGCCGTACCCTCACCATCGGTCCTGAACTGATCGCGACCAAGGAAATTGAACACAATTTGCTTCGTGCCATTCCCATTGATAACGATGCGATGCGTGCGGCCACGATCGAGATCTGTGTGCATCGTGACCGCTCGCTCTCATTTGCCGCGCATCACTTCCTCAAGCTGGTCTGCCGGGAATTCAGTTAGCTCACCCCAACTTTCCTGTTAACGGCGTGTACCAGAACGGGCAACACGGCGTGCTGCAAACGGCACTACTTACTGCCGTAAACAGCATGATATTTATCACTCATCGCTTAGTGCCAACGCCTGACGGGGTCAGGAAAGAATCCAGAGAGGATGAGAGATGCCGAACGTCATGACTAACGGGATAAACACGCATTATGAAATGTGTGGATCGGGTCCGGCCCTGATCTTTGTCTCCGGGCTGGGCGGCACGGCCGCCTACTGGAAACCGCAGCTTGAAGCCTTCAGCAAACGCTTCACGGTCATCACCTATGACCAGCGTGGCGCGGGCACCTCCGATCATCCTGAAGGTCCTTACAGCATCGAAACGCTGGTGGACGACCTGCAATCGCTGATTAGGACGCTGAAGCTGGCGCGTCCGCTGCTGGTTGGACACTCGACGGGTGGCGCAATCGGTCAACACCTTGCTGCCCGCGATCCCGATCTGCTGGCAGGGATGGTGCTGTACGCCAGCTGGGCTAAATCAGACAGGCACTTTAACTGGTGTTTCCGCATGCGCCGCGCTCTGCTGGTTGGCAGCCCGCTGGAAGAGTATGTCCACGGCAGCGCGCTGTTTCTCTATCCGCCTGAGCATGTGAATACGCATGCGGAGGTGCTGTCGCCGGCTCTGCTCGCTTCTGTCGCCAGCTTCCCACAGCGCGAGATCATCCTGAGCCGCATTGACGCCATTATGGATCACGACGCCACCGCCGTGCTGGCCGCCATTCAGACACCCACGCTGGTGATCTGTGCACAGGACGACATTCTGACGCCGCCTTATCAGTCACGGCTGCTGGCGGAAGCCATCCCGAATGCGCAACTGGAAATCGTGCCCCGGGGCGGGCACAGCTTTTCAGAGACTGAAACGGTTCTGTTCAACAAAATTACGTTCGACTTCCTGGTGGGCGTCCGTCAGCTAACAAATTGATCTAAGAGGTTTCTTATGTCTGGTAATGACAATTGTAACGTTGAGTTTGGTGTATTTCTTCCGGTCGGCAATGGCGGCTGGATCACCTCAACCACCAGTCCGCAGCTTCCGGCGACCTACGACTACAACAAAGAGGTCACGATCCTGGCCGAGCAGTTGGGGTTCGATTTCGCCCTGTCGATGGCGAAGTGGCGTGGCTACGGCGGCCCTTCCCGTCACTGGGATGTCACGCTGGAAAGTCTGACCACCATGGCGGGTCTGGCTGAAGCCACCAGCCGCATCGGCGTCTGGGGCACCGTTCATACCATGGTGTTCCACCCGGCAGTCGTCGCCAAAATGACCGCTGTGCTCGATCAGATCTCCAAAGGGCGCTTCGGACTGAATATTGTTTCGGGCTCGAACCCCACCGATCAGGGTCAGATGGGGCTGTGGATGGACCTGGATCATGCTGAGCGCTACGAGCTGGCGGCGGAATGGCTGACCGTGTTAAAGCGTCTCTGGACGGAAGATCGTGTCGACCATCAGGGCAAGCATTATCAGCTGACGGACTGCATGTCTAACCCCAAACCCGCCTCACCGCCGCCGATTATCTGTGCGGGCGCCTCCGACCGCGGTTTCCTGTTTACCATGGAGCACTGCACCGGCAGCTTTATGCTGGGCTCTGACCATGACGACTTCATCAAAACTGGCCTGCGCGCTAAAGAGCTGGCTGCACAACAGGGCAAGCCGGATTTCAAAACTTACGGGCTGTTCACCATTGTGCCTGGTGCTACTGATGCGGAAGCTCAGGAGCGCGTGAAGCTGTTCGATTCGGGGGTTGACACCATCGCGCTGGATAACCAGACCCGCGAATACTCCGGCGACAAGAGTTTTAAGCAGAACACCATGGCTCAGCGGTTCGTCTCGCAAGGCGAGCAGCGCAACTCCATGACGCGTGCGGCGCTGGTAGGCTCCCCGGAAACCATCGGCAACAAGCTGGCAGCAATCGTTAAGGGCGCGCAGCTTGATGGCGTAACGGTAATTGTACCGGATTTCATTGATGATCTGCGCATCGTGGGCACGGAAGTACTGGAAATACTGGAGCTAAACGGCGTTAACACCAACGCCCGAGCGTATCAGAAGTCGGTAAAGAGCTGATCTGTCGTAACCTTCAGGCTGAGAACGGCGTGTCCGCCTCAGCCCCATTATGAGTCACCTTCCCCGCTTCGCGGATTGCCAGGAGTCGAGCTATGAAAATGAAAATGATGTTAGCTTTTGCGGTTTCCGCTGCCATGGGTTGTGCTTCCGTTACTTACGCGGATGAGAGTAAACCGCGCGTGGCTGCCTTGTTTACTCAGACCGTGACGCAGGGCTCATGGGATATGGCGGGCTATGCGGCGTTCAGGTCGATGGCGACTAAAGAGGGCTTTACCCCCAGCTATCTGGAACACACCACCTATGAGTCCGCGCCTTCAGTGTTGCGCCAGCTGGCCTCTGATGGTGTAAAGCTGATTATTGCCCACTCCTCCGGCTATTCGGCGGCAATCAAAGAAGTGGCCCCTTCCTTCCCCAACACGCAGTTCGTGCTCTACTCCTATGAAAGCTCCACCAACAACCTGCCAAACTACTCGGCGTGGTCGGTTGACTGGGATGAATACGGCTTTGTGCTGGGCGTGCTGGCGGCAACGGCCAGTAAAACCGGCCATATTGCAGTGATCAGCGGCGAACCGATCCCTTCTGCAGAGCGTACCGTGCAGTTCATCAAAAAAGGCGCGGCTTACGCCAATCCCAAAGTGGTGGTGGACTCTGCCTATGTAGGCTCCTTTACTGATGTTGCCCGCGCGAAAGAGATTGCTACCGGCGCTATCGCTCGCGGCGCGGATTTTGTCATTCCTTCTGCAGATACTGCCGATGCGGGCATTCAGCAGGCAGCGGATGAAGAAGGCGTGCTGACGATTGGCTCTTACACCGATCAAGCCAAATCCTTTCCCAACTCTGTGATGACCTCCACGGTGATGAACTTTGATAAATCCTATGCGGATATCGGTAAACACTGCGCTGACCATCAGCTCGGCAACCGTATTGTGACCGAAAATTTAGCCACTAAGGGCTGGACGCTCGCTAAACCTTTTGCCCATGTCGACAAAGAGGTTGAGGAGAAAGTGTTCAAGGTTATTGATGACCTTAAGGCCGGCAAAATCAAGATTGAGGAGTAACTCCATGTCCAGCCCCGTAATCGAACTCGATCATGTTTCAAAGCGCTATCCCAACGGGTTTGTCGCGCTGGAAAAAGTGAGTCTCGCCTTTTATCCCGGGGAGATCCACGCGCTGTTGGGCGAAAACGGGGCGGGAAAATCGACGTTGATGAATATTCTGTACGGCGTGCATGAAGCCACTGAAGGCGGCGTGTTGATGAATGGCCGCCAGGTGATCCACCGTCGGCCAGCTGACGCCATCGCTAACGGCATCGGTATGGTGCATCAGCATTTCAAGCTGGTCGCGCCTTTCACCGTCGCGGAGAACCTGGCGCTGGTCGCCAGAGGTGAACGCAAAAAAACCTTCCGTCGCCCTGCCAACATTCGCGCTTTTATGCAGGCATACGGCGTTGACCTTGATCCGCACACTGTCGTGGGGCGCCTGCCGCTGGCTTTGCAGCAGCGCGTGGAGATCCTGAAAGCGCTGGTAAATGACACCCGGGTACTGCTGCTGGATGAACCTTCGACCATTCTGACGCCGGGCGAGATAGCCGAGCTCTATACCACCGTGCGCCGGATTTGTGAAAAAGGTACGGCAGTGGCGGTTGTTACTCATAACGTAGATGAAGTGCTCGCCAACGCAGACCGCTACACTATTTTACGGCGAGGCAAAACCAACGGCACCGGGCTGACCCGGGGCTGTACACCCGATGAGTTGGTGGAAAAAATTGTCGGGCGTGTTGTCGTCAGCGGCACGCGTCTCGGTTCATTACGTCAGGCTGGTCCGGAACAAATGCGGTTGAGCAACGTGAATTTGCGCCCGGCAACCGGTTCGCCAGGACTGCACGCTTTCACTCTGTCGCTACATGCACGGGAAGTCATTGGCATTGCAGGTGTGGAAGGCAACGGGCAGACCGAGCTCTTTGAGCTGCTGGCAGGGCAACGGCAGCCGCACAGCGGCGACATTACCCGTAGCGGCCCGAATATCACGGTGGCGCTGGTACCACAGGACCGGCATCACGAAGGGCTTTCGCTGGACTTACCGGTTTCCCACAACCTGCTCTACCCCAAAATTATGCAAGGCGGATACCGTCGTCTGGGATTACTTAACCATGCCGCCATTGCGGAGCGCGCCAGAGAGATGATTACCGAGTCCGATATCCGGACGCATTCTCACGGCAGCCTGGCCCGCTCTCTTTCAGGGGGGAATCAGCAGAAGATCGTGGTGGCGAGAGCCATGGCGGAAGCGGCCTCCATTATCGTTGTTTATCAGCCCACGCGGGGTCTGGATATGGCTGCGGCAGAAGCGGTATTAATCCGTCTGGCCGATGCGGCTGATGCTGGTACCACCGTGCTGATTATCTCCTCAAATATCGAAGAACTTCTTCGGGTCTCCGACCGCATCGTGGTGATGAACGGCGGCAGGATCGCTGGGGAAGTAATGGGGGAGCAAATGTCCTTTGAAAGAATCGGCACGCTGATGACTTCCGGTCGGGGCGCGCAGTCGGCTGCAGCAGGAGCAGAACATGTCTGAATCGGTAAAACCTCTGGCTGATACCGGCGCCTCGCTGCGCCGGGTACTGACCAAATTAAGCGGCTCCCGCTCGTTATGGGTCACCCTGAGCGCTTTTATCGGCTCGTTAATCCTCGGCCTGGCCCTGATCGCCGCGATGGGCGTACCGCTGATTTCCGCCATGCGGGTCGCCTTTGAAGGCGCTTTTGGCAACATCCGCAGCCTGTCCGACACACTGGTATTTATGACGCCGCGCCTGCTGGTGGCGCTGGGTGCGCTAATCGCCATCCGCGGCGGTATGTTTAACCTGGGTGGAGAGGGCCAGCTACAGATGGGTGCTATCGGCGCCATGCTGCCTTTTCTCGCTTTTGGCGACATCGGCCCGGCATTGCTGCCATGTGCCATCCTCAGCGGCGCAATCTGCGGGGCGCTGTGGGGGCTAATCCCGGCCGTGCTGAAAGTATGGCGCGGCATTGATGAAATCATCGTGACGCTGATGATGAATTTTATCGCCATCTATACCCTGAAATATCTGGTTCAGGGGCCGATGCGCCCGGCGGGTTCTAATTTCAATATGTCTGCCCAGCTGCCGCCAGACGGCGTTTTCCAGCAGGTCATTGAGGGTACGCGACTGCACTCCGGCGTGTTTCTGGCATTACTGATTGCGCTCGCTGTTTGGGTATTACTGAAACACAGCGCTTTCGGGCTGAAGCTCCGCGCCAGCGGTCAGAGTCCCCGTTTTGTGCAGTTTCAGGGAGAGTCTGCGGCAAAAAACGTGCTTTCCAGCATGGCGCTTTCGGGCGCCGTCAGCGGGCTGGCAGGCGCTTTTGAAGTGCTGGGCGTGCAGTACCGTCTGATTGACGGTTTTTCGTCAGGGCTGGGTTTTGAAGGGCTTGCCGTCTCTTTCCTGGCTGGTCTCGAACCTTTTGGGGCCATTATCGTCTCGATTTATTTTGGCGCCATTAACAGCGCCGCACTGGCACTGCAAAGCACCTTTTCAATTCCAGCTGCGTTAGCGGATGTGCTTGCCGGTATGCCGATTTTATTTCTGGCAGTAATGAGCGGCGTCATGCTGGTTAAAGGGAGGCCTGTATGGAATTCAACACTGTAACGCTGGCGCTGTTTTTTGCCGGAGGCCTCAGGCTTTGTGTGCCGGTTCTGCTGGCGGCGCTGGGGGAAACCGTTTCAGAACGGGCCGGCGTTTTCACCATCGGGCTGGAAGGCGTGATGCTGTTTGGCGCGTCGTCATCAGCGGTAGGGCTGGCGGTATCCGGCTCGCCGGTTCTGGCGCTGCTGGCCGGAGTACTTGGCGGCGTGCTGGCCGCGCTGGTTCTGGCGCTGGGCACGGTATTCGCCCGCGCTAACCAGATAGTGATGGGTATAGGCTTCAATTTGTTCGCGATTGGCGCAACCTCATTGATCCGTCAAATCTGGCTTGCTGGCGCACCCGCAGCAGGATCGATGCGCTCTGTTTCTATGTTGAAGCTGCCGTGGTTATCCGATATTCCCATCGCCGGGCGCGCGCTCTTCTCGCAAAGTCCGGTGCTCTATCTGGCGGTGGTGGTCGCCTTTTCGCTCTGGTGTCTGTTCCGCTATACACGCGCCGGTCTGTTGCTGCGGGCCGTGGGCGAGAACGCGCTGGCCGCTGATGCTGCGGGCCACGCCGTACTGCGCATCCGTTTCAGCGCCACCCTGTTTACGGGAGTGATGGCGGGATTAGGCGGAGCCTATCTCTGCATCATCGCCTCCGGCGGCACTTTCGTGGACAACATGACGGCAGGACGAGGCTATCTGGCCATTGCCGTCACCATTTTTGCACGCTGGATGCCGTTGCGGGTACTGATTGTAGCCGTCTTGCTGGGTCTGCTCGAAGCCCTGCAATTCCAGGGGCAGTATCTGGGCATTGATATCGCACCTTCCCTGCTGATGGCAATGCCGTTTGTGGTCGCGCTGGTCGCCTGGGTGATGATGGGCCGGGCAGGCGCAGCGCCGACAGATTTAGGCCGTCCTTTCCTGCGGGGCTCAGGGCGGTAGTGATTCTAAAACAGGGGGTTGCGGCCCCATTCAGGAGAAATATATGAACCAGGCAATCAACCCGGAGGGGTGGATCATTGGTAAAACGGCGACCGGCCTTAATCACCTTAACTGGGGTGTGAAAGCGGGAAACCACGTGTCGGTCGCCGGCATGCTGTCTACCGATCCTGTTGACGGCAGCATCGTAGGCGTTGGGGATATTGAAGTACAGACACGCCGTGTGCTCGACAGTATCAAAGTGGTGCTGGAGTCCGCTGGCAGCAGTATGGACCATGTTGTGATGAACCAGATCTTCCTGCGCAATCTTGAGGATTACCATCAATTCAATGAGATCTACGTCAGCTACTTCCCGCAGATCCTCCCCGCACGCTTCTGCGTGAAGCTGGAGATGGTGCGACCGGAGTTCCTGGTTGAAATCGCCGCGACAGCCATTATTCCAGCCTGATCGGAGAGATCATCAGGGAGCTGGCTAACTGTCAGCTCTCTGACCAGCAACAAGAGGGTTATGCTATGCAATACCGTTATCTGGGTCGCAGCGGGTTAAAAGTGTCAGAAATCTGCCTGGGAACCATGATGTTCGGCGGTGCAACTGACGAGACCGCTTCACGCAACATTACTGCTGCAGCAGGTGATGCTGGGGTTAATTTCATCGATACCGCCGACATGTACAACAAAGGCGAATCAGAGCGGGTTGTCGGGCGAGCAATTGCCGCAGAGCGCGACCGCTGGGTACTGGCAACCAAAGTGGGCAACCCGATGGGTGACGCGCCGAATCAGCGCGGGATGTCACGCAAATGGATTAGGGAAGCGGTTCACGGTTCGCTGACGCGGCTGGGCAGCGACTATATCGATATCCTGTATATGCATAAAGCGGATTTCGCTGCGCCGCTGGAAGAGATGGTACTCGCTTTCGCCGATCTCATTCGTGAAGGCAAGATCGGCTATTTTGCGGTGTCGAATTTTAAGGCGTGGCGGCTGGCAGAGACGGTCCGACTGGCTCGTGAAGCGGGCATTACCGGACCCGTGGCGACACAGCCGCTTTATAATCTGGCGAACCGTGAGGCAGAAGTTGAGATCCTGCCTTCTGCGGCTTACTTTGGGGCCGGTACCGTCTGCTACAGCCCGCTGGCGCGCGGCATTCTCACCGGAAAATATCGCCAGGATGTAGCCCCTGACAGTGACAGCCGCGCCGGACGCGCCGATCCGCGCATGATGGAAGCGGAATGGCGGCCAGAATCGTTAAAAGCTGCCAGCGAGCTGGCAGCTTATGCTGAGAGTACCGGACGTAAACCGGCGCATCTGGCGCAAATGTGGGTGATGCGCAACAGCCTTGTCACCAGCACGCTGATTGGACCGCGAACCTTTGAACAGTGGCAGGATGGCATTGCGGCGCTCGACTGTTCCTGGAGTGTGGAAGATGAAGCCTTTTGCGATCGGCTGGTTTCACCAGGCAAAGGCACCAGCCTGGGTCCGGTCGATCCACACCATCCGATTGAAGGCCGCATAACCCGCTGGTAATAAACAACTATTTGCCTGGCCAATACTGGCCATTACTGATACAGGTCCGTTAATGACAGAATCTACCTCCCCTGCCGCAACGAAAATGAACGCTTTAGCAGAAGATGTTGCAAAGATTGCAGAAGCCTATCGTGGCGGGATGCGCCTGCTTCCGGCAGGCGTCTGCCTGATCACCGCCAGCCGTGACAATGAGCCGGGTGGCATGATTGCCACCGCTGTGACCTCTGTCAGCGCAGAGCCGCCTACGCTGCTGGTGTGCATTAACCGTAGCGCCTCCATGTTTGCAATGATTGAGGAAACGGGCCGCTTCTGCGTCAACGTATTGACCACAGACGCGCTGCCGCTGGTTGAAATATTCAGTCGTTCCGACCGCCGGGCCGAGCGTTTTCAGACCGGAGAGTGGAGCACATCAGCCCTGGGTACGCCGGTTTGTGCAGCAGCAATGGTCTCTTTTGAATGCCGTCTGGCAAAGGTTGTAGACTGGCACAGTCACGGCATTTTTCTTGGTGAAGTAACCAGCGTTTTGCACCCCAGCGCCGGTGCCGCACCGTTACTGTATATGGATCGTCAGTTCCATGCGCTCAGTGAGCTGACGGCTGCAAAAAGCTAATTCAACTTAACCAAAAGGAGTCCGGATGCTTTCTGACGACGCAATGAATGACCTGTTTCTTGAAGCACGTTCCCACAATGGCTGGCTGGACAAAGCAGTGACTGACGAGCAGCTTGCTACCCTGTATGCTCTGACGCGAATGGGACCCACTTCCGCCAATTGCAGCCCAGCCCGATTCGTGTTTGTGCGCACGCAGGAGGGCAAAGAGAAGCTCAGGCCAACGCTCTCTTCCGGCAACCTGCAGAAGACCATGAGCGCGCCCGTCACGGTGATTGTGGCGTATGACAAAACCTTTTATGAGCAACTGCCAGCGCTGTTCCCTCATGCTGATGCCAGAAGCTGGTTCACCTCCAGCCCGGCCTTTGCCGAGGAGACAGCCTTGCGTAACAGCTCACTGCAGGCCGCGTATCTGATTATGGCCGCACGTAGTATGGGTCTGGACACCGGGCCGATGTCTGGCTTTGACCGGAACAAGCTGGATGAGGCTTTTTTTCAGGGCACCACGCTGACCACCAATCTGTTGATCAACCTCGGCTATGGCGATGCTGAAAAGCTTTATGGTCGTCTGCCAAGATTGTCGCTGGAACAGGCCTGCTCTTTTGAGTGAGTAAAAGCAAAAGCGTTCTGACGGGGAATAAAAAATGCCGCTTCAGAGCGGCATCATCACAATAATTTCAATCTCCAGCATTAATTCAGGCTCGGCCAGCGCTGAGATCTGAAAAAGCGTACTGGCGGGCAGCTCCAGCCCGGCAAAAAACCGCTCACGTACTGGATGAATTTCCGCCACCAGAGCGAGATCGGTGACGTAAGTTGTGGTTTTGACTATCGCATCCCGGCTCACGCCCAGCCCTGCCAGCAGCCTGTCAATATTATCGTAAACCTGTTCAACCTGCTGTTTCATGTCGCCGATGCCGACAACGTTACCCTGTTCATCCCAGGCTACCTGACCAGTAGGAAAAACAGGTATACCTGGCCTGATTTTGATGTGGTTATAGTAGCTGCGGGCTTTTAACCCTGCGGGATTTATAATGTTCATTGCGCGCCTCGTCATGCTCTGTCCAGCTTGCAGACTAGCATTCTCAGGCAACTGGTGAAACGCGCATTCCGGCTACGCCGCGTTGCCAGTTTAGCAACGCGGCCAGGGCTCGTTAAACGGCCGCCGGGATTTTATCCGCTACCAGCGCCAGCGCCTGCTCTACCGTTTCAATATTAGCGCCAGGCTTGTGCGCATTTTCGCTGAGATGCCGACGCCACTGACGTGCGCCAGGAATGCCCTGGAACAGGCCGAGCATATGGCGGGTGATGTGGCCCAGGTAGGTTCCTTTCGCCAGCTCTGCCTCAATATAGGGATACATGGCGCGAACCACGGCGACAGGATCGGCATCCGGCAGCGTACTGCCAAACAGTTCGCGGTCAACCTGCGCCAGCAGGCCAGGATTTTGGTAAGCCTCGCGCCCCATCATCACGCCATCAACGTGCTGTAAATGCACTTTGGCCTCTTCCAGCGACTTTACGCCGCCGTTAATGGAGATGGTCAGATGTGGGAAATCACGCTTCAGCTGATAGACACGTTGGTAATCCAGCGGCGGGATTTCGCGGTTCTCTTTCGGGCTGAGACCGGAAAGCCAGGCTTTACGCGCATGGATGATAAACGTCTCGCAGCCGCCCTGCTCTGACACCTGGCGAACGAAGTCACACAGGAACTCGTAACTGTCCTGGTCATCGATGCCAATGCGGGTTTTCACCGTCACCGGCAGAGAAACTCTGTCGCGCATCGCTTTGATACCATCCGCCACAAGTGCGGGTTCCCCCATCAGACAGGCACCGAAACGCCCGTTCTGCACGCGGTCTGAAGGGCAGCCCACGTTCAGGTTTATTTCGTTATAGCCGCGCGCCTCTGCCTGGGCGGCGCACTCTGCCAGCGCAGCAGCATCAAAACCGCCAAGCTGCAGGGCCACAGGCTGCTCCAGCTGATTCCAGGCCAGGTAATCGCCTTTGCCATGCACAATGGCGCCGGTGGTCACCATTTCGGTGTAGAGCAGCGAATGCTGCGTCAGCTGGCGCAGGAAATAACGACAGTGGCGATCGGTCCAGTCAAGCATGGGGGCGACGGAAAAACGGTGTGCAGGATAAATTGGGGTCATAAAGCGCGCAAACTCGATGTGATTAACAAATGACGATAATGTGCACAATGATAACATGCCCGACAGCGGCAAGCATTACCCGCCGGGTTACGGTAGGGCCGTGACGCAAAAAGGGCGCATCCGGGATGCGCCCTTTTTGAAGAGAAAAGTCTTCAGAAGGTGAAGTTCAGCTGAGCCACTGCACCCCAGGTATTGTCATCGCCTTTCATCCCGGCCAGATCCAGGTGCACCTTGTTAAACGGTGACAGACCAAAACCGGCGGTATAAACGTTGGTATCGTTAGACTTCATATCCGCACGATAACCGGCACGCAGCTGCAACCAGCTAAGCAGACGATATTCGGCACCCACGCCGGCATACTGACTCTCTTCCTGCGTTTTAAAACGCTTGGTTGGAGTCACATCCACATCCAGCGCGGCGGTGAGGCGTTCGGTATGGAAGGCGACGCCGGGGGTAACGAGAGGGCTAATCTGGTAAGTATCTTTGTAGCCATTCACCTCTTTCGTATCCAGATCGCGGGAGATCAGGTTCTGCGCGCTCAGGCCCAGCGTCCAGTTATCCCCTACATCCGTTGCCACGCCCGCATCAAGGTTGAAGCCGGTATCGTCGTTTTTATAACGGCCCTTCTTGAAGTCTGATTTATCGTAGTTATAAACCGAGGCGCTGTAGTTATAGAGGTAGGTTTTTTGCAGCTTAGGCGTCACGCCTACCGAGACTGGATGTCCGGCAATGGTAAATTCATGCGCAACGGCAATGCCGTAATCATAGACAATCGCGCCGCGGCCTAATCCGGCAGAGGTCAGCTTGTCCTGATCGCCAGGCAACGGGAAAACGGTGCCATCAGCTACACCCTGCAAATAATCGATATCGCTTTGGGTCACATCTGCACTGACATGTGCGGTGCCGTACGCTTTAGTCACAAAGGCAAACGGCAGTACTTCATTAGGAACAGTGACCGCAACAGCCGCTCCTGCCGTGCCCGACGCCTGATTACCTTTGATCCCGCGTAGCTGACTGGCTAAATCTCCCGCTGCTGCCTGAACTCTTGGATAATCGGCAAAGCTGGTGATGCTATCCGCCAGATCCTGATAACGGTCCACGCTATCGGTTAAGTCATCAACCTTATCAATCAGCTTGTTTTTATCCGTGACCTGCAGACCCGCTGCCGGAAGGATAATGCTTACCGTGTCATCCGGCTGCGCTTTGGTCATCAACGCCGGGTTTGCCAGTACGGCGGTGCCGTAAGTGGAAGAGGCAACACCTGTACCGCCCATTGCATCGTTGCGCGCATCGTAATAGTTACCGGCGGCCAGTGCGCTGAGGGGAGCCAAAAATAAAATGGGGAACGCTGCAGGGCGGGAAAAGCTGTTCAACTTACGGATTAATTTTGCCATTTTTACTTGAGACCCATCCAGACCAAGAGGAAAACGCCATGAAAAGCGTGAAATTTTCTGCTGCCTGAATAATGAACATAGAGGCAGCTTTTCATTGCTGTGAAGTAAGTAACAATGGTGGGGCTTTTCGGCTTATTGCCGTTTTATTTATCTGTTAGCAGGCAGATTCATAAGCTGCCCGTAACGTTTTATTTATCTTAAATGCGATATCACCGCCGGTAACAAAGTAACCATTATCAACACAAGCTGCAATTCACATTAATAAAGTTTTATGGAAATTTTATGGCACGATTTCAAAGCGCCGGATCCATTAACGCTCTTTAACAAGTCAGCCTTACGGCAAATTTGAATCAGATCCAGCGTTAGTTCAACGATTTAACCCGGTAAACCCCCGGCAAAAAATGGCAGGTTGCCTGAATTCGGCGTTTCAGGGCGGGCGTGATAACATAACAATCTGATCTGGCCTGAGGGGAATATTATGAGCATAAGCAGTCCTGAAAAAATCCTGTCGCAGGCGGAAACGATCTGCCAGCAGCGCAACGTCAGGCTGACGCCTCAGCGCCTGGAAGTGCTGCGCTTAATGAGCCAGCATCATGGCGCAATCAGTGCTTATGACCTGCTGGATTTGCTGAGAGCATCAGAGCCTCAGGCCAAACCGCCTACGGTCTATCGCGCGCTCGATTTCCTGCTTGAGCAGGGTTTTGTTCACCGCGTGGAATCGACTAACAGCTATGTGGTTTGTCATCATTTCGAACAGCCTTCCCACACCTCGGCGATGTTGATTTGCGATCGCTGTGGTTCTGTAGCGGAACAGCAGGCGGAAGGGGTAGAGAATATCCTGAAATCGTTGGCACTAACCTCTGGATTCGCCCTGGCAAACAGCGTTATTGAAGCTCATGGTTTATGCCGCGATTGCGTGGAGATTGAAGCCTGTACCCATCAGGATGCGTGCCAGCACGATCATACCGTGGCGGCAAAGAAACGTGGGCGTTAAGAAGCGCTGACGCTCTAAAGCGTGGGTAGATCTCACAGGGACAGTGCCGTACAGGGATTTTAAAGCAGGAAGATAACAGAGGGATCTTGAAGTGATTAAGTGGCACATTCCTTGTGCCTGGGTAGGAGCATCGTCCTGAAACGCTAAATTCTTGTCAGAGAATTCTCTGGCTGTCAGAAACGGTGATTGTTATGGGTTTCCCATTCACTGAGTTCTTTCTCAGCCTGATCTTTACCATAACCATAACGTTCCTGAATTTTGCCAACAAGCTGATCGCGTTTACCTTCAACAACGGTCATGTCGTCATCGGTCAGCTTGCCCCATTTTTCTTTAAATTTACCTTTCAACTGTTTCCAGTTACCGCCGGCTTCGTCTTTATTCATCTTGTCTCTCCTCGACCTTAGGTTTACACAGCTTTAGGATTATCATGTCAGCGAAACAGAGAGCAACAACATAAAACGCTGCTCAATCGCCTGACGTACAGATAATTATAGTAGAAGATAAGAATCCTGCACTGTTAAGCAAAATATTCCGCCAGACTCAGAGAAGATCTAAAAGGTGCTTCTTTAAAAAAGCTTGCAGATCAGGGGGTAACGAAGAGGCAGAGGAGAGTAACAAATGATTTCACTGCACGAACCAGCTCCCATTCTGCCAGTGGCGACGCCAGATAAGCCAGAGCGTCAGGCCGCGTAGCAGCAGGAATACCGTCACCGCCAGCCATAGCCCATGGTTGCCCAGCAGCGGGACAGTAAACAGCGTCAGGCCATACCCCGCAGCCGCAATGAACATGCCATTACGCATTTCGCTGGCGCGCGTTGCCCCGATAAACATGCCATCCAGCAGATAGCACCAGACGCCGCAGACGGGCAGTACGATTTGCCAGAACAGATAGCTGTCGGCCTGCTGCTGCAAGGCCGGAATTGAGGTGAGTAAGGCGACTATCTCCGTGCCAGCCAGGCCATAAATCAGGGAAAAAGCGAGTGCCACCAGCCCTGCCTGACGACAGGCGGCGCGCCAGACCGAGAGCAGCTTCTCTGCGTTTTTAGCCCCAAAGGCTTCGCCAGAGCACGCTTCAACGGCATAGGCAAAGCCATCCAGCGCATAGGCGGTAAAGGTCAGGAACATCAGCAGCACCGCATTCACAGCGACCACTTCGCCACCCAGACGCGCGCCCAGAACAGTCAGCGAGGCGAAGCAGAGTTGCAGCAGCAGAGAGCGCAGCATAATGTCGCGATTGAGCCGCAATAGCCGCCCAATATTGCCGCACCAGGCCGTTTTTATCAGCGGCAGCGAAATACCGCGCAGCTTCAGCACGCGCCACACCATCACCAGACCGATAATCATCGTGGCATATTCAGCTATTGCCGTGGCGGCAGCGGCGCCCTGCACGCCCCATTTCAGGCCAATCACGAACCAGAGATCCAGCGCGATATTTACCACGTTCCCCACCACCAGCAGGATCACCGGCGCCCGCGCATACTGAACGCCCAGCAGCCAGCCAAGCAGCACCAGATTCGCCAGCGTGGCAGGGGCGCTCAGCCAGCGAATATTCATAAACAGCGCGGCCTGATGCAGCACTTCTCTGTCGCCGCCGACAAGGGAAAGCGCAAGATGCGTTAGGGGAGATTTCAGCAGAACAAACAGCAGGCCAGCGGCCACTGCAATCAGAAGGGGTTGCATCAGAGCACGGGCCAGCGCGGGTTTATCCCCTGCGCCAAAAGCTTGCGCCGTGAGGCCGGTAGTACTCATGCGTAAAAACAGCAGCAGCATAAAGAGAAAGCTGGTAGCCGTGGTGCCAACGGCTACGCCGCCCAGATAGGCAGGACTGTCCAGATGGCCAATGACCGCCGTATCCACCAGCCCCAGCAGCGGCACGGTGATATTCGACAGGATCATTGGCAGCGCCAGCCGCCAGAGATGTTTATCCGAGGGGGAAATTAATCGCATTATCATCCACTGTGCGACTGGCTAATAAGCACTATCGTCGCACCAGAGCGGCGCCACGATAACAGTGGCGCACCTCTCAGCAGGTGCGCCCGGATCGGACCTTTAGAGCCAGTTACCGTTGCGAATCACGCCCACGGCCAGCCCTTCAATCGACAGCGTCTGCTGACGCAGGTCTACCACGATCGGTTGGAAATCGCTGTTTTCAGGGAGTAAATGCACAATATTACCCTGTTTTTTAAGGCGTTTTACCGTAACCTCATCATCAATGCGCGCCACCACGACCTGGCCGTTACGCACATCCTGCGTTTTATGCACGGCGAGCAGATCACCATCCATAATGCCGATATCTTTCATCGACATTCCGCTGACGCGCAGCAGGAAATCGGCGCCCGGTTTAAACAAACCTGGGTCCACCTTGAAGTGCCCTTCGATATGCTGCTCCGCCAGTAAAGGCTCCCCGGCAGCAACGCGCCCTATCAACGGCAACCCTGTCTCATCTTCCATCATCAGGCGGATACCGCGTGATGCGCCGGAGACGATTTCAATCACGCCTTTACGCGCCAGCGCTTTGAGGTGCTCTTCAGCCGCATTAGGGGAACGGAAGCCGAGCTGCGCAGCAATCTCCGCCCGCGTCGGTGGCATGCCGGTCTGGTTAATGTGGTCGCGTATCAGGTCGTAAACCTGCTGCTGCCTTGCCGTTAGTGCTTTCATCCCGCCCCCTGGTTGTTTATACAGTCGACTGTGAGTATATACAGGTATTTGCGCATTGAAAACCTAAACCTGCTTAAAAAACGACGGTTCGCTAAAATCTGGAAAACATCCCGCAATTAACCCATTAACAGCATTACCCACACAAAAATAGCGAGTAATATCGTCAGCAGCACCGCGGCAGAGCCCATATCCTTCGCGCGGCCCGATAAGGGATGGAATTCGCTGCCAATCCGGTCCACAACAGCTTCCAGCGCGCTATTGAGGATCTCGACGATAATGACCAGCACCACAGACCCTATCAGCAGCACTCGCGTCATGGCATCCACGTCGAGCCAGCAGGCAACAATGGTGGCAATCACGGCAGCAACGGCTTCCTGCCGGAAGGCCGCCTCGTTTTGCCAGGCGGCGCGTATTCCTTTCCACGAGTAGCCGGCGGCTTTTATAATGCGGGTCAGTCCGGTGACGTTATTTGCCATAATGAGGGAACCCTTTGTGATGATTAACGTCAATGTCTGGGTGGCGCACATTTTGCAACACCACAGATCTCACTGGCGCTTTCTGGTATGCTTGCGGCGCTTTGCTAACAAGAGGCTTCATGTTGTCTATGTCAGGTTGGCGTAACTTATATTATAAAGTATTGAATTTACCGGTTAAATTTCTGGTAAAGAGTAAAGCGATTCCTGCCGAGCCGGTCACTGAGCTGTCGCTCGACACATCGCGCCCTATTATGTATGTGCTGCCCTATGATTCAAAGGCCGATCTGCTGGCGCTGCGTGAACAGTGCCGCAAACAGGATCTCCCCGATCCGCTGGATCCGCTTGAAATCGACGGAACGGTACTGCCTCGGCACGTCTTTATCCATGATGGCCCGCGTGTCTTCCCCTACTTCGTGCCAAACGTGGAATCGGTGAAACTGTTCCATGAGTACCTGGATCTCCACCGCAGCAATCCTTTACTGGATGTGCAGATGGTGCCGGTCTCTGTGATGTTTGGCCGGGCGCCTGGCCGCGAAGTGCAGGGTGACGATCAGCCCCATCTGCGCGTGCTGAACGGCGTACAGAAATTCGTTGCCGTGCTGTGGTTAGGCCGCGACAGCTTTGTGCGTTTCTCACCGATGGTGTCGCTTCGCCGCATGGCTACCGAACACGGTACGGATAAAAGCATTGCCCAGAAGCTGGCAAGAGTGGCGAGAATGCACTTTGCCCGCCAGCGTCTGGCTGCAGTGGGTCCCCGTCTGCCCGTCCGCCAGGATCTGTTCAACAAGCTGTTGCAGTCGAAAGCGATTGCAAAAGCGGTAGAGGATGAGGCGCGCAGCAAGAAAATCTCCCACGAGAAAGCCCAGCAGAATGCCATTGAGCTGATGGAAGAGATTGCCGCTGATTTCTCCTATGAAGCGATTCGCCTTACGGACCGCATCATGGGCTGGACATGGAGCCGGCTCTATCAGGGCATTAACGTCAACGGCGGTGAACGCGTGCGCCAGCTGGCTCAGGACGGTCATGAAATCGTCTATGTGCCCTGCCACCGTAGCCATATGGATTACCTGCTGCTCTCTTATGTGCTCTATCACCAGGGGCTGGTGCCGCCGCACATCGCTGCCGGTATCAACCTCAATTTCTGGCCAGCAGGGCCGATTTTCCGTCGTCTGGGCGCCTTCTTTATCCGGCGTACCTTTAAAGGTAACAAGCTCTACTCCACCGTGTTCCGCGAATATCTGGGTGAACTCTTTACCCGTGGCTACTCGGTTGAATACTTTGTAGAGGGCGGCCGCTCACGTACCGGTCGCCTGCTTGACCCGAAAACCGGCACGCTGTCGATGACTATTCAGGCGATGCTGCGCGGCGGTAACCGCCCTATTACGCTGGTGCCGATCTATATCGGTTATGAGCACGTAATGGAGGTGGGGACTTACGCAAAAGAGCTGCGCGGCGCTACCAAAGAGAAAGAGGGCTTTATGTCGATGGTTCGCGGGCTGCGTAAGCTGCGTAATCTCGGCCAGGGCTACGTAAACTTCGGTGAGCCGCTGCCTCTGGTGGCTTATCTCAACAAGCACGTGCCGGAGTGGCGGGAAGCGATCGACCCGATTGAAGCCCAGCGCCCCGCCTGGCTGACGCCAGCGGTCAATGATATTGCTCAGCGCGTGATGGTCAGCATCAACAACGCCGGCGCCGCAAACGCGATGAACCTTTGCGTGACGGCTCTGCTGGCCTCCCGCCAGCGTTCCCTGACGCGCGAGCAGCTCGTTGAGCAGCTCACCTGTTATGTACAGCTGCTGCGCAACGTGCCCTACTCTTCAGACTCAACCGTGCCGGAGATGACGCCGGAAGCGCTGCTTGACCACGCGCTGAGCATGAACAAGTTTGAAATTGAGCAGGATAATATTGGTGAAATCATCGTCCTGCCTCGCGAGCAGGCGGTTCTGATGACCTACTACCGCAACAACGTGCATCACATGCTGGTGATGCCGTCGCTGATAGCGGTGATCCTGATGCATTACCGTGAGCTGACGCGGGCCGAGCTGCTGCGCCAGATTAGCGTGATCTATCCAATGCTCAAAAGCGAGCTGTTCCTGCACTGGAATAAAGAAGATCTGCCGGCGGTGCTGGATCTGCTGGTGAGTGAGATGGCGCGTCAGGGACTGTTGACGGCGGATGACCAGATGCTGCGTCTCAGCCCGGCCCGTTTCCCTACGCTACAGCTGCTGGCTGCGGGTGTGCGAGAGACGCTGCAGCGCTACGCCATTACCTTCTCTATTCTCAGCGCCAATCCGTCGATTAACCGCGGGACGCTGGAAAAAGAGAGCCGGACCATGGCTCAGCGCCTGTCGGTACTGCATGGTATCAATGCGCCTGAATTCTTCGACAAAGCGGTCTTCTCGACGCTGGTGCTGACGCTGCGTGATGAAGGCTATATCAGCGATACCGGCGATGCTCAGGTTGAGCAGACGCATAAGGTCTATCAGATGCTGGCTGATTTAATCACTCAGGAAGTGCGGATGACTATCGAAAGTGCGGGACCGCACGAGTAAATAGTGACGCTGTTAAAAAGGGTCGATGAGCAATCATCGACCCTTTTTTATGGCTTGTCACAGCCAGTTGACCAGCGGAGAGGTGCTTAACGCAATACCGATAAACAGCACTAACCCCACGTAATTGTTGTTCAGAAAGGCTTTGAAGCAGGCATCGCGTTCGCGGGCGGAGATCAGCTTCTGCTGATGGATAAAGAGCGTGCCAGCCAGCAGGATTGACCAGTAAAAAGCGCCGCCAAGCTGCATCATCCAGCCAATCAGCGCCATTAATATCAGCGTCGTCAGCTGCAGAAGGCCCACGATGAGCTTATCAAAGCGACCAAACAGGATCGCTGTCGACTTCACGCCAATCTTTAAGTCATCATCTCTGTCCACCATCGCATAGAGCGTGTCATAAGCTACCGTCCAGCAGATATTAGCGGCAAACAGCAGCCAGCAAACCAGCGGCACGGTTTCGCTTACTGCCGCCCATCCCATTGGAATAGCCCAGCCAAACGCCGCGCCCAGCACCACCTGCGGCAGATGGGTATAGCGCTTCATAAACGGATAGACCCAGGCCAGCGCCAGGCCGCCAAAAGAGAGCCAGATGGTCATGGCATTCATGGTCAGCACCAGACAGAACGAGACCAGCACCAGCCCGGCAAACAGCAGTTTTGCCTCTCTGGAGGTCACCGCGCCGCTGGGTAAAGGACGTGCCTGGGTGCGCTTAACATGCCCGTCAATTTTACGATCGGCAAAATCATTAACCACGCAGCCAGCGGCGCGCATAAAGAATACGCCAAGGGTGAACACGATCAGCACGTTAAGCGGCGGGATCTCTCTGCCTGCCAGCCACAGCGCCCAAAAGGTGGGCCACAGCAGCAGCAACGAGCCAATCGGCTTGTCGATGCGCATCAGGCGGCTGTAGGCCTGAAATTTACTCACAGGAAGCGTTCTCTCCACGTTACGGGTTCCCTTTAGCCAGCAGCGACTGATAGAGCGGCGCCGGCGGTAAAAACAGTTCGGTCAATAATAGCGGCTTGCCGGAGAGACGCAGGCGGGAACGGCGTCCCCACAACTCCTTGTGCTGACCAGGCTCGATAAAATCCCGCGTCAGCGTTGAGGAAGAAAAAAGATAGCGTCCCAGCGGGCGGGTGCCCAACTGTTGCAACATCTGCTCTGGCCCGATCAGGGTTGATTCAGGGACGATTGTCCGTCCAGCGAGCCAGGGCACACCGTCGCCGCACAGCAAAATCTCACGCAGCCAGTAGCGGGGCTCCTGAGGTAAAAATGTTACCTCCTGCGCCGCATCCTCTGCACCAATAAAGCCTTCACGCACAATGTTCACCGTCACTTTTTCACAATGACGTTCAAAACGTTGTGTCATGGAATCTTCTTCCATCAACCAGTCCAGCAGCGGAGCGGTCAGCAAGGGCGAGGAGGCAGGAAGCCACTCAAGGGCGCGCAATTGCGTCAGCGCGTTTTCAGCCATTCGGCTTCTCCGGGCAAAAATTGGGGGCCACAGTGTAACGCAGAGGTTAAGGGAGAACACAGCCTGAGAAGGGAAATTAATGCGATTTTTGGCGGGGACGTTGCGCCCCTGTCGGGGCGCGCCGGAAATTATTCACGCTTCAGGCGATTGCTGTTAGCCAGCCAGAGAGTGATTACCAGAATCAGGATAGCGACAGAGTAGGCGAGCGTATCCAGCGGATTTTTATGATCAACAATGATCAGGCGAATAATGGCCGTGATGCCGATATAGACGAAATAGCGCAGCGGGAAGTGATAGCCCGACTGAAAGTATTTTACGATCAGGGCAATAAATTCGAAGTAGAGGAAATAGATCACTATTCCATCAATCAATAAATAGGAGGAGGTCTGTTCGCCGGTGTTCAGCAATACGTTGGCCAGATGAATAGTCTCCTTGCCTAAAAACACGGCCAGAATGCAGGCCAGTCCTATCAGCCCTATGTTCAGCAGCATCTGTAATAACCAGGCGATACGCGTGGCGGTAATCATGGTAAACCCTCTGAAATCACTGTTATTGATCAGGTTAATCCTGATACGCACAATATGCTTTAGTGTGAGCCAGTTCACAAGTTTTGCTTGCTGACTGCCCCGCTTTCCGGGGTAACCCCCGGGGCTTTGAGGAAAACTTTCACGCTCTGTAACAGATGCTGAGGCAGTGGTTTGTCCCAATAAAAAAGGGCGCACAAAGTGCACCCTTTTCAGACCTTCTGGCCGGGTTAGCGGAAATCGCGGTCCCTGTCGCTGGTCATGTCATACAGCTGGTATTTACGGCCCAGCATCTGGCCGCCATCACGCGTTAACGGCGTCCAGCTTACCTGTGCACGGCCACGCGTTGGCGAAGCAGTAAACAGATCCATTGGAATCGAGATGTAGAAGCCTTTGGTGAAATCCCCTTCGCCATACTCTTCCGCCGAAACGTTAGTTTTGGTGGCGTAAGCGCCCACAATCACACCGCTGTCGAACTGGCGGGAGACATCAATTGTGGCCCCTTTATCCTCGGCCAGATACTGACCCACGCTCGCTTTCACCAGTACCTGGTTATTAAAGAATGAAGGACGCCAGTAGGCCGTCAGATTACCGACTTTTGCCGTGTAGTCGGTAAACTGCATCATATTGTCCCAGTCACGCTGTTTGACGTAGTTGGCATCAATGCCCACTGCCCAGTCAGAGTCCAGCGGACGGTAGAGCACTTCGCCCCCTACGCCACCATACATGGTCTCCAGGTAGCCGCCATAGAGCTGACCGTAGAAGCCGTTGCCCAGGGCGTGCATGTAGTTGGCCTGCAGATTGTTAACGTAGACGTTGTTTTCCACATAGTCGCGAATATGGGTACGAACGCGAGGCAGTGAAGAGTCGTTTGGCGCACCGTTGTAATTGAATTTATCGTAGTTGTTTGCCAGGTTGCCGAACACGCTACCGTCAATCAGCAGGTGCTTCGTCAGCCAGTAATTTGCGTTGGCCATTACGCCGACCTGATAGAGATAGAAGCTCTCCGGGCCGCCAACAGACTGATTCAGAACCGGCGCAATGCTGTAGTTGAAGTCATCAGCATCAATATAGTAGCCCTGCTCGGTATGGCCCGGATCGACCGGCTCCACACGCTTTTGATCCAGCGTCTGCTCTTTGCCCAGCGGATAGCCTTCCAGCTGCTGGCGCAGGCTGGCGACGTTGGTTTCCGTGGTGACCTGCGGCATCCGGTCGCGGATTTCCGTGACCTTCAGCGTGTCGATGTTAGCTGGCAGGTTATTCATCAGGATCACGTTAGCGCGATCCACCCCTTCCTGGGTATTGCGATATTTTGTCTGCCGCCCGGAGGCGTAGAGCGTGTTGCCCTGCACCTGAATATTTGGCGCATCCAGCCCGGCGTTATATTTCAGATCGGTCAGCTGGCTCGCCACGGCGGTCTGCTCAAGGAATTCACCCTGCGGCTGCGGTTGATAAGCGGGTTTTGGCGAGTCAATCGAAGCCGTATGCAGATCGTTGAAGTTGGTGCGCAGCGTGAAGCCAGCCATAAAGGTATTGCCGCGCTCGTAGCTGACATTGACGTCTGCCCACTCCGTAAGGCGATAGATTGCGCCAACGTTAACTTTGCTTTTCTGTTCAAGGCGGCCGGCAAAATCATCCTGATAATCGTTGCCTTCATATTCCGCCTTCAGGCGAAGCGGCTGCCAGGGAGTCTGATACTCCACGCCGCCGAAAATCGCTGCCGGGCCTTTAAACATATCTTTGCCGCTGACAGAACCTGCCGTCCCGTTGGTATCAGAACGGTAACAGTAGCTGCTGTCTGCTTCACAGAACGGGTTTTTCACCGTGCCGCTGTTGCCCAGATAACCAAAGCCGAGACCCAGAGTGAAGTCAAACGGTCCCCAGGCTTTGGTCGCTACCAGATATTCGCTGTCAAACAGGCCAGTACCGCCCAGATCCCGCGCCCCTACGGCCACTTCCGGCAGCCAGTAACCCTCCTGCCAGAGTCGGGCTTTCAAATCGAACGCTTTATCCTTGTAGCTCTGGCTTCCGCTGAAGCTGTCCACGGCGCTGTAGCGGCGGGTTTTCACATCCGTATAGCGAATGGTCGCTTCCAGCCAGGGGAAAAGCTGAACCGATGAAGAGTAGAAGCGATACTGATCGTTATAACGGTAGTTCAGGCTGAATTCGCCATCTTTTGCCATCCGCGCGGTGGGAACCTGCAACAGGCCCACCCCGCCGAAATCGGACTGCGAAGGCCCCACCGGATCGGGAAAGGTTGCCGCCTGAGCCTGACAGGCGCAGGCGACAGAAATAGCTAACAGGCTGAGAAGATAAGATTTTTTCATCAGTCAGGGATCCGATGCGTCAAAACAGAAACAATCTGCTGGTTAAGGTCTTCATCGTCGCCAGGCAGCGTCCATGAGGAAAAGCCAACGTAAATAGTGCTGCCAGCTTCAGGCTCAACGTGGCGGCGGTTCCAGTAAGCGACAGGCACTTCACTGGCCTCACCGTTGGGGGCAATCAGCACCGCAACGTTCCGCTCTGCGCCCGACAGGTTGTCGTGATCCTGCAGGTAATCCACCACGCTCCGGCCAGGCAGCCAGGAGGTTTTACCACTTCCGGTGATAGCGCCTGCCAGGGTGATAGTGGTGGGCTTTTGCAGCGTATAGACGCTGTAATCCCCTGCCAGCGTCCGGTTGGCAGCGGGACGTACGCGAACCCAATCGGGATCAAGATTGGTGAATTGCCGCCCTGTGACTTTCACCGCGGCCACCTGTTGCAGCACGTTATCCACCACGGCCGCAAGAGTGGCATCGCCGTCCGCATGCAGGGCATTACTCCAGGCTTTCAGGCGCGCCATAACTTGCTGCTGCTGCTGAACCGCAGCGGCGGTCGCCAGTTTTTCTGCAATCACCGTACCGGGCCACCAGGTTTTTCCTGCCAGCGCGGGGCTACTGACTAACTGGGCCAGATTCTGTGCATGAGTAACCGTCGCCGTCTGCGTCTGCCCCGGGGAGTAAACCGTTACCTGACTTTCCGCACGCACGCTCAGCGAGACGCAGGCAGCGATCCCTGCGAGAAGAAGAGTTATTTTTTTCATGATTTCGCAGGCTTCAGGATAGTGGTTTCAAGAGGGAAATAGTCACCGCCCAGCGTCTGCTGTGACTGGCGAACCTCTCCGGTGGTGGTATCAATCCAGAAGGTGTTGCGCCAGGATTTGCCCTCTGAGGGCAGCTCAACCTCCTCCTGCCAGACGCGACACGCAACGTTATTGCCTGCCAGCAGCAGAACCTGATCTTTCAGACGCGTAAAGTGGGAGGTAGCGGTTGCTGCCCGGAATTTACCTGCTTCAGTCCAGCTCAGGGTACGTGTCCAGCCTGCCCCTTCCGTCAGTTCGAGTGGATTTGACAGCGGATCCTGGCTCAGATTGGTGACATCACCGAGGTTGTCAGCCAGTCCCAGCGTTTTCACCACGCGCCCATGCTGGGTGACCACCACTGATTGATCGCGGGTGATCCATTTTTGCTGGCCGTTTTCATCGAAGCCCAGCACCACAAAAATACGCTGCCCGTTATTCACGCGCAGGTACATGCTGGCATAAGGCAGATTTTCAACTTGTTGATCGGTAACCTGAACGTCATCCGGCCCGAGCAGGGCGAGTTTTACCGTCTCTCCAAGCCCTTTTTGTGTTTGTGTACAGGCCTGGAGAAGCAGGCAGCAAAGCAGCAGTGATAGGTAGCGCACCGGTGTGTGTCCCTGAGCAAAGTCTGACAATGTCAAAAAATAACCACACAAACGTGTGGTTATGATTAATTTACCGCACTTAACGCGTGGTGCTGGTGGTGGTAGTTGTAGTGGTGCCGGTATTAGAACCGTTGCCACCACTGGATGCTGCCAGAGCAACACCAACCAGTGCGCCAAGCGCACCCACACCTACTGCCGTGGTGGTTCCGGCGGAGAGTGTCCCCGCAGTAGCACCGGCGGCAGCGCCAGCTTCTTCAGGCGCAGCAAAAGCGGCTGAAGCACTGGCTAAGTACACTATGGCTGCAGCAGCACATAAGACTTTTTTCATAACATTTCCCTTCATTAAATGAATGGATACCTCACCTGAAGGTTTTCAGGCGGCTCCAGTATAAGGCAATCAATGGCCAGAATTGAGGGGGATCCTCACCGTCGCAGAGGCCCTTTTCTTTGTCTAAAATAAGCACGCTTTGCCCACTCAGGGCAACATTTGACTAAATAATTCAATATATTAGTGTTTATAACTATGTCAGGGCCACTTATTAGTATCATTCGCTAATAATGTCCTTTAGGAAGGCGAAATCACCGGAGGTGGCGCTGAAAGCGAGTTATTGCAGTAAAGGTTTTATATTTCAGAATATTAGCAAGGGATCGGCAGCAGAACCGGGTTAAATCGCCGTTTATTCTTTCAGATTTATCCTTAAGAAAATCAAAGCAAAAGGGTGATATTTAAGATTATCCTTACCTGGCAGCCTGTGACTTTATCTATTTTTGGGGGCGATAAAGCGCTTTCACCTGCTTTAGCGACTGTCTCACGTAACGGCTATCGGGGGATGAAGAGAATCAGAGGTAATGTCAACCAGGTCCATAAACAGATAAAGTCGGATCTGACAGCGGAAAGTCGGGTGCTGGTTAGTGCCTTAAGGGAACTGAAAATTCTAAAAGCACGCCAGACATAATCATTGCCTGCCCCCCGGGATTAACTGACTACTGCCTTTCCTGAACCGACATTTGCTCAAGATCGGTAATCAGGTCCGGCCCCACCGGTTTCCATGCCAGACGCTCCCGGGTCAATGCACTTGATGCAGACATCTCCTGAACAACAAAATGACTCATCCAGCCAAAATGAGCGGAGGCATCTGAGGAGGCAATAGGCACAACGGGTACATTGAGAATAAGCCCAATCGTTTCGGCAATCTTTCGCATGGAAATACCTTCTTCTGCTACAGCATGGTATCGGCTACCGGGGCTATTTTTTTCCAGGGCCAGAATATAGAGCAGCGCAACATCACCAAGATGTACCGCCGCCCAGCGATTTTTCCCTTCATCAACGTACGCTGAGATCCCCTTCTGTCGGGCAATTTCAATCAGGGAGGTGATTAAGCCCTGCTTGCAGGGGTTATGAACCTGCGAAAGTCGGATCACAGAAACATTGACGCCTTTATCTGAGACTTCGACTCCTGCCAGTTCCGATGCCTTACGCGGATTCTGATGTTCAGGATTAAAATGGTCCTCATCAGCCAGGGCGCTTTGCCCCGCTGACCCCATCCCCACGCCAGAAGTAATAATCAACGGCCGCTGCGTGCCTTCCAGTGCTTTACCCATTGCCAGAATAGCCAGCCGATCCTTTTCACAATTCGTTATGAAGGTAGAAAAATCGTGATTGAATGCGGTATGAATAACGCCATCACTCAACATTGCGCCCCGCCGCAGGCTGTCAACGTCCTCAATATCGCCAAAATGTGCCTCAGCACCTGCAGCCTTTAAAATATCAGCCCCTTGCTGGCTTCTTGTAAGCCCGACAACCTGATACCCAGCCGCGATAAGTTGACTTACTAAAGCAGTGCCGATAAAACCGGTCGCGCCGGTGAGGAAGATACGCATTGTGAGTTCACCTTAGTGTGATTAATAACGTGCTTTTGCACCCCGCTACGCAACTCTAAGTCTTTCATGTAATACGATCTATGGTGTATGGTCGCTGTTTTATGTCCGATCGTCCGGAGTAAAGATGGATCCGCTTTCACAGTTGTTATCACTGCTTAAGCCTGAGAGCTATGTTTCGGGCGGCGTTGTCCTTAATGATGGGCTGGCAGTGCAGTGGCCGCAGCATGACGGTATCAAATGTTATGCCGTGGTATCCGGGCAGTGCTGGCTATCGGTCGAAGGCGTTGCAGATTTGATACGTCTTACTGCAGGAGATTGTTACCTGTTGCCGCCAGGCCCACCTTTCAGACTCACAACGGATTTATCGGCGAAGCCTGTAGATTTTCAGGCTGTGCGTACCACAATGACCTCAGATACAGCCTTTAAGGCGGATGAAGAGCAGAGCTGTTTCCTGGTAGGCGGCCACTTTCTGCTTGCTGGCCGCCCTGCCCAAATGCTTTTGGGTTCACTGCCGCCCATTGTTCATATTCGCAAAGAGTCAGACAGCACGGCAATGCGTTGGGCGCTTGAGCGCATGGTTCAGGAGGTAAGAACTCCTCAGCCCGGCAGCGGGCTAATCGTGCAGCAACTGGCTTTTATGCTGTTAATTCAGGCATTGCGGTTGCACGCAGATGAGAGCTCCAGCACTAACGTTGGCTGGCTGTTTGCCTTGAGGGATAAGCATCTGAGTATTGCCCTGGCATGCATGCATGATAAGCCCGGGCATAGCTGGACCTTAGAAAAGCTTGCTCTGGCGGTGGGAATGTCGCGTTCAGTATTTGCAAAACGTTTCAGGGAAACGGTAGGAACTGCGCCGATAGAATATCTGACGCAATGGAGAATGCTGCTGGCGTGCGACCGACTACAACATTCAGGCGATTCTATCCTGACTATCTCAACCTCATTAGGGTATGAGTCGGAGAGCGCTTTCAGAAAAGCATTTAAACGCGTTATCGGCTCTTCTCCGGGTCAACTCTCTTTACGCAAACAGCGGTAACTCCCTGTTTATGTGCGCTGTTCCGCCAGAAAATCGATAAATGCGCGCAGCGGCGCAGAGGTAAACCGGCTGGAAAAATAGAGCCATGGCCCTTCAAACGTGCTCCACCACTCTGGCAGCACGGGGTGAAGATCGCCGCTCTGAAAACCGGGCTGCAGCCAGTTCTCAAACGTCGCAATAATCCCCTGCCCCGTGCGGGCAAGATCGATGGCAGCGGAAACGCCATTAACGCCGACGATCAGACGCCCCGGCGGATCAACAATCAGGGTCTCTCCATCTCGCTCAAACTCCCAGCTGACCAGCGCGCCGCTGGAAAATTTCAGGCGTATGCAGTCGTGATCGAGTAAATCGCGGGGAGTCAGAGGATATCCCCGTTTTTCCAGATAAGAAGGCGCGGCCGCTAAGGCCAGCCGTTGTCTCCTGGGGCCAACAGGCACAGCTATGGTGTCTTTTGCCAGGTGCTCGCCATAGCGGATCCCTGCATCACAACCCGCGGCTATCGCATCTACCAGCCGATCCTCGACCACGATTTCCACTCTCACCTGCGGATGACGTGTAAGAAACCGGTCAAGCAAAGGGGGAAGAATATCGGTCATTACCGCGCCGGTGACGTTCAGCTTAAGCACGCCCCGTACATGTTGCTGAGAGCTTGCAACATCGTTGAGCGCGGCTCTCATTTCAGCGAGCAGCGGGGAGATACGGGACGCCAGCGCCCGGCCAGCTTCTGTTGGCATGACGCTACGGGTGGTGCGGATCAGCAGCGGCGCGCCCAGACTAAGCTCCAGTACGGAAATCCTTTCGCTGACGGTTGACGGAGAGAGGCCAAGCCGCCGGGCGGCAGCTCTGAAGTTATTCTCTTCAAACACGGCGAGAAAAATCGACAAATCATTCATGTCAGGCGGCAGGCTATTGTTCGGCATAGCGATCAGCGTATTCGTATCAGCTTATATTATCAAACACTCTTGTTCAGTTTATAAGTAGATCTCTGCCAGCGGTAAGGCATTCACCTTGCCTTTACGCATAACTGAGGGGGCTAACTTGAGTAGAAAAAATGTCGTGATTACCGGTGCCAATAAAAGCATCGGCTTCGAAACCGCCCGCCAGCTGGGCTTGCTCGGCTATCGGGTATGGCTGGGAAGCCGTGACAAAAATCGGGGATTAACAGCGGTGTCTGAACTGGCGGCCCAGGGCATTGATGCACGGCTTTTGCTGGTGGATGTAACTGATAACAAGAGCGTAGAAGCTGCGGCTGAGCAGCTCCTTAAAGAGGAGGGGAAACTGGATGTTCTGATCAACAATGCCGGGATTTCCGGCGCCCAGCCTGTCGCGCCGAGTACGCAGAGTCTTACCGATATTCAACGCGTTTATGAAACCAATGTGTTCGGTGCCATACGCATGACCCAGGCCTTCCTGCCGCTACTTAAAGCCGCCTCTGGCGCTAAAATCGTGATGGTCAGCAGCGGATTAGGATCGCTGAGCTGGGTTTCCGATGCCGCTCATCCCTATTCTCAGGTTGAGGCGATGGGTTACACCAGCTCGAAAACGGCCCTGAATGCGGTGACCGTTGCCTTTGCCAGAGAGCTTGCGGCGTCTGGCATCAGCGTTAACGCAGTGGACCCCGGCTACACAGCCACAGATTTCAATGGGCATACCGGCTACCGAACCGTTGCTCAGGCCGCCGCAGGGATCGTCTGGCTGGCAGAGCTTAACGCTGCGGATATGACGGGGGGATTTTACTTCGACAAGAACCGGGCGCCCTGGTAAAACCTGCTATGGCGGCAAGCGGCTATTTTGGCAATCCTTCGCCAAAATGTTCTGCTCAGAGCGGACGATGCGCCGTCTCTTTTGCTTTCCAGAGCGCAATAAGGGTTATGCCCAGCGCCAGGCTGACATAGAGTGAAACCCAGAGCGTGCTGCCCATCTCTTTATAGAGCGTAGTGATAATCAACGGCGCAAATCCACCGCCAATGATCCCCGCCAGCGTATAGGCCAGCGACGAACCGGCATAACGCACATGGCTGGGGAACTGCTCGGTGACAAACGCCGCCTGTGGACCATACATCATCGCATGGATCAGCAAGCCGCCAATCACGCCCAGCACAATCAGCACCGGCTGCGTGCTGTCGAGCAGCACAAAGAAGAGGAAGGACCAGACGATCGCCAGCAGCGCGCCGGTAATATAGACCGGACGCCGGCCCCATTTATCGGAGAGCGCGCCAAACATCGGTACGGTAATCGCATTACCGATGGCGCCAAGCATGGTCGCTATCAGCGCCAGCGGCCGCGGCAGATGGAGTACCGTCGTGACGTAGGTCAGCGTGAACACCACCACCAGCGCGTAGAGAACGTCAGACCCGATACGCGAGCCGCCAGCTATCAGCAGCTGTTTGGGATAGCGCACGAACACCTCTTTCAGCGGGGTGTGGGTGGTTTTTTCCGCCGCCTGCATGGCGACAAACGTCGGCGTCTCCTCAACGCCACGACGCAGCCAGAGGCCAAACAGCACCAGCAGCAGGCTCAGCAGGAAGGGAATACGCCAGCCCCACGCCTGAAACTGTTCACCGCTCATTAAGACCGTTACCAGCGTAATAAAGCCGGTACCGATCAGCGTCCCGCAGGAGGGACCGACCTGAGCAAACGAGGCGTTCCGCCCGCGCTTATTAGCATCACCGTGCTCCATGGAGAGCAGCACGGCGCCCGCCCATTCGCCGCCAAGCGCAATGCCCTGCACAAATCGCAGCGCCACCAGCAGGATCGGACTCCAGACGCCCCAGACGGCATAACCGGGCAGCAATCCCATTAATGCCGTGGTCACGCCCATGATCACCAGCGTAATAATCAGCACGGCCTTGCGGCCAGCGACATCACCGAGGTGACCAAAAACAAACCCTCCCAGCGGACGCGAGATATAGCCCACCGCATAGGTGGAGAAGGCCAGGATCGTACCCACTATCGGATCAAAGCTGGGGAAAAAGACATGGTTAAACACCAGCGCGGCCATGATGTTATAGACGGTGAAGTCATACCATTCGAGCGCAGTGCCGATCGAGCTGGCCGCAGCAAGGCGACCGGTTTTCGATTTGGTACGCTTAGCGTGCACCGCCTGATGCAGGGTAGAGTCGGTATCAGTCATGAGCCATCTCCTGTTTGGTTAACTGCCAGTTGAAGACGTAGTGCTGAATATCACCCGGCAGGCTTGCCGTGGCGGCAAAGGCCAGCTGCTGGCAGCTTTGCGCGCTGCTGCAGCTAATCAGCAGTACGGGCAACATCGGGCGGTTCTCTCTGTTTTCACGCGGCAGCGGTGAGCTGAGCTGGGTATCTGGCGTAAGCAGACGGGACGAAATATACCCCGGCGTCTGGCTCACGCTCTGCTGCCACGCGGTTAACCGCGCAGGATCGGCCTCTCCCTTCAGCGTCACCACCGCCAGGTGTTGACCGGTACCTTTACCGTGCGTATGGCTGATTGCGCAGACGCGGCGCATTGGATTAACCATCTTTTGCAGATTTGTTACCGACCAGTCGGTCTGGCGCGTAAAGGCCGCATGATAATCTGCGCTGGTAAAGGCTTCCAGAGAGGTCGTTTCATAAAGGCCAAGATATTTCCGCTCCGCATCAACAGCCTGATAGCGCGTGCCGCTCAGAAAGCCTGAAATAGCGACGCGCTCCTCAACGTGTTCATGGTCATACCACTGGTTAAAATCCGCTTCGTCTTCAGCGCCAATATTGGTGGCAACAAACAGCATGCCGTGGGAATGGGTCATGTTCAGGCTCTCCAGTTAAGGGCAGTTTCCACAGCAAGCGACCAGCTGATTAGGCGGGCATCATCGCCATAGACGGAAGCAAGGCTCAGGCCAACCGGCGCGTTGCCGGGTTGATGGCAGGGTAGAGAGAGGGCGCAGCCATCCAGCATGTTGATAACGCTGGGGTTACGCAGCATCAGGGCGTTGATCTCCATATAACGTTGCGGATCGTCCAGCGAGGCAATAGTAGGGGCGATGCGCGGCACGGTAGGCATCAGCAGCGCGTCGAATCCGACTAGCGCAAGGTTGATGCGCTGCCGCCAGGCTTCACGCTGCTGATAAAGTTCAGCGGCATCCTGCTCTGTCAGCAGACTGCCGCGCTGTACCCGCACCAGCACCTGCGGGTCATAAGCCTCCGGCTGCGCCAGGGCGGTGTGTTGATGCCACTGCCAGGCTTCATAAGCGGTGATGCCGCCGCGGGCGTTCATGGTATTCAGCTCATCCAGTTCCCGTAGCGGCAGCTCTGTCAGCGTGGCGCCTGCCTTGCGCAGCGTAGCAACAGCCTTTTGCCAGGCCAGGGTAACCTCTTCATCGAGATCGTCCAGCACGCGGGTCTGCGGAATGGCAAACTGCGCCTGGCTCAGATCAAAAGTCTGAAGCTCCAGCGGCGTAGCGGCGATCGCGCTGTCCAGCAGCCAGCAGCTGCGGACGTCATGCGCTATTACCCCAATGCTGTCGAGTGACGCAGAGAGCGGCAGAGTGCCGCGCTGATCGATACGGCTGGCCGTGGGTTTAAACCCGGTGAGGCCGCACAGCGCGGCGGGAATGCGCACTGAACCGCCGGTATCGGTACCGATGGCGCCCAGAGACATGCCGCTGGCAACCGCCACCGCCGCGCCAGAGGAGGAGCCGCCGGGAATGCGTTTCTCCTGCGGCTGCCAGGGGTTGGCTGGCGTGCCGTAGTGCGGGTTGATCCCCAGTCCCGAGAAGGCGAATTCGGTCATATTGGTTTTGCCGACAATGGCGGCGCCCGCCTGCGTTAACCTGGTCACCACGCTCGCATCAGCCGTGGCTGCCGGGGCGTTAACCAGCAGGCGCGATCCTGCGGTGGTCGCTTCGCCTTTCACGTCGAACAAATCTTTAATGCTTACCGGCAGCCCATCTATCGGACTCAGCGCTGCCTGGTTTTGCCAGCGCAGACCTGCCTGGCGCACCTCGTTTTTCGCCCTCTCCTCATAGCGTCGGATAAAGACCCGTGAGCCTTCGCCCCCGGGATCGCCTGCCGCTTGTAACGCGCTTTCGGTAAAAGTCTCGGGTGCGGATGCGCCCGCCTGAAGTTGCTGGCTCGCCTGCCACAGAGTGCTCATCATCCGGCTCCTCAGGCAACGACCGGCAACGCGCCGGTACGGTAGTGGTGTTCCAGCGTGCGGCCCAGCACCGGGTCATGCAGCGCCATACGAAACTCACTGGCGGGACGGATGCCGCCAATGGCGCTCAGGGTGCCGCAGGACATGGCAAAGCCCTCGCCGGTTTTGCTCTCTTCGGGATAGCGCGCCAGCAGATCCTGCGGCGTCAGCAGTGAGGCGAGCGTGCCCTGCTGATAAATAACCCACTCGCCCTGCTCTTTGATCCAGGAGGTCAGTTCAAGCGCATCCCAGTGTTCAGCCACCTCGCTCATGCGCCAGGCGCTGTCGGCAACCGGCTTGATACAGGCCTGTTTGGAGAGTGCCACGCTGAAGGTTTCCAGATGGCGATCGGTATGATCGGAGATAAGAGAGACCCAGTACTCTCCCTGAGTGAAAAACAGGAAAGGTTCGGCCTCACCGGAGGTGTCATTGCCGACCACTTCCAGCTGAGTTTGCTGGCTGAGCTGGTTGGTTGCGACCCGGTAGAACAGCGGCACTGCACCCGGAGCGGGCACGCCAAGCGCCTCCAGCTCCCTGATATGGTGCAACACCGCATCCCGATCGCGCCCTACCCAGCCTGCAATAACAAAATGATTAACCTCAATATCCAGCGTGGCGGCGGTTTCCACGCCTGTTGTGAACTGAAGGTGCATATGGCGATCTCCGTTTGAAAAAACACTGTGAAATTTCACTGTCATTTCAAACTAGCGATTTTCATGCCAGATTTTTGTGTAATATGTCGCATAAGCAAAAAAAGGAACGTGGTGATGAGTGATTCGGTTGCTGGAAATGAGAGCCCGGGAGGCCGGGAAAAGACGCTGTCGCTCAACGATCAAGCCTATCTGGCGTTCAGGCACAGACTGATTACGCTGCGCTACAAGCCCGGCGAATACCTGAATACCGCGCAGGTGATGGACGATCTGGAGAGAGGCCGCACGCCGGTCAATCAGGCGATCCACCGGCTGGCCACCGAGGGCCTTCTGCAGATTATTCCGCGTAAAGGCGTGATGGTGGCCCCGTTGTCGATTGACGATGCGCTGGAGTTAATCGAGGTGCGGCTGGTCAACGAGACGTTGTGCGTGCAGCTCGCCAGCCAGAAGGTGATGGCGTCACAGATCGCTCAGCTGCGCGACCTGAATCAACGGATCGCTGCGGCCAGCAAGGCGCACGACAGAGAGCAGATGATGTTGCTGGATCGCGAGTTTCACCAGATGCTGGCGGAGATTGCCGGTAACCGTCGGCTTGCCGATATCCTGAGCGTGATCCACGCTCAGGCGCAGCGCTTCTGGGCTACCACCCTCTCCAGCGTCACGCATATGGAAGAGGTTATTGCGGAGCACAACGCGATTATCCTGGCGCTGGAAGAAGGGGATACGCAGCGCGCAGCGGAAGCTGCCCGTGCCCATATTCAGTCGTTCAAGCGGGCGCTACTCGCTACCTGAGTAAAAAAGCCTGTAGCGAAGTGACGAGCCAGATAAAACAAAGGGCCGGTGCATCCGCACCGGCCCCTGGGTTTCTCAGAAAAGAGATTAACCGCGCCAGTTCTTGTAACGGTTGATTAAGCCGTTGGTCGAGCTGTCATGGCTGCTGACCTCTTCGCTGCCGGACAACTCAGGCAGGATGCGGTTTGCCAGCTGTTTACCCAACTCGACGCCCCACTGATCGAAGGTGAAGATGTTGAGGATCGCGCCCTGAGTAAAGATTTTGTGCTCATACAGCGCAATCAACGCCCCCAGGCTGAACGGCGTGATGTCGCGCAGCAGGATGGAGTTGGTTGGGCGGTTACCTTCAAACACCTTGAACGGCACAATGTGCTCAACAGATTTGGCGTCTTTGCCCGCATCGGTAAACTCTTTCTCTACCGCATCGCGTGATTTACCAAACGCCAGCGCTTCGGTCTGGGCAAAGAAGTTCGACAGCAGCTTGGCATGGTGATCGCCCAGCTTGTTGTGCGTCACCGCAGGGGCGATGAAGTCACAAGGGATCAGCTTGGTGCCCTGGTGGATCAGCTGATAAAACGCATGCTGTCCGTTAGTGCCCGGTTCGCCCCAGATGATCGGACCCGTTTCGTAAGAAACCGGCGCGCCGTTACGGTCAACATACTTACCGTTCGACTCCATGTTGCCCTGCTGGAAGTAGGCAGCAAAGCGGTGCATATACTGATCGTAAGGCAGAATCGCTTCGGTTTCAGCGCCGAAGAAATTGTTATACCAGATACCAATCAGTGCCAGGATCACCGGCAGGTTCTGCTCGGCTGGCGTGGTGGAGAAGTGCTTGTCCATCGCATGCGCGCCGCTCAGCAGCTTCTCAAAGTTGTCGAAGCCAACGGAGAGAATGATGGAGAGGCCAATAGCTGACCACAGCGAGTAGCGTCCGCCAACCCAGTCCCAGAATTCAAACATGTTGTTGGTATCAATACCAAACTCGCCAACGGCTTTACCGTTGGTAGAGAGGGCAGCAAAGTGTTTCGCCACATGCTGCTCATCACCCGCCGTTTTCAGGAACCAGTCACGCGCGCTGTGGGCGTTGGTCATGGTTTCCTGCGTGGTGAAGGTTTTTGACGCCACCAGGAACAGCGTGGTTTCTGGATTGAGATCCTTCACGGTTTCCGCGATATGGGTGCCGTCAACGTTGGAAACGAAGTGCATATTCAGGTGATTTTTATACGGGCGCAGCGCCTCAGTCACCATGAACGGGCCAAGGTCTGAGCCGCCAATGCCGATATTCACCACGTCGGTAATAGGTTTACCGGTATAGCCTTTCCAGTCGCCGCTGATAATGCGCTCAGAGAAAGATTTCATCTTCTCCAGCACCGCGTTAACCTCTGGCATCACATCTTTGCCATCCACGACGATCGGGGTGTTGCTGCGGTTGCGCAGGGCAACGTGCAGCACAGCGCGATCTTCGGTACGGTTAATTTTTTCGCCAGAGAACATCGACTTGATAGCGCCCTGCAGATCGGTCTCTTTCGCCAGATCCTGCAGCTTCGCGAGGGTCTCGCTGGTGATGCGGTTTTTAGAGAAGTCTACCAGCATCAGGTCGTCGAAGGTGGCAGAGAAGTTCGCGAAGCGATTGCTGTCTTTAGCAAACAGATCAGCGATTTGAACCTCTTTCATCTCTTCGAAATGCTGCTGCAGCGCTTGCCATGCAGCGGTTTGTGTCGGATTGATATTTTTCATAACAACACACTCTTTTTATTTAAGAACCGTAAATCAGGCCGGACGCCATGTTACCCGAGGTCTCCGCCTGGATTCCCTCTTCCTGTAACAGGCCTCAACTATCGTTGGCAGGTTTCCCCACTTTTTTGTCCGGGGCTATTTATAATTCAGGCGGCGGTCAGCTTGTCCGCTCAGCGTTTCAGTATGACTAACTTGCTGTCGAAAGGAAAAATTTTATGGAGTTCTCTGCCCCACTGTTGTTGGTTATCATTGGATTAAGTTCGCTGGTAGCCCAGTGGCTGGCCTGGTTGCTGCGTCTGCCCGCCATTTTGCCGCTGCTGGTTTTCGGCATAGTCCTGGGTCCGGTAGGCCACGTTTTGCAACCGGATGCCCTGTTTGGCAGCCTGCTGTTTCCCTTTGTCTCCCTCTCTGTGGCCATCATTCTGTTTGAAGGCGCGCTGACGCTTCGCTTCGACGAAATCCGCGGGCTTGGCAACGTGGTGCGTAACCTGGTGACCGTAGGGATGATGATCACTTTCCTGGTGATCAGCGTCGCCTGCTGGGCACTGCTCGACTTTCCGCCGGAACTGGCAGCGCTGGTCGGCTCCGTTACCGTGGTCACCGGCCCAACGGTTATCGCTCCGCTGATGCGCGTGGTGCGGCCCAATAAGGCGATCAACCAGGTGCTGCGCTGGGAAGGCATCGTTATCGATCCTGTTGGCGCTATCTTCACCCTTCTGGTGTTTGAGTTCATTGTGCTGCGTCAGAAAGCTGAATCGTTAACGCACCTGTTCTGGACTTTAGGTGAAACGGCGGCGGTTGGATTAGTCGCGGGTGCGTTTTTTGGCTGGCTGCTGGGCATTGCCCTGAAGCGCGTCTGGCTGCCGGGTTATCTGCAAAACTTTGCGGTGCTGGCCGTGATGCTGACCGCGTTTGGCCTCTCCAACGCGCTGGCGGATGAGTCGGGGCTGCTGACGGTGACGGTGATGGGTATCTGGCTGGCCAATATGCGCGAAGTCGATCTCAGCGAAATTATCGCCTTTAAGGAGGAGCTTTCAGCACTGCTGATTTCCGGCCTGTTTATTATCCTGGCGGCGAGGCTGGATCTGGCTGCGCTGCTGGCGATGGGCTGGCCTCTGGTGGGGCTGCTGCTGATTGTGCAGTTTGTCGCCCGTCCTTTATGCATTGCGCTCTCCACCTGGGGCTCGTCACTGCCGCTGCGCGACAGGCTGATGCTGAGCTGGATCTCCCCTCGCGGTATTGTTGCCGCAGCGGTCAGCTCGCTGTTTGCCCTGACGCTGGAAAAAACCGGTTTTGCCGGCGCGGATAAGCTGGTAACGGTGGTATTTGCGGTGATTATCGGCACCGTGGTACTGCAAAGCCTTACCAGCTCGGTGCTGGCGCGAATGCTGAAGGTGCAGCAGCGTGAGCCGCGTGGCGTGCTGATTATCGGCGCAAACAGCGTGGCGCGTACGCTGGCGGCTTCGCTGCAAAAGCTGGATATTCCGGTACTGGTGACGGACAGCAGCTGGGAATATTACCGGCTGGCGCGCATGGAAGGGATCCCCGCCTATTATGGCAATGCCTGGTCAGAACACGCAGAGAACTTCCTCGATCTGAGCGAAACGGCTCAGGTGCTTGCACTGTCGCCCAATCGCCATCAGAATGCGCTCGCGGTCTACCACTTCAGCCATATGTTTGGTGAAAAAAACGTGGCGGCTATCCGTTCCGGTGCCGCGCTGCGCGTGAAGCGCGACAGCGAAAGCCCGCGTTTTCGTCGTCATGAGGTGCTGTTCGGTCAGCAGCAGACCTATGCCCAGCTCAGCAGCCTGCTGGCGAAAGGGGCCACCATTAAGGCTACCCGACTTAACGAAAACTTTGGCTGGCTGGAGTATCTGGAAAAAAACCAGGGGGTGATCCCGTTGTTTGTGCAAAACGAAGCGGGCGCATTGAGCGCGGTACGGGGCGAAGAGACGCCTGCCCTGCCCTGCACGCTGATTGCGCTGGTGCAAAATGAAAATTCCTCAGACGGCAGAGATTGACAGCGGCAGCAGAAAACGCTATTTGTAGCCCGCTAGTTGCGCATCTGATGCGCAAGCCAGAAGAGGCGCGTCGCCCAGGCAGTGTGTTGGAGGAGCCGAATCCACAGAAAACACATCAGGGGGAGCGACGCCGAGGTACAATCCACGCGGCGTGGGGCGTATCGACCGCAGGGGCTGAATCCTCTGGGTTGTCACCAGGATCGTGCGACAAAAACGGTCCGCACCTGATTACGGGTCCTGCAGCCTAAGCCGCTGCCGCACCCGTAACGGGTAGACAAGGTGGGGCGCTTCTGGGTGACTCGTAGTAATCCCCTTTTCTACGTCTACCCCGTTTTCGCTCTTCCCTTGTGCCAGGAATTTAATCAGACACGAGGTATGTCAACACATGTCCCAATCTTTGATCGTGGCCAAATTTGGCGGCACCAGCGTTGCCGATTTTACAGCCATGAACCGCAGCGCCGATGTGGTACTGGCCAATCCCCATACCCGTCTGGTGGTTCTTTCTGCCTCTGCGGGCGTGACTAACCTGCTGGTGTCGCTGTCTGAAGGTCAGGAGCAGGAGCAACGGGCTTATCAGCTCGATGAGATCCGCCGCATCCAGTACGCCATTGTTGATGAACTGGCCCAGCCTGAGGTGATCCGCGAGGAAGTGGATCGCGTGCTGGAAAACATCACCATGCTTTCCGAGGCCGCCGCGCTGGCGACCTCTACCGCCCTGACCGACGAACTGGTCAGCCACGGCGAGCTGCTCTCCTCCCTGCTTTTCGTGGAAATTCTGCGTCAGCGTCAGGTGCAGGCTGAGTGGTTTGACGTGCGTAAAGTGATGCGCACCAACGACCGCTTTGGCCGCGCCGAGCCCGATGTGGCTCTGCTGGCGGAGCTGGCTCAGGCTCAGCTCGCCCCGCGCCTGGCGCAGGCGCTGGTGGTGACGCAAGGCTTTATCGGTAGCGAGGCCAAAGGGCGTACCACCACTCTAGGCCGTGGCGGCAGCGATTACACTGCTGCCCTGCTGGGCGAGGCGCTGCACGCCAGCCGCATCGATATCTGGACGGACGTGCCCGGCATCTACACCACCGATCCACGCGTGGTGCCCGCGGCGAAACGCATCGATGAGATCACGTTCGAAGAAGCCGCCGAAATGGCCACCTTTGGTGCAAAAGTCCTGCATCCTGCCACGCTGCTGCCCGCCGTTCGCAGTGATATTCCGGTCTTCGTCGGCTCCAGCAAAGATCCCGCTGCTGGCGGCACCCGCGTCTGTAATCAGACGCAAAACCCGCCGCTGTTCCGCGCGCTGGCTCTGCGCCGCAAGCAGACGCTGCTGACGCTGCACAGCCTGACCATGCTGCATACGCACGGTTTTCTGGCGGAGTTGTTCAACATTCTGGCGCGCCATAGTATCTCGGTCGATTTGATCACCACCTCTGAAGTGAGCGTGGCGCTGACGCTGGATACCACCGGCTCCACGTCAAACGGCGCCAGCCTGCTGACGCAGGCGCTGCTCACCGAGCTTTCTTCACTCTGCCGCGTAGAAGTGGAAGAGAATCTGGCGCTGATCGCGATTATCGGCAATAAGCTCTCCCAGGCTTGTGGCGTGGGCAAAGAGGTGTTCGGCGTGCTGGATCCGTTCAATCTGCGCCTGATTTGCTACGGCGCCAGTAGCTATAACCTCTGCTTCCTGGTGCCGGGCAATGACGCCGAGCAGGTAGTACAGACGCTGCACCGCAATCTGTTCGAATAATCCTCTGCAAACACTGCCGTAAAAAGAACCGGGCCTGGCCCGGTTTTTTTATTTTCTGCTCCCGGCCAGAGCCGCATTTTTAAAATATTCCGCTTTAAGATAGGAATTTTCTGCAATATTGACGCTATCTGCAGCGAAAACCTGTGTTCAGATCAATATAAATTGCAAAAAAAAGTGCATGGCTTGAATTATTCCGTTCCGTAACGATAATCCCGATCCTTATCAATAAGAAGAGTAGGGGTTTTCATGCGCAAGTTTATGGCCGAGTTTTTCGGCACTTTTGTTCTGGTTTTCGGGGGATGTGGCAGTGCAGTGCTGGCGGCAGGGTTCCCGGCGCTGGGGATTGGGTTTGCCGGCGTTGCGCTGGCTTTTGGCTTAACCGTGCTGACAATGGCTTATGCCGTGGGGCACATCTCCGGCGGCCATTTTAACCCGGCGGTCACGCTGGGGCTCTGGGCTGGCGGGCGCTTTCCTGCCTCGCAGATAGTGACCTATATTGTGGCCCAACTGCTCGGCGGCATCGCCGCTGCCGCCGTGCTGTATGTTATCGCCAGTGGGCAGAGCAGCTTTGATGCGGCGGCCAGCGGTTTCGCCGCCAATGGCTTCGGTGAGCATTCACCCGGCGGCTTCTCACTGCTCTCCGGCATGGTGAGTGAAGGGGTACTTACCGCTCTCTTCCTGATCGTTATTCACGGGGCGACGGATAAGCGTGCTCCCGCTGGCTTTGCGCCGATCGCCATCGGTCTGGCGCTGACCCTGATCCATCTGATCAGCATTCCGGTTACCAATACTTCCGTTAACCCGGCCAGAAGTACCGCCGTGGCTATTTTCCAGGGCGGCTGGGCTATGGGGCAGCTGTGGATGTTCTGGCTGATGCCGGTTATTGGCGGCATCGTTGGTGGTCTCCTCTACCGTTACCTGCTGGCGCATAAAGAGTAACCCGTAACAGTCGTGGGCCAGCGCCTCTGGCCCACGCTTCCCCGCTTCCCCCGCCGTTATTTAATGCTATGATTCGGCGTTCACTTTTTCCTCGTTCCGGGAAACGTGATCTGTCTGATGGCAAAACCTGCAAAAAATAAACACAACCTCGAAAAAAGGAAGTCTGGCTATGTTCGCCACCGTTACCCGGCTGTTCCCGTTATGGGCAGTTCTGCTCTCTGTTGCCGCCTACTACTCACCCACCACTTTTCTTGGCATCGGCCCCTGGGTCACTTACCTGCTGATGCTGATTATGTTCGGGATGGGCGTCACGCTTAATATCAACGATTTCAAACGCGTGCTGACGCGTCCGGCGCCGGTCATTGCCGGTACCTTCCTGCATTATCTGGTGATGCCTCTGGCTGCATGGGGGCTGGCTAAGCTGTTTCATATGCCGCCCGATTTGTCGGCGGGTATGATCCTGGTGGGCAGCGTTGCCAGCGGAACTGCCTCTAACGTCATGATCTATCTGGCTAAGGGTGACGTTGCGCTCTCCGTGACTATCTCCTCGGTCTCTGCCCTGGTGGGCGTGTTTGCCACGCCGCTGCTGACCAAACTCTATGTGGATACCCATATTCAGGTGGATGTGGTGGGTATGCTGCTGAGCATTGTGAAGATCGTGGTGGTGCCTATCAGCATTGGTTTGGTTATTCATCACACCATGAACAGCCTGGTCAGGCGCGTGGAGCCTTATCTGCCTGCGTTCTCTATGGTCTGTATTCTGCTGATCATCAGCGCGGTGGTGGCAGGTAGTCAGAGCTTTATCGGCTCGGTGGGTCTGATGGTGATTGTGGCGGTGATGCTGCATAACGCGATCGGGCTGTTGGGCGGTTACTGGGGCGGCAAACTGTTTGGCTTTGATGAGTCAACCTGCCGCACGCTGGCGCTGGAAGTGGGCATGCAGAACTCCGGTCTGGCGGCCACGCTTGGCAAGCTCTACTTCTCGCCGCTGGCGGCGTTGCCGGGCGCGCTCTTCTCTGTCTGGCACAACCTCTCTGGTTCGCTGCTGGCGGGCTACTGGTCAGGGAAACCGATCAAGAAAAAGTAACGTCAGAACGCGCAGGCGGGCACGCCTGCGCCACTTTCCCGGCGGGAGGTCTCTGACTGGAACGCCCATCCTGCCTGCGGTCAGTCGGTTTATTGCACAGGCAACTTGTTATCCTGCACGCCTCCCGCCCGTTTACTCCTCATCCCGCGTATCGTCAGGCTGTTCAAGCACGCTGTAGGCTACCGCGCAGAACAGTGAATTCAGACGCTTCATATCGCCCAGCAGCCCCAGATGCAGCGAGCTGGTTTCAATACTCTGCACGTTTTGCTGATGCAGGCGATCCACGTGCTTATGAGAGTAACGGCGGTTAGTGATGCGAAAGCGGTGTTTAGCCCGGCGCAGACGCTTGGCGCTGGTGATATCTCTGGATAAAAACACCGACAGGCCAAGACGCAGGTTTCCGGCCAGCTGCTCAATTAACGCGTCCAGCTCGCCCAGACCTTCTACAGAAAATGCCCGCCGCGCCGTCAGCGATTTATCGGCCACGTCGCCGCTCATCCTTTCCAGGATATCGCCAGCCATTTCCAGGTTGAGCGCCATTTCGATAATCTCCGCCCAGCGTCGGGAATCCTCTTCAGGCAGATCCTCTTTCGGCATCTGCGCCAGATAGAGCTTGATGGCGGTGTAGAGCACGTCAACGTCATCATCCAGCTTGCGGATCTCCCGCTCCTCCCGCAGCTCGCCATGCACCACTTTACTGAAGGTAGCGAGCATCTGCTCCAGTACATCGCCCATGCGCAGCGTCTCTCTGGAGGCGTTAGCCAGCGCCAATGCCGGCGTGTCCAGCGCGCTTTTGTCCAGATGCCGGGGTTTCAGACGCAGCTCGGTCTCTTTTTCATCCCCGATGAGCCGCATACAGAGCCGGGCCATGGGATCGGCGAACGGCACCATAATCAGACAGCGGATCAGGTTGTAGAAGACATGGAAAAAGATCACCAGCTCTTCATCGTTGACCGGCAACCTTTGCAGCTGATCGGCCAGCGGATCAACAAGCGGCAGCACCATCAAAGAGCCGATAAATTTAAAGAGTAAGCTGCCCAGCGCCACCCGTTTGCCCGCAGCATTCGACGCGCTGTTATTCAGCATCGCCAGCAGTCCGCTGCCCAGATTGGCACCAATCACCAGGCATAACGCCACCTTAAACGAGATAACGCCGGTCGCCGTGAGCGTGGCGGTGATCAGTACCGCCGCCAGGCTTGAGTAGCTGATAATGGCAAAAACGGCACCGAGCAGCGCATCCAGCATCACATCGCCGGTGAGCGAGGAGAAGATCACCTTTACGCCCGACGCCTGGGTGATAGGCGTAGCCGCGGCCACAATCAGCTGCAGGGCCAGCAGGATCAGCCCCAGGCCGATACTGGCGCGGCCAAGCTGACCGGCCCGCGTTTGCTTCCGGCCAAGGAAAAACACCACGCCAAACAGGATAAAGAGCGGAGAGAGCCAGGAGAGATCGAACGTCAGGATCCGCGCCATGATCGCCGTGCCAACGTCTGCGCCAAGTATGATCACCAGCGCGGGCGTGAGGCCAACCAGCTCCTGGGCCACAAATGAGGTGACGAGCAGCGTGGTGGCGTTGCTGCTCTGAACCAGCGCGGTGACGCCAATGCCGGCCACAAACGCCATTGGTTTCTTTTCCACGCTCTTGCTGAGCACGCGACGTAAATCAGCGCCGTAAACGCGCATAATGCCGGTACGTACAATGTGGGTGCCCCAGACTAGCAGCGCGACGGCAGAGAGCAAATTAAGCAGGGTTAACACCGATATCGACCTCCAACTTCTTAAACCTGATACGTCCAGAACGGGTGGCCCCATTCCGCTTACGCATTAAGTTTAGTCGGTTAGCTGAAAAAATCTTTTTAATCAGCGTGATATCCGTACCGTTATGCCACTTCCCGCAGCGTGAGTTTGTCCAGATGCAGGCCCACCCGGTAACCCGCCGGATGCAGATCTTCCACAGAACGGTTAAGCACATCCACCATCAGCTCCACGTCGCGCGCCTTAACCCGGTAACGGATGACGTTGCCCAGCAGGCTGTGGCTGAGAATTTCAGCCGGGATGCCCTGTTCCGGTCCGCAGAAAGCTACCGATTCAGGACGAAGCGCCACCTGACTCCTGAAGGTATCGCCAGTGAGCCGCGAAGCCTGCTCGGCGCTCAGCAGGTTGTAATTGCCGATAAACCCGGCGGCGAAGAGGTCAACCGGCTGGGTATAGAGGGATTCAGCATTGCCATTTTGTACAATTTTTCCTTTGTTCATCAGCACGATGCGATCGGAGAGCGTCAGCGCCTCTTCCTGGTCGTGGGTAACAAACAGTGTGGTGAGATTCAGCTCTTTTTGAATGCGGCGGATCTGGTCGCGCAGATGGCGGCGAATACGGGCATCCAGCGCCGAGAGCGGCTCATCCAGTAACAGCAGGCGCGGCTGCGTCACCAGCGAACGGGCCAGCGCCACGCGCTGACACTGGCCGCCAGAAAGCTGATGGGGATAGCGCTTCGCATAGTCGTTCAGCTCCACCAGCTCCAGCACCTCCCCCACCCGACGCTGAATATCTGCAGCGGGCAGCTTCTGCATTTTCAGCCCAAAGGCCACGTTGCGCTCTACGGTCATATTTGGGAAGAGCGCATAGCTCTGAAACACCATGCCTATGGAGCGTTTCTGCGGGGTCAGCGGCACAATGTCCTGGCCCTGCAGCAGAATTTGCCCGCTGTCGACCGAGGTGAGGCCCGCCAGGCAGCGCAGCAGGGTGGATTTTCCGCAGCCGCTCGGCCCCAGCAGTGTGACAAATTCCCCTTCGCTGGCGGTAAAGTTAATCTCCTGAAAAATAGTGGTTGGGCCGTAACTTTTGTTGAGTTGGGTGACGCTTAAATAGCTCATCTTTACTCTCGCTCGCGGTTCAGGGCATTTGCCAGCCAGGTCACCAGCAGGACAACGAAGAAATAGGAGATAACCAGTGCGCTGCTGAAGTGACCACTGGCATTGCGCACGTTATAGAGATAAACCTGCAGCGTTTCATAGCTGGTGCCCACCAGCATGTTAGCAAACACGAACTCACCGATGAGAAACGAGAACGAAAGCAGCACCGCAATCAGCGCGCCCTTGCGCAGGTTTGGCAGCACCACCAGCAGGGCCGCCTGCCAGGTGCTGGCCCCCAGCAGATGCGCGGCATCAATCAGCTCGCGCATGTTGATCGCCTGCATATTGTTGGCGATGGCGCGGTAGATAAATGGCAGCGCGATGGTGAAGTAGCAGCCAATCAGGATCCACGGCGTGCCGGTCAGCATCAACGGCGGCTCTGAATAGAGCTGCAGTAACCCTACGGAAGAGACCACTGGCGGCACGGCAAAGGGCATCAGGATCAGCACGTTCATCACCGCATCGAGTCTGGGAAAGTAGTATGCGATCACAAACATTGTTGGCAGCACCAGCATCAGCGAGAACAAGAGCGCGCCAAAGCAGATCAGCAGCGAGTGCCACAGCGCCACCAGGAAGCGCGGATCGCTCCAGAGCTGCAGAAACCATTTCAGGGTAAAGCCATCAGGTAAAATGGTGGCGCCCCAGCCGGTGGCCAGCGCATAGAGCAGCGTGGCGACCAGCGGCAGCGCAAGGATCAAAAAGACCAGCCAGACAATCACCCGATGATAGATAAATTCCGTTCGCGACATTGAGCCTCTCCGTTAGCGCGCATTCTGATAACTGCGGCGTACCAGCCACTGATGAACCACGGTAATCACCGACATCAGCACCACCAGCACCATCGCCAGCGCGCTGCCCATATGCGGATCCAGGGAGATATCGCCCGAGACCAGCGCGGCAATACGCACCGGGATAACGTTGAAGTTCCCGGTCGTCAGCGCATAAATCGTGGCGTAAGCGCCCAGCGCATTCGCCAGCAGGATCACAAAGGTGCCCAGCAGCGCCGGAGTAAGAATGGGCAGACCGATATGCAGCCAGAAGCGGAACCGGCTGGCGCCGAGCAGGGCCGCTGACTCTGCCCACTCCTTCTTCACCCCGTCGAATGCCGGATAGAGCAGCAGCAGCCCCAGCGGGATCTGAAACCAGGTGTAGACCACAATCAGACCCTGCGTGGAGTAGAGCTTGAACCCTTCCATCAGGCCATATTTGCGCATCAGCAGCGTCAGGCAGCCATTCAGCCCCAGCAGGATCACAAAGGCGAACGCCAGCGGGACGCCAGCGAAGTTGCTGGTCATGTTGGTGAAGGACATAAAGAAGCGGTGCAGCTTCCCGCTGCCGAGCTGGTGCAGCGAATAGCCGCCCACCAGCGCAATAATCAGGCCATAAAAGCTCGACCAGAAGGAGATATCCAGCGAGAAGCGGATCGCCTGCTGGTAAAAGGTAGAGGTGAAGATATCGCTGTAGTTGCTCCATCCCCACGCCTCATTCATCTCGCTGTAGAAGCTGTTGATGGCGATCCAGACCAGCGGCGCAATTTGAAAGGCGAGGTAGAAGAGCGCAAAAGGAAGCAGGCAAAGCAGCGCTATCCCCCTGCCTTTCATGATGCGTCCTCCTGCACACTCAACAGTTCAGGGCAGACAGGCTTGTCGTGATCCACGCCAAGGATGTCACATAGCGTCCCGCACAGCTCCGTTTGCAGAGGAGCCGCATCGACCTGCAATGAAAACGCGCTGCCGAAGACGAACAGCGGCACCTGCGTCTCCTCTGGCAGAGTTCCGCCATGGCTGCGGTCGTCGTTCATGCCATGATCGGCCGTCACCACCACCTGGTAGCCTTCCGCCAGCCAGTTGGGCATCCAGCGCGACAGATAGCCATCCGCCATCCGGGCGCGGTTGCGGTACTGCGGCGTGGAGAGACCGAACTTGTGCCCGGCATCATCAATGTTCATGGGATGGATCAGCAGGAAATCGGGATCAAAGCGCAGACGCAGGCTCTCCGCATCCTCAAACAGGTGCGAGTCGGGATAGCCGTCATCGTAATAAAAATGGCCATACTGGATCGGCAGCGAAATGTCCTCAGTATGGCGATCGCGGGCGGGCTGCCAGGGGGAACGATTATAGAGTTCGCTCACCCAGTGGTAGGCCGCCGCCGCCGTGGTCAGCCCGGCATCGCGCGCATAGTGAAAAATACTGCGCTCGGTGCTCAGACGAGTGACCTCATTATGGATAATGCCGCTTTTCACCGGCGTGATGCCGGTGAGAATGCATTCATACAGCGGACGGGAAAGCGAAGGAAGCTCGCAGGTCATCTGGTAGAGCTGCCCTTTCCCCTGCGCGCACTCGGCATGCAGATATCCCATCGCATGCTGAGCCACTTCAAAGCTCAGGCCATCCAGCACCACCAGAATCGTTTTCATCCCTTCCCCTTATTGCTTCATGTTGACGATGACATTTTCCTGCCACAGGCGAGGCAGCATTTTGGACGCTTTATCCCAGGCTGCCGCGTCAGCAATCGGGTGGGCGTTTTTATATTCAGAGTCAGGCAGCAGTTTTGCCTGCACATCTGCTGGCAGCGTTAAATGCCCGGCACGAATAGGGCGGGCATAGCCACGCGCCAGGTTAATCTGGCCGGCATCAGAGAAGATATATTCGCGGGTCAGTTTGGCGGCGTTCGGGTGTTTGGCATATTTGTTGATGATGGTGGTGTAGCCGGAGGTGATGGAGCCGTCAGAGGGGATCACCACCTCAAATTTGCTCTTATCAATCTGATCGCGGTAGTTCAGGCCGTTGAAGTCCCAGACCACAGCAACCTGAATTTCACCTTTTTCGATGTTAGCGATAACCGGATCGGTCACGCCCAGACGGCCCTCTTTCGCCAGGTCGCTGAAGAAAGCCAGCGCAGGCTTGAGGTCTTTTTCATTGCCGCCCATAGCATAGGCCGCTGCCAGCACGCCGTTAGCGGCCTGAGCAGCAACCCCAACGTCACCGATAGTGACCACATACTTACCTTTTTTCAGGTCAGCCCAGCTGTGAGGGATATCTTTGACCTGATCCTTATTCACGATAAAGGCGATGGTGCCGGTGTAGGCCAGCGCCCAGTTACCCTCTTTGTCTTTTGCCCAGGCAGGCACCTGCTCCCAGGTGCTGGGTTTGTAAGGCTGCGCCAGACCTTTCTGCACCGCAACCGGCCCGAAAGCGGCGCCGACGTCACCAATATCCGCCGTGGCGTTGCTCTTTTCAGCGGCAAACTTCGCCAGCTCCTGGGCGCTCGACATGTCGGTATCGCTGTGTTTAATGCCATATTTGCTGCTGATATCTTCCCAGGTTCCTTTCCAGTTGGCCCAGCTGTCCGGCATGCCGACGCTGTTGACCTGACCTTCGGTTTTAGCCGCTTTTTCAAGCGCGGCGAGATCGGTATCGGCTGCATAGGCGGCCGGGAGGGCAAGCATGATGGCACTGGCTAACACAGAGGCGAACAAAGGTTTCATAACTGCGGCTCCGGATGATAAGTTGAGTGGCCTTCTGGACTAGTCCAGCAAGATCCGAGCCAATCTAGCCTGGCGGTATGACAGTTTTATGTCAGCGCGGGCGGGGGCGTGGACCAGTCCTCTTTCTCTGATAGCAGGGGAAAGGATTTTATGCGCGAAGGTCGTGCCGTTTATGTGCAGCTTCGCACCATATTGAGGCTCAGATGTGATGAAAGCGTTAACCGTAGATGTTATTTGCCAGACGCTGGCCGGCCGGATCGCCAGCGGCGAGTATACACGCCATGGGCGCCTGCCTTCCGAGCGTGAACTGAGCGAGCATTTCTCGACGACCCGCATCACGCTTCGTGAGGCGTTGGGGCAGCTTGAAGCCCAGGGCATGATTTACCGCGAGCTACGCCGGGGCTGGTTTATTGCGCCGCCCCGGCTGGCTTATGACCCGCTGCTGCGCAGCCATTTCCATGCAATGGCGGAACAGCAGGGACGCAGAGCAGAGACCGAAGTGCTGGATGCGCGGCGGGTGATCCTCTCTGCTCCGCTGGCGCAGCAGCTTGCCATGCAGCAGGGCGAAGAGGTTTACTGCATCCGCAGGCTGCGCCGTATTGATGGTCGCGCGGTGCTGTATGTAGAGCATTACCTTAACCCGCGCTACTTCCCAGAGTTGCTGAATTTTGATTTAACCCGTTCGCTGACCACACTCTATCAGCAGGAGTATGGCATCCGCTACGGACGCGTCGGTTTTACCATGCTGCCCACTCCCTTACCGGCCCTTGCGGCTCCCGCGCTGAAAGTGGCCGCAGGCAGCCCGGCGCTGTTTATCACGCGCATTAACCGGGACCAGCAGGATCGGATTATCGACTGCGACTACGAATACTGGCGCTATGACGCGTTGTATATCGATGTGCAGGTCAGGGAAGAGGGAATGAGTGCGGCTCCGGGCGGGAACGCGGCGACGGGCTGAAGAAGGGCCAGCATAAGCGCATCTCTCCTTTTTTAAGGAGATGCAGGGGTATCCCCGAGACTGAACAAACCAGCAGAAGCAGGTTCATCCCGCTGCCGTAAAGCCGTAAAAAGATGCAGGGCAAGCCGGTCTGGCGGCTCGCCCTGTACGATCACTCTGCGTCGTAGCCGAGATTAGGTGCCAGCCAGCGCTCCACTTCGCTTACCGGCATGCCTTTACGGCGGGCGTAATCTTCAATCTGGTCGCGCTGGAGCTGCGCCACGGCAAAATATTTGCTTTCAGGGTGGCTGAAATACCAGCCGGAGACCGCGGCTCCCGGCCACATGGCAAAGGATTCGGTCAGCTTCATGCCGGTATGCGTCTCCACATCCAGCAGTTTCCAGATCGTCTCTTTTTCCGTGTGTTCTGGGCAGGCTGGATAGCCCGGCGCCGGCCGGATGCCCTGATAATTCTCCCGGATCAACTCTTCATTGCTGAGATTCTCCGTGGCGGCAAAGCCCCAAATCACCTTACGCACGCGCTCGTGCAGGTACTCGGCAAAGCCTTCCGCCAGACGGTCAGCCAGCGCCTTCACCATGATTTTGTTGTAATCATCATGCTGCGCGTCATAAGCCTCTGCCAGCGCATCCTCTTCAAGGCCGCCCGTGACGGCAAATGCGCCGAGGTAATCCGCTTTACCGCTCGATTTGGGTGCCACGAAATCCGCAAGGCAGTAATTCGCAAACCCCGCTTTCTCTGTCTGCTGACGTAAGTGATGACTTACTTGCAAAACATGGGAACGGGACTCATCGCGATAGATTTCGATATCGTCGCCGACCCGGTTAGCGGGGAAGATCCCGACCACGCCGCGCGGATTCAGCGATTTTTTCGCGCTGAGTTCATCCAGCATCGCGTTGGCATCGGCAAACAAGCGCTTCGCCTCTTCACCAACCACTTCATCTTCCAGGATGCGCGGATATTTTCCGGCCAGTGACCAGGTCATAAAGAAAGGGGTCCAGTCAATGTAGTGGCGTAAGGTTTCAATGTTAGCGCTTACTTCGCTCACACCCAGCCTGTGGGGTACTGGCGGCGTATAGTTTTCCCAGTCCAGTGCCAGCTCGTTATCCCGGGCAACCTGCAAACTCACCGGCGGCGTACGGGGCTTTTTACGCGCATGCTGGATTCGCACCGTGTCGTACTCTTTTCGCGTGCGGGCAACAAACCCCTCGTACTGCGTGGCTGACAGCAGCGCGGAGACCACGCCAACGGTGCGTGAGGCATTCTGCACATAGACCGTCGGCCCGCTGTAATTCTGCTCGATTTTCACCGCCGTATGGGCTTTTGAGGTGGTTGCGCCGCCAATCAGCAGCGGCAGCGTAAAGCCCTGCCGCTCCATCTCTTTCGCCACGTTCACCATTTCATCCAGCGACGGGGTGATCAGGCCGGACAAGCCGATAATGTCGGCATTCTGCTCTCTGGCGGTTTTAAGAATTTTATCGCTCGGCACCATCACGCCAAGATCGATGATTTCGTAGTTATTGCACTGCAACACCACGCCAACGATGTTTTTGCCGATGTCGTGCACGTCACCCTTCACCGTCGCCAGCACAATTTTACCGTTGGTGCTGCCCTTCTCTTTGCTGGCCTCGATGTAGGGCTCCAGGTATGCCACCGCCTGTTTCATTACGCGGGCAGATTTCACTACCTGCGGCAGGAACATTTTGCCTTCGCCAAACAGGTCGCCCACCACGTTCATGCCCGCCATCAGCGGACCTTCAATAACCTCAATCGGGCGGCTGGCATTCTGGCGCGCCGCTTCGGTATCTTCCTCAATAAATTCGGTGATCCCTTTTACCAGCGAATATTCGAGACGCTTTTCCACTTCCCAACTGCGCCATTCGGCCTGCGGTTTGGTGCTGCCCTCATCAGACTTTGTTCCGCGGTACTTTTCCGCCAGGTTCAGCAGCCGCTCGGTGCCGTCGTCGCGGCGGTTAAGCACCACATCTTCCACTGCTTCACGCAGGTCCGCATCCAGATCATCATAGATCGCCAGCTGTCCGGCGTTGACGATCCCCATATCCATGCCGTTGCGGATGGCGTAATAGAGGAATACGGCATGAATCGCTTCACGCACCGGGTCGTTCCCGCGGAACGAGAAGGAGACGTTCGACACGCCGCCCGAAATCATCGCGTGCGGCAGTTCACGCTTGATATCTTCGCAGGCGCCGATAAAGTCCATCGCGTAGTTGTTATGTTCATCAATCCCGGTAGCAACCGCGAAGATATTGGGATCAAAAATGATGTCTTCAGGCGGGAAACCGACTTCTTCGGTCAGGATCTGATAGGCGCGGCGACAAATCTCGATTTTGCGTTCGCGGGTATCAGCCTGGCCCACCTCATCGAACGCCATCACCACCATCGCGGCGCCGTAGCGGCGTACCAGCTTAGCGTGGTGAATAAAGGCCTCAACGCCCTCTTTCATCGAAATGGAGTTAACGATGCCTTTGCCCTGAATGCACTGCAGCCCTTTTTCAATCACCTCCCATTTTGAGGAGTCGATCATGATCGGTACGCGGGCGATATCGGGCTCACCGGCAATAAGATTCAGGAAGCGGACCATTGCCGCTTCCGCATCCAGCATCCCTTCATCCATGTTGATATCGATAATCTGCGCGCCGCTCTGCACCTGCTGAAGCGCAACTTCCAGGGCTTCGTTATATTTATCTTCTTTAATCAGCCGCTTAAATTTTGCCGAGCCGGTTACGTTGGTTCTCTCACCGACGTTAACAAACAGCGACTCCGCGCTGATGGTCAGCGGCTCAAGGCCGGAAAGACGGCAGGCGACCGGCAGCTCAGGCAGGGGACGCGGCGCGATGCCTTCCACCGCTCTGGCCATAGCCGCGATATGTTCTGGCGTGGTGCCGCAGCAGCCGCCCACGATGTTCAGGAAGCCCGATTGCGCCCATTCACCAATCTGCTCCGCCATAATGCTGGCATCTAAGTCATACTCGCCAAAGGCGTTAGGCAGCCCGGCGTTCGGGTGCGCCGTAACATAGCCCTCTGCAATGCGGGAAAGTTCCGCCACATATTGACGCAGCTCATCCGGCCCCAGCGCGCAGTTCAGGCCAAACGACAGCGGCTGAGCATGGCGCAGCGAGTTATAGAAGGCTTCGGTGGTCTGGCCGGAAAGGGTGCGGCCCGAGGCATCGGTGATGGTGCCGGAGATCATCAGCGGTAGCTCGATGCCCAGCGCTTCAAATTCGCTTTGTACGGCGAAAATGGCGGCTTTGGCATTAAGCGTGTCGAATACGGTCTCGATCATGATGATATCCGCCCCGCCTTCTACCAGCGCGCGGGTAGATTCACGGTAGGCTTCCACCAGCTGATTAAAGGTTACGTTACGGAAGGCGGGATCGTTGACGTCGGGAGAGATAGAGCAGGTGCGGTTGGTGGGACCCAGCACGCCTGCGACATAACGCGGCCTCTCTGGCGTGCGGGCCGTCCACTCGTCGGCGCAGGCGCGCGCCAGCTTAGCGGCGACGTAGTTAATTTCGGCCGACAGCGATTCCATATGGTAATCAGCCATCGCAATGGTGGTGGAGTTGAAGGTGTTGGTTTCGAGAATATCGGCACCCGCTTGCAGATAGGCGTTATGGATCTCGCTTATCACGTCCGGGCGGGTCAGCACCAGCAGGTCATTATTTCCCTTCAGGTCACTCTGCCAGTCGGCAAAGCGTTCGCCGCGAAAATCACTCTCTTCCAGGCGATAGCTCTGGATCATGGTTCCCATACCGCCATCCAGCAGCATGATACGTTTCGCCAGCTGCTGCTGCAGCGCTTCTCTTCTGTTGCTCACTCTAGCCCCTTCAACCTCAACCCAACGGCAAATATGCCAGCGGACCATACTGGCACAACTTTTGCGCAGGTAAAAGCAACTGACCATGAGACATTTTCAGCCAGCGCCTCAACACCTCTGACCAGTAAGGCGGCCGTTGCATTATCAGCCAATAAAACGAAAATGATTTCCACATGGTGAAAATTAAGGAGTCAGATATGGCGACCCCCGTCGTGGTGAAACGCGGTAAGAAACCTCGTGCCGCCGCCGCTCAGCCCGCTCAACCTGCCGGACAGGTCCAGTCGCTAACCCGTGGCCTGAAACTGCTGGAATTTATCGCCGACTCCCACGGCAGCGTAGCGCTGACCGAGCTGGCTCAGCAGGCTGGTTTACCCAATTCCACCACGCATCGCCTGCTGACCACCATGCAGCAGCAGGGGTTTGTACGTCAGGTGGGCGACCTGGGACTGTGGACGATTGGCGCCCATGCGTTTGTGGTCGGCAGCAGTTTTCTGCAAAGCCGGAATCTGCTGGCGCTGGTTCACCCGATGTTGCGCAGATTAATGGAAGATTCGGGTGAAACGGTGAATCTGGCTGTTTTGGATCTTAGCGATCGTCAGGCGGTAATTATCGATCAGGTTCAGTGTACGCAGCTGATGCGCATGTCCGCGCCGATTGGCGGCAAGCTGCCGATGCATGCCTCAGGAGCCGGAAAAGCGTTTCTGGCTAATCTGAATGATGCCCAGGTCAGTGAAGTGCTGCATCGTCAGGGACTGCACCACTACACGCCGCAAACCCTGACGTCGCCGCAAAGCCTGAAAGAGAATCTGGCACTGGTGCGGAAAATGGGCTTTTCCTTCGATGATGAAGAGCACGCGCTTGGGTTACGCTGCGTGGCAGCCTCTATTTACGATGAGCATCGCGAGCCGTTTGCCGCAATTTCTATTTCCGGCCCGGTTTCCAGGGTCACCGATGACCGCGTGACCGAGCTTGGCGCAATGGTGATCAAGGCCGCGAAGGAGATTACCCGCGAGTATGGTGGGTAAAGGGTAAGGTCAAAACCTGGATTGGTGGAAAGGCGCCACCCGTTTAATTTAGCGTTGTTGGTGGGCTTAGTGTTCATACAGATCAAAACCGGGGCGGTGAAAGGCGTCACCATAGAGCATGCGGTGTTGTCTTTGATTTCAGCGCCTGAACAGGTCAAAACCGGCTGCGGTGAAAAGGCGTCACCATAGGGCACGTTATCCGAGACGCCGTGAATCCATCCATGGAGGCTTGGATGCCGCATCCCTGCGGCATACACTCGGCTAACGTGCTCTATGGCGCCACCCAAAACATGCGTTGTTGTCTTTGATTTCAGCGCTCACACAGGTCAAAACCAGATTTGCTGCTGGATTTGGATTTTGATTTTGATGTGGGTTCGGAATCGGAATTGGATTTTGTCGTGGATTTAGGTTTTCTGTAACAGGCAACACCAATGCTGATGGGAAGGGAGAGGGGGCTGATAAGCAAAAGCTAAGCGGCATGGACGCCGCTTCGCAGCCCCCACGGAAGGGTTCACGGCGTTTTTGTGTTCAGCCCCCTCTCCCTGACCAAGCCACCTGCCCTCCAGACAACTTGCCCCCGCCAAACTTTGAAGCGGATCACAATTACCATCGAATCCCACGCATTCTGATTGCGCACGCTGTGCATTCCCTGAACAATACTAAAACGTAATGTTACCGGTAACAATGTTAACAAACGGCGTGCCTTTTCACTTTGGGAGCTGAGCTATGAGCAATCAACATCACCGAATCTATGTCGTTATGGGCGTTTCCGGCAGCGGCAAATCTGCCGTCGCCGCCAGCGTTGCACGCCAGCTCTCCGCGGGCATGCTCGATGGCGATTTCCTCCATCCGCGCGACAACATTCAGAAAATGGCGGCGGGCATGGCGCTGGATGATGGCGATCGTGCGCCCTGGCTTAGCGCCCTTAATGATGCCGCTTTTGCCATGCAGCGCACCAACAGCGTGTCGATCATCGTTTGCTCTGCCCTGAAAAAGCACTACCGCGATCGCCTGCGGGCCGGTAACAGCAACCTCTCGTTTATCTATCTGCACGGGGATTTCCCGGTTATTGAAGCGCGCCTTGCCGCACGCAGCGGCCATTTCTTCAAAACCCAGATGTTGGTCAGCCAGTTCGCTGCACTTGAGCAGCCTGGCGCGGAAGAGAGCGACGTGAAAATCATCGACATCAATCAGCCGCTGGAGCAGGTGATTGCCGATGCCGTTGAACATATTCAACACTTCCAGCCACAGGAAGCCTGCGCATGAATACCGTTCACCCCATCATTGCGCAAGTCACGCAACGCATTATTGATCGTTCCGCAGAGAGCCGAAGCGCCTATCTGGCGCGTATTGAGGCCGCCCGATCCAAAACCGTGCAGCGCGCCAAACTGGCCTGCGGCAACCTGGCGCACGGGTTCGCTACCTGCCAGCCTGACGATAAAACAGCGCTGAAAAATATGGTGCGCAGCAATATCGCCATTATCACCGCTTACAACGACATGCTTTCTGCCCACCAGCCCTATGAAACTTACCCGGATAAAATCCGCCGCGCCCTGAGCCAGGTGGGTGCTGTGGGTCAGGTAGCGGGCGGCGTGCCTGCGATGTGTGACGGCGTGACCCAGGGCCAGGACGGCATGGAGCTGTCGCTGATGAGCCGCGATATTATCGCCATGTCCGCTGCGGTCGGTCTCTCCCATAACATGTTCGACGGCGCCCTGTTCCTGGGGATCTGCGACAAAATCGTGCCGGGTCTGGTTATGGCGGCCCTCTCCTTCGGTCATCTGCCGGCGCTGTTTATCCCGGCCGGCCCGATGAGCAGCGGCCTGCCGAATAAAGAAAAAGTCCGCGTGCGCCAGCTCTATGCCGAAGGCAAAGCCGATCGACAGGCTCTGCTGGAGGCGGAAGCGGCCTCCTATCATGGTATTGGTACCTGTACCTTTTACGGCACCGCTAACACCAACCAGATGGTTATGGAAGTGATGGGTCTGCACCTGCCCGGCTCTTCCTTTGTCCATCCCGATACGCCGCTGCGCGAGGCGCTGACTGAAGCCGCCGCCCGCCAGGTGACGCGCCTGACGGAAACCTCCGGCAATTACCTGCCCGTGGGCAAGCTGATTGATGAAAAAGTGGTGGTAAACGGGATTGTGGCGCTGCTTGCCACGGGCGGCTCTACCAACCTGACCATGCATATGGTGGCGATGGCGCGCGCGGCGGGCATTCAGATTAACTGGGATGACTTCTCCGATCTCTCCGAAGCCATTCCGCTGCTGTGCCGCATCTATCCCAATGGTCCGGCGGACATTAACCAGTTCCACGCCTCTGGCGGCGTAGCTTTGCTGGTACGTGAGCTGCTGAACCACGGCTTACTGCATGAAGATGTTGAAACCGTGGCCGGATCCGGTCTGCATCGCTATACCCAGGAACCCTGGCTGGATAACGGGAAGCTGGCCTGGCGTGAAGGCAGCGAAATATCGCTGGATGAGAAGGTGATCGCATGCGTATCACGCCCCTTTGAGCAGCATGGCGGCACAAAAGTGCTGCAGGGCAACCTGGGCCGCGCGGTGATGAAGACCTCTGCGGTGCCGGCTGACAATCAGATTATCGAAGCGCCCGCAGTGGTGTTTGAAAGCCAGCATGATGTTGTGCCCGCGTTTGAGGCTGGAGAATTGAATCAGGATTGCGTGGTCGTGGTGCGCTTTCAGGGTCCGCAGGCCAACGGCATGCCGGAACTGCATAAGCTGATGCCACCGCTTGGTGTGCTGATGGATCGCGGCTTTAAGGTGGCGCTGGTCACCGATGGCCGTTTATCTGGCGCATCGGGCAAGGTGCCTTCAGCCATCCATGTCACCCCTGAAGCCTGTACCGGCGGCCTGCTGGCCAAAGTCCGCAGTGGCGACATCATCCGCGTTAACGGCCGCACGGGTGAGCTGACGCTACGGGTTGATAACGACGAGCTGGCGGCACGAACCGCCTTTCAGCCAGACCTGAGTGCTGAACATATTGGCTCCGGACGCGAGCTGTTCAGCGCGCTACGCAGCCAGCTTTCGGGTGCCGAACAGGGTGCCTGCTGCATCAAATTTTAATGGAGAACCCTTTATGAATAACTGGAAAACCAGCGCTGAGCAGATCCTGACTTCCGGTCCGGTCGTCCCGGTGATCGTTATCAATAAGCTGGAATATGCAGTGCCGCTGGCGAAAGCATTAGTGGCAGGCGGCGTACGCGTGCTGGAAGTGACGCTGCGCACGGCCTGCGGCGTGGAGGCCATCCGGGCCATTGCTCAGCAAGTGCCGGAAGCGATCGTCGGTGCGGGTACGGTGATCAATTCGCAGCAGCTGCAGCAGGTTACCGAAGCGGGTGCGCAGTTTGCGATCAGCCCCGGCCTGACGGAGGATCTTCTGAAGGCGGCCAGTGCAGGTTCGATCCCGCTGATCCCCGGGATCAGCACCGTTTCTGAACTGATGCTGGGGATGGATTATGGCCTGCGCGAGTTTAAATTCTTCCCGGCGGAAGCGAACGGCGGTGTTAAGGCGCTACAGGCGATTGCCGGCCCCTTCCCTCAGGTCCGTTTCTGCCCGACGGGCGGTATCTCCCCCGCCAACTACCGTGATTATCTGGCGTTGAAAAGCGTGCACTGCATCGGTGGCTCCTGGCTGGTGCCCAACGAGGCGCTGGAGACAGGCGATTATCACCGTATTACCATGCTGGCTCGTGAAGCGGTAGCAGGCGCCTCCGCCTGATCCTGCCGCAGAGCCTGGCTTACCGTCAGGCTCTGCGGATAACGCTGGCAAAAACGCTGTCGGCGGCGATAGGCAAACACATCTTCGATATGCCCTTCCCGGATCCGCTGTTGCAGAGCACGCCAGAATTGGGCGGTAAACAGCTCTGCATGCATCTCCTCGAACAGGCGCGCAATAGCGGGATCGACACAGAGATAATGGCGGAACTCCTGCGGAAAAATATCCTCCGGCGAGACGCTGTACCACGGCTCGTGACTCAGCTCATCTTCCGGATAACGGGAGGCAGGAATTTCACGGAAATTCACCTCCGTCATGTAACTGATTTCATCGTAATCATAAAACACCACCCGTCCGTGCCGGGTCACGCCGAAGTTTTTATAGAGCATATCGCCAGGGAAGATATTGGCGGCGGCAAGCTGCTTCACGGCGTTGCCATACTCCTCAATCGCTTCGCGGCGCTGCTGCTCATCCGCCTGCGCCAGCCAGAGATTCAGCGGCATCATGCGTCGCTCCAGGTAGAGGTGGCTGACGATCACTTTGTCACCCTGCAGCTGAATTTTCTCCGGGATCTCCTGCTGCATTGCCAGCCACAGCGGCTCGCTGATGCGCGCTCTCTCCAGCGCAAAATTTTCAAACTCCTGGGTATCCGCCATACGCCCCACGCGGTCATGCTCTTTCACCAGCTGATAGCAGGCTCTGACCCGCTCCGGCGTGACCTCTTTTTGCGGCGCAAAGCGATCTTTAATCACCTTGAACACCCGTTCGTAACCGGGCAGCGTGAAGACCAGCATCACCAGCCCCCGTACGCCGGGTGCGATGACATAAGGCTCCGTGGTGGCCGCCATGAACTGCAAATACTCACGATAGCATTCGGTTTTGCCATGCTTCTGGCAGCCAATTGCCATGTAGAGCTCAGCGGTGGTTTTTCCGGGCAGGATCTCGCGTAACCACGCCACCAGCGCGGCGGGCAACGGGGCACCGACCATAAAATAGGCGCGGGCAAAGCCAAACACGATGCTGGCTTCACGCTTGCGCGTCAGGCAGGTATCGATCAAAAGCTCACCCCGCTCGCTGCGATGTATCGGCAGCAGGAAGGCATAAACGCCGCTGCTGAGCCGCAGTTTCGCCACCAGCCAGGCCGCCTTGTTGCGGAAAAAAAGCTCGTTTGCCACTTCAAGCGATCCCTCATCCAGCTCCTGCTGTGCGAAGTTTTCCCGCAGATGGGCGATCACAAAGCCAATGTCACGCTGAAGATCCTCCCAGGGCAGACGCAGCGGCAGGTCGGACAGAACGCGACTGAGTAATGCCTGCCAGTTCTTATCAGCGCGGAACGTTTTTGCCAGCGGGCGGGAGAGGATGCGCTCTCTGTCCGGCTGCGAGCTGAAGATAAACAGCCTCTCAGGCGTCAGCAGTTGATGACCATACAGTCGGCAATAGACTGAATTAAAAAAACTTTCGGCGATTTCAAAACGAGGGTAATCAGGCAACAAGCTGGTGTAAATGGCCTTCACCCGTAACAGAAAATCACCGTCAACATCCGGCCCGCCGGTGATGTGGCGTAGCTGCTCTACCACCAGCCCCACGTGACGGTCATAAAGATGAATACGCGCCTTCATTGCGGCCTGCACGGCGCTCCAGTCCGCCTGTTCAAAACGGTGCTGGGCCCCCGATGTCACCTCCAGAAAGCGACCGTACTGCGCATCAAATCCCTGCAGGATGGTGTGTGCTATCAGCGTTTCCAGTGATGACATAAGGGCCTCCTTCAGATAATCAGAACTGCTGCTCTTCCGTCGACCCGGTCAGCGCCGTAACCGATGAGACGCCGCCCTGGATGATAGTGGTCACGCTGTCGAAATAGCCTGTTCCCACTTCCTGCTGATGCGAGGAGAAGGTGTAACCCTGTTCACGCGCGGCAAACTCCGGCTGCTGGACCTTCTCCACGTAGTGACGCATCCCTTCACCCTGCGCATAGGCCTGCGCCAGATCGAACATGTTGAACCACATGCTGTGGATCCCCGCCAGCGTAATGAACTGGAAGCGGTAGCCCATCTCGCTCAGCGCCTGCTGAAAACGGGCAATGGTGGGATCGTCGAGATTTTTCTTCCAGTTAAAGGAGGGCGAACAGTTGTAGGCCAGCAGCTTACCCGGGAAGCGGGCATGGATCGCTTCGGCGAAGCGTCTGGCCAGTGTCAGATCTGGCGTAGAGGTTTCGCACCACAATACGTCGGCATAAGGCGCATAGGCCAGACCACGGCTGATTGCCTGCTCAATACCTGCATGCGTGCGGAAGAAGCCTTCAGGCGTGCGCTCACCGGTGATGAACTGGTGGTCATAGTCATCGCAGTCAGAGGTGATCAGGTCGGCGGCATCCGCATCCGTACGGGCGATCAGCACCGTTGGCACCGCCATCACGTCCGCCGCCAGCCGGGCCGCAACCAGCTTCTGAATCGCTTCCTGCGTCGGCACCAGCACCTTGCCGCCCATATGGCCGCATTTCTTGGCAGAGGCGAGCTGATCCTCGAAATGCACGCCGCCAGCGCCCGCCTGAATCATCGCCTTCATCAGCTCAAAAGCATTCAACACGCCACCAAAACCCGCTTCCGCATCTGCGACAATCGGCAGGTAGTAATCCACATAACGCGGGTCGCCCGGCTCAATCTGATTTGCCCACTGGATCTGGTCGGCGCGCTGGAAAGTGTTATTAATCCGCTCCACGACGCAGGGCACGGAATTGGCCGGATAGAGCGACTGGTCCGGATACATGCTGCCTGCCAGATTGGCATCGGCCGCCACCTGCCAGCCGGAGAGATAGACAGCCTCAATGCCAGCTTTGGCCTGCTGCAGCGCCTGCCCGCCGCTCAGGGCGCCCAGGCTGTTGATATAGCCTTTTTTCGCCCCGCCGTTCAGCAACGTCCAGAGTTTTGCCGCCCCGTTTTGAGCCAGGGTACAGGCCGGATTCACCGAGCCGCGCAGTTTAATCACCTCTTCAGCAGAGTAAGGACGAGTGATACCTTCCCAGCGGCTATCGCGCCAGGTTTGCTCAAGCTGTTCGATTTGTTGGGTACGTGGAGTCATAGCGCTATCCCCTGTTGATCAGTGAAGTAAGCTGTAGCCGGGCAGAGTCAGGAACTCCACCAGCTCGGGTTCGGTGGTAATACGTTCCATCAGCGCAGCGGCCTCGCTGAAACGTCCCTGAGCGAAATGTTGATCGCCCAGCTCCTGCTGGATGACCAGCATCTCTTCGGCCAGCATCCGGCGAAACAGCGCTTCAGTCACCTGTTCGCCGCTGGTCAGCGTTTTACCGTGGCGGATCCACTGCCAGATAGAGGTGCGGGAAATCTCAGCCGTGGCTGCATCCTCCATCAGCCCATAGAGAGGCACGCAGCCGTTGCCGGAAATCCATGCTTCGATGTACTGCACCGCCACGCGGATATTGGCGCGCATGCCCGCCTCGGTGCGTTCGCCAGCACAGGGGGCCAGCAGCTGCTCCGCTGTCACAGGCGCATCCTCTTCACGCCGCACATCAAGCTGATTTTGCCTGTCGCCCAGCGCCGCATCGAAGACCGCCATTACCGTATCCGCAAGGCCCGGATGGGCAATCCATGTGCCGTCGTGACCGTTTGCCGCTTCCCGCGCTTTATCCGCCTTCACCCGATTGAGTACCCACTGATTGCGCTCCTGCTCTTTGCTGGGGATAAATGCCGCCATGCCCCCCATCGCCAGGGCGCCACGCCGGTGACAGGTTTTGATCAGCAGTTTTGAGTAAGCCTCCAGAAAGCCCTTTTCCATCGTCACGGAGTGACGATCTGGCAGGATGCGATCGGGATGATTTTTCAGGGTTTTGATGTAGCTGAAGATGTAGTCCCAGCGGCCGCAGTTCAGCCCGACGATATGATCGCGCAGGTTGAAAAGGATCTCATCCATCTGAAATACCGCAGGCAGCGTTTCGATCAGCAGCGTGACTTTGATCGTGCCGCGCGGCAGATCGAAACGATCTTCGGCATAGCTGAAGACCTCGCTCCACCAGGCCGCTTCCTGCCAGCTTTGCGTCTTGGGCAGGTAGAAATAGGGGCCGCTGCCTTTGGCCAGCAAAGCATCGACGTTATGGAAAAAGTAGAGGGCAAAATCGAACAGGCTGCCCGGTATCGCCGCGCCGCGCCAGGTCACATGCTTTTCCGGCAGATGCAGTCCGCGTACCCGGCAGACAAGCACCGCGGGATCGGGTTTCAGCTGATAGATTTTCCCGGCTTCGTTGCTGTAGCTGATGGTTCCGTTGACCGCATCGCGCAGGTTGATCTGCCCTTCGATCACTTTCTCCCACGACGGTGCCAGCGAGTCTTCAAAGTCCGCCATAAACACATTCACGTTGGCGTTGAGCGCATTGATCACCATTTTGCGCTCGACGGGGCCGGTAATTTCTACCCGCCGGTTTTGCAGATCGGTCGGGATACCGCGAATTTTCCACTCAGATTTTTTTATGGAATCCGTTTCCGAAATAAAATCCGGCAACTCTCCCTTATCAAAACGCTGCTGCTGCTCTGCTCTTGCCAACAGCAATTCCGTACGCCGGGGCGTGAAGCGCGCCACCAGTTCACCGAGAAAATCGACTGCTGCATCCGTCAGGATCTGCTTTTCTGCCTGAACAAATGGGCGCTGGAACACCAGCTCCGTGCTAATAACCTGTTGTGTCATAGCTCTACTCCCGTCACCGATCGCATGGGAAAGCGTCCTTTGCGGGACGCTCTGCTGCTGGGTAATTTTTAACCCGCCAGGACAAGATATAATTATCTAAAATATAAAATCAAAAACTATTTCCATTTTATTTCTTTATTCAGTTTAACTATTTGAATTTAAATGCAATTAATTTTATTAATTAAAAGAAATGGCTTTCACACTATGTTTTTATTGGCAGGGTTCTGAGGAAAAAGCATGCAGGATCAACAGGATCAGGAGATTTGCGGGTGGCGATCGTGGAGGGAAAAAAGCAATAAAAAAAGGCCCGATCCTGACGATCGCGGCCCCTTTTTGCTGTAGCGGGAATTAATCCAGGCTGGGGTTCATATGGCGCAGATCAAACGGCGTGATCTGATAAACATAGTAGTTAAGCCAGTTGGAAAACAGCAGATTACCGTGGCTACGCCAGCTGGCACGCGGCGGAAGCTCAGGATTATCCTGGGGGAAATAATTATGGGGAATTTCCGGGTGCAGACCCGCTTCATAGTCGCGATGATATTCCCCGGAGAGCGTCAGCGCATCATATTCAGGATGGCCGGTGACGAACGCCAGCCGTTTGTCTTTGCTGGCAAACAGATAGGCCCCGGTCTGCTCCGATTCCGCAAAGATTTCCAGATCGGTGTAATCACGCAGCAGCTGCGTAGGGAAATCGGCATAGCGGGAATGAGGAGCCAGGAAGGTGTCATCAAAGCCGCGCGTCAGAAGCGCATGCGGATGCAGGATCTGATGATCATAGACGCCAGATAATTTGGTTTCCCGCGTCTGTTTTGGAATGCCATACAGGATATTCAGCGCGGCCTGCACGGCCCAGCAGACAAACAGCGTGGAGGTAACATGCTCTTTCGCCCAGTGCAGCACCTTCTGGATCTGCGGCCAGTACGCTACATCATCGAAATCAACCAGTCCCAGGGGGGCGCCAGTAACGATCAGCCCATCGTAATTATCATGCTGAATATCTTCAAAATTGCAGTAGAAGTTATTCAGATGCTCCATCGGCGTATTGCGGGTTTCACGGCTGTCGATACGCAGCAGCTGAATGTCGATCTGCAGCGGCGAGTTAGAGAGCAGGCGAAGAAACTGGTTCTCGGTCTCAATCTTTTTCGGCATCAGATTCAGTACCAGCACTTTCAACGGGCGGATCTCCTGCGTGCTGGCCCTGGTTGAGGTCATCACAAAGACATTTTCGTTGCGCAGAAAATTCACGGCTGGTAATTCATCGGGTACCCTGATTGGCATAACCTTGTTTCCTCATTTAACCATTTATACGTTTAGACATCCAGACAGCCAAAGATAGCGCGGCAGCCGCTGAATGTCGAGGTCTCATCAGCTAGTTGAAAATGTTTCATCTCTGATCGCTGAACATCTCGACAAACGGCAGCGTCACCGCCGCGTCTGAACTGGCATGGCGATAAAGCAGCCAGGTACGGCTTTTTACGGCTTCTCCGCCGACCGCTATCGGCATGCGGAACAGCTCCTCTGCCAGCGGCTGATAGCTGGAAACAATGGCGTAGCCCAGTCCCCGCTCGACCATAGCCAGGCAGACTTCCAGCTTGTCCACGCTCATCGCCACCCGGGGCGCCAGCGTATAACTGGCATTCCACCATCGCTCAATCAGTTTAGTGATGTGCCCACCGTGATTGATTTTGATCTGCGGCAGATGGGGTAACAGCGCCAGATCGATGGGCTGGCGGTTGATCAGGTAATAATCATCCTCATCGACCAGCCTTTTCCCCTCTTTCCAGCCGTAATCATCTTTGACCAGCGCCAGATGCACATCCCCACGCTGAAGCTTGAGGAACATCTCTTCACTGAGACCGCTCACCAGGTGCACATTGATACCCGGATGCCGCTGGCTGAACCCGGCTAACAGATCGGGCAGCCGGTAAGCGGCATAGTTACTGGAGACGCCTATCCGCAGCTCCCCCTGCTGAGGTCCATTGAGGCTTTGCAGCGTAGTGCGTAACAGCTGAAGTTCATCCAGTACCGTCTGGGCATGCTGCGCCAGATAACGCCCCTGAGCGGTGAAGGTCAGACCGCGGCCTCCCTCTTCAAAGAGCTGGATCGCCAGCTTGCGTTCAATCTGCCGCAGGCGATAGCTCAGCGCAGGCTGGGAAGTAAAGAGCACATCCGCTGCACGGGTTATGTTCTTGTACTGCCAGACAGTGCGAATAATCAGCCAGTCTTTTTCGTTCATCGTGCCCTCGCCCCCCTGAAAACCTTCATCCATAAAATATTTTTTGCCTGCATGATGCAAGCCATAAAAAAGCTCAATTGGGCAGCGAGCAAAAAAAAGCCTATATCTTTTTAACGCTCTGGTTTTACAGAATTTAACTGCACCTAATTGGGGAGCCATTATGTCGGAACGCACCATCAGCGCGCAGAAAGATAAAATTATTTATGCGCTTGAGCAGATTAGCCCGGCAATGCGCGACCTGGCGCTGAGTCTGCATCAACACCCGGAACTCAGCTTTGCAGAGCATCGCTCTGCGGCTGAACTGATCGCCCCTCTGCGCCAGGCGGGATTCACCATCGAAACCGGCACGGGCGGCCTTGAGACGGCATTCCGGGCCAGCTGGAAACAGGGGACGGGCGGCCCGACGATTGCTTTCCTCGCAGAATATGACGCCTTGCCAGAATTAGGTCATGCCTGTGGCCATAACCTTATCGGCACTGCCTCTGTGGCAGCGGCGCTGGCGCTGAAAGCCGCGCATCTGGAGTTCAACGGATCTGTTGAGGTGATTGGCACACCTGCAGAGGAGGATGGCGGCGGTAAGATCATCATGGTTGAGAAAGGAGTATTTGATGATGTCGATGCCGTCATGATGTTTCATCCGCGCGAGAAGAATATGGTGCTGCGCGGTGCACTGGCCTGTCATGACTCCACCTTTAAATTTTATGGCAAAGCGGCGCATGCGGCTTCTGCACCGCAGCTGGGCATCAGTGCGCTGGACGCGGTTATTCATACCTTTAACGGGATCAACGCGCTGCGTCAGTTCTTTACTGATGATGTACGCGTACATGGCGTGATCACCCATGGCGGCAGCGCGGCGAATATCGTCCCGGCCTATGCCGAGGCTAAATTTATTCTGCGTGCCGCAACGGTTGGCGCGCTTAGCGAGGTACGCCGCAAAGTTTATGCCGCCGTGCATGGCGCAGCAGAGATGAGCGGCGCACGCGTGGAGATAGAAGAGGGGCTGATCTACGCCGAGCGCAACAACAATCTGGCGCTGGCGGCCCGGTTCACTGACAACCTGGCGTTACTCGGCGTGGAAAGCTACGACCCGCCGGCCAGAGGCGGCGTAGGATCATCCGATATTGGCAACGTCAGCCAGGTCACCGCCGCCATTCATCCCTATCTGCGCATTGGCGACGTCACCCCGCATACGCCTGAATTTGCGGAGGCAGCCGGATCTGCAGCGGGTCTTGAAGCCATGCTGACAGCAGCAAAAGCCTTAGCGATGACGGCGTATGACTTATGTCACGACGAAGCGCAGTTAGCCGCAGTGAAAAACGAATTTATTCAGTGGCATTCACAAACGATTCTGGCAGGAGAGAAACAATGATTAAGGTAACTCGTACTCTGGCGCTGGCCTCGCTGGCACTCTGCTGTTCCTCTGCGCTGGCGGCGGGTGAAACCCTGCGCGTGGGCGCCGACCTCACCTATCCCCCGTTCCAGTACCGTGATGTGAATGGTAAGCCGACAGGCTTTGAAATCGATATCACTAACGCCGTCTGCAAAGCGATAGCGGTAAAATGCGAATATGTCGTCAGCAGCTTTGATGCTGAAATCCCTTCGCTGATGGCAAAGAAGGTAGACTTTATTTCGCCCCTCGGCGCGACCATAAAACGGAAGAAGTCGATCGACTTCAGCCACTTCATTTATCACGTTCCTTCACAGCTGGTGGCGCATAAGGGAACAAATCTGCAGCCTACGGTTGAATCTTTGCAGGGTAAAAATATCGCCGTACAGCAGGGATCAATTCAGGAAATGTACGCCAATAAATACTGGGCACCGAAAGGCGTGGAGATCAAAACTTATCCCGATCAGGATGTGATTTATCAGGATCTGGCTGCTGGCCGCCTGGATGGGGCGCTCAGCCCGGCGGTGGCCGTTACTTTCGGTTTTCTGCAGAAGCCGGAAGGAAAGGACTTTGCCTTAACCGGCCCGGAAGTACGGGATGACGTCCTGTTCAGTATTGGCTCCGCTTACGGCCTGCGCAAGGGCGATGAGAAAACGCAGCGCATGCTGAACGAAGGACTGGCTAAAATCATGGCCGACGGCACGTGGCAGAAGATCAAGCAGCACTATTTTGGCGATATCGAAATGAAAGTAACGCGTACGGAGAAAACGGATGCTGCCGAGTGAAGCTGACAGCACCACGCTGATCTCGCTGATGGAAAGCCTGCTGGATAGCTTTGAGTCGCTTAACCGCCTGTCAGGCAGTGAAGAGGCTGAACGCTCGGTGGATATCCTTATCCGGCAGCTTCGTGCCCTCGGGCTTTCTCCGATCCGGGAAAGCTGCAAGCTGTGGCTCAGCGATCCGGTGATGGGATCGCTGACGGTACCCGATTTTCCCGGCTGGCAGGGAAAAGCAAAAACGCGATCCTTTTCCGCTTCCTGCCCTGCAGGCGCAGAGGGCGAGCTGTTCTATGATTCCCGCTCGTTACAGGCGATTCCCGATAACGCTATGGCGGCCTGGGCTGCTTCCGTGCGCGGGAAAATCGTTATCGCCGATCAGGCCTTTGAGGAGTATGTGCAGCGTCTTTGCCAGGCCGGTGCGCTGGGAGTAGTGCATATCTGGGGATCGGCTGAAGAGGCTCTGCATGAAGAGACAGTCGGCCCCGTCTGGGGCACACCGGTGCCGGATGACCTCGCGCTTTATCCGTCGGTGCCGGTGATTTCCGTCAACCATCAACAGGGCCATAATTTGCTGGAGTGGCTTAATCAGCAAAAAAGCCCGGTCAGTGCAGTAATCAGGACCGAACTTAATCAGCACGTTGCTGACTGTAGTATGCCCGTTGTTGATATACCCGGTGAGAGCGATGAATTTGTCCTGCTCTCCTCTCACTACGACTCCTGGCATCAAGGCGTGACCGATAACGCTACGGGCAATGCTTTATGCCTTGCCGTCGCCGCTCATTTTCATCGGCTACAGCCGCAGCTGAAGCGTGGATTACGTATCGCCTGGTGGCCGGGACATTCTAATGCCCGTTATGGCGGATCAACCTGGTATGCTGACCGCTACCGGCAGCTGCTCCAGCAGCAGTGTGTGGCTCATCTCAATGTCGATTCGCCAGGCTGTAAAGGTGCTACGGAAGTGGTGGTGAATGCCAGTGGCGCGGAGGAGTTATCCTTCCTTAATAGATCAATACGCAACATAACGGGTAAAGATGCCCGACGCATTACGCCGCTGGGGAAAGGTGGCGATCAATCCTTCTGGGGCTGTGGCATTCCTTTGCATTTCGCCTTCCGCGAGGAGCCGGAGATCAGGACCAGCCAGTCACCGGGCAGCGGCGGAGGATGGTGGTGGCATACGGAAGCCGATACCCGGGATAAAGTAGAGAGCGCATTGCTATGGCGCGACTGCCAGATCCATATCGGCTGGCTGCATGAGTTACTGGTTGAGGCGGCATTGCCGGTTGATCCCTGCCGTTATCTGACGCAGCTGCTTGAGGAGCTGGAGAGCCTGCAAAGCGCGCTGGATCCCCAGTTTGATCTGGACCTAATTAAGGAGAGTTTACTGACGCTGCGCCAGCAGATAGCGCCCCTTGCAGGCAGCAAAGAACAGCAGCATCAGAACGTGGTTAAGCAGGCGGTTGCTCTGTGGCATCGGGCACGTTATAGCTCAACCGACGATTTTCATTATGATCGCAGCTACCGGGGCGGCGCCTGGCCAGGATTACAGATCCTGCGCGACCATAAGCTGGAGAGCACTTCACCGCAGACCTTCCTGATGCTGACCACGCAATATTATCGTCAGCGCGACCGGGCGGTGAGTTTATTGCAGGCCAGTCTGGATCTGCTTTCACAGGCTGAATAACGCAAAAATCCCCAACCTTTCGGTTTTCACAGACTCAATAACGCAAAAAACCCCAACCTTTCGGTTGGGGTTATCGCTTTATTTGATGCCTGGCAGTTCCCTACTCTCGCATGGGGAGACCCCACACTACCATCGGCGCTACGGCGTTTCACTTCTGAGTTCGGCATGGGGTCAGGTGGGACCACCGCGCTAAAGCCGCCAGGCAAATCTTTATCCGATTAATCGGCATTGTTACTGGTGCTGATACCCAGAGTCGAACTGGGGACCTCACCCTTACCAAGGGTGCGCTCTACCAACTGAGCCATATCAGCACGCTTATTTCTGTCAGAAAACGGTTTACTCACGTTTACTGCTTTTTAATTTAATGCCTGGCAGTTCCCTACTCTCGCATGGGGAGACCCCACACTACCATCGGCGCTACGGCGTTTCACTTCTGAGTTCGGCATGGGGTCAGGTGGGACCACCGCGCTAAAGCCGCCAGGCAGATTCTGTCATTCACGCCGCCCTCACAGGCCGCGCAAATCAATCCGTCACAAGCTGAAAATCTCTGTTGCGTCTCTCAGACGCCCACCAGAACGCTTCTGGTGTTGTAAGGTTAAGCCTCACGGGTCATTAGTACCGGTTAGCTCAACGCATCGCTGCGCTTACACACCCGGCCTATCAACGTCGTAGTCTTCAACGTCCCTTCAGGGGCCTTAAAGGCCCAGGGAAGATTCATCTCGAGGCAAGTTTCGCGCTTAGATGCTTTCAGCGCTTATCTTTTCCGCACTTAGCTACCGGGCAGTGCCATTGGCATGACAACCCGAACACCAGTGGTGCGTTCACTCCGGTCCTCTCGTACTAGGAGCAACCCCTCTCAATCTTCCAGCGCCCACGGCAGATAGGGACCGAACTGTCTCACGACGTTCTAAACCCAGCTCGCGTACCACTTTAAACGGCGAACAGCCGTACCCTTGGGACCTACTTCAGCCCCAGGATGTGATGAGCCGACATCGAGGTGCCAAACACCGCCGTCGATATGAACTCTTGGGCGGTATCAGCCTGTTATCCCCGGAGTACCTTTTATCCGTTGAGCGATGGCCCTTCCATACAGAACCACCGGATCACTAAGACCTGCTTTCGCACCTGCTCGAGCCGTCACTCTCGCAGTCAAGCTAGCTTATGCCTTTGCACTAACCTCACGATGTCCGACCGTGATTAGCTAACCTTCGTGCTCCTCCGTTACTCTTTGGGAGGAGACCGCCCCAGTCAAACTACCCACCAGACACTGTCCCCACGCCGGATCACGGCGCCAGGTTAGAACATCAAACGTTAAAGGGTGGTATTTCAAGGTTGGCTCCACGCAGACTGGCGTCCGCGCTTCAAAGCCTCCCACCTATCCTACACATCAAGGCTCAATGTTCAGTGTCAAGCTGTAGTAAAGGTTCACGGGGTCTTTCCGTCTTGCCGCGGGTACACTGCATCTTCACAGCGAGTTCAATTTCACTGAGTCTCGGGTGGAGACAGCCTGGCCATCATTACGCCATTCGTGCAGGTCGGAACTTACCCGACAAGGAATTTCGCTACCTTAGGACCGTTATAGTTACGGCCGCCGTTTACCGGGGCTTCGATCAAGAGCTTCTCCTTGCGGATAACCCCATCAATTAACCTTCCGGCACCGGGCAGGCGTCACACCGTATACGTCCACTTTCGTGTTTGCACAGTGCTGTGTTTTTAATAAACAGTTGCAGCCAGCTGGTATCTTCGACTGGCTTCAGCTCGGGGAGTAAATCCCTCCACCTACGCGCCAGCGTGCCTTCTCCCGAAGTTACGGCACCATTTTGCCTAGTTCCTTCACCCGAGTTCTCTCAAGCGCCTTGGTATTCTCTACCTGACCACCTGTGTCGGTTTGGGGTACGATTCTGTGTTACCTGATGCTTAGAGGCTTTTCCTGGAAGCAGGGCATTTGTTGCTTCATCACCGTGGTGACTCGTCATCACGCCTCAGCCTTAAAGCGTTCCGGATTTGCCTGGAACGCAAGCCTACACGCTTAAACCGGGACAACCGTCGCCCGGCCAACATAGCCTTCTCCGTCCCCCCTTCGCAGTAACACCGAGTACAGGAATATTAACCTGTTTCCCATCGACTACGCCTTTCGGCCTCGCCTTAGGGGTCGACTCACCCTGCCCCGATTAACGTTGGACAGGAACCCTTGGTCTTCCGGCGAGCGGGCTTTTCACCCGCTTTATCGTTACTTATGTCAGCATTCGCACTTCTGATACCTCCAGCAGTCCTCACAGACCACCTTCAACGGCTTACAGAACGCTCCCCTACCCAACAACACCTAAGTGTCGCTGCCGCAGCTTCGGTGCATGGTTTAGCCCCGTTACATCTTCCGCGCAGGCCGACTCGACCAGTGAGCTATTACGCTTTCTTTAAATGATGGCTGCTTCTAAGCCAACATCCTGGCTGTCTGTGCCTTCCCACATCGTTTCCCACTTAACCATGACTTTGGGACCTTAGCTGGCGGTCTGGGTTGTTTCCCTCTTCACGACGGACGTTAGCACCCGCCGTGTGTCTCCCGTGATAACATTCTCCGGTATTCGCAGTTTGCATCGGGTTGGTAAGCCGGGATGGCCCCCTAGCCGAAACAGTGCTCTACCCCCGGAGATGAATTCACGAGGCGCTACCTAAATAGCTTTCGGGGAGAACCAGCTATCTCCCGGTTTGATTGGCCTTTCACCCCCAGCCACAGGTCATCCGCTAATTTTTCAACATTAGTCGGTTCGGTCCTCCAGTTAGTGTTACCCAACCTTCAACCTGCCCATGGCTAGATCACCGGGTTTCGGGTCTATACCCTGCAACTTAACGCCCAGTTAAGACTCGGTTTCCCTGCGGCTCCCCTATACGGTTAACCTTGCTACAGAATATAAGTCGCTGACCCATTATACAAAAGGTACGCAGTCACACCACAAGGGTGCTCCCACTGCTTGTACGTACACGGTTTCAGGTTCTGTTTCACTCCCCTCGCCGGGGTTCTTTTCGCCTTTCCCTCACGGTACTGGTTCACTATCGGTCAGTCAGGAGTATTTAGCCTTGGAGGATGGTCCCCCCATATTCAGACAGGATGTCACGTGTCCCGCCCTACTCATCGAACTCACAGTAAGTGCAGCTTCGTGTACGGGAGTATCACCCTGTACCCTGCGACTTTCCAGACGCTTCCACTGCTGCACAAACTGATTCAGGTTCTGGGCTGTTCCCCGTTCGCTCGCCGCTACTGGGGGAATCTCGGTTGATTTCTTTTCCTCTGGGTACTTAGATGTTTCAGTTCCCCAGGTTCGCCTTGCAGCACTATGTATTCATGCTGCAATGATGCACGAGTGCACCGGGTTTCCCCATTCGGGTATCGTCGGGTATAACGGTTCATATCACCTTACCGACGCTTATCGCAGATTAGCACGCCCTTCATCGCCTCTGACTGCCTAGGCATCCACCGTGTACGCTTAGTCACTTAACCTCACAACCCACAAGCGTCCCGGAGGACACTGCTGTTGCAGGCATTTGAGAGACTCGAACGCATCGTTCTGTTCACCCTTATTACGGAGGGTAAACACGACGCGTCGTTTCAATTTTCAGCTTGTTCCGGGTTGTTAAAGAGCAAATATCTCAAACGTGACTCGTCCTTGCGGAGAGAATCAGTTTTGAGATACGGTTGATAATGTCTTTCACTCATTATCAGGATGGCGTCCCCAAGGGGATTCGAACCCCTGTTACAGCCGTGAAAGGGCAGTGTCCTGGGCCTCTAGACGATGGGGACTCTGTTACTGTTGCTCATTACTTCTATCAGACAATCTGTGTGGACACTACGCGGGAAAGTATCTTCAGGTAAGGAGGTGATCCAACCGCAGGTTCCCCTACGGTTACCTTGTTACGACTTCACCCCAGTCATGAATCACAAAGTGGTAAGCGCCCTCCCGGAGGTTAAGCTACCTACTTCTTTTGCAACCCACTCCCATGGTGTGACGGGCGGTGTGTACAAGGCCCGGGAACGTATTCACCGTAGCGTTCTGATCTACGATTACTAGCGATTCCGACTTCACGGAGTCGAGTTGCAGACTCCGATCCGGACTACGACGCACTTTATGAGGTCCGCTTGCTCTCGCGAGGTCGCTTCTCTTTGTATGCGCCATTGTAGCACGTGTGTAGCCCTGGCCGTAAGGGCCATGATGACTTGACGTCATCCCCACCTTCCTCCGGTTTGTCACCGGCAGTCTCCTTTGAGTTCCCGCCATCACGCGCTGGCAACAAAGGATAAGGGTTGCGCTCGTTGCGGGACTTAACCCAACATTTCACAACACGAGCTGACGACAGCCATGCAGCACCTGTCTCACGGTTCCCGAAGGCACTAAGGCATCTCTGCCGAATTCCGTGGATGTCAAGGCCAGGTAAGGTTCTTCGCGTTGCATCGAATTAAACCACATGCTCCACCGCTTGTGCGGGCCCCCGTCAATTCATTTGAGTTTTAACCTTGCGGCCGTACTCCCCAGGCGGTCGACTTAACGCGTTAGCTCCGGAAGCCACGCCTCAAGGGCACAACCTCCAAGTCGACATCGTTTACGGCGTGGACTACCAGGGTATCTAATCCTGTTTGCTCCCCACGCTTTCGCACCTGAGCGTCAGTCTTTGTCCAGGGGGCCGCCTTCGCCACCGGTATTCCTCCAGATCTCTACGCATTTCACCGCTACACCTGGAATTCTACCCCCCTCTACAAGACTCTAGCCTGCCAGTTTCAAATGCAGTTCCCAGGTTAAGCCCGGGGATTTCACATCTGACTTGACAGACCGCCTGCGTGCGCTTTACGCCCAGTAATTCCGATTAACGCTTGCACCCTCCGTATTACCGCGGCTGCTGGCACGGAGTTAGCCGGTGCTTCTTCTGCGGGTAACGTCAATCGGTAAGGTTATTAACCTTACCGCCTTCCTCCCCGCTGAAAGTACTTTACAACCCGAAGGCCTTCTTCATACACGCGGCATGGCTGCATCAGGCTTGCGCCCATTGTGCAATATTCCCCACTGCTGCCTCCCGTAGGAGTCTGGACCGTGTCTCAGTTCCAGTGTGGCTGGTCATCCTCTCAGACCAGCTAGGGATCGTCGCCTAGGTGAGCCGTTACCCCACCTACTAGCTAATCCCATCTGGGCACATCCGATGGCGTGAGGCCCGAAGGTCCCCCACTTTGCTCTTGCGAGGTTATGCGGTATTAGCTACCGTTTCCAGTAGTTATCCCCCTCCATCAGGCAGTTTCCCAGACATTACTCACCCGTCCGCCACTCGTCACCCGAAGAGCAAGCTCTTCTGTGCTACCGTCCGACTTGCATGTGTTAGGCCTGCCGCCAGCGTTCAATCTGAGCCATGATCAAACTCTTCAATTAAAAGTTCGATTTGCTTAAACAAGTTAAGCGGTGCTCAAGTGTAAAACACTCATAATGAATTTCATTATGTGTTCACTCTTAAGACTTGATATTTTCTGCGCCCTGCGGCGCTGATATCAATCCTGCGAGTGCCCACACAGATTGTCTGATAAATTGTTAAAGAGCGTTGCGGTAAGCGCCCTGAGGCGTTACTGCGAGGTGGCGTATATTACGCTTTCCTCCTTCGGAGTCAACAACATTTTTCAGAAGTTTTTCTCCGGCGGTTCAGCTTCCTGACCCTCTCAACCCGGCGGCCGGTAAGCCGTTGTTCCGTGTCGATGGAGGCGCATTATAGGGAGTTCCTGACGGCTGACAACCCCTAAATTGCGAAAAATAGCGCGTTCGCTGCAATCCCCAGCAAAAGGGCTGTTTATACGCAGTTATGCACAAACTTATCCACACTGACCGGCTTGCATTAAATTAGACAAGCGCCACGCAAACGTTTTCGCTACAATGCCACCGCAAAATATTTGCCTCTGTTAAGGGCGTTACCTGAGGCCGAATTCATTCTCCCTCTATATAGAGTAAGGAAAATGGCTAAGCTTGAGGTAACGATCTTATCTATGCGAACTAAAGCCAAGGGATAAACCTCATGCAACAACCTCGTCCTGTACGCCGCGCTCTGCTGAGCGTGTCTGACAAAGCCGGTATCCTCGAATTTGCTCAGGCGCTCTCAAGCCGTGGTGTCGAGCTGCTCTCCACCGGCGGCACCGCACGCCTGCTGGCAGATGCTGGCCTTCCCGTCACTGAAGTGTCTGACTATACCGGTTTCCCGGAAATGATGGATGGACGCGTCAAAACCCTGCATCCCAAAGTTCATGGCGGAATTTTAGGGCGCCGTGGTCAGGACGACGAAATCATGCAGGCGCACAGCATCTCCCCTATCGACATGGTGGTCGTTAACCTTTATCCGTTTGCCCAGACTGTGGCTCGTGAAGGTTGCTCGCTGGAAGATGCGGTTGAGAATATCGATATCGGCGGGCCGACCATGGTGCGCTCCGCAGCGAAGAACCATAAAGATGTGGCTATTGTGGTGAAGAGCAGTGATTACCAGACCATCATTGCTGAGCTGGACGCCAACAATAATTCGCTGACGCTGGAAACCCGTTTCGACCTGGCCATTAAAGCTTTCGAGCACACCGCCGCTTACGACAGCATGATTGCCAACTACTTCGGTAGCCTGGTTCCTGCCTACCATGGCGAAACGGGTGAACCTTCCGGCCGCTTCCCACGCACGCTGAATCTGAACTTCATCAAGAAGCAGGATATGCGTTACGGTGAGAACAGCCATCAGGATGCTGCCTTCTATATAGAAGAGAACGTGACGGAAGCTTCTGTCGCTACCGCGCAGCAGGTTCAGGGGAAAGCCCTCTCCTATAACAATATCGCCGACACCGACGCGGCACTGGAGTGCGTAAAAGAGTTTACCGATGCAGCCTGCGTGATCGTCAAGCATGCTAACCCGTGTGGTGTGGCAGTGGGCAGCTCAATTCTGGATGCCTACGAGCGCGCATACAAAACCGATCCTACCTCTGCGTTTGGCGGCATCATCGCCTTTAACCGCGAGCTGGATGAAGCTACCGCTCAGGCCATTATCAGCCGCCAGTTTGTGGAAGTGATCATCGCCCCATCCGCAAGCGCTGCCGCACTGAAAATTACCGCAGCGAAACAGAACGTCCGCGTGCTGACCTGTGGCCAGTGGCAGCAGCGTCAGGCGGGCCTGGATTTCAAACGCGTGAATGGAGGTCTGCTGGTACAGGATCGCGACCTCGGCATGGTGGCAGAGAGCCAGCTGCGCGTGGTCAGCAAACGTCAGCCGACTGAGCAGGAGCTGCGTGATGCTCTGTTCTGCTGGAAGGTGGCCAAGTTTGTTAAGTCTAACGCCATTGTCTATGCGCGCGACAATATGACAATCGGCATAGGCGCAGGCCAGATGAGCCGCGTCTACTCGGCCAAAATTGCGGGCATCAAAGCGAGCGACGAAGGACTGGAAGTGAAAGGCTCCGCCATGGCGTCTGATGCTTTCTTCCCGTTCCGTGACGGTATTGACGCTGCTGCTGCCGTTGGCGTGAGCTGCGTTATCCAGCCCGGCGGTTCAATCCGTGATGAAGAAGTGATTGCCGCTGCCGACGAACACGGCATTGCGATGATCTTTACCGACATGCGTCATTTCCGCCATTAATTCCGGAGCAGAGAGAACGATGAAAATTTTAGTGATTGGTAATGGCGGACGTGAACACGCGCTGGCCTGGAAAGCCTCTCTTTCACCGCTGGCGGAGACCGTTTTCGTGGCGCCAGGCAATGCAGGCACCGCGCTTGAGCCTGCCCTGCAGAACGTGAACATCAGCGCGACCGATATCCCTGCTTTGCTTAACTTTGCGCAAAATGAGCAGATTGACCTGACCATAGTGGGACCGGAAGCGCCGCTGGTGATCGGCGTGGTGGATGCCTTCCGCGCCGCCGGTCTGAAAATTTTTGGGCCGACGCAGGCTGCCGCGCAGCTGGAAGGGTCGAAAGCCTTTACCAAGGATTTCCTGGCTCGCCACCATATTCCTACCGCGGAATATCAGAACTTTACGGAAGTAGAACCGGCGCTGGCCTACACCCGGAGTAAAGGTGCGCCGATCGTTATCAAGGCCGATGGCCTTGCCGCCGGTAAAGGTGTGATTGTGGCGATGACGCTGCAGGAAGCGGAAGAGGCTATCCAGGATATGCTGGCAGGCAACGCTTTTGGCGATGCGGGCCACCGTATCGTGGTGGAAGAGTTCCTCGACGGTGAGGAAGCCAGCTTTATCGTGATGGTAGATGGCGAGAACGTGCTGCCGATGGCCACCAGCCAGGATCACAAGCGCGTGGGCGATGCCGATACCGGTCCAAATACCGGCGGTATGGGCGCCTACTCACCCGCTCCGGTGGTCACTGATGAAATCCACCAGCGTGTCATGGATGAGGTGATCTGGCCAACCGTGCGCGGCATGGCGGCTGAAGGCAATGTCTACACTGGCTTCCTGTATGCAGGCCTGATGATCGACAAGAGCGGTCAGCCGAAAGTGATCGAGTTCAACTGCCGCTTTGGCGATCCTGAAACGCAGCCGATCATGCTGCGCATGCAGTCGGATCTGGTGGATCTTTGCCTGGCTGCCGTGGACGGCAAGCTCAATACCAAAGAGTCACTCTGGGATCCTCGTCCTTCACTGGGCGTGGTGCTGGCGGCGGGCGGCTATCCGGGCGATTACAGCACGGGCGATCAAATTCACGGTTTACCGCTGGAAGCGACGCCTGACGGCAAAGTGTTCCATGCCGGGACAACGATGCAGGATGATTTGGTCGTCACCAACGGTGGACGCGTGCTGTGCGTGACGGCGCTGGGTGAAGATGTCGCCGCGGCGCAGAAGCAGGCGTATGCCCTGGCGAAATCTATCTCATGGCAGGGGAGCTTCTGCCGTAGCGATATTGGCTATCGCGCAATCGGTCGTAAGTAATTGTTCCAGGGGCCGACGTATCGGCCCCTGTTCCTCTGTCCCGCCTTCTCTGCACTCACAAATCAGCCTCTTGCGGCTCCGTCGCACACTGATCGTCGGCTGAAACCAGAATCAGCTGCGTCCCCTTAGGCGCTTCCAGCCAGGAAATGCTCACCGGCTTGCCCGATTCCTGCTGATGCTGCGTGATATAGCGAGTAAAGAAAGGATCGAAGCTGGGCTTCTCCTCACCGCCTTTGCAAAGCGTTACCGTACCCGAAGGTGACCAGTGCCCCTGCTTCAGCCATACGCGCCCCTCCAGCAGGTCGTCGCTGATTTTGAGCATGCGCCCCGCATCGAACTGATACAGCGCCACGGCGTCCGGCGAGAGCGCCTCACGTCGCCCTTCCAGCTGGCGCTGCATAAAGCTCAGGCTGCCATCCTGATCAAACCTCAGCGTCACGTCGTCCGGGTGCTCCCCTTTGATGTGGCGTTCAATCGAGATCAGCTTCTCCTGCTGCCACAGATAATCTGTGGTTTCAGTGTTGCCTCCCGTGAATGGGGTATAGACCGTTACAAGATGGCTGGAGTGGTTAGGGTTGTCTTTACGCCAGATCCTGACGGTGCCACGGTCAGCAAGATAGCCGCTGGCGGTAAAATCAGGGCGCGTGGAGCGTGAGCTGCATCCTGCCAGCATCAGCAGCATCAGCGCGAGGGTGGAGAAGGTAAACGGGTGTCGTTTCATGGGTGTGATTATCACACATTGCGGGCGGGTTTGCCGCAGCAGGCGTAGCTGAAGCAGAGAAAAGCAGAGAACCAGAACCTTAACAAAAGGGGCTTTACGCCCCCCTGTTTAAAACTTTTCACCGTCAGACGATTACTTAACAGCGTCTTTCAGTGCTTTACCAGAAACAAATGCCGGTACGTTTGCAGCAGCAATTTTGATTTCTTTACCAGTCTGCGGGTTGCGGCCAGTACGCTCAGCACGGTGGTTAACTTTAAAGGTACCAAAACCAACCAGTTGTACAGCATCACCTTCTTTCAGAGACTCAGTAATCGCAGCCAGGGTGGATTCCAGAGCAGCTTTAGCCTGGGTCTTAGACAGGTCCGCTTTGTCCGCAATTACATCAATCAGTTGAGTCTTGTTCATAAGTTATCCTTACAGTGTATTTATCGCTTGCTAAGCATCATGTGCGAGGGAAAAACCAAATTTGGCGCTCTCCTGCATTCACGCACCGCTAGCCACATTTTTCAGCCCCCCAAATGTAGACCAGACTGGGGGCGAATGTGAAGCCTTAAGGCGCTACAAATCAGGCCTGAAGTCACGTTTTATCGTGTTATTGCTGAAAATTTATACCGATGTTACTGATCCCCGACTCCCGCAGGTCAGATCGCAGTCCTTTGATCAGGTCGAGGTCCCTCTCCTCGCAGGCGCTGAGCAGGCGGAAAATCTCCCACTGGATGTCCCACTCCTCTTCTACCGCCGGGTTCTCTTTTAACTCTTCATCGGTCATTTCACGTTCAGCCTGCGTCATTTCCAGCATCGCAACGCTGGTAATGGAGGCTTCGCTGACGGCGATCGCATGCGCCAGCGTTTCACCGCTCAGACGGGAGTGCAGCAGTTCGCTCAGCGCCACGCAGGCATCAATGGCGGGATAGACGCCATACAGGTCGTAATCCTCTGCTGCCGGAATCGCTTCTTCAAACTTTTCCAGCTGCGAATCAAAATTCACTTTGGCATCTTTGATCACCAGGGTTTCCCAGATCAGATCAAGAATACGGCGATAAATTTGCGCATCCCCAAAACCGGTCTGCTGGCAAAATGCCCAGTAGTTGGGGAACATACGTTCACACAGGCAGGCCATAAAAGTAACGTGCTGCCAGCTTTCCAGTTTCTCAAGCCGCAGGTGAATGGGATTACGTAACATGTTGGGATCTCTTAAAGATAAGTGCGCGGCCAGCAGTGTAACTGAAAAGCAGAAAGCTCACACCGTTAACCCTGCAGGCCAAGTCGGACAAAAGAGGGGCGGTTAGAGGCGACGGCATCTGCCCAGCGGGTCGGCTCGGGAAGCCGGTAGCCCTGTAAGCAAGTTTCTACCCACGTCAGGGCTGTATCTGCGCTAACGCGATGCCCGGAAGAGATAAACAGCGGATTACAGCGCCTCTTGCTGCGCAGCACCCAGCCAATCTGCTCGCCTTTGTCGATCAGCGGCTGCCGTTCGCCCGGCTCATCGCCCAGCGGCTCGAACTTGCCGCACAAACGACGTTTGGCCACGCCGATAGTGGGCACGTCCACCAGCATGCCAAAATGGCTGGCTACGCCCAGGCGGCGCGGATGCGCAATTCCCTGTCCGTCAACGAATAACAGGTCGGGACGCTGCTCAAGCAGCTCCCAGGCGGCCAGCAGCGCAGGATATTCGCGGAAAGAGAGATAACCGGGGATATAAGGCATGGTGGTGGCGATACGGGCCACCCGGTGCTCTACCAGCTTCAGTGAGGGATACTCCAGAATAACGAGGGCGGCGCGTGTCACCTCGCCCCCCTGCTCAAATCCCACATCGGCGCCACCAATATAGCGTGGAGGCATAACGTCGAAGTCATCTTCGCGAACGACTTCCGCCGCCCGCGTTAACTGTTCCTGCTTTAATGCCTGAATATCCATACTTACCCCTGATGGTAAGGGCGTGACAGTTTGTGGACAGCCTCCACAAATACGCCCGCGTGTTCCGGTGGCACATCCTGATGGATGCCGTGGCCCAGGTTGAAGACATGCCCGGTGCCCTGACCAAAACCTTCAAGAATGGTCGCCACTTCCTGTTCGATGCGTGCAGGTGCAGCATAAAGCATGGAAGGATCCATATTGCCCTGCAGCGCCACTTTATCGCCCACCCGACGACGCGCATCGGCGATGTCGGTGGTCCAGTCCAGCCCCAGCGCATCACAGCCGGTCGCAGCCATCGCTTCCAGCCACTGGCCGCCGCCTTTGGTGAACATCGTCACCGGCACGCGGCGCCCGTCGTTTTCACGCTGCAGGCCATCGATAATTTTGTGCATGTAATGCAGAGAGAACTCCAGATAATCGCGTCCGGTCAGCACCCCGCCCCAGGTATCGAAGATCATCACCGACTGCGCGCCAGCACGGATCTGCGCATTGAGGTAGAGCGTAACGCTCTCTGCCAGCTTATCCAGCATCAGATGCAAGGTTTGCGGCTCCGCATACATCATCTTTTTGAGTTTGGTGAAAGCTTTACTGCTGCCGCCTTCGACCATGTAGGTCGCCAGCGTCCAGGGGCTGCCGGTAAAGCCGATTAACGGCACTTCACCGTTGAGATTTTTGCGGATGGTCCGCACGGCGTTCATCACATAGCCCAGTTCCTGCTCCGGATCCGGTACCGGCAGCTTTTCAACATCTGCACGACAGGTTACTGGCGAGGAGAAGCGTGGGCCTTCACCGGCTTCAAAATAGAGACCTAAACCCATGGCATCAGGAATGGTCAGAATATCCGAGAACAGGATCGCCGCATCAAGCGGGTAACGCCGCAGCGGTTGTAGAGTCACTTCGCAGGCCAGCTCGGCATTTTTGCAAAGCGACATAAAATCGCCGGCAACGGCGCGGGTGGCTTTGTACTCTGGCAGATAGCGACCGGCCTGACGCATCATCCACACAGGTGTGACATCAACAGGCTGGCGCAGCAGCGCGCGCAGATAACGATCGTTCTTCAGTTCACTCATCTTTAAAGGCTCTCTCAAATTCAGGCGCGCAGTATAGCATTCATTCCGCCTCGGCGCGGCAGAGGGCAACGGTATCCTCAATCAGCCGACGTGCTACCGTTCCGGCTGGCGGCAAGTGCGGCAGGGCATCAAATCGATACCAGCCTGCATCCAGCAGCTCTTTCGGGTCAATCTGGATCTCACCGCTGTCGTAATCGGCCATAAACGCCATCATTAACGACTGCGGGAATGGCCAGGGTTGTGAAGAGATATAGCGCAGATTCTTCACTTTAATGCCGCTCTCTTCCATTACTTCACGCGCGACGGTCTCTTCCAGCGTTTCGCCAACTTCAACAAATCCTGCCAGTACCGTATAGATTCCGTTACGGTGTTTGGTGTGCTGGGCCAGTAAAATTTCTTCGCCCCGGCGGATGGCGACAATGATGCAGGGGGCAATTTGCGGGTAGTAACGCTGGCGGCAATGCTGGCAAAGGCAGGCTCTTTCCGTTTTGCTGTGATGCATCTCATGGCCGCAGTAGCCGCACCATTTGTGGGATCGATAAAACTCCGCCAGCTGGATCCCTTTGCCCGCCAGCTGAAAAAGCCCGACATCCTGATCGAGGATCTGGCGTAACGATCCCATCTCCTGTGGCCGGTTTTCACAGATCAGATAAACAGGATCGCCCTGCCACTCGCCTATCAAAGATCCGGTAGATCCTGCCAGCCCATTCTCTTCTGCGTTGCCATAGGGTAATTGACCTTTGGGCAACCACAGTTTATGTTCATGACTGACAACCCACCAGCCAACGTCTACGCTTGAAATCTCACGTTGCATAAATTTGCTCATCCTCAACATGCAGAATTTTGAATTACTGGATTGGGGCTAGACAGAAATATTACATACCTGGAGTCACACATGCTTAACCAGTTAGAAGTCCTTACCGCGCGCGTTGGCGGATGCAGCGACCTGGTAGACTTCTGTCTGCGCTCCCGCAGGCAGTTGCTGATTGCCTATTATCATCTGGTTGGCATCAAGCCTAACAAGGAATCGCTGACTACGCTCGACGAAAACGCACTGGACAATTTCTGTCAGGGCCTGGTCGATTATCTCTCTACCGGTCATTTCACCGTTTACGAACGCTTTATTGAAGAGATGGAAGGCAGCGAGCAGCTGGCTAAAGCGGCCATTATCTATCCTTCGCTGCAGGCCAATACTGAAATCATTATGCGCATTTACGATACGCATCTGGAAGGCGCTATCGACCATGATAACTACCTGGAATTCCAGAACGCCCTCTCTGAAGTAGGGGAAGCGCTGGAAGCCCGCTTTACGCTGGAAGATAAATTCATCCAGCTGGCGCTGGAGAAAAGCGCGGATAAAGCAGTCGCCGCTAACGACAGCGCGCTGGCCCGCCCGGCGTAAAAGTTATCACTTTGTAAAAACCTTGTAGTTTTAAAAAAGCCCCTTTATGCTGAAGGGGCACTACAGGTGAGGTTACTTTTTCACCACCTACGTTTTGTCGGACGCTTGAGTCGGGCAAAATTCTTCTTGTCGGAGTGCCCTTAGGGGCTGAGACCGTTTATTCGGGATCCGCGGAACCTGATCAGGTTAGTACCTGCGAAGGGAACAAGAGTAAACATTCAGTGACGGTGTGGATCCGTACGTTTTCACACCCTGCGCTTACTCCTCCGAACTCCAGGCAAGCACATTCCCTTTTTTCAGGAACGCGCTATGTCTACCAG